>NZ_JBWKJG010000017.1:0-185827 GCF_056432325.1 Streptomyces sp. NPDC045287
CAGCCGAAGTCGGCGGTGCCTTGGGTGGTGAGCAGGCCGCTGACGACGATGAGGCCGCCGAAGAGGAACAGCCAGTAGGAGAACATGTTCAGCCGTGGGAAGGCCACGTCGGGGGCGCCGATCTGCAACGGCATGATCGCGTTGGCGAACCCGGCGAAGGTGGGGGTGGCGAACAGCAGCAGCATGATCGTGCCGTGCAGGGTGAAGGTCTGGTTGTACTGCTCGTTGGAGAGCAGTTGGATCCCGGGACGGGCCAACTCCGCGCGCAGCATCAACGCCAGCAGGCCACCGAAGAGGAAGAACCCGAACGACGTGATCAGGTACAAGTGCCCGATCTTCTTGTGATCCGTCGTGGTGAGCCAATCGACGACGATACGCCCCACACCCCGCCCCTTCACGGGCACAAGAGTGGACGACTCCATAGACGTGACCATGCGCAACCTCATCTGGGCGGTCGATGGCGGGTGGAAGGGCGGGCGGCTGCGCACCCCCATCGCACCATGGCAAACGCGGCGGGTGAGCGCGCGTCATGACGTCGCGGATTGGGCCTTTCGGGGAAGAAACACGTCTCATGGGACTTTGTGAGCGCCCGACAAGCCGCCGCCTGCCGTAGGGCCCCGGCGGGGTGCCGGGGAACTCCGCGCCGGCGGCCCGTACCGCCGGCGGAATCCTCCCGGCGGTACGGGTCGCCCCCGCCCCGTACCAGAGGCCGGGGCGCGGGGCGGCGCGGGGGAACGGGCGGAGCCGGGCGCGGGGCGCCGGGGCCGGCGGGAGGATGCCCTTCCCGCCGACCGGCGGGAACCGGGCCGTGGGACCTGCGGCACGGCTCGTCCGCGCGTCGCCCGCCGGTACCGCCGAGGTGCCGCGCGGCTGAGGACGGACCCGCCGGCGGCGGAGCGTCAGCGACCGCGCCGTGACCGGTCGACCGCACGCCACCTCGACACGGCCGCCGCGGCGAGCGTCGTGACCGTCCGGCCGAGGACCGCCCGGGCGCCGGCCGGGAGCGCGTCCCTCACCCGGTCCAGCGCGCTCAGTGGGACACCGGCCAGGGCGTTGCCCGGAGGCCGGCGGGGCACCGCCGGGTGCGGATGGGTCGGGGCGGTGCGGCGGACGGCCTCCCACGCCGTGCCCAGAGCGCGCAGGCGCTTCGGGTCGTGGCGCAGGGCTTCCTGCAACCGCGGCAGGAGCAGGTCCTCCTCGTCCCGGATGTCCTGCCGTATCAGCGCGAAGGCGCGCTCCACGAGCACGTCGCGGCGGGGGTCGGCGGGCCCGGTGCGCTCGATCTCGGCGACCAGGTCGTTGATCTCCTGGTGTTCCTCCTCGACCCGGGCGGTCAGGGCCTCGCCGTCGGGTGCCAGGCGGCGGAGCGCCGGCCACAGCACGGTCTCCTCGGCGAAGGCGTGGCTGAAGGTGAGCTGCACGATGTCCTTCAGCGTCCGCCGGCGCTCCTCCTCCGTTCGGCCGTCGGCCCGGTAGAGGTTCATGAGGCGGTCCAGTTCGGCGTGGTCGCGACGCTGCCGGACCAGGACGCTGCTCCTGCCGCCGAGTTCTTCCACGCTCTGCTGCGTGAGGGAGAGGGGCACCGTTTCTCCTAGTGGTCGATGGGGCGGTCGCCACCGCGGGCCGGCGGTGCGCCGGGAGCGGTCATCCCCGCCCCGGGGCGGGGCGCGGCCGGTCGCCGGCGGTGTTCGGGGGTGCGGAGCCGGCACTGCCGTGGCCGTCGGTCAGGTCGTGGAGCCACGGCACCGGACGGGCGACGCCCGTTCCGAGCAGGGATACTCCGTCGGCCAGGAGCGGGGCCTGCCGCACGGGGCCATGGGCGTGGGTCATGAGCCGACCTCTTTCTCGTGCGGCGGCGGAGCGCCGTCCGGCTCTCACGAGGCCGACTACCCCGCACCGGCCCTCCTAGACGAACAGGACCGAGGTCTTCGGGTGCGTGCAGCGGGGCCTCGACGGTTCGTGTGCGACGACGGACCCCGAAGCCCTCGCGACCGCGCCGTACGTGGGGATCGACGCCTCCCCGGCGGGGACGCGGCGGTGGGGAGGTCCGTCGGGGCCGACCGGTGCCGGGCCGTTGGTGGCGCGGGTCCTGCCCGGGTTCGTCTCCGGGATCCGTCGGCCGCGGTTTTCCCGCGCCCCCGGACTCGGACTTCCCCCGCTGCCCGGGCGGCCCGACCGCGACGAGCGCCTGCGTGCCACGACCACCCCGACCGACGGCCGCCGGCCGCCCCCGCCGGGCGGGGCGGGGCGGGGCCGGCCGGGAACCGATCGGTTCGACCGCGTACCCAGGGAGCGGCGGATCCGGGGAAGGCGGGCACTCGGGCGTGTACGGCCCCTCAGGGGTGTGCGGACGCGCGGGTGTGGCGGCGGACGGCGGTCGCGGTGAAGACGCCGGCGAGGGCCGAGGTGATGGCCAGGAGCAGGTAGCCCCAGGTGTAGTCACCGGCGGCCCCGTAGACCGCGCCCATGACGAGCGGGGGGAAGAACCCGCCCAGTCCTCCGGCGGCGCCGACGATGCCGGTGACCGAGCCGATCCGGTCGGCGGCCACGAGGCGGGCGACGAGGGCGAAGACGGCGCCCGACCCCGCTCCGAGGGCGGCGGCCATCCCGAGGAAGGCGAGGGTCCCGAACGGCATCAGGGGGAGCTCGAACGCCGCGAGGAAGGCCAGCGCGGCGATGGCGCCGTACAGCCAGACGAGTACCGGCACCGGATGGACCCGGTCGCAGAGCCATCCGCCGATCGGCCGCGCGGCGACGGCGAGCACGACGAAGCCCGCGGTGCGCAGGGCGGCGTCGGAACGTCCGAGGCCGTAGGCGGTGGTGAGGTACGTGGGCAGGTAGACGCTGAAGGCGACGAAGCCGCCGAAGGTGACGGCGTAGAGGAAGGAGAGCTGCCAGGTGACCGCCATCCGCATGCCGGCCGCCGTGCGCGAGAGGAGCGAGCCGCCCGGGGCGGCTCGCTCCGACCGGTCGCGCAGGAGGAAGTGCGCGGCGACGGCGTAGACGGCCAGGAGGACCGCGACGAGGTCGAAGGGGAAGCTGCGCCCGACGGCGTCGGAGAGCTGCACGGTGGTGAACGCCGAGATGGCGGTGCCGCCGGTGCCGATGCCGAAGACGCCCAGGGCCAGACCGCGCCGCTCGGGCGGGTACCAGGCGTTGACGAACGGCACGCCGATGGCGAAGGTGGTGCCGCCCAGCCCGAGGAAGAAGCCCCCGACGAGGTACCCGGCCAGGGAGTCGGCCAGATGGCCCAGGTAGAGGACCGGGAGGATGGTCAGGGCGACGACGAGGGGGAACATCCGGTGGGCGCCGAGGCGGTCGGTCAGCGCGCCGACCGGGATCCGGCCGAGGGAGCCGACGATCACGGGCACGGCCACGATCAGGGACTGCTGGAACGCGCTGAGGCCGAGGTCCTCGCGCAACGTCGGTCCGAGCGGGCTGAGGAGGGCCCACGCCCAGAAGCCGACCGTGAAGCCGACGGTGGCCAGGGCCAGCATCCGCGACTGCCGCGCGGGAGCGGGGGCGTGGCCTGATTGCGGTACGCCGAGGCGCCTCAAGGCGTTCTCCTTTCCGAGGAGCGGTCGCGCCCCGCCGTCGTGACCGGGGGTCCGGTCCTTCCCGTGTGCCGGAGGCCGGCGGTGGCGGCGCGCTCGCCGTGGTGGGGGTGGGGCGGATGTGCCCCGGGACCGGGCGGCCCCGGGGCGGGGCCGCCCGGTCCCGTCCCTGCCGTACGGGAGGAGCCCGGACCGGCTTGGGGGACACTCCACCGCCATTAGGTCATGAAACCGTAAGAAATCGTCACATACGGGTAGCTTGGGCGGTCGAGTGTCTCTCAAGCCCCTGCCCAGGCGAGGTGACGGAACGTGACAGACGGCAAGGTTCCCCCGGGGGCCGACCGGCCCGGTGGCGGCGTGTCCGACGGCCCGGCCGCCGACGCGCTGTTGCGTGTCGGGCGCTTCTTCACCCGGCGCGACGTCTCCCCCGACGGGCGGACGGTCTTCCTGGAGGGCGGCCGGCAGGGTGACGTGTTCTACCGGGACCGGTGGAGCCACGACAAGGTCGTCCGCTCCACCCACGGAGTGAACTGCACCGGCTCGTGCTCGTGGAAGGTCTACGTCAAGGACGGCATCATCACCTGGGAGAGCCAGCAGACCGACTACCCCTCGGTGGGCCCCGACTCCCCCGAGTACGAGCCGCGGGGCTGCCCCCGGGGCGCCGCGTTCTCCTGGTACACCTACTCGCCCACCCGGGTGCGCTTCCCCTACGCCCGGGGCGTCCTGGTCGAGATGTACCGCGAGGCCAGGGCCCGCCTGGGCGACCCGGTGCTGGCCTGGGCCGACGTGGTGGACGACCCGGAGCGCCGCCGCCGCTACCAGCGGGCCCGCGGCAAGGGCGGCCACGTGCGGGTGACGTGGGACGAGGCGGTCGAGATGGTCGCCGCCGCACACGTGCACACCATCAGGCGGTGGGGCCCGGACCGCGTCGCGGGCTTCTCCCCGATCCCGGCGATGTCGATGGTGTCGCACGCGATCGGATCGAGGTTCATCGAGCTGATCGGCGGCTGCATGACCTCCTTCTACGACTGGTACGCCGACCTTCCGGTGGCGTCCCCGCAGGTCTTCGGGGACCAGACCGACGTGCCGGAGTCCGGCGACTGGTGGAACGCCGCCTACCTGGTCATGTGGGGCTCCAACGTCCCGGTCACCCGGACGCCCGACGCGCACTGGATGACCGAGGCCCGCTACCGGGGCCAGAAGGTGGTCGTGGTGTCGCCGGACTACGCGGACAACACCAAGTTCGCGGACCTGTGGCTGCACGCCCAGCCGGGCACCGACGGGGCCCTGGCCATGGCCATGGGCCACGTGATCCTCACCGAGTGCTTCGTCGAGCGCCAGGTGCCGATGTTCGCCGACTACGTGCGCAGCTACACCGACCTGCCGTTCCTGGTGACGCTGGAGAGCCGCGGCGACGGCTTCGTACCGGGCAAGTTCCTGCGGGCCTCCGACCTCGGCGAGACGACCGAAGGGGCGCAGTGGAAGACGGTGCTCGTCGACGACCGCACGGGGGAGCCCGTCGTCCCGGGCGGCACGCTGGGGGAGCGGTGGACGGAGTCCGGCACGGGGCGCTGGAACCTCGACCTCGGCGGGACGGTCCCGCGGCTGACGCTCCTCGGGGAGGGGGCGGACCCCGTCGAGGTCCTCCTCCCGCGGTTCGACACGGCGGACGCGAACGGCGCCGTGCTGCGCCGGGGCGTCCCCGCCCGGCGCGTCGGGGGGCGGCTCGTGACGACGGTCTTCGACCTGATGCTCGCCCAGTACGGGGTGCGGCGCGACGGCCTTCCCGGCGACTGGCCGACCGGCTACGACGACGCGAGCCGGCCCTGCACCCCGGCCTGGCAGGAGCAGCACACCTCGGTTCCGGCCCGGACCGCGATCCGGGTGGCGCGCGAGATGGCCCGCAGCTCCGAGCGGTCCGGCGGCCGCACCATGATCATCATGGGGGCGGGGATCTGCCAGTGGTTCCACGGGGACACGACGTACCGGGCGATCCTCGCGCTGCTCATGCTGACCGGGTCCATGGGACGCAACGGCGGCGGCTGGGCCCACTACGTCGGCCAGGAGAAGTGCCGCCCCCTCACCGGCTGGACCGCGCTGGCCATGGCGACCGACTGGCAGCGCCCGCCCCGGCAGATGATCGGCACGGCGTACTGGTACACCCACACCGACCAGTGGCGGTACGACGGGTACCGCGCCGACGCGCTCACCTCACCGCTGGCCCGCGGCGACCTCGCCGGAATGCACACCGCCGACACCCTCGCGCTGTCGGCCCGGCTCGGCTGGATGCCGTCCTACCCGCAGTTCGACCGGAACCCGCTCGACCTGGCCGACGAGGCCGACGCGGCGGGCGAGGACCCCTCCGCGTACGTCGGCCGCAAACTGGTCTCGGGCGAGCTGGGCTGGGCCTGCGAGGACCCGGACGCCGAGGAGAACTGGCCCCGCTGCCTCACCCTGTGGCGGGCCAACCTGCTCGGCTCCTCGGGCAAGGGGAACGAGTACTTCCTCAAGCACCTCCTCGGCACGCACTCCTCGGTGCGCGCCCAGCAGGCACCGCCGGAGAGCCGCCCCCGCGACGTCGTCTGGCGCGAGGACGCGCCGGAGGGGAAGCTGGACCTGCTGCTGGCCCTGGACTTCCGGATGACCAGCTCCACCCTCCTCGCGGACGTCGTCCTGCCCGCCGCGACCTGGTACGAGAAGCACGACCTGTCCTCGACCGACATGCACCCCTACGTGCACGCGTTCACGCCGGCGATCGACCCGCCCTGGGAGACCCGCTCCGACTTCGCCGCGTTCACGGCCATCGCCCGGCGCTTCAGCGAACTGGCGCGCGTCCACCTCGGCGTGCGCCGCGACGTCGTCGCCACCGCGCTGCAGCACGACACCCCGGGGGAGACCGCCCAGGCGCTGGGCGTCGTCCGCGACTGGCGGGACGGCGCGGCCGATCCGGTCCCCGGGCGGACGATGCCGGCGCTGACCGTGGTGACGCGGGACTACACGGCGGTCGCGGACAAGCTCGTCGCGCTCGGCCCGCTCACCGAGCAGGCGGGCCTGGCGGCCAAGGGACTGGTGCTCCACCCCGACGACGAGGTGGAGCACCTCGGGCGCGTGAACGGGGTGATGCTCGGCGGGGCGGGCGACGGACGGCCCGCCCTGGACACCGACGCCAAGATGGCCGAGGCCATCCTCGCCCTCTCCGGGACCACCAACGGCCGACTCGCCGTCCAGGGGTTCCGCTCCGTCCAGGAGCGCGTCGGGCGCCCGCTCGCCCACCTCGCCGAGGGCAGCGAGGAGCGGCGGATCACCTTCGCCGACACCCAGGCCCGGCCCGTGCCCGTCCTGACCAGCCCGGAGTGGTCCGGCAGCGAGACCGGCGGCCGGCGCTACGCCGCGTTCACGGTCAACGTCGAGGAGCTCAAGCCCTGGCACACGCTCACCGGGCGCATGCACTTCCTCCTCGACCACGACTGGATCCACGAGTTCGGCGAGACGCTCCCCGTCTACCGGCCGCCGCTGGACATGCACCGGCTGTTCGGGGAACCCAGGATCGGCCCGGACGGCGGCAGGCAGGTCACCGTCCGCTACCTGACCCCGCACTCGAAGTGGTCCATCCACTCCGAGTACCAGGACAACCTGTTCATGCTCTCCCTGTCCCGCGGCGGCCCCACCGTGTGGATGAGCCCGGCCGACGCCGAGGCGATCGGGGTCAGCGACAACGAATGGGTCGAAGCGGTCAACCGCAACGGCGTCATGGTGCTGCGCGCCATCGTCTCGCACCGCATGCCCACCGGCACGGTCTTCGTCTACCACGTGCAGGAACGCGTCGTGAACGTCCCCGTCGCCGAGACCGGCGGGCGGCGCGGCGGCATCCACAACTCCCTGACCCGCATCCTCGTCAAACCCACCCACCTCATCGGCGGGTACGCGCAGTTGTCGTTCGCCTTCAACTACCTCGGCCCCACGGGCAACCAGCGCGACGAGGTCACCGTGATCCGCCGCCGCTCCCAGGAGGTGACGTACTGATGCCGGACGACAAGCCGATCGGACGCTGCATGGCGCAACTGGCCATGGTGATGAACCTCGACAAGTGCATCGGCTGCCACACCTGCTCGGTCACCTGCAAACAGGCGTGGACCAACCGCAGCGGCGTCGAGTACGTCTGGTTCAACAACGTCGAGACCCGGCCCGGACAGGGCTACCCGCGGCGCTACCAGGACCAGGAGCGGTGGCGGGGCGGCTGGGTCCGCACCCGCGGCGGCCGTCTCCGGCTCAAGGCCGGCGGACGGGTGCGCAAGCTGTTCACCCTCTTCGCCAACCCGGTGCTCCCGCACATCCGCGACTACTACGAGCCCTGGACCTACGACTACGAGAACCTCACCACCGCACCGCTCTCCGACGACTTCCCGGTCGCGCAGCCGAAGTCGCTGATCTCCGGCGAGCCGATGCGCGTGGAGTGGAGCGCCAACTGGGACGACAACCTCGGCGGCGGCGCCGAGGTGTGCGACGGCGACCCGATCATCGAACGCATCCGGCGCGAGGCCGAGGAGAAGGTGCGCTTCCAGTACGAGCAGGCGTACATGTTCTACCTGCCGCGCATCTGCGAGCACTGCCTGAACCCCTCGTGCGTCGCCTCCTGCCCCTCGGGGGCGCTGTACAAGCGGTCCGAGGACGGCATCGTCCTCGTCGACCAGGACCGCTGCCGGGGCTGGCGGATGTGCGTGACCGGCTGCCCGTACAAGAAGGTCTACTTCAACCACCGCACCGGCAAGGCCGAGAAGTGCACGTTCTGCTACCCCCGCGTCGAGGTCGGCCTGCCCACCGTGTGCTCCGAGACCTGCGTGGGGCGCCTGCGCTACATCGGGCTGGTCCTCTACGACGCCGACCGGGTCGGCGCCGCCGCCTCCGTCGCCGACGAGAAGGACCTCTACCAGGCGCAGTTGGACGTGCTCCTGGACCCGTCCGACCCGCGGGTGATCGCGGCGGCCCGCCGGGACGGCATCCCCGACGACTGGCTGGACGCCGCGCGCCGCTCCCCGGTCCACGCCCTGATCAAGGACTACCGGGTGGCGCTCCCGCTCCATCCGGAGTTCCGCACGATGCCGATGGTCTGGTACGTGCCGCCCCTCTCCCCGATCGTCGACGCGCTGACCGACACCGGCCACGACGGCGAGGACGTCGACAACCTGTTCGGCGCCGTCGACACGCTGCGGATCCCGATCGAGTACCTCGCCGAACTGTTCACCGCCGGCGACCCCGACCCCGTCCGCCTGGTGCTGCGGCGGCTGTCCGCCATGCGCTCCTACATGCGGGCCGTCAACCTCGGCGACCCGCCCGACGAGCGGGTCGCCGAGGCGGTCGGGATGACCGGGCACGAGCTCACCTCGCTCTACCGGCTGCTCGCCGTCGCCAAGTACCACGACCGCTACGTCATCCCCACCGCCTACGAGGAGCAGGGCCGGCAACTGGAGGAGACCGGTTGCAGCCTCGACTTCGAAGGCGGCCCGGGGATGTACGGCAGCGGCCCCTTCGGGGAGGCGTCGGGTCGGCCCGTGCCCGTGTCCGTCGAGACGTTCCACGCGCTCAAGGAACGCCAGACCACCAGCGGCCTGGCGGACCCGCAGGAGCCGGGCGCCCGCGTCAACCTGCTGAACTGGGACGGCAAGGGCCGCCCCGAGGGCCTCTTCCCGCCCGAGCCCCCGCACCCCGAGGAGAAGCCGTGATCGCCGAGCGCCACGCCGCGGTGGTCTGCCAGGCCGCCGCCGTCCTGCTGCAGTATCCCGACGAAACCGTCCGGGACCGCGTCCCCCTGGTCGCCGACGCCGTGCCGGCGCTGCCTCCCGGAGCGGCGCGCTCGGCGCTGACCCGCTTCCTCGACCACTTCGCGGCCGCGCCGCCGCGCGACCTCGCCGAGCACTACGTCGCCACCTTCGACCGGCGCCGCCGCTGCTGCCTCTACCTGACCTGGTGGACCGACGGCGAGACCCGCCGCCGCGGCGGGTCGCTGGCCGCCCTGAAGGACCGCTACCGCCGCCACGGCCTCGAACTCGGCGACGGCGAGCTGCCCGACTACCTGCCGGTCGTCCTCGAGTACGCGGCCACCGGCGACCTGGCCGACGGACTCGCCCTCCTCCAGGAGCACCGCGCCGGTGTCGAGCTGCTCCGGCTGGCCCTGCGGGACGCCGGCTCCCCCTACACCGCGGTGGTCGAGGCCGTGTGCGCCCTGCTGCCCGGCCCCTCCCCGCAGGACCGGGCCGCCGCCCGGCGCCTGGCCCGCACCGGGCCGCCCCAGGAGACCGTCGGCGTGGAGCCCTTCGGCCTGGAACCCTTCGGCTCGGCCCCCGCGGGAGGTGTCCGGCGATGAGCGCCCTCGACACCTTCCTGTGGGGCGTCCTGCCCTACGTCACCCTCGTCGTCCTCGTCGGCGGCACCGTCTGGCGGTACCGGTACGACCAGTTCGGCTGGACCACCCGCTCCTCCGAACTGTACGAGTCCCGGCTGCTGCGCATCGGCAGCCCCCTCTTCCACTTCGGCATCCTCGTCGTCGTCGTCGGCCACGTGATCGGGCTCGTCATCCCCGAGGGCTGGACCACGAACGCGGGCCTCTCCGAGCACGCGTACCACGTGCAGGCCCTCGTCCTCGGCGGCGTCGCCGGCTTCGCCACCCTGGCCGGCGCGGGGATCCTCGTCTACCGCCGACGCGCCACCGGCCCCGTGTTCATGGCCACCACGCGCAACGACAAGGCCATGTACGTCGTCCTCGTCGCGGCCCTGGTCGCCGGACTCGCCACCACCCTGCTGGGCACGGGGACGGTCGGCGGGGAGCACAACTACCGCGAGACCGTCTCCCCCTGGTTCCGCTCCGTCTTCCTCCTGCGGCCGAACATCGACTCGATGGCGGCCGCGCCGTTCGCCTTCGAGCTCCACACGCTCATCGGCATGCTGCTCTTCGCCATCTGGCCGTTCACCCGGCTCGTCCACGCCTTCACCGCCCCCCTCGGCTACCTGTTCCGCCCGTACGTCGTCTACCGGTCCCGCTCCACCCCCCTCCCGGCGCGGGGTCCCCGCCGCGCCTGGCAGCGCCCGAACCCGTGACGGGAGCCGGCGGCGGACGACCGGCGTGCGCCCCGGCACGCCGTCCCCGGCCCGGGGGAGGCGGCGCCGGCCACCGCGCCCCGTGACCGCGGCGACGGCGGTCCACCGCACGCGGTCGTGGTCACGACCCCGGAAGGCACCCGCCACGCGGACCGGCCGACGGCATGCCCGGGCGTCTGGGACGGGGCCGGCCGCCGCCCTCGTGGCAGGGCCGGCCGGCCCGGACAGGTACGAGGGCGCGTACGGCAGGTGCCGCACACGTGGATCATCTGTTGTGCGGCGGTGATCCGGCCCCCGGAAGGACCCGGGTGACGGCGTGCGGCGGGGCGCGGCTCACGGGCGCGCGAGGGGCCGGGGCGGAGCCCGGCCCCCGACCACGACCGCGGCGAAGTAGGCTGAGGCCCACACGCCGGACCACCGTGCGGTCCGGCGTGCTTCCATGGACGGGAAGACCGGAGTGGACGGGATGAGGGGAGGCACCATGGTGATGGTGCCGGAGACGGCCGCACCGCCCGAGCGGGCGCCGGCGGTGGGACGCCACTCCAGTGTGGTCTTCTCCGACGACCGACAGTGGGCGGAGCACCTCTGCGCGTTCGTCCGCGGCGGCTTGGACCGGGGCGAGCAGGTGCGGTACTTCGCGGACACGACCGATCCCGAGCGGGTCCTGCGCGCGCTCACCGACGCGGGGATCGACGCGAGGACCGCCGTGACCCGCGGGCAGCTGTGCGTGTCGCTGGCCGCGCAGACGTACCTCGCCGGCACCGGTTTCGACCCGGACGGGATGATCGGCCTGTGGCACGACGCGGTCGAGGAGGCTTCCGCCCGCGGGCACCGGGGGCTGCGGGCGATCGGTGAGATGTCCTGGGCCGCGCGGGACGTGGCCGGTGCCGACCGGCTCCTGGAGTACGAGCTGCGGGTCCACCACGAGGTCTTCGAGCGGTTGCCGCTGACGGCCTGGTGCTTCTACGACCGCCGCCTGCTGCCCGACGCGCACGTGGACGTCCTGGCGGGCGCCCACCTGACGCACCGGGGGGACCCCGTCGCCGAGCCGGCGCTGCACGTGGCCCCGCTGACCGACCGCCCCGGTTTCCTGATGTCCGGATCCGCCGGATACGACACGCGGAGCGTCGTGGCCGCCGCGGCCGCCGCGGTCAGGGGTGCTTCGGCCCCGCGGGTGGAACTGGACTTCACGGCCCTGCGCCACCTGGACGCCGCGTCACTGGCCACCCTGGCCGACGCCGCGGCGGGGCGGCCCGGGGAAGCACCGCTGCGCGTCCGGCAGCCGCCCCCCTCGCTACGACGGCTGCTGGAGCTGTTCCCCGCGCTCGGTTCCGAAATGGAGGTGGTGGGCCGATGACGACCTCCATGCGATCGGCCGGCGAAGAGGGCCGGCAGGACCTCTTCTTCCACCCGGCGCTGTTCTACGGGACCGAGGAGGAGTACCTCGACGGCCTCGGGGCCTTCGTACGGGGCGCGTTGGACGACGGGCAGCCCGTGCTGGTCGCCGTCCCCGGCTGGCGCCTCCCGCTGCTGCAGGACGCGCTCGACGGCGCCCGCGAGCACGTCACGTGGGTGGACATGACCGACGCGGGGCGCAACCCGGGGCGGATCCTGTCGATGCTCCAGGAGTTCGCCGACCGCCAGGACGCGTCCGCTCCGGTGTCGATCGTGGGGGAGCCGATCTGGGTCGGGCGCACGCCGGCGGAGACGTGGGAGGCGACCCGCCACGAGGCGCTGATCAACCTCGCCTTCGAGGGGCGCCGGGCCAGCATCCTGTGCCCCTACGACATCGCGTTGCCCGAGGACGTGCTGGCACAGGCGTACCGGACCCACCCGGTCGTCGGTGCCCCGGGGGCCTACCGCGCCAGCTCCCGTTACGCCGATCCGCACGACGTCTGCCGCGACTGCGACACCCCGCTGCCCGAGCCGGCGGACGCCGTCGTCGTCCCGTTCGGCGAGCAGGACCTGGCGCCCACGCGCGACGAGGCCGACCGCTGGGCGGCGGCCACCGGCCTGTCGCCGGCGCGTCGCACGGACTGGCTCCTCGCCGTCAGCGAGGCGATCAGCAACTCGGTGCGCCACGGCGGTGGCAGCGGGTCCCTGCGCATGTGGAGGGACGCCGGTGAACTCGTCGCGGAGATCAGCGACGGGGGCCGCCTCGCCGATCCCCTCACGGGCCGTCGCCGCCCCGATCCCTACGCGCCGACCGGCGGCCGAGGCGTGTGGATCATGCATCAGCTGTGTGATCTGGTGGAGATCCGCGCGTCGGTACGGGGCCTCGTCCTGCGCCTGCACATGCGGATGGAGTGAGACACGAGGCAGGGGGGAGCGGCCCCGCGGTCCCGCACGGGAGAACCGGCCGCGAAGCCGTGACCCCCGCGCCCGTGCGGGACGGAGCCCGGCGCCGTCCGGGCGCGGGGAAGCGCCCCCGGACGGCCGGGGAGGGAAGGCCCCCGGCGCGGCCCGACCCGGGAGCGGCGGTGCCGCGCGGCACCGCAGGCTCCGACACCGGCGGGTCTCCGCCGCCCCGCCGGTTGCGGGCGCGTCGTTCCGCGCCCACCCCCTTCCGGCCGGGCGGTGCAGGCGTACGGCGACCGCCCGGGTCGTCTCGCGGGCGAAGGGCGAGAACCCATGCCCGTGGGACGTCCTCCGGGCGCCGGTGGCGAGTCCGCTCGACCGCAACCGGCGCGGCGGCCGGGCAGAGCCCCTCCGGACGGGGAAGCCGCCCCGGCCCCGCCGACGTCTCCGCAGGCCCCGGGGCGCCCCTCCGACGGCGGACCGGGGCGCCGCCCCCGGTCCGGACCGGTTCGGTTCCCGGCTACCCCTCCGGGGCGGTTCCGGCCGACTCGGGGAAGTAGCGCGTGAACGCATCGGGGCTCACCCCCATCGTCTCCCCGAAGGGGGTGGCCAGGTAGTGGATGAGGAGCCCGAGGAACACGGTCAGCAGGACCATGCCCATCACCATCACCAGGTTGCTGATCCCGCGTCCGATTCCGTAGAAGAACAGGATCCAGAACGAGAGGACCGCCCCGACCGTCATCCCGGCCCACAGCAACGGTGACAGCGTCTCCTGCGAGACCGCTTCCCGGCCCCGGCGGGCGTCGTCGAGCACGGCGAGCTGGCCGAGCAGTTCCGCGGCCGTCGCCTGCTGGGGAGGGGGAGCGTCGGCCGGGGCCGCGGCCGCCGCGCGCAGTTGCCGCACCAGCGACCAGCCGGGCTCGCCCGGCTGCTCGTGCTGCTGCATCCGCGGCCATTCGTACTGGACCACATGGGCGGCGTAACGCTCGGCCAGGGCGTCGATCCGCGCGGCCCGGGAAGCCGGCATGCCTTCGGAGAGGACCGTCATCTGGTGCAGGGCACCCGCCTCGGTGGAGGTGTGGCCCTCGGCCGCGCTCCTCATCTCCCAGACGTTGACCAGGGACAGGCCGAGGAGCAGCGCGTACAGCAGGGCGATCATCATCGACATGTATTCGGCGGCGTCCCCGCCCTCCTCGTCCCCGTCGGCGGCGCGGTGGAAGCGGCGCCAGACGAGGATCGCTGCCGCGACGAGCAGCGCGACCAGCAGACCGAGGGCCAGTGCCTCGAAGGCGTGGCTCATGACGACTCCTCGCACGGGTGGCGGAACGGCCGCGTGGTCACAGCCGGCGCCCCGCCAGCACGATCAGCACCACCGCGGGCAGAAGCAGGAGCAGCAGGGACATGAGGGGGCTGAGCGTTCTGTCCCGCCGGGGCGCCTCGTCCGCCCGCGGGGGCAGGTACGCGCTCGTGGGACTCTCGGAGGGGCGGGGTTCGACGCGCTTTCCGGGGGGCGGGGTGGTACCGGCGGCCGAGGGGGTGCGCGGCTCCCGGCGTTCCAGCTCCCCGGGAGGGACCAGCCCGGCGGGGGGCGGAAGCGCCAGGGCGGCGTCGTCCGACGAACCCGGCGCGGGTACCGCGCCGGTGGCGCCCGGCGCGGGTGCCGGTGCCGGGCCCGGCGCGGCCTCGGGAGTGGCCTCGGGGGTGGCCTCCGGGGCGGCTTCGGCAGTGGCCTCGGGGGTGGCCTCCGGGACGGCTTCGGCAGTGGCCTCGGGGGTGGGCTCAGGGGTGGTGCCGGGGACGGCTTCGGGGGCGGCCTCGACGGCGGCGCCGGGAGGGGCTTCGGGGACGGCCGCGGCGGTACCGGGAACGGTCGCGGCGGCCTCGGGGGCGGCTGCGGTGGCTCCGGGGGCGGCGCTGGGGACGGCTCCGGGGGCGGCTGTGGCGGCGGCCCCGGGAGCGGCCTCGGCGGCGGTGCCGGGCACGGCTCCGGGCACGGCCGCCGCCGCCCCCGGCACCGCAGGCGCCGCAGGAGCGGGCGGAGCGGCGCTCGGGCCGGCGGGTGCCGGGAAGAGCGGTGCCGCGCCGGCCACCAGGGGCGGAGCCGCGACGAGCCCGCCGGTCGAGCCGAGAGTGGACAGGAAGTCGCTGCCCCGCACTTCGGGCGTGCTGGGGTAGACACCCGGCTGGAGACCGGCCACGGTGGCGGTGCAGACGACGGCGGCACCCGGGGCCAGAGCCTGCGGCGGGGCCGGCTGGCCGTCGCAGACGACCGGGGACTGCCCCAGGGCCTGGTCGGTGAGCTGTACGTCGTAGACCGTGCTGTTGCCCTGGTTGGTGATCGTGTACTGGACCACCGGGAGGGGCCCCGCGGCGGTGTTGACGGCGACGTCGAGCGCCAGGGCGCCGGCCACGCCCTGGTATCCCGCGTCCGCGGAGGCGAGGGTCTCCATGCCGAGCGAGGGGATCTCCCCCCGCGCGACCACCGTGGCCGTCTGCACCCCGGGCGCGGCGCTCACCCGCGAGACGCAGGTGACGGTGGTCAGCCCCCGCATGCCGAAGCCCTGGCCCTCCGGGCAGTGCAGGGCGGCCTCCGGGACGGCGGGGTCGGTGACCGTGACCCGGTGCAGGTCCGCACCCGAACGGTTGGTCAGCCGGTACTCCTTGACGACCATGTCCCCGACCCGGACCCCGGTGCGCTCCGCCTCCCGCCCCGGCCGCGTGTTGACGGTCACGGAGAGGTCGAGCGCCCGGGGCCCCACTCCGTCGGCGACGGCCCGCGAGGTCCAGGAGGCCGGCGACCAACCGCCCACCGGGGCCACCAGGAGCAGCGCTCCGACGGTGAGCAGCAGGGTTCTCGTGCGGGTGGAGGCACTGACCGCCATCCGAGGTCTCCTTTCCGGCCCCGGGCGCCCCGGTGGCGATCAGCGTCAGTCGCCGGCCGGGGACGGGAAAGCCGGGCGCCCGGCGATTGGGCCGATCGGGCGGCGAGTGCACGAGGACGGCCGATCCCGGCCCGCCGGACCCGCCCGGCGGGAGGAATCCGACACGGACGGCCCACCGCGGCCGACACGCGGTTGACGCAGCCGGCCTAAGCCGAAACCGCCGCACGGCCCGGAATCGCCGGGCGCCGCGCGTCCGGCGGGTGAAGCGGCCCGGAGGATCGGCGGCCGTCTCCGCCCGGCCGCCGACACTGTGCACAGGACCGGTGGCCATCAGCCCAGGAGCACACCGGCATCACGGGAGGTGGTCGTCATGGCAGGCGGCACTGTTCTGCTGGCACTGCGGGAAATCCCCTCGGGCGGAGGCGTCGGCACCGAGCAACTGCGCCGCATCGGCAAAGAGCTGGAGAACCAGGGGCTGGAGCCCCGGTGGGCCGCCAGCACCGAGGACGTCCGGGCCACCTTGCACACGGAGGCGGGGCTCGCCGCGGCCGTGGTCGCCTGGGACCTGCCGGGCGCCGCCGGCGACGGCCAGGGCGGTGCCGAGGTCCTGCGCCAGCTCCAGCGGCGCTACAAGCGGCTGCCGGTCTTCCTGCTCATGGAGGACGGGTCCGAGCGCGACCTCGAACAGTTGCCGCTGTGGGTCTCCGAGGCGGTCGTCGGCTACATCTGGCCGCTGGAGGACACCGCCTCGTTCATCGCCGGCCGTGTCGTGGCGGCGGCCCACGCCTACCACCAGAACCTCCTGCCGCCGTTCTTCAAGGCGCTGCGCCGCTTCGACGACGCGCACGAGTACTCCTGGCACACCCCCGCGCACTCCGGTGGCGTCGCCTTCCTCAAGTCCGCGCCGGGCCGGGCCTTCTTCGAGTACTTCGGCGAGCGCCTCTTCCGCAGCGACCTGTCCATCTCGGTGGGCGCGCTGGGGTCCCTCTTCGAACACAACGGTCCGATCGGCGACGCCGAGCGCAACGCCGCCCGCGTGTTCGGCTCCGACCGCACGTACTTCGTCCTGCACGGCGACTCCACCGCCGACCGCATGGTGGGGCACTACAGCGTCACCTCCGACGAGATCGCGCTGGTCGACCGCAACTGCCACAAGTCCGTACTGCACGGGCTGGTCCTCTCCGGCGCCCGCCCCGTCTACCTGGTGCCGACCCGCAACGGCTACGGACTGGCGGGTCCCCTGCCGCCGAACGAGATCGCCGCGGACGCCGTGGCCGCCCGGGTCGCGGCGAACCCGCTGGCGGCCGGAGCGGCCTCCCGGCAGGCCCAGTACGCGGTGCTGACCAACTCGACGTACGACGGACTGTGCTACGACACCATCGCGACGGCACACGCCCTCGCCCCGAGCACGCCGCGGCTGCACTTCGACGAGGCGTGGTTCGCCTACGCCCGGTTCCACCCCCTGTACGCCGGGCGCTTCGGGATGGCCGTGGGCCCGGACACCTTCGCCGGCGCCGACCGGCCCACCGTCTTCTCCACGCAGTCCACGCACAAGCTGCTCGCCGCGCTGTCGCAGTCGGCGATGGTCCACGTCAAGTCCTCGCCCCGTGCCCCCGTCGAGCACGAGCGCTTCAACGAGGCGTTCATGATGCACGGCACCACCTCGCCCCTCTACCCGGCGATCGCCTCCCTCGACGTGGCGACCGCCATGATGGACGGACCGCAGGGGCAGTGGCTGATCGACGAGGCGGTGACCGAGGCCGTCCGCTTCCGCCAGGCCGTCGTGCGGACCGGCCGGCGGATCGCCGACGCGGGGGACCGCCCCGGATGGTTCTTCGGGGTCTGGCAGCCCGACGCCGTCACCGACCCGGCCACCGGCGAGCGCGTCCCCTTCGCCGACGCCCCCAACGAACTGCTGCGCGGCGAGCCCGCCTGCTGGCTGCTGGAGCCCGGCGCGGACTGGCACGGCTTCCGCGACCTCAGCGAGGGCTACTGCATGCTGGACCCCATCAAGGTCACCCTGACCTGCCCGGGGGTGACGGCCACCGGCGAGACGTCGCCCTGGGGCATCCCGGCGCGGGTCCTGACGTCGTACCTGGCCGACCGGGGCATCGTCGTGGAGAAGACCGACAGCTACACGACACTGGTCCTCTTCTCCATGGGGATCACCAAGGGCAAGTGGGGCACCCTGATGGACGCCCTGATGGACTTCAAGGCCCTGTACGACACGGACGCCCCCCTGGAGGAGGTGTTGCCCGCCCTCGTCGAGCAGTTCCCGCTGCGGTACGGCGGGACCACCCTGCGCGGCCTGTGCCAGGAGATGCACGAGCACCTCACCCACGCCGAGCTGATCGGCGCCCTCGACACGGCGTTCCAGCGGCTGCCCGAGCCCGTGGAACCGCCCCAGCGTTGCTACCAGCGGCTCATCCGGGGCGGTACCGAACGCCTCCGGCTCGGGGAGGCCGCCGGGCGCGTCGCCGCCGCCATGGTCACGGTGACCCCGCCGGGCATCCCGGTGCTGATGCCCGGCGAGTCCGTCGGGGCCCCGGACGGCCCGCTCCTGCGGTACCTGCGCGCCCTGGAGGCGTTCGACCGGGCGTTCCCCGGGTTCCACAGCGAGGCCCACGGCGTCACCATGGACCCGGAGAACGGGGACTACCTGATCGAGTGCGTCAGGCTCCCACAGGGCTGACGAGCGGCCGGCCGCCTCGCGCCGGGAGGCGCCCCACCGGCCCCCGGCCGTGCGGGGCGCCCGGTGCGCGCGCCTCCGCCCCGGTCGTCACACCGCCCGGCCGCCCCGCACGTCCCCCGCGTCCCTCGCGTGCTTCGTGCCCAGGGAGACCAGGTAGCGCCCGTCGTCCTCCGGCAGGTTGCGGTGGACGACGTCGGACAGGGAACGGGTCCGCCGCAGGATCTCCATCCCCTCGGGGGAGAAGGTGGCCGGTGTGAAGAGCCTCGGTGACAGCAGGGGGTTGGTGAGGGCTTCGGAGAACGAGTCGATGCCGATGATCCGCCCCAGCAGATTGCCGAAGAGGCTGCCGTGCCTCGTGTCCTCGGCGAAGATGCCGACGTACAGGTCCAGTTCGTCCACGTCGGTGTACAGGTCGTGCAGTGCCTCGCGCACGACCGGGTCGCCGGAGACCTGGCGCAGGTCCGTGACGCGCGGAAAACCGAAGTGCTCCCGGTAGTCGTTGTAGGACGCCACCTGCAGCTCACGGCTGACCTCCAGGCTGCGGGTCTCGGTGGGCAGCAGCAGGGGGTCGGTGTTGAACAGCCCCATCCGCCCGGCCGGCTGGCGGGAGAGGTCGTCGAAGAGGGGGCCCATGCCCCGGTCCTCCACGATGCGGCCGTTGGCCAGGGTGTGGAGGAGGGGGACCTCCTCGCCGCCGATCCGGTAGCTGGAGGGAATGAGGCTGTGCCACCGGTAGACCAGGCTGAACTCGATGGTCGACCAGTTCTCCCGGTGCCAGCTCGCCCTGACGGTGCGCGTCGGGTCGAGGATGAACCGGAAGTGGTAGGGGGTCAGGTGGTTGATGTACTCCTCCAGCACCAGCCGGATCGTCATCACCACCAGGATGTTGCGGGTGGTCTGGAAGACCCGCTCGTCGTCCCACGTCGGGTGAGCCCGGGTCAGCAGCCCGGCGATCCGGTTGTGCTCGCGCAGGAACAGCACGTTCACCAGCATCGGGCCGATGTGGGCGTGCGCGCGGTCGCCGCCCGTCGCGAACACGGTGTCGCGCAGCGGCTCGGGCACGTCCTCCCAGCGCACCGGCTTCAGGGCGTCGAACTGGGCCTTGATCTGCCCGTTCTCGCACAGGAGCGGCGGGAACTCGCCGCCGTTGACGACGCGGCTCTTCAGCCGTCCGCCGTCGAACTCCCGCAGGCACGAGGTCACCTCCTCGTCCGCCCCGTACAACTGCACCAGGTCGATGGTGTGCGGGGAGTCCGTGCGCCGAGGGTCGCCGCCCCGGCCGTGGCCGCGCAGGAACCCGTCGGTGAACCACTGGGCGAAGGCGGGCAGGAGCGCGGTCGAGCGGTGGCAGGTCTCCCCGGCGCCTTCGCGGCGGAAGAGCTCGGCCGCCCGCTCCGGCGCGGGGCGCCCCGGATGCGGGGCGGTGTCCGGAGGGAGGTGCCGGCCCACGTAGGACCGGTCCGTGAGCGAGGGCCACGAGGTGTAGGGCGCCATCGTGCTCAGCGGGTTGGGGCGGGGAGGCGCCTTGAGGATGGCCAGGTCGGTCAGGACCGCGTTCGTCCTGCGGTGCAGCCACCGGTTGCGCTGGACCGCCCGCCACAACGGCTCGTAGTGGGTGAGCACGTGCGCCTCGACGCGGTTGCGCAGCCCGTCCCGGGACGGGTCCCGACCGTCGCCGGTCGGCGCGTCCGCCTTGCGGGAGGTGGTGGTCATCTGGGCCCTGCTCTCTGGTCGGCACCCCGTGCGAGGTCGTGCGCTTCGGACGTCCCACCCCCCGGTGGGGAAGGGGCGGGAAGGGTCAGGAAGGGGCCGCGCCCCCCGTGGCCACGGTGTAGTGCTGGGGGTACGGGGTGCCCGCGTAGTCCATCGCGCCGTCGGCCCCGGGCAGCGGCCTGACGCCGGGGCGCAGCAGTACCCGGCGCACCATCTCCGGGACGATCGCCCGGGCCGGGTACCTGCCCACGCAGTCGTGCGCCCCGTGCCCGAGCACCATGTTGTGCACCGGTGTGCGGTCCGGACGGAAGGCGTACGGCTCCTCGACCACCGTCTCGTCGAACATCGCCGACGCCATGCACGCGTGGACGACCGTGCCCGCCGCCAGGCGCGTCTCCCGCGGCGTGCCCGCGGCCAGGACGTGGCCGCGCACGCACAGCCTCGGTGTCGACGGCACGAAGGGGTGGAAGCGCAGCGCCTCCCAGACGTGGGCGTCGAAGGACGCGGGGTCGGGCCCGGACGCCAGCCGCTCCGCCTCGGCCAGCGCGTCGGGGCGCGCCGCCAGCTCCTTCAGCGCCGTCGCCGCGCACTGGGTGGCGTTCTGCTGGTAGCCGATGAGGTAGCCGACGAGCTGGTGGTTGATCCGCTCGTCGTCCATCTCCGCCCCCGGGGGGAGGACGGTCCGCAGCATCCGGTCGAGGACGTCCTTCGGCGGCCCGCCGTCCGCCCCGGTCCCGGGCGCGGCGGCACGGCGCCGTTCGATGACGGCGGCGACGAGGTCGTGCAGCTCCTTGCCCGCCGCCACCCCCGACGCGTGCACCTCGGGGTCCCTGTCGGGGTTGACGAAGACGGCCCACTGCACCCGGCGGGAGAGCCGGTGGAGGGTCCTCTCGTCCACACCGGTGAAGCCGAGGTACTCGACGGCGACGCGAGCGGCGACCGGGGCCGCGTACTCCTGGATGTAGTCGAACGTCGTACGGCCCTGGCCGTGCGCCTCCGCCACCGCCCGGTCGAGCGCGTCGTCGGCGAGTCGGGCGGTGAGCCGGCGGACCGGGCCGAAGTCCTCCGCCGGCAGCATCAACTGTGCGTGGCCCCGGTCGTGCCAGTGGACGTCGGCGCCGTCACGGGCCAGCATGAACGGCCCGTGCAGGGCCTCCTCCAGCGTCGGCCCGTACACGCCCACGGTGAACACGTCCGGGGTGGACAGCACCTCGACCACGTCCGGCATTCGGGTGACGAAGACGCCGACCGGGGTGGCGAACACCGGGCGGGCGGCGCGCAACTCCCGGAAGAGGGCCGGCCCGTCGCCCTTCATGCGCTGCCGGAGCAGCGCGACACGCCGTGCCGCGTCGCTCTCCGGAATGGCGTCGTACGCCGCAAGGAAGTCCATGGGCCCACCCAGACGTGGCAGGGCGGCACGGAAGGCCGCCGACGGGATCCCTCCCATTACGGCACACCGGTCCTCCTCGCGCACCCCGGTCACGCTGGCCGCGTGAACGGCCTGCTCCTTCCAGAGACACGGCCGCGCGCCGCCGCCCTCCCGCGCGGCCGACCGCCCAGCATGGGGGCCGGGGACCGGCCCCGGCAGCGACAGGAAGGCCAGACAGCATGTTCCGACAAGGCGAACCGCCCCCCGTCCGCCCGGCGCGCGGGGCCCCCACGCCGGAGGAGCGGGCCGGGGCGCGGGCTTCGGACCGGGGCGGACGCGCCGGGGGAGCACGGTGACGGCCACGGCCGGCGGGGGGACGGGCGCCTTGCCCGCCGGACCCCCGGCCGTCACCGTCCCGGTCACCGGCGCGGAGTACACCGGCTACCTGGTGGGGATCGTCGTCCTGCCCTTCGTCGTCCTCGCCGCCGCCCTCCCCGCCGCGTGGGAATGGGGGGCGGGCCCCCTCGACATCGCGCTCGGACTGGGCATGTACGCGATCTCGATCGCGGGCATCTCGACCGGCTACCACCGTCACTTCACCCACCTGTCCTTCAAGGCGAAACAGCCCTTGCGCGTCGCCCTGGCGCTGGCCGGCGGCATGGCCATGGAAGGCCCGGTCTCCCTGTGGGTCGCGGAGCACCGCCGCCACCACCAGTTCTCCGACCGGGAGGGCGACCCGCACTCGCCGTGGGCCTTCGGCACCGGGCGCCGGGCCCTCCTCAGGGGGCTCTGGCACGCGCAGGTCGGCTGGTTCGCACGACGGCGGCGCGCGAACATCGCCCGCTACGCCCCGGACATCCTCAACGACCCCGTCATCAGCCGCCTGGACCGCTGGTACGGGCTCACCCTGACCGTCTCGCTCGCCCTGCCGCCCCTCGTCGGAGGGCTGTGGACCATGTCCTGGCACGGGGCCGCCACCGCGTTCTTCTGGGGGAGCCTCGTCCGCTACGCCGTCGTCCACCACGTCACCTGGTCGGTCAACTCCGTCGCCCACGCCTTCGGCCCGCAGCACTACGCGAGCCGGGACCAGTCGCGTGACGTGCGCTGGGTGGCCCTGCTCACCTTCGGCGAGGGCTGGCACAACCTGCACCACGCGGACCCGACCAGCGCCCGGCACGGTGCTCTGCGGGGCCAGTTCGATGCCACCGCGGCACTCATCCGGCTCTTCGAACGCCTCGGGTGGGCCCATGACGTCCGCTGGCCGGACCGGAGCCGGCTCGCCGCACGACGCCGCGTACCGGCCGACCCGGACGGCGGCTGCCGCGCCGCCGGCGGTGCCCGGTCCCGCGGTGGTCGCACGACGGAGTGAATGACGTGGCCGGCCGGTGTGTCGCGGTGATCCGGTGGCACCGCGACAGGCGGGCGGGGTGATAAGCAAGGACCGTCCGATCACCCGCCTGCACGAGCGCCGGCCGTCCCCGCGCGCCGACGCCCCGAGGACCCCGTGCAGACCAGCGGTGGCCACCGACCCCGTCTTCCCGCCCGCCGGAGGTGTCCCGTTGGACCCGAGCAACCGCGACGCCGCCGTCACCGGCATCGGACTCCTGTCCCCGGCGGGGGTCTGCGCCGACGAGACGTGGAAGGTCATGCTCCGCGGCGAGTCGACGGCGCGACCCGACCCCGTCCTCGAAGGGCTGCGGACCGACTTCTCCTGCGCGGTCCCCGACTACCCCGTCCGTGCGCTGCTCGGCCACGCGGTGACGCGCCGCCTCGACCCGTACGCCCAGATGGCGGTGGTCGCCGCGCGCCAGGCGGTGGGCGACGCCGGCCTGGACCCGGGGGAGTGGCGCAGCGAACGCGTCGCGGTCGTGCTCGGCGTGGGCAGCAACAGCCTGCACACGTACGAGGAGCCCTTCCGGCTCCTGCGCGATAACCGCAGCGACCGCGTCTCCCCCCTCCAGATCACGCGCAGCGTACCCAGCATGGCCGCCGCGGAGGTGGCACTCGACCTGGGCGCGCACGGCGTGAACTTCACCACCAGCAGCGCCTGCGCCTCCGGGGCCACCGCCCTGGGGGTGGCGCTGGACCTCCTGCGGAGCGGCCGCTGCGACGTCGTCCTCGCCGGCGGGAGCGAGTCCGCCCGCAGCCGGATGACGGCCGCGTGCTTCATCCAGATGCGGGCCATGTCGTCGCGCCGCGGCGACCCCGCCACCGCCTCCCGGCCCTTCGACACCGAACGGGACGGGTTCGTCCCCGGCGAGGGAGCGGCCGTCCTGGTGCTCGAACGGGCCGAGGACGCGCACCGGCGCGGCGCCGACGTCCACGGCTACCTGGCGGGGTACGGGGCGAGCGCCGACGCCCACCATCCGGCGGCCCCCCACCCGGAGGGCCGGGGCGCGCGGACGGCGGTGCTGGCCGCGCTCGACGACGCCGGCTGCGCCCCCGGGGACGTCGACCACGTCAACGCGCACGCCACCTCCACGCCGCTCAACGACGTCACCGAGGCGCGGCTGCTGCGCCGCCTCTTCGCGCACGACCCGCCGGTCACCGCCAACAAGAGCGTCATCGGCCACGCGCTGGGAGCCGCGGGCGCGATCGAGGCGGCCCTGACCGCGCTGACCCTGCGGCACGGCGTGATCCCCCCGACGGCCAACCTGCGGCGCCAGGAAGCGGGCGCGGAACTGGACGTCGTCACGGGCCGGCCCCGGACGGCCCGCATGCGGACCGCCCTCAGCACGTCGTTCGGGTTCGGCGGGCAGAACACCGCGCTCGTCTTCCGCGCCCCCTGACCCGCGGGCGGGGCGCCCCGACGGCCGACCGCCGGGGCGCGCCCCACCGGCGGCGTCAGGCCGCGCGGCCGTCCCCCGCCGGACCGCCGTCGGCGCCGCCTCCCGCGCGTCGCGCGTGCCTGCCGAGGCTGGACGCGGCGGCACGGAGGTCGTCGGCGGCCGTCCGGCAGGAGTCCGCCTGTTGGCGGAGGGTCGGCACGCACCAGCCGGGCACGTGGGGCCGGTCCGCCAGTCGGGCCGCCTGGGCCAGCAGCCGTCCCGCGACCCGGGCCAGCGCCTCCGCCTCGGCGCGGAGCCCCTCCTCTTGCGAGCGCGACTGCCCGTCGCGCACGGCGTCCGTGGTCATGCGGCCTCCTCGGTCATACGGCCTCCTCGGTTTCCTCGGGTCGGGGGCGCCCCGCGGAACCGGGCGGGGCGGAGGCCCTCCGTCCCGCCACCGGCTCCGTGGCGCCCGCGTCAACGGGGCAGTGGGGACCCGGCGCCGCGGCGGGCCTGGTACGCGGGCGCGCTGAGCACGAACAGCGGCCTCGCGCCGTCCAGGCCCAGCGACCGCAGCTGCCGCACGAGCGGGGGTTCCTCGCCGGTCCCCCCGGTGGCGCACCGGAGGCGCGCCTCCGGTGCCGGGTGGAACCGCTGCCGTCCCGCGCTGTGCACCAGGGTGCGCAGCGTCGTGCCGGCCGACCGCCCGTAGAGCACCGAATCCGTGTGCGGAGCCGGCACCGACGGCCCGAGGCCGCCGCTGAAGTCGAGCAGGGGCCGCTCCGCCCCTCCCACAGCGGTGTCGCCGGGTCCGGTCAGGACGGCGTGGAGCCGGTTCCGCGTCAGCCGCACGTCCAGGTGGGCCGTCCGGGCCGGATGGCCCCACAGCTCCCTGCCGGCCGCCTCGGCCTCCGGGGTGGTCACGGCCAGCGCGGTGACCTGGCGGCCGACGCGGCGGGTGTCCGCCCGGCGCAGCAGATCACGCACGACGTCGTACCCGCGGGGCCGCCACAGGTCGTTCACGAGCACGGCGAGACCCAACTCGTTGTAGGGGCCCAGGCTGACGCAGCGGTGTTCGTACGCGGAGAGCGCGACCAGGACACGCCGCCCGAACCGGGTGGGGACCATCCAGGAGGCGGGGGACAGGAGCTCGGCCGCCGCGGACGGGGCGACGGCGAAGAACGCGACGACCGCCGTCGAGTCGTAGTACCGCACGGGCACTTCGACCGGCCCCGCCGAGGTGGCCACCGGGGTGACCGGCACCGCCATCAGGGGGTAACCCTGCGGGGGGTTGGCGCGGTCCTTCAACTGGTACACCTGCGACCGCACCACCTCCCCCCGGTAGGGGGTCAGCGCCTCGTCGATGTCCCGCCGCGCGTCGGGCAGGTCGTTCTCCAGGTTGTCGATGTACTTCCCCAGCGAGTGGCACAGCGGGAACTCGTGGCTCGGATCGGTGTAGTCGACCTCGTACCAGTCCTCGTGCGGGGTGAACACCGTGCCCGATCCCGCGCCCCTGCCGTCCAGCGTGGGTACGAGGTCGTGCTGGTTGGTGACGGTCGCCACCCAGGTACGGGGGTCGGCCGGCCTCTTGTTGTCGACGGGGGACCCCACGGTCACCGCGTGCGTCACGCGGAAGCGCCGGCAGAACCCGCTGTTCTGCACCAGGTTCATCAGGGCGATGCCGCCCTCGCTGTGGCCGATCACGGCCAGCTCGGCGCCGTCGGGCACTCCGTACTCCTCGATGGCCAGCAGGATGCCGCGGGTGTAGGGGGACTCCGGGTCGAACAGGTTGCTCCACGCGCCGATGAAGTCCTGGGGGGAGTCGTTGCGGGGCCTGCCGGGCGCCATGCCGGGGGCCTGGAGGACGTGCCGTACCGTGCCGTCCGGGCCGCGCACGTCCTGGATCAGGATGCGGCCCTCGCACCCGAGCAGGGCGATGTTGCGCAGGAAGCCCATGAGCGAACCCCGCTCCGCGAGCGACCGGGCGTCGTCCCCCTCCAGGGTGACCGGGACGGCGGAGCCCTCACCGGAGTCGAGGGCCGAGAGGTGCCGCGACGAGATGCCGAGCCAGGGGTCGGCGTGCAGCGCCTCGCCGGTGGCGATCTGCCACCCGACCTCGTCGTTGAGCGGGTTCTCGTCGAGCAGCGCCCGGATGGCCGACAGCTCGGCCAGCAGGGGCGCCAGCGTCGACAGGGCGCGCTCGGCCCCCCGGTCCCTGAGCACCGCCCGCAGGGCCCGCAGCGCTTCCACGTCGCGGTCCTCGGACACGGCGTCCATCAGGCGCCGCATGCCCGGGTCCCGCTCCAGCTCGGGGTGTTCCAGCAGGACCGCCGCGACCCGCAGCCGCAGCGACGTCACGGCGACCCGGTTCGCCAGGCTCTCCCGTCCGCAGACCTCACCGACCTGCCCCATCCTCTTCAGGGGCCCGCCCCGCGCCCGCAGCGCGAACCCCAGGCCGGAACCACGGGTCAGGGCGCGCACCAGGGCCCGGTACGCGGCCGCCCCGGTACCCGGGTGCCGCACGCTGGACCGTGCCAGCCACGGCGAGGCGAGCACGGCGCTCGCACGGGTGGAGGCGCCCATGACCGTCTGCGCGGCGCGCGAGACCTCCAGGGCCGCTTCGCGCAGCGACCGCGCGACCTCGGCCCGGTCGGGCTCGTCCCGGTGCGCGGCACCGGGAGGGTGCTGGGATGCCATGGCGGCCTCGCAGAACGGAAGCGGGCCGACCGGTTCAGCCCTCCTGGGACGATGGTCGGAGCCCCGGCCCGTCCGCGCATCCGGGAAGGCCGGTGCCCGGGGCGCGGAGCGCGGGGGCGGCTCGGGCGCCGCACCACCCGGCACCGTGGGCGGCGGTGGGCCGCGGGCCGGTGGTGCTCCGGCAAAAGCCCCGGTACGGGCGGGGGCCGGTCTCCGCGCGGCCGGTCGCGGACCGGACGGCGTGCGGACGCGGCCGGCGGGGAGGAACCGGATCCCGGGCCGATCCTCCGTCCGCGGTACGCGACGGCCGCGCCCCACCGGCGGCGAGGGCGGTGCCCGGTAGGTCGTCCGGTACGCCGTCCGGTGCGTCCGGAGCGCCGCGGGGACGGCGCCCGTGCTCAGCGGACCGCCACGACGATCACCTGGTCCCCTTCCGCGAACCGTACCGGTCGCCGCTTGTCCGGGTTGATCCGTACGCCGTAGTCCGGGGCCGTCGTCAACTGGTGGTGCAGCCGGTAGCCGATGGCGCACTCGTACTGGCGGCGGGCGGACTCGACGACGGTGGCGAAGGTGACCTCGCGACCGGGCCGGACGTAGTTCACGGCGGGCTTCAGGTAGATTTCGCTCCCCTCGGCGGCGAACAGCTCCGTGAAGAGGTCGGCGAGGTGCCGGTTCTCGGAGATCTGCGTCATGAGTAGGCTGATGAGCCGCCCGCTGACGATGAAGTCGGCGCCTTCCCGGACCGGGGCCAGCGGTCGGTTCCGGTCGTCGGACATCTCGGTGATGACGGCGATCTCCCGTCCGGTGGACTCCTCGATGGCCCGCAGGTGCAGCAGTGTGAGCAGCGTGCGGTCGTCGGGGTCCGGGCCCTTCCCCGCCGCGCCCCGGCCCGGGAGGTCCGCGCCCGTGGTCGCGGCCGGGTGGCCCCCGTCACCGATGACGATCACGCTGTCGTACGAGGGCACGTCCAGATCGGCCAGGGTGCGCGGCTCGGTGATGTCGCCGCTGTGGAAGGTGACGCTCAGGTGGCGTGTCGTGCCGTCGGCGGTGTACGCGTCCCGCACCGCCGCCTCGGTGCCGAGCGCCACGACGTCCAGGGTGGAGCGGGGGGCCACGTACTGGTCGAGCTGTTCCACGATGAGCGGGGCGCGCCGGTTCCAGCCGAGGAGCAGCAGGTGTTCGGCGGCCGGTACCGGGACGGCGGCACCGACGATCGCGTCCTCGTCCACGGGCAGGGGCGCGTCCGTGCGGACGGCCGTGTCGTCGTCCCGCGTGATGACCAGGAGCTGGTCGTCGGCGTCGATCCTGGTGTCGGAGGGCGGGTTGAGGGCGATGGCGCCGTCGGCGGAGAGGACACCGACCACCGAGGAGGTGGCGAACGACAGGAGCGTCTCGCCGAAGGTCCGGCCGGCGAAGTCGGAGGCGGAGCAGGTGTAGAACTCGTCCCCCTCGAAGTCCAGCAGCTCCTGGTACACGAGGGAGAGCCCCGGCTGGCGGGACGTCTGCACCAGGAGCCGGGCGATGACGTCGTCGATGTTCAGGACGCAGCCGCCGGGCCCGGCGGCCAGCGTGGCCGCCAGGTGGTGCCGGGCGTCACGGACCGCGGCGATCACCGCGGTGTCACCGCCGACCCGGGGAACGGCCGCGTTGACGGCCAGGAGCGTCTTCACCACCTGGAGGTCGCCGCCTTCGTCGCGGGGCGGCAGCACGAGGACGGCTTTGGCGGTGTGCGGACTGACCCTGGCGAGGACGGCGGGGACGGTGACGGAGCCGGTGCGGCAGATGACCCGGGTGGAGCGGTTCCTGCCGACGTTCGCGGCGATCTCGCTCTCCATCTCCACCTTGTCCTTGGTGGCGAGGACGGCGACGGCGGACCGGCGCTGGTTGGCGTTGGCCACCACCAGCTCCGAGATCACGGGGAAGACCTGGTCGGACCAGCCGAGCAGCACGGTGTGGCCCTTCTCCAGAACCGTGGAGTGGCCGAGCCGGAGCGCCATGATCCGGCGGTTGATACCGGTGGTGATGAGACTGACGAGCGTCGACACGAAGAGCAGCGCCACGAGCGCGAGCAGCACCGACAGCAGCACGTAGGTGGGGGAGCCGACCTCGCCCCCGACCTCGAGGGTCTCCCCCACGCGGTGCCAGACCTCCGAGATCCGGGCGGACAGGGTCTTCGGCGCGTCCTGGTCCGTCCACACGAGCGCGATGCTCGCGGGGACCACGACGGCCAGGCACATGAGGACGAGCCAGCCGATGAGGACGGGAGTGCCGCGCGCGATCAGGTTGTCGAAGTGGTAGCGCGCACGCAACCGGGCGGAAGACGCGTGTCGTGCCATGCGAAGCCCCCGAAGAACATGAGACACCGTGCCGGACGATGACGAACCGTTACTCGACTGGGGCTTCACGCTAACGCGCCGTGCACGCGATCCTTCGGACCGCCACCCTCCTTCCCGGGTCGAACGGTCGCCCGCCCCGGCGCGCCGTCCGCGTCCGCGCGCCCGCCCCACCCCTTCGTCCGTATGGGGGAGTTGGGTTGCTTTCGCCGCAGCGGCTCCCCGATTCTCATTCGTGTCCGAAAATGAGTCATGGAGGGGTGGGGAGCATGGTGGACGCCGTCGTGGTGATCGACTGCGGTTCGGAGCAGGTCAAAGCGGGCCTGGCCGGTCAGGACGCGCCGCAGGTGGTGTTCCCCTCGCAGGTCGGCCGCCGCAGGGCGCCGGGGACGTCGGACGGCGTCGTCGTGGTGGGGGAGCAGGCCCGCGCCATGGCGGCGGGGACGGGCCAGGTCTCCCAGCCGCTCCTGGACGGCAAGGTGGTGCACTGGGACGACTACATCAAGCTGTACCGGCACGCCCTGCTCCCCTGGCCGGACGCCGCCGCCTCGGGCGGGGTGCTGATGGTGCAGCACCGCGACCGCATCTCCGAGCAGGGCAGGTGCCGGATCGTGGTGGCCCGGCAGCAGGGGGCGGCGCGCGTCGCGGTGGTCGACGCCGCCGTCGCCGCGGCGGCAGCCGTGGGCCGGACCACCGCGCTGGTGGTGGACATCGGCGCGGCGGGGACCCGGGTCAGCGCCGTCCACCGGGGACGGCCGGTCGGCCCGGTCGCCCGCAGCGCGATCGGCGGCAGGGACATCACCAACCACCTGCTGCACAGGCTGACCCAGCGCGGCTACACCTTCACCGGCAGGGCGGAGCGCGGCCTCGTCCAGGTCATCAAGGAACGCCTGTGCTTCGTCGCCCTCGACTACGACGACGCCCGGAAGCGGGCCGAGGACACCTCGGCGATCGAGGAGACCTGCGAACTGCCGGACGGGAGGGTCGCCTCCGTCGGCGTCGAGCGTTTCGCCTGCCCCGACCGCCTCTTCCGGCCCGAGGACTGGGGCCTGGAGGTGCCGGGACTGCCCGCGATGGTCCAGCAGGTGGTCGACGCCGCCGACAGCGGCATCCGCGCCGACCTGTTCGCGGGCGTCGTGCTGACCGGTGGCACCGCCCTGCTGCCGGGGCTCTCGGAGCGGCTCGCGAAGGAGCTCCGCGCCCTCAGCCGGGGCGCACCGGTGGAGGTCGTCACACCGACCGAACCCGGCCACCGGGCCTGGAGCGGCGCGTCGATCCTGGCCGCCGCCGGTGCCGTCCCCTGGGACCTCTGACCGGACGGCCGGGGGCCCGGGCGACCGGCCCGGCCCTCGCGGCCGGCGGGCCGGTCAGACGCGGTCGGCCGCGATCAGGAGGTACTGGAAGGAGCCGTCCTTGTACGCGTTGATGAACGCCTCTTCGATGCCGGTGACCAGGGAGGAGGTGGCCCGCAGCTCCCAGTAGGGCAGGGTCGCGGCGGTCAGGTCGACGACGGCCTGCGGTACGAGGCGGTTGTCGGCCATGGCGCGCAGGTATTCCCGGCGGGAGTGGATGTTGCACTCGAAGTGCGCGTTGATCTGGGAGACCCACTTCGAGGGCTGGCCGTAACGCGGGTTCCAGCAGCCGGTGATGGTCACGTAGCGGCCGCCGACCGCGAGGATGCGGGAGTGCTCGGCGAAGAGGTCGTGCAGGTCGACGTACATGCTCGACTCGTTGTTCCACGAGGCCGCGGTCCGCCCCGTCTCGAAGGGCGTGGCGAGCATGTCGCACACGCGGGCGCGGACACGGTCCGCGATGCCGAGTTCGTGGGCGCGCCGGTTGGCGAAGTCGGCCTGCTTGGCCGACAGGGTGACCCCCTCGACCCTGCACCCGAACCGCTGGTGGGCCATGACCATGGAACCGCCCCGGCCGCAGCCGGCGTCCACGAGCGTGTCGTCGCGCCCGACGGGGCCGAGGTGGTCCAGGAGGACTTCGGCCTGCGTCGACTCCAGGCGGTGGAGTTCGGCGATCAGCTTCTTCTCGTACTCGCTGTCGTCCGCGTCCCCGAGGGCGGCGTGGTCGACGTCGCCGATGCCGTAGTGGTGGTGGTAGAGCCCGTCGACGTCGCCGAGACGCAGGTTCACGGGCCTGGCCTCCTGGTCCCAGTAACGGGCGATGTCACCCTGGTAGGGCGACGCCGGGGCGGGGACGAACGCGGAGGCGCCGGGGCCGTCGGTGAGTTCGATGCCGGTCACAGATGAGTCCTTCTTACCAGAAGTCGGGCAGGCTGTATCGATACGTGTTGGTCTGGTGCCAGTAGTGGTTGCCGTCGACCCACGCGGCCACGCCCCGCAGGAAGCGCAGCACGCTCGGGGCGGGGCAGGCGGCGGCCAAGGCGGCGGCCTCGGCTTCGAAGTCGTGCATGAGGTCGTTGTGGACCTCGACGGCCTTCAGGTAGGCGTCCCGCTCGGAGCGGCCCTCGCGTTCGGCGATCACCACGGGCAGGTTCAGGTGCCGGCCCGGGCTGCTGAGTTCCTTGGTGTACGAGTACAGGTCGTTGACGATGGTGGCCGCGTTCCCGGCGAGCGCGATGACCCGCTGCACGGCGGGCTGGGCGTGCAGGTCCGGCGGCAGTTCGTAGCCGCCGACGGTGTCGGTGATGGTGGGGCAGGGGCGGAAGTTGTTGAACTGGCGCATCGCCAGGTACTCCCACACCTCGGGGACGTGGTCCGTCTCGGCCCAGGCGGCCTCGGCGAGGTACCCCAGGTGCAGACGGGCCATGTCGTGCCGGAACCGGTCGGCCTGGGAGGGGGTGGCCCGCTGGAGGAAGTACTCCATGGCGGAGCGGTAGGCGCGCCGGGGGGCGTCCGACCGGAGCGACTCCACCCACCCCGGCTCGTACTCCTTCGTCGTGTGCAGCGGGTCGAGGGCCGTGTGCGCCAGCAGGAGGCGGCTGCCGAGGCCGACGGGTGAGCCGCCGTGGTCCTCGCAGTAGCAGTCGTCGACCGCGTTCTCGGCGACCATCAGCCGCGTGGCGATCATCAGGTGGTCGACGGTGGGCGCGTCCGGGTGGCAGGCGACCATGTACCGGCCGACGCAGAAGCCGTCGAACTGGTCCTCCCACTCCGGGGGGCACGCCTGGACCTCGTCGACCGCCCACGCCTTGATCCTGCGGTCGACCTCCGCCACCCGCGCCGGATCGGGTTCCGGCACCGGGTGGTGGTAGAGGCCCGGGACCGGCCTGCCCTCCGCCGGCGCCGCGGGTGCCGGGGGCTCCTCGCGCCGGACCGGGTGCAGGCTCGCCGTGCCCAGACCGCCGGGGCCGCGCAGGATCCGTTCCAGGGCGGGAGCCGGTCGCCCCACCGCGGCAGGTTCCCGGGGTACGCGCCGGGGGACCGGGCCGCCACCGGGGCCGTCGCCGGGGGCGGGCGCGGCGGCGGGGCCGCCGATGCGGGCGGGGATGTGGGTGCGGGTGAGGACGTGGGTCCCGAAGGGGGCCGCGGCGGTGGGCAGGCCCGACTGTAGAGGGGAAGGCCCGGGGTCGGGCATCCGTGGCTCCTTGGTGAGGTGGGTGGGCTGTCCCGGCTCCCGGGCGCGCTCGCCCGGCCCGGGAGGTCCGGGCCGTCTGTCCGTCTGTCCGTCGGACGGGCCCTCCCTAGTCGCGCTTGCGGGCGATCAGCACGTTCTCCAGCACGCCGAGCGCGTCGGGCACCAGGATGGCGGCGGAGTAGTAGGTGCTGACCAGGTACGAGATGATCGCCTGTTCGTTGATGCCCATGAAGCGCACCGACAGGCCCGGCTCGTACTCCTCCGGCAGGCCGGTCTGGCGCAGGCCGATGACGCCCTGGTCGTCCTCGCCGGTACGCATGGCGAGGATCGAGCTGGTGCTGTCCTTGCTGATGGGGATCTTGTTGCAGGGCAGGATCGGGACCCCGCGCCAGGCCGGGACGTGCTGCCCGCCGACGTCCACGTGGTTCGGGTAGAGCCCGCGGGCGTTGAGCTCGCGCCCGATCGCCGCGATCGTCCTGGGGTGGGCGAGGAAGAACTTGGTGCTGCGGCGGCGGGAGAGCAGCTCGTCGAGGTCGTCCGGGGTGGGCGGGCCGGAGTGGGGCTGGATCCGCTGCTTGAAGGCGGCGTTGTGGAGCAGGCCGAACTCCCGGTTGTTGATCAGCTCGTGCTCCTGGCGCTCGCGCAGCGCCTCGATGGTGAGCCTGAGCTGCTCCTCGGTCTGGTTCATCGGCCCGTTGTAGAGGTCGGCGACCCTCGTGTGGACCCGCAGGACGGTCTGCGCGACGGAGAGTTCGTACTCGCGCGGGTGGAGTTCGTAGTCGACGAAGGCGCCCGGCAGCTCGACTTCGCCGGTGTGGCCGGCCGACATCGCGATCTCGGCCTCGCCGTGGGGGTTCTGGCGCTGGAGGGAAAGCGAACTGAACTGCTGGATGTGGGCCTGAAGGCTCGGTGACGCGGACATCACGGCGGCGAAGTCGGCGCGGGAGAGGGTGAGCAGGGTGCCGGGGGTCTCGGCGGTGGCGGTGTAGTCCCACGTGGCGTCGGCGTCCAGGAGGGCGTTCTCACCGAACCGGTCGCCGTCGGCGAGGACGGCGACGGTGACCTCGTCACCGTACTTGCCGACGGAGGTCTGGTGGATCCGGCCGTGGGCGATCAGGTGGATCCGGTCGGAGGGGGTGCCGCGCTCGACCAGCACCTCCCCGGTCCGGAAGTCGCGCTGGACGCACCGGTCGGCGATCGCGGTCAGCACCTCCAGGTCCTCGAAGCCGCGCAGCAGGGCCAGCTCGCCGAGCTCGTAGGGGATCACGCGGACGTCGGCACCGTCTTGGATGAACTCGATGTTCCCGTCGCCGACGGCGTAGCTCAGTCGGCGGTTCACCCGGTAGGCGCCGCCCTTGGTCTCCACCCAGGGGAGCATCCGCAGCAGCCAGCGGGAGGTGATCTCCTGCATCTGCGGGGCGGACTTGGTCGTGGTGGCGAGGTTGCGGGCAGCCGCGGTGCTCAGGCTGGACCGCCGGTGCGGTTCCAGCTCTGCTTCCGGGAGGGTCTCAACGGCCATCGGGCGGGCTCTCCTTCACGAGGAAGATGATTGGCATACATATGTGCCAATCGGTGAAATAGGAGAAAAGGAAATGGGTATCTGGAAACCCATCCAGATACCCGAGGAAGATAACACCCGAAATGCCCGATTTATCCAATCAGGTGTTGGACACGGCCTCGATGCGGTCGTCGTCCTTCGCGCGGAGCCGGGGCCGACCCGGAGGCGGGCCGGCGGTTCGGCCCGCCCGGACGGCGGCGGGGACGGCGGGTTCCGACGCGGCGGCGCGGCCCACCGGGGGCCGCCGGGGCGGGCTCCGGCGCGTGCCCGCGGCGTGTCCGGCCGGCCGTGAGGCGGCGCCGTCCGCCTCGCCCGCGGGGCCCGCTCCCTCGGCGCGCGAGCTGTTGGGGCCGCCCGTTCCGCGCCCCCTCTCCCCGCGGGCGGACGGCCCGCTCGGGGTGCCGCCGCCCTTCGTCAGCCGCACGCGGCGGTGCGGAACTGCTCCAGCGTTCCGGTCCTGTGGCCGTACTTGTCCGTGCCCTCGCGGTCACCGGTCCAGTAGCGGATCTGGCCGGGCTTGAGCTCGGCCAGTTGGGCGCGAGTGAAGTCCACGCCGGTGGTCGCCCACGAATCGTCGTTCGTCCAGCCGTGCACGTGGTAGGTGACGCTCTTGTTCCGCTTGGGCCGCCGCGGCGACCCGTGCTGCTCGGCCCCGTCCAAGGCGTCGAGCGCCCACGCGGCGAACCCGGTGACCGGCTCATCGGGTTCCCAGTGGGCGATGCTCCGCGGTTCCTCGGTGCCCTCGCCGTCGATGGAGAGGGTGGCGCCGTCGATGTGGTCGTGGCACAGGACGAACACCGCGATCGGGCGCCCGCTCTCGGAGACGGACACCCCGGTCCTCCCCGCGCTCGGCACCGTGCATCCCATCAGCGCCCCCAGACCGAGGGCGATGGCCACGGCTCGCCTCACTCGTCTCACCCGTGTCATCCGCGTCTCCCTGATCCGCTTTCCGTGACCGCGTGCTAGGAGGCGCGCCCGCCCGCACATGTGGAGGTGCACCCGGCGTCCGCACGGGGGATGCGGTGATGCGGACGCCGGGCGTGCGGGAGGCGGCTCGTCAGTCGCCCGTGTTCGTCGCCCAGAGCGGGCGGTTGGACTGGTCGTAGACGACGACGTTGCCGTCGTCCTGGACCGCGAGGACGTGGCCGCGGTTCCACGTGTTGGAGTGCCAGACGGCCTTGCCGTTCACGTCGTACAGGACGAAGTTGCCGTCCTGCTGGAAGATCGCGCAGTTGCCCTTGGGCCAGGCGCCGGGGGCCTGCCACGCGGCGCGGCCGTCCTTGTACAGGACGAAGTTGCCGTCCTGCTGGACGCGGAGGACCGCCCGGCCGTTGCCGGACGTCAGCGACTGATTCCTGCAGAACTGGGTGCCTTTGCCGAAGCGGGCGTCGGCGAGGACTCCGGCCGGGCCCGCCTCCTGCGCCGTCCGCGCCTGCTGAGCGGGAACGGACGGGGTGGCGGCGGCACCGGCCGTCGCCACGCCCGTCATGAGCATGGCCGCCGCTGCCGCGAGAGAAATCCGGCTGAACCTCTTCGTCACTGGAAGACCTCCCTGGAGGTGAGGGCATCCCGGGGCGGGATGCGCACCGCGAGGTTTTCCAGGGGCGCGGAGAGTAATCCAGGAATTCAGCGAAGGGGTGTTCTTCGGGCCAGGTCGGAGAGTGGGTGAAGAAATGTTCCGCCTGTTGGCGGGACTCTCCCGTGCCGGACGGCGAAGCGCTGAATGGTCGACCGGATTCGACTGCTGGAGATTATCGTCTCCGTTTTTCTTTTGATGGAAATATTTTATTGCCGCGCAGGTCGGGCCCCGGCCGTTCCGTCCCCGGCGAACGTTCCGCCCGCCCCGGACGCGCGGGCACCCGGCGCCGCCCCGGGACTCCTCAGGGCTGGAGCCGGGAGACGCGCCAGCCGCCTCGGTGCCGCTCGTACCGGAGGCGCAGGTGGAGCCGGTCCGGCCGCGCGCACCAGAACTCCACCTCCCGGGGCCGCAACCGGTAGCCGACGAAGCGGTCCGGACGTTCGAGGGCGGCGCCGGACGCGCCGAGGCGTTCGGCCTCGGCACGCAGCGCCGACGGATCGGTGAGCGGCTTGCTCTGCCGGGACGCCGCCGACATGGCGTGCAGGGGGACCGCCCGGGCGTGCCAGAGGGCGTCCGCCTCGGTCTCGCCGACCCGCACCGCCGGTCCGCCCAGGCTGATCTGCTGGCCCGTCTCCCGCCAGTAGAGCAGCCCCGATGCCCAGCCGGTCTCGGTGATCTCCCGGCTCTTGCGACTGGTGCCGTGGGTGGTGAACAGGACGCCGCGGTCGTCGACCGCCGTGAACGCCACGGTACGGGTGGACGGCCGCCCCCGCCCGTCGGCGGTGGCCAGCGCGAGCGCCCGCGGTTCGCGGACACCCAGCTCGACGGCGCGGGCCAGCCACCGCTGGACCAGACCCATGGGTTCGGGCGGGGGGTCCTCGTACTCCGGGAAGCCGATGTCGGCCCTCGCGGTGAGGCTTTCGAACCTGCTCGTGTCCATGCGTGCCCTCCTCGGGACGGGGACTGCCGGGCTCAGACGTGGAGGACGCCGCGCCCCACGGTGACTCCGTGGCCGCCGACGTGGACGGCGTGGACGCGCCCCCCGTCGGCCTCGGCCCTGGCGAGCATCAGCGAAGGGCGGCCCATCTCGACGCCCTGGAGGATCTCCAGGTGCTGCCCGTACGCGGCCAGGCCGTGCCGGGCGAGGTGGATGGCGAGCGGCCCGGCCGCCGAACCGGTCGCCGCGTCCTCCACCACGCCGTACGCCGGCGAGAACATCCGGGTGCGCCAGCGCGTGCCCCCTCCGGCGAAGCAGTTCGCGGCCATGTCGGGAAACGCGGACAGGGCACGGTGGTCCGGACGCAGCGCCGAGAGCGCGGCCACGCTCTCCAGGCCCACGAAGACGTGCCGCGGCCCGTTGCGGTACACCTCCACCGGTACCGTGGAGGCGGCCACGCCGAGCGCGGCCAGCAACTCCTCCGCGTGCTCGTACGGCTCCCAGACGGGGTGCGGCTGGCGCATGCGGACCACCACCGCGCCGCCGTCGTCGTCGAGTTCCACGGGGATGACGCCCATCGCCGTCTCCAGCCGGAGCCGGTCCCTCTTCAGGATCTCGCCGAGCGCGACGGCGGTGCCGAGCAGCGGGTGGCCGGCGAACGGGAGCTCGTTCACCGGGGTGAAGATCCGGACGCGCGCGTCGCCGCCCTGCCCGGCGGGCAGCACGAAGGTCGTCTCGGACAGGTTCATCTCCCGCGCGATGCGCTGCATCAGCCCGGCCGTCAGGTCCGAGGCGTCGAGGAACACGGCGACGGGATTGCCGTACAGCGGCCTTCGGGAGAAGGCGTCCACCAGCATGTAGTCGAGCATCGGCGAGGCTCCTGAAGGGACGGGGGAGACGGTTTCCCGCGGTCGGCGCGGCACCGGGTCCGTGCGGGAGGGAGCGGGGCGTGCGCTTCGGCCTCACGGGCCGAGCACCCCCCGCAGGGCGTCGGCGAGCAACCGGGGCCCGTCGACGGTGAGCACCGATTCGGCGTGGAACTGGAAGGAGGCGAAGCGCGGGCCGCGCAGCGCGTCCACCTCCCCGGTGGCCGGGTCCCGGCTGACCCGCACCCGCCCCACCCCGGGCACGTCGCGGTGGCCGGTGGGACTGACGGCGGCGAAGGTGTTGTAATAACCGACCCGTTCGCGCCGGCCGAAGAGGTCGATGGCGCGCTGCACGCCCTGGTGGGGCTCGGTCCGCCGCACCAGGGCGAAGCCGAGCCTGCGGCTGAGCACCTGGTGGCTCAGGCAGACGGCCAGGAAGGGGACGCGGTCGCCCAGCAGCCTCGCCAGGGTCGCGTCCAGCGCCGCGATCTTCGGGTGGGTGACGGCGCGGGGGTCGCCGGGGCCGGGCCCCATGACGACCAGGTCGAACCCGTCGAGGGCGCACGCCTGGTCGTAGCGCAGGACCTCGGCGGCGAGCCCCAGCGCTTCGAGCTGCTGCACGATCATCGCGGTGAAGGAGTCCTCGGCGTCGACCACCAGGGCCTTCAGCCCCTCCAGTTCGGGCACGGCCGGTGGGCGGGCGGCCGGGGACGCCAGCCAGAAGTCGGCGATGCCGCTGTTGCGGCCGCGCAGGGCGTCCCGTACCGCGGGGTGGTCCGCGAAGCGGGGGGCGGCCGGCGCCGGGGCCGCGTCGGGCTCCGCGCCCAGGGCGTCGAGCAGTGCGGCGGCCTTGGCCCGGGTCTCGGCCGCTTCCGACGCCGGGGACGAATGGCGCACCAGGGTCGCCCCGACGGCGAGCGCCATGCGTCCGTCCGGCGCGATGTCGGCGGTGCGGATCAGGATGGCCGAGTCCATCGACCGGCTGCCCGACGGCTCGCGGCTGATCAGCGCGGCGACTCCGCTGTAGTACCCGCGCCCCTGCGGCTCGTGGCGCGCGATGACCCGGGCCGCGCTCTCCACCGGGCTGCCCGTGACGGTCGGCGCGAACTGCGTGTCGCGCAGGATCTCCCGTACGTCCCGGTGGGTGCGGCCCTCGATGAAGTACTCGGTGTGGGCGAGCCGCGCCATCTCCTTGAGGGCGGGACCGGTGACCCGGCCGCCGTCCTCGCAGATCCGGGACATCGTCTTCAGCTCCTCGTCGAGGACCATGTACAGCTCGTCGGTCTCCTTGCGGTCCTTCAGGAACGCGGTGAGGCCCTCCAGGGTCGGTCCGCCGGGCGGGTAGCGGTAGGTGCCGCTGATGGGGTTCATCACGGCCCGGCCCTCCCGTACCGAGATGTGGCGTTCGGGGGTGGCTCCGACGAACGTCCGGCCGTTCACGTGGATGACGAACGTCCAGTAGGCGCTGGGCTCCAGCGCGACCAACCGCCGGAAGACGGCCAGCGCGGTGTGCACCGGATCGCCGCCGACGTCGGCCCGCAACACGCGCTTGAGGACGAAGTTGGCGCCCTCGCCGGTGCCGATCTCGTCGGCCACGACGCGCCGCACCAGGTCGGCGTACTCCTCGTCGGACAGGTCGAAGCCGTGGACGGACAGGGCGATCGGCGTGTCGGGCAGTCCGGGCAGGACGTCCGCCAGCGGCAGCGCGGCCTGCTCCGTGACGGTCAGGGCGATCAGGGGCGCCCCGTCGTCCGGAGCGGCGAAGCCCCGCTCGGCGAGCTGCCGGTAGGGCACCAGGACCAGCGCCTCGTGCGTCGTGGCGGCCCGCGGGCCGGTCGGCTCCGGCAACGGCAGCCGGGCCAGCGAGGCGGGGTGCGAGACCTCGCCGAGCAGCAGGTCGACCGTGCCCGCGGTGCCGCTCTCCGGCCGGTGCAGCAGCGCGAAGGCGGACGGTGCGGGGCCGGCCAGCAGCCGGTCGAGCAGATCGGGCCCGGTCTGCCGGCCCCGTGCGTCCGTGGTGCCGCGCCCCGGGGGTGGGGAGCTCATCCGAACACCTCCGAGCTGAGGGTCACCATCCCGCACCGCTGGGCCACGTACTCCAGCGCGAGACGGTGCTGCCCGGGCGAGAAGTCGGCGACGGCGTCGGCGGCCAGGAACACCTGGATGTCGTGGCTGAACGCGTCGATCGCCGTGGCCAGCACACCGATGTGGGCGTACACCCCGCACAGCACGAGCTGGTCGCGGCCCGCGGCCCGCAGCCGCTGCAGCAGGTCGGAGCGGAAGAAGGCGCTGTAGCGCCACTTGGTCAGCCGCCAGTCGCCCTCGGCCGGGGCCAGCTCCGGCACGACCTCCCGGTCCTCGGGAGCGGTGCGCATGCCCGGACCCCAGAAGTCCCGGAGCAGCCCGCGCTCCTGCGGTGTCATACCGCCGGGCTGCGCCGTGTAGGCGACCGGCACTCCGAGGCCCGCGGCCCGCTTGCGCAGCAGCGCGGCGTTGTGGACGAGCTGGGAGCGGAGCGCGTCGGGCACCGGACGCAGGAAGAAGCGCTGCATGTCGTGGACGACCAGGGCCGCGCGGTCGGGGTCCGGTGTCCAGTCGGCCACATTGGCCGGCAGGTCGTCCGCCGTCGGCATGGCGTACGGGACGATGACGGGTAAGCCGATCACCATTCGAGTCCTTTCGGAGAGGGTCGGAACGAGGACCGGGAGGGAAGGGGCCGTGCCGCCGCCCGGGCCCGGGGGCGCCCGGCGTCCCGGCGGCCCGCCCGGCGATCCGTCCGACCCGTACGGCGGGTCCCCGACGACCGCGGGCACACCGGCGGGCGGGCGCCGCGGCCGTGCCGCACACCGTCCGCGGCGGGTGACGGGGGAGAGGCGCCGGGGGCGCCCCGCGCCGGCCGTACCGCGTCGGCGTCCTCCCACGGGGGCCCGCCAGGGGAGCCGGCGGCGCGCGGCCGGCCTCCGCCGCGGTACGCACGCCCTCCCCCCTCGGGTGGAGCCGGTGATCGGCGGCCGGCCGGCGCGCGTCAGGTCGGGATGCCGTCCCGGCGGATGACGGGGACCTCGATGTCCAACGCCCGGAACTGCTGGCAGGGGTTCATGAACTCGCGCTGCTCCTTGATCTTGCCGTTCTCGAACAGGAACGAGTGCAGGAAGTGGTTGCGGTAGTGCCCGGGCGGATAGCCGGGGAACAGGATCTGGCCCTCGCCGTCGCACTCCACCCAGAATCGGTTGGGATCCTGGGTGTCGAAGATCTCTACGTTGATCCAGACCCAGTCCGGGAAGCACTTCAGCGACCAGACGGCGTGCTCGCCGAGCCGGTCCCGGCCGCGGATGGCGATGGGCTCGCCGGTCTCCGTGGTCCACAGGCCGCCGACGCCGTCCTCGGTGAACAACAGGTGGCGCTCCAGGCGGTCTGGGCCACGGGTGTTCATGTACTGGGCGACGACGGCGCGGTTGTGCTCGCGTACCTCGTTCTCGTCGGACATCGCGGGTCTCGCTTTCCCTTGCTGTGAGAGGGGACGGGTGTCGGTGGGAACGTGCACGGGGAGCGTGGCGGACGGATCCCGCGGCCTCCCGCCGCGGGCCGGGCCCGGCCGGTCCTGGCGACCTCGCTTCCCGCTCCTGACCGGACGGCCCGGGAGCGGCTCCCCGATTGTGGCGGGCGCGCCCCCGCCGCTCCAGGCGAGTATCGGCCGTGGCCCTTGGGCGGGGCTGGTCGGCCGGTTGGCGTCGGCTTGGCGGCCCGGTGCCGTGCCGGGGAGGCGGGTCAGGACGGGATCCAGTCCCGATTGATGCGCGGTGTCCCGATGCCGAGGGAGCGCATGTGCTCGATCGGGTTGGTGTACTCGCGGCTGGAGACGATCCTCCCGTCGCTCAGCGTGAAGCCGAGGACGAAGTGGTTGCGGTAGTGGCCTTCGGGATAGCCGGGGAAGCGGATCGTTCCCTCGCCGTCGCACTCGACCCAGATGGCGTCCGGGTCCTGCGTCTCGTAGAGGCGTACGTCCGTCCACCGCCAGTCGGGCAGCACCTCCAGGGAGAGCTCGCCGTGCCGCTTCAGCTTCTCCCGGCCCCTGACGACGATGGGCCGGCCGATGTCGGTGTAGAACAGCGACGCGGTGCCGTCCTCGGTGTAGAGGGTGTACCGGCGCGACCGGGCCTCCGCACCGGTCTCCAAGTACCGCTCCACGGCCCGCCGGTTGCGGGCGCGCAGGTCGTGGTCGCCGGTGAACGCCTGCGCGACGGTGCCGGGCCGGGTGGACGAGGGCGGGGTCATGGCGTCTCCTGGTGGTTCGGTGGCGGGACGGGGCCGCTGGCACGGGGCGTGGAGGGCCGGCCGTACGGTGCCGCGGCGCGGGGCGGCCGGGCGGCGGGCCGCGCGGAACCGGGGGAGGGCCGCCGCGGCGCGACCCGGTGGTCGAGCGGGTACGCGGACGAGCGCGCCGGGAGGGCCGCCGCGGCGCGGGGCGGCCGGTGGACGGAGCCCGTCGACGTGATCCGCAGGCGGGCCCCGACCGGGAGGGGCGCCGGGGCACCCACCGGCCGCGTGCGAACCGGTCGCTGGAGGACACCCCCGGAGACCCGCGCCGCACCGGCCCGCCTCCGGCCGGAACCCGTCGTGCGCGGCTCTACGGCCGCCCGGGCGGCGTCAGGGAAGGGCGGGCGTTGAGCTCGGCGACGTCGCTCTCGGCCTTCTGGCGGTACATCTCGGTGATGAGGGCGAGCTGGCTGCGGTCCAACGCGCCGATCCCGCCGGCGCGTTCCATCGCGCGGCCCGCGAGGACGACGGCCGCGGTCGCGTCCAGGCGGGCGCGCTCGTAGGCGGCGAGCCCCGCCGGCGTGTCGCCGTCGGCCCGCGCCAGCTCGTGGGCGAGGACCCGGGCGTCGAGCACGGCCTGGGACGCGCCGTTGGCCCCGGCGGGGTACATGGGGTGGGCGGCGTCACCGAGCAGCGTGACCCGGCCGCGACCCCAGGCGGGGAGCGGATCGCGGTCGACCATCGGGTACTCCAGGACCCGGTCGCTGCGCTCCAGCAGCTCGCGGACGTCGAGCCAGCCCATCGACCAGCCGTCGTAGTGGGACAGCACGTCCTTCAGCCGCCCCGCGCGGTGGTCGTCGACCGTGTTCACCACGCCGTCCTCCGGGAGGGGGCCCGGCTCGGCGACGCGCACCAGACAGACCCAGTTGACCCGGTCCCGGCCGATCGGGTACGCGACCAGCGAGGCGGTGCCGTCGCCCGCGATCACCACGGAACGGCCGGTCAGGAACGGCGGGAACCCTTCCGTCACCCCGCGCCACATCCGCTGGCCCGACCAGCACAGCGGCCCCTCGTCCGGGTGGAGCCGGGCGCGGACCGTCGAGTGCAGCCCGTCCGCGCCGACCAGCGCGGCGGCCTCGAACGTCTCGACGGCACCGGTCGCACGGTCCGTCACGCGGACGCGGACGGCGTCGGGCCCCTCCGTGAAGTCCAGCAGCCGTACGCCGGTGCGCACCGCGTCGGGGCCGAGCCGCTCGCGGACGCGTTCGAGGAGCATCAGCTGCAACTCGCCGCGGTGGATGGAGTACTGCGGCCAACGGTAGCCCTGGGCCAGGCCGCGCGGCTCGGTGAAGAGCCGGTTGCCGGAGCTGTCGCAGAACACGTGCTCGGCCGTGGCCACACCGAGGGCGGTGAGGTCGGCGCCGAGGCCGAGTTCGATCAGCTCGCGGACCCCGTGGGTGAGGAGGTTCATCCCGACGCCGAGCGGCTGGATGCGGCGGGCGCTCTCCACCACGACCGCGTCGATGCCCGCGGCGTGCAGGCTCAGCGCGGCCGTGAGCCCGCCGATCCCGCCGCCGACGACGAGGACCGGGGTCATCGCCCGCCCCCCTCGGCCGCGCGGATCGACGGCCGCGCGACGGCGCGTGCTCGGATCTCGGTCATACTCTGCTCCTTGTCCTCACTGGTGGGTCCCGCGGGTCGCTCGCTCGCCGGTCTTCCTTCGCGCCTTCAGGCCGCGCGACGCATGCGGACGGGCGCGTCGGACGCCTTTTGGTAATACGACGCGAGCTTGTAGTACTCCTCGTCGGGCGACACCGCGCCGGCGTAGACGAGCACGCGCTCGCCGGTGTACGCGTACGGCGCGCTTCCGGCGAACTTCCCGATCCGCGGCTCGATCCGGGCGGGGAGCTCCGTCGGATCCGAGGATCGCGCGGAGAAACAGATCCGCTCGACCTTCGAAGAATCCCAGCCGAAAGTGGGATACATGGCGAACGACGTCCGGATGAACTCCAGCATCTGCTCGCTCGGTTCCGGCAGCCCGAGCTCGCGGAGCATCGGCAGGACGGCCTTCGGCTCGACGCATTCAGCGGGGAGTCCGCTGAAGTACACGTTCCACGTCCTGTTCGCGTAGTCGATCGCGATCGCCGACACTCTGCCGTCCAGGCCGTAGTCGGCGAAAGAACGGGCGTGTTCGGCCAGGCCGCGCGGCATGGACGGGATGTCGGCAAGGCTGGACAACTCCTGCGGGGTGTCCAGGGGGAAGCCCGCGTAGGACTTCTTGAAGCCGCCGACGACCCCGTAGTCAACGCCGTAGGTCTCGATGGGGCATCGCGCCCGGAGGTCCGAGAACAGGGTGGTGATGGGGTGGTCCACCTCGTCGACGAGACCGTGCGACACGGCGACGGCATGGGGGTCACCGACCTCCCGGGGCACTGAGAAGTCGAATTGGAAGTCTCCCTCGTGGTGCTTTCCGGTCGCCATGCTGAAAACGATGTGGGAGTTCGCGAGCACGTCCCCGTACGCGGTCAGGGCCGGCCGGATCCTGTCGCGCGAGCAGGTCACATCCAGCAGTCGAGCGGTTTCCTCGACGGCCGAAAGTATTTCCTCCGTCTTGGCGGCTTCGAGCATTTTTCCTCCAGGGTCGACCTCGGTGCTTGCCGGAAAATCTCATCCCGTGGTTCGTCGTCGTGTCCTCTTCTGCCGTCCCGCTGCGGTGAAGCCGGTGCCGAGGAATCCACTCAGATCGCGCCAGGATCGTCGCACCGCCCGCTTGCTGTCCGCTTAGCGCCAACTTGGCGGCTGCTTGAGGCTTTCGGCGCCGGCGCCGGGACAACCGGTGCGAGCAGCACGGCGCGGGGCCTGAGAACCACGCCCGGTCGGGGTGAGGGCCCCGCCGCGCCCCTCGCGGGCACGGGCTGCGGAAGACGGGCCGCCAAGCCGGCGCCAACCAGCCGTACGGGTCCCCGTCGGCGCGCGTGGCCGGTGCCGAAGCCGTGCCCCGTACACGTACGCCGGCGCCTCTCGGCCGCCGGTGCGGCGTGGGGTGCGTTTCCACCGCCGATGTCGTCACTTCCGGCGCCCGGGTTTCTCGCCGGTGTCGCACTTCCGGTGCCCGGGTCCCCCTCGACTGCGAAGGCGTCCTCGACGGAAGGACCTCCGACGCCCCCCGGGCCAGGCCCGTGGGCAGCCGTGCCCGAAGGCGGTCCGCGGGACGCGCGGCGGACGCGTCAGTCCAGTACGGGGGCCTGGCGCAGGATCTCGCTCTCCAGGTGCTGGAGGGCCGGGCTGGGGTCGATTCCCAGTTCCTCCGCCATCCGCTTCTGATGGGTCCGCAGCACCGCCAACGCGTCGGCCTGCCGTCCGGCCCGGTACAGGGCCAGGCTCAGCAGCTCACAGCCGTATTCGCGCAACGGGTGGGCCTGTGTGAAAGCCGCCAGCTCGGACACCGCCACCTCATAGGCACCCACCGCCAACAGCGACGCGCAGCGCCCCTCGATCACCGACAGACGCAACTCCTCCAGCCGCACCACCTCCGGCGCCACGCGCGTGGCATCGGCCACCTCCTCGTAGGCCCGCCCGCGCCACAGCGCCAGCCCCGCCTCGAACTCGCGCAGCGCCCGCTGCGGATCACGCCGATCCAGCGCCTGCCACCCGGCCGTCGCGTGCTCACCGAAGTGGTGGGCGTCGACCTCGACGACGCGGCTGTCCAGCAGATAGCCCCGGCCGCGCGTGCGCAGCACCGTCGCCGGCTTCCGAGGTGCCCGGTCGGGTTCCAGTGCCCGCCGCAGATTGGCTATGTACGCGTGCAGCGAGGTGATCGCCGATCGCGGCGGTTGCCCGCCCCACAACTCCTCCAGCATCACATCGACCGACACCGGTTGCCCGACCTGGCTGACCAGCAGGGCGAGTGCCGCGCGCTGCTTCGGCGCTCCCAGATCCACCCGCCGGCCGGCGACAGCCGCCTCCAGCGGGCCCAGTACCCGGAACTCGATCCCGGTCGGCGGCGCGTCCGGGGCCTTCGGAGCCTCCGGGGCCGGTGCCTCGGCCCATCCGGCACGGCCCGGCGGAGTGCGACGTGAAGTCGTGGCGACGTGCGCGCCGTGCCGGTCGCCGGCCGTTTCGAAACCGGCGTCGGGAAGCGGGAACTTCACGTCGAGGCCGAGGGCCTTCGCGGCGTACATCTTCAGTGTCGCGTTCGCCCGCCGGAGCTCCCGCACTTCGCGCTCGAGTTCGGCGATGCGCCGCGCGTCCCCGGTGCCGCCCCCCGGCCATTTCCCGAGGACGATCTGCATCCGGCGTCCCCCGCCGGCCCCGGGGACGACGGTCAGCGTGCGGCCGTCGGTTTCCTCGTTCTCCATCTCTGAACTCCTCTGCATTTCACTCCTTTGGAAGGGGGTGAAGGTCAAGTCGATGCCGAGCCGGTGGCAAGAGGAAGGCGCGGCCTTGGAAGGGCGTACGCGCTGTACGGGGACAGAGCCTCCCCGCACCGGGGCGGACTCCGGGCGTGCCGATTCCGGGTAGTCCTTCGGTGAGCGTCCGGAACGTGTCATCACGGCGGAAAGGCCCTGCGATTCTCCAGGAGGGCGCATGCGGGAAAGCCGCAGCCCCCGTCGGCGCCTCGTGCGTCGCGGGACACGGGGATGCGGGATCGGTATGCCGTTCAGCCCGTCGAGAAGAGGCTGAAGCAACCTGGATTTGCGGAGTGAAAGCGTAACCGCATCCGTGTGCCGGAACCTAAGGAAAAGTATTCGGAAGCACCGAGCATGCTCTTTCGAACCCCGGCCGATGGCAGGGGGAATCGATGTGATCGCCCGCGTGCCGTGCACCGGATTCTTGTTGCCCTCGCACACGCGTGTCTCACCCCGAGGACGATGTGCTGATCACCTCACGGGCGTTGTGCTCGTCGTATCACCGGTCCGAAGACGGCGACGCCGACGTCGCGCTGGGGCGCAACGCCTCCTCCTCGCTCCGGAAACCGGGGGACGGGTTTCCCGCACCACGCGTGACACCGGCTTCCATGAACCCGTGGGGGAGCGGATCGCGTTTTCCGTTCCCGCTCCTGCTCCCGCTCCGGCGCGGCGGACCGCGGATGTCCAAGGTCTTCCCCGCGGCCTCGGGCCGCGGTCGCCGCATCTGCTGAAGGGGGAAGACCGGCCCGCCCGGGCCGGAGGTGTCCGCGGTGACCAGGCCGCCACCATGCGAAGTCGCCCGGAAAGCGGGTCGGTCGGCAGAAAAGAGGCGGACCCGTGGGCGACAATTCTACATATATACTCTTCGCTGACTGTCCGTCAAGTCCTTGTCGTCAGCCGCATGACCGACCATCAAGACGGCGTGGCGGAGGACCGGTCCCACTGCCGCACGTTTCAGGCAGCGGGACCGGGAGGTGCGGTACCGAGGACCGTCACCGCGGCGCGGAGCAGTCCTCGTCCTGGTTCAGCCGGTCGAGGACGGCGGCGACGTCGCCGGGGTGGTAATAGACACGGCCGGCCTGGGTGTAACGGCGCCATCGATACAGATGGGCGTAGCGGTACACGGAGCCTTTGGAGACCCGCAGCAGGCCGGCGATGTCATCTGCCGACAGACCGGCCAGCGCCGGTTCCCGCCTCATGTACCCGCTCCTCGACTGCGCGTCCGGCGGGCGAGCCCGTTTTGCCGAGTGACCGGCCGGGTGTGGCCGGGGCAGGACACGAAGACCGTACGAACGGCCAACCGCCCATCGGCGGCGGCGGGGTTCACCGCGTCGGCGGCGGCGACTTTTCCGGGAGCCTCCCGTATCACGCGCACTCCCACCGGACCCGAGTCTCTGCTGCGGTTCGAGTGCAGGGTGGGAAGGTGGAAAAGATCCTTCTCCGGACGGTCGAGGCAGGGCGTGTGCAAGAACCGCTTCCGGTCGGCTATGCCCGCATTACCTCTTTCACTTTCGCTTCGTCCATTTCGGCGCAGTGCAACCTGGCATGTTCGATGCCTTGTCACCGTTCCCCCTTTGGCGTGTCTCCACGCCTCCCCCGTAGGCGGACCCGTTCCAGGGAGAGGTTCACCGAGTGGGACAGCACCCGTCAAGGGGGCTCCTCCGGTTGGCCGCGGCGAGGCCGTTCCGGTTTGCTGGTGTGATCGCATCCCGTGGCACACTCCGCGCCCGGGTCCCCATCCCCTGTCAACACCACGAGTTCGGTGGGAATGGCGAGTTCAACCGGATTACCTGTCACCGGGGCTGAAGTCGTCCTCCCGGGTGGCACGTTCAGAGTGGTCTTCTTCTGTCTCGGCCACCGCGTGTGGCGCCCTGCCGGGAGCGGATTCCGCAAACGCCGCCGGTCCACTGGGAAGGGCCTCCGCCGCCGTCACCGCGACGTCGGACGGTGGCCGTTCCCGGACGGGACGCCACTGTTCAACCATGCCGCCGACGAGATTGAACACTGGCGCCGGCGCCCACGTCCCGCGCCTGAAGCCGGACCGGTAGCGGCGGCTCGCCGCCCTCACCCGCTCCGGCGGCGAGAAGCGGTACGCCCGCGCCCTGGTCCTGGCCTCGCCCCCGAGGGCCAGGCGCTGGGAGACGGCCGCAGTTGCCGGCCCCGACGACCCCCGACAGCCACGGGAGATGGCCCTCGTTCTGGTGGCCGGCGATTTCCATGCCGCCTGCCGACCGGCGCACCGGTTCGAAAGCGTGTGCCTTCCGTGGGGTGCCCTGCCAGACTGGCACGGCTTCAGTCCATCAAGTACCGGAACGGGGAGTACAACGACCATGCGTGTGAAGAGCGTTGCAGCGGTGATAGGCGGAACGTTCACCCTCGTCGCCCTGGCCACCGGCGTCGCCCAGGCGGGACAACACCAGACGCACGGCCACCCGGTAGTCGGGGAAACGGTGGCAGGAGGCCCGTACAAGCCGACGCAGGAGACGGTGACCGGAGGCCCGTACATGATCACCGGCGATGCGCTCAGCAACCCCAGCCCGCTGGGCTGACCGTCCGGTGCCCCCCCCGCCCGCTTCCGTCGACCGGGGCGGGCGCGCCGGCCGGCCCGGTCCCTTCCGGGACTTCGAGCCGGCGGACCGGGCCGCCGGTGACGGCACCCCGGGAGCCCTCGACCCGCCGGGCACCGAGCCGGACCCCGACATACCCGGCCTGGCGGACCTGGCCCCCCTCTACCCGGACGAGGTGATCTCGCTGACCGAGGCCGTCATGGGGGACGAGTCCCGCACCGTGGCCCGCCGCCTCCAGGAATCCGGAGTCCACGTCACCACCCACTTCTACCGGGGTACGCACAGTCCGCAGGGTGGCGGGTGCGCAGCAGGAGCACGGCGATGTCGTCGGTGTGCCGGCCGGTGGGCAGGGCACGTCGGACGAGGTTGTCGATGAGGTGGTCCAGGGGCTGGTCGCAGGCGTCCGCGAGGTGCCGGGCGAGCGTGGTGACGGCCCGTGCGATGTCGGTGCCGGGGGTCTCGACGAGACCGTCGGTGTAGAGCGCGAGAGTGGTCCCCGGCGGCAGCGGCAGCGTGGTGATGGGGAAGGGCGCGTCCACCCCGATGCCCAGCAGGGGGCCGGGTTCGGCGTCGACCACACGGCCGCGGGGGTGGTCGCGCGGGTGGTGCAGGATCGCCGGCAGGTGTCCGGCGCTGGCCAGGCGGATGCTCCCGCGTGCGAGGTCGAGATGTGCGTAGAGGCAGGAGACGAACAGTTCGGAGTCGAAGTCGGCCAGGACGCGGTTGGTGCGGCTGAGGACCTCGGCCGGGTCCGCGCCGGTGGTCGCATGGGCGTGGAGGGCCGTGCGCACCTGCCCCATGAGGGCGGCGGCGGTGGCGTTGTGGCCTTGTACGTCACCGATGATCGCGGCAGCGGTGGTGTCGGTGAGGCGGATGAGGTCGTAGAAGTCGCCTCCGATCTCCATTCCGTGCGTCGCGGGGAGATAGCGTGCGGCGACGTCCAGCCCGTCGAAGCGGGGGAGGACGTGCGGCAGCAGCGCCTGTTGCAGATCGTGCGCGAGGTCGTGTTTGGCGTCGTAGAGGCGGGCGCGGTCCAGGGCCTGGGCGATGAGGCCGGCGAGCGAGGTGAGGGCGGCGCGGTCGCCGGCGGTGAAGGCGTGCGGGTGGTCGTAGGACAGGATCAGGCAGCCGACCGGTCGGCCTCGGGTGACCAGGGGGAGGAGCGCCCAGGCTTCCTCCACGCCGAGCGGGGCCGCCGGCGGCTGCGCCCGCGCCATCTCGACGGGGTCGGTGAAGAACTCCGGGACGCCGGTGGCCAGGGCGTGACCGGCGGGCGTGAGACCGGTGTCCAGGGGGAGGCCGTCGAGGCGCTCGACGACTCTGGCGCGGTAGCCGCGGTGCCCGGTGCCCTTGAGGCGGCCGGCGTCCGCCGCGGAGAGGAACACGCCCTGGGCTCCGAAGGCCGGCATGACCTGGTCGGTGACCAGGTCGATGACGTCCCGTACGCTCACGGTCTCGGTCAGCGCGGCGGCGAGGTGCAGCAACTGGTGGATCCGGCCCGCGGCACCCTGCCGGGCGTCGGGTCCGGCCGCGGTCGGCGGCGGTGCGAGAGCCCGGGTGCCGGTGGGCCGCGGCGGCTGTCCGCCCCCGCCGCTCGGGGTGATCAGGACGCTGATGCCGCTGTCGTCGGGATAGAGCCGGAAGTCGAGCCACCGGTCGGGCGGACGCAGAACGGTGTAGGCGACCGGTTCGCGGCTGAGTACGGCGGTGCGGTACTGGTCCTCGACGTCGGGGTCGTCTAGCCAGGGCAGCGACCTCCACGGCAGGGTCCCCAGGAGCCGGCCGGTGGCGCGGCCCAGGAGATCGGCGGCGGCCGTGTTGACGTACGTGACGCGGCCTTCCAGGTCCAGCGCCACGGTGCCGACGGGCAGGCGCTCGACGAGGTCCGCGGCGGCGAGCGCCGACTGCTCCAGGCCCACGTCCGTAGGGTCGAGGTGGAGGAAACGCGGTTCCTCCGGGACGGCCGGCTGCCGGGCGCCTTCGTCCAGCAGACGGCCGATGCGCCGTGCGCTGGAGACGAGGTGGCCGCGCTCCCGGCGGGTCAGCGCCGCGGGGCGGGGGGCCGGCCACAGCAGCAGCAGAGCACCCCAGCACTGTCGGGCGCCGTCGAGCGGCGCGACCGCCATGGCGAACCGGTAGGGCAGGGCCGCCGCGGTGCGCGGGTACATCCGGGCCATGTCGTCCTGTCCGCCCACCCACACCAGGCGGTCCTCGCGTACGGCGTCGGAAACCGGGCCGACGGTCGCCAGCGGCACCCGCCGCCACGGCGCGGCGACCACCGGCGACACACCGCACATCACCACCAGGTGCAGCACCGGCTCGTCACCGGACAGCACGTACACGCCCCCGGCGGAGGCACCGGTACGGCGTACGACCGCGGCGAGGGCCCCGTCCGGGCGGGCGGCGCCCCGGGGCCGTTCCACGTTTCCGGTCAGTGGTCCCACCTCACAGGCCGGTTCAGCGACGATCCGGGGAACGGCTGTGCGGGCCCGTGCTCGGCTCCAGCGGAAGCCCCGGCCGGCGGTACGGCGGCCTCCTGTGCGTCGGGGTGCTGCGGGCGACTCCCCACACGATCACCAAAAACCGTCCGGCCGCCGACGATCGCACCCCGCCGACGGCTCGGGCCGGGCGACGGCAGCGTCCCACCTCATGCGCTCCATACAACCCCATAGGGGAACAATGTGCCCGATGTGATGTTCCGCTCCCCACCGGCGCGCTGGACCTTCGCCGCGTCTTCGCCGAGCCCCGCCGCCGGATGCCCGCGGGGCGTCAGCGACCGGTGGGCGGGAGCGGTACCCCGGCCAGTGGCGCGGCCCGGGTGATGTCGTGCGCGGTGGGACCCAGCCATTCGCACAGGAGGATGGTGGCGTCGTCCTGGAGGCGGCCGTCGTGGTGGTCGAGGTGTGCACGCATGAGGCGGCGCAGGGTCTCGGGGACGGACAGGCCGTCGGCGTGGTGGCGGACGAGGAAGTCGGTGAAGCGGGCGAGTCCGAATTCCTGACCACCGGAGGTGCGGGCTTCGGTGATCCCGTCGGTGTAGAAGACGACGTGGTCGCCGGGTTCGAGTTGTTCCCGACACAGCTTGGTGGGCAGGCCGAGTCCGGTTCCCATGGGGTGCGAGGGATCGCAGCGCAACTGGGTGACCCAGCGTCCGCCGCGGATGACGACCGGTGGATGGTGACCACGGTTCACCCAGGTCAGCACCCCGGTGGAGGTGTCGAGATCGGCCAGGATGCCGGTGGCGTAGCGGGTGGGGCCGAATTGTTCGACGAGGACCCTCTCGACGGCGTCGCCGAGGTCGGCGAGGCCCGTGCCCTGTCGGCGGTGGTTGCGGCAGGCGCCCACGGCGAGGTTGGCGGTCAGGCCGGCCGCGGTGTCGTGCCCCATGGCGTCGAAGATCGACAGGTGGAGGACGTCACCGGCGGTGGCGTAGTCGAAGGCGTCACCGCTCACCTGGTAGGCCGGTTCCATCACCGCGCCGATGACCACACGGCCGTCGGCGTAGGTGCGCGGCGGCATGAGCTGCCACTGCATCTCCGCCGCCACGTTCATCGGCTTGACACGGATCAGGCGGGCGTAGGAGTCGCTCGTGTCCCGGCTGCCGACCACGAGCATCGCCACCAGCGACGCCAGGGAGAGGATGTCCTCGCGCGTCTGCTCGTCGTCCCCTTCGGACGTCATGTGCAGGACGCCGAGCCGTTCGGTGCCGTCCAGCAGCGGCACCCACCACCGGTGGACGCCGTCTTCTGCGCCGGAGGCGGGCAGGATCTGGCCGTACTGGTACGCCCGTCCCGCCACGGTCCCCTCGATGGGCAGTTCCGCCTCGTGCCCGGAGGGCGTCTGTCCGGCGTCGAGGCCGTGCCCGGTCAGCAGGCGCACCACGTCGCGCTGGAGGTCGCCCAGGTAGATCAGCACCTCGCCGAAGCCGGCCGCCGCCGCGTGCTCGGACACCTGCGAGGGCACGAGCTCGAAACGCGTCAGATGGCTCGCGGTCAGAAGATCCGTGAGCATCCGCCGAACCCTTTGGTCGCGATCCGCCACGGCGGTCCCATCTCCGTCAGCCCCGGCGGGAACCGGTCGGTCCCTGTTCCCAGTGTGCTCCTCGCCCGCCGAATCCTCGCGGCGTCCGCCCGCCGCCGCACCTTCCGCGTGGAGGGGGCGGCGTCCGAGCGCACCGCCCCGGCCGGCTTCCCGCGTCCGACGGGCCGGGGCTTCGGCCGGACAGCCGGGTGGGCCGTCGGTACGACGCGGGGCGGCCTCCGTGCCGCGCCCCGGCGGCGGGGATCAGCGGCCCGGGTCCTCCTCGCCCCGGGGAGCTTCGGGCTCGGGCGGCCTGGGAGGCCGGGAGCCGAGGATCTCGGCGGTGACGTCGGCCAGGGTCCGCCCCGTACGAAAGGCGCGGGCGCGCACGAGCGCCAGGGCGTCCTCGACGCCCAGCCCCCTGTGCGAGGCCACCATGCCGATGGCGCGGTGGGTGTCGAACCAGTGGGCGCGGACCTGCTCCGCGGGCTCCCAGGCCGGGGCCTCCTTCCCGGAGAACAGCCGTGTGCGGATCGGCAGGAGGGCGGTCGCGACGGCGTCGGCCACCTCCAGCCCCTGCTCCACCGCGTCCTCGGGCAGGGCGTCGCGCCGGAGGTACAGCAGGTCCATGCTGCCGAGCACGTAGTCGCCGAAGTACACCGGGAAGGCGTACACGGCCCGCACCTGCGGCAGCTTCTCCCGCATGCTCGCCCCGAACAGGGGCCACGGCGTGGGCGTGTGTTCCAGGTCGTTCACGACGACCGGCTCGCCGTCGGCCGCGGCGCTGACGCAAGGGCTCTCCACCACGGTGAACTGGATCTCCTCCAGCAGCAGCGCCGTGGAGTCCGAGGCGGCGAGCAGTTGGCGGGCCGGCGTGTCGGTCAGCAGCGACAGCGTCGCCCCGTCGGCCCCGAGCCCCTCGCACACCGCGGCGCACAGGCGTCGCGGAAGCTCCTCCGGCGGGGCGTCCGCGGCGGCCTTCGCGACCAGGCGTGCCGGGGACCTGTCGTCGGCCGTCATCCGCTGCTCCGGGAGGTGGTGGCCGCTCCCGTGTGCCCGCCGGGACCTGCCCGGCGGGCACACGGGAGCGGCACGGTGTGGTGATCGACTGCCATGTGCCGCGCATACCCCCGGGACCCGGGACGAGTCGCCTCCCCGGCGGCCGGAGAGCACGGTTTCTTCTGTGACGGAAGGGGCACAGGGTGCGCATGTGTGCTTACCGCCCTCCCCTTGCCGACCGCACCGCCGCCCTGCTGCTGGAGGGGTACGCCTGGCTCCCGGACCGGATGCGCCGCGCCGCGGGCCCCGTCGTCCGCGCCCGTGTGGCGGGCCGGCACGCGGTGGCCCTCCGGGGGCCGGACGCCGTGCGGTTCTTCTACGACGAGCGGCACGTACGCCGCCACAAGGCCGTCCCCGAACCGGTGCGCAGCACCCTCTTCGGCCACGGGGCCGTCCACACGCTGGATGGCGAGGCGCATCGCGTCCGCAAGGCGATGTTCCTCTCCCTCCTCACGCCTGCGGCCCGCGTCGCCGGCCTCGTCGAGGACGTCACCGCGGCCTGGGACGAGGCCGTCGCCTCGTGGAGCGGACGACCGGACGTGGTCCTGTTCGACGAGGCGGCACGCGTGCTCACCACCGGGGTGTGCCGCTGGGCCGGCGTCCCGCTGGAGCCCTCCCGGGCGCAGGCCGTCTCCCGGGACCTGGTGGCGATGGTCGACGGCTTCGCCACGCCGGGACCCCGCCACTGGCGTGCCCGCAGGGCGCGCCGCCGGTGCGAGACGTGGCTGTCGGAACTGGTGGACGAAGTGCGCGCCGGCTCCTTCGCCGCCCCGCGGGACTCCGTCCTCGCCACGGTGGCGCACCACCGCGACGCCGACGGCCGCCGCTTGGACGCCCGTACGGCCGCGGTGGAACTGCTCAACGTCCTCCGGCCGACCGTCGCGGTCGCGTGGTTCGTCGCGTTCGCCGGGCACGCCCTGCACCGCTGGCCCGAGAACCGCAAGCGGCTCCGCGCCGGCGACCCGGCGTACGCCACGGCCTTCGCCCACGAGGTGCGCCGCTTCTACCCCTTCGCCCCCTTCACCGGTGGGCGAGCAGCCGCCGACCTGTCCTGGAAGGGGCGGCGCGTCCCCGCCGGCGGACTCGTGCTGCTCGACCTGTACGGCCAGAACCACGACGCCGGGCTGTGGGAAGCCCCGTACTCCTTCCGGCCCGAACGATTCCTCGAAAAGCCGCCGGGGCGCGACGAGTTGGTGCCCCAGGGCGGCGCCGACCCCGCCGCCGGCCACCGGTGCCCCGGCGAAGCCGTCACCGTCGCGCTGCTGGAAGCCCTCTCCCTACGACTCGCCCGGCTGGAGTACGACGTGCCGCCGCAGGACCTCACCATCCCCCTGCGGCGCATCCCGACCCGGCCCCGCAGCGGCTTCCGCATCACCGAGGTGCGCCCCGCCACGACATGACGACATGACGGCACGAGGCGCACTGCCCGGCACCTCGCGCCACGGGCACGGCCTTTGCCGGATCAGCCGGTCGAACGGGGCTGGGCCGGGTTCTCCGGAGTACCGTGCGACGGCGGATTCATCGGGGGCCCCGTCGTCTCGGGGGACACGGGCGACCCGCCCCGGGCTGCGGGCGCCTGCTCGGGCGCGTACGCCCGGGGCGAACCGCCGGACGGCTCCGCGCCCTCCTCCAGCTCGCGCAGCCGGGCGCGCATCGCCTCGACGACGGGCAGCCGGTTTCCGTGCGCCTCCTCGTAGGCGAGCACGGTGAGCAGCTCGTCCCGGGTCAGCGTGCGGATGCGGTGCTGCACGCCGCCGAGCGGAAGGTGGTCGTAGTCCGGCAGCGGCAGCTCGTCATGGCCCACCGCGGGCGTGTTCGAGTGCGACTCGTCGGTCATCGGTGCTCCCCTTTCCACGGTTCTCACGGTTCTCACGGTTCTCACGGGTTTCACGGAGCGGTGCCGGAGCGGCGGCGACACCCCCGGCACCGCGGTACGTGCTGCCCTCCTCGGACAGGCGCACCGCTCGCGGGGCGCCCCGGTCGCGCTGCCGCAGCGGCACGGCCCCCCGACGACTACCCATACCCGACGGATCGACACGGAGCGGACGTTCCGTGGTGGGGACCCACCATGCGGGCCGCGCCGGGCACGGGCTGCGCCGACCACGGGCCGAGCGCGTACCGCGGCGGTGGCCCGGTCATCAGGGGGCGGTCAGACGAACACCCTCGGGAGGGGCGCACTTCCGTCACCGCGCCGCACGCCGTCCACCCCTCAGGTCGGGGCCCTCACCGGGGCACAACAGCCGCCCGAGACCGGACAGCCGGACCCTGCCGGGTGCCGGGCCGCGGTCCCGCGCAGGGGCGCGTTCCACGGGTCCACCCGCCCCGGGCCGCCCTCCGGTCACAGTCCGTCCTCCAGTCACAGTCCCCCTCCGGCCACGGACCGCCGCCGCGGCGCTCACCGCGCCGGAAGGGAGCAGAGCCGCACCCGGTGGGACGGTCCCGGGCGGCGACCGCTGCGACCCCGCCGACCAGCGGGCCCTCCTCCCGTCCGAAGACCCGGCCGTGGCCGCCGCTGCCGGGACGGGACGGTCGGCGCGGGGGCCGCTCCGATCCGGCCCTTCCGTCCCGGCCTCCTCCTCGCACGAGTTGCCGATCCGACCGGGCAGCCGCACGATGGCCACAAGGAGAAGCGAACGGCGACACTCCGTGAGGCAGGACCACACGGCACGTCCGAGGGCGACGTACTCTTGATCGACCCGCTCGCAGTTTCCGGCCCCGCTCGCCCTCTTTCGCGATCACGGGGAGGCCGGAGAGGTCTGGGAGGCCGGCCATGGTGTACTTCGTGAACTCCCCCGAACGCTTGGTGCCCGACGCGCTCGCCGGATTCGCCCGTGTGCACGCGGACCTCGTGCTCCACGACGAGGCGGGCGGTTTCCTCCACGCCCGGTACCCGGCTCCCAACCGCCGGGTGGGGATCGTCTCGGGCGGCGGATCCGGACACGAGCCGCTGCACCTCGGCTTCATCGGCACGGGCATGCTGGACGCCGTCTGCCCGGGCCGGCTGATGGCCTCGCCGCACAACCGCCAGGTGCTCGAAGCCTCCCGCGCGGTGGCGCGCGCCGAGGGCGTGCTCCACCTGGTCAAGAACTACACGGGCGACCGCATCAATTTCGGCATCGCCGCCGAACGGCTCGCCCACGAGGGCATCGCCTGCGCACGGGTCCTGATCGACGACGACCTGGCGTCGGACTCGGACGAGTCCGACGCGGGCCGCCGGGGCACCGGGGCCACCGTCCTGGTGGAGAAAGTGCTCGGCGCCGCCGCCGACACCGGGCTGGGACTGCGCGAACTGGCCGAACTCGGCGCCGAACTGGTCGGTCGCTGCCGCAGTCTCGCGGTCGCCTCGGCCGCGCACACGTCGCCGGCCACCGGCCGCCCCGCCTTCGACGTCGCTGACGGGGAGCTGGAGTACGGCGTCGGCATCCACGGCGAACGGGCCAGCCGCACGGTGTCCCGGCCGCCGCTGGACGAGTTGGTCACGGAGATGACGGAGGCGCTGCTGGCGTCGCTCGGGCCGGCCCCGGGCGAGTCGGTCATCGCTCTGGTCAACGGACTCGGCGGGGTGACCCGCCTCGAGCTGTACGGGGTGGCGCGGGAGCTCGCGTCGCGGCTGGACCGGCACAAGCTGGTGCTCGAACGCATCCTGGTCGGGGACTTCGTCACCGCGCTGGACATGCGCGGTTTCACGCTCACCCTCATGAGGGCGGACACCGAGACGGTCAAGTGGTTCGACGCGCCGGCACACACGCCCGCGTGGCCCCGTTGACCAGAGGGCGGCAGGAGGTGGTGCAGATGCTGGACCGCTACGCACCGGAGGACGACGCCACGTACACGGGGACGGCCTTCACCGAGAGCTGGATGCGGAGGTTCGCGGCTTCGGTCCGAGCCACCGAGCCCCAGCTCACCGCGCTCGATCAGCGGGTGGGTGACGGTGATTTCGGGACGAACCTCATGGCGGGGCTGGACGCGACCGTGGCCGCGCTGGACAAGGCGGCGGGGTCGGCCGCCACCGGGCGGGCCGCCCGCGCCGGCGAACCGCTCCAGACGGCCGCCACCGCCTTCCTGGACGGGGTGGGCGGTACCAGCGGCCCCCTCTTCGGGCTGCTGCTCGAAGAACTGGCGGTCGCGGCTGCCGTTCCCGTGCTGGACGTGGCCGTCCTGCGGTCCGGTCTCACCAACGGACTCGCCGCCATACGGCGGGTGGGTGAGGCGAGGCCGGGGGACAAGACACTGGTCGACGCCCTCTGCCCGGCGTGCGAGGCGCTGCGGGTGTGCCCGGTGGAGGCCGGACCCCGAGCGGCCCTGGCCCATGCGTCGCGCGCCGCATGGGAAGGGGTGCGCGGTACGGCGCGGCTACGCGCGCGCCGGGGTCGGGCCAGCTACGTCGGCGGGCGGGCCACCGGCGTTCCCGACCCGGGGGCGGTGGGCATCGGGCTGCTCCTCTCGTCGGCGGGTGGAACGGTCACCGCGCTGGCGCCGCTCCTGGCCGATCCGGAGGCGGCCGAAGCGGAGTGAACCGGTGGCACCCGCCCCGGTGGGCCCCACCGTTCCGAACCGGCCCCTGCCCGGTCGGCGGGACCGGCGATCGCCCCGCTCAGCGGGTCGGGGCCGGGAGCACGGCCTCGTCCGGCGGGGACGCCGAGGCGGGCAGGGACGTCGCGGTCCGGAGCGGCGCCCGCTCGGCGGCCCATCCGCTGATCCTCGGATCGTCCAGCGCCTCGACCCACAGGTCGGTCAGGGCGATGGTCTCTTCGCCCGGCCAGGGGCCGACGCCCAGGACCCGCATGCCGGCCCGGGTGGCGGCGAGGATCCCGCAGTGGGTGTCCTCGACCGCCAGGGTGTCGGCCGGGTCGGCCCCGCAGTGTCGGGCGGCCGTCCGGTAGAGGTCCGGGTGGGGCTTGGGCCGGGCCGTGCCGTCCGGTACCACCACGGCGCGGAAGTGAGGGAGCAGTCCGGCGGTGCCCAGGCACGATTCCACCACCTCGCGGGGGCAGTTGCTGGCAACGGCCAGGGGGGCGAAGGCGGCGGTCGCCTCGACCAGTTCGCGGGCGCCGGGCATGGTCACCGGGTGGTCGGAGACCAGCGCGAGGAAGTGGTGGAGCAGCCGTTGCGCGAGGTCCCGGCCCAGTTCGGGGCGGCCGCCCTCGTCGGCCATGAGCTGCCCGCACTCGGTGTAGTGCAGGCCCTTGGCCCGTTCCGCGAAGCCCGCCGTGAGGCGGAGCCCCACGTCGTCGCAGGCGCGCTGCCGGGCGTCCACCCAGTGGCGTTCGGTGTCCATCAGGGTCCCGTCGCAGTCGAAGACGACGGCCGCCGGGGTCCAGGAAAGGATGCGGTGAAGCGACATCTGCTGTTTTCCGTTCGGGTGTGAGCCGCGAGTACCGCGAACCGGTGCGTGACGTCGGGCAACCCGATGGGACGGGTTGCGTCGTCAGAAGTCCGGCGTGCGCGGCCGGGCGGCGAGAGGGGTTCCCGGCAGGGCGAGCGGCGCCGTACGGCCACGTGCGTCCGTACAACGAGCCCCACCAGGGAACATAACGATCGTTACGTTAAGTTTTGTTACGCAATGGAGTCAAGGAAAAGCATGGGGTTACACCCGGAGGGGTGAGTGGTAGTGCAGAACGCCGAAGGCGCAGCACTTCCCGTTCTGGTCGAACCGGAAGGCGCAGGTGCGGTGGTGCGGCGCGCAGACCACGCGTGCGGCCGGGGTGAACTCGGTGAAGCGCAGGGCCGTCAGCCGGGCCCCGGTCACCCGGAGCAGCGCGCCGCCGCTCGCCAGCGCGGCGGCCTGCCGCGCCGCCTCCAGCAGCACCATCCCGGGGACGTGGTCGGTGGCGTGGTCGAAGAAGAAGGGGTGCTGGGGATCGGCCGCGTCCACCACCACCTCCCACCGGTCTCCTCCCGCCCCTGCGCCCCGCCCGCGCCGCTCGCCGATCCCCACCACCACGTCCCGGGGAAGGGCGACGCCGAGCGCTGACGGTTCGGGGCGGCGCCTCCCGGTCGACGCCCGAGGCGGCTGGACGTCGGCCAGCGGCCCGCGCAGGACGGCGTACCGGTCGGCGGGGAAGAAGCGCGCCCCGCCCCCGGCCCGGGCGAACACCGCCCCGCCGGCCAGGAAGTCCACGTGCAGCCGCAGCCCGGTGGCGATGCCGTCCGGACCGGTGTGCAGCCGGGTGAGCCGCACCCGGCAGGTGACCTCGGTGGCCCCGTGGTGGACCCTGGGCTGTGCCGCGGGTCCCGTGGTGAAGAACAGGTCGGTGATGAGCAGCCGGGCGTCGACGGGCACGCCGAAGTACCGCAGGGGAATGAAGATGCCGAGCTGGCGGAGTGTTTCCACCACCATCAGCGGATGGTGCACGGCCGGGCCGTCGACCGGGAACGTCGGATGCGACCGGGGCCAGCACGCGGCCGCCGCGAAATTCACCTCGTCCATGCGGAGCACGTCGGTGAGGAGAACCTCCGCCACGGAGATCCGATGCACCAGTTCCCTGGGGACGGTACGCGACCAGCTCAGGGCCCGCAGCTTTCCGGGGGCGCTACGGATTCGAGCATTCATTCCCTCAGCACATCGCAGTTCGCGGCCTTTCGCACACCGGCTCGTTACTCCGAACCGCATCCAGGCACTACATTGCGTGGTATCAGCGGTGAAGGACGCGAAACTCGGAGAAGGTTGCGACGAGTGCAGGCGAAAACGACACGGCGGGCCCTGCTGGAAACCGCGGCACAATTGTTCGATGAGCGGGGTTATGCCGGAACCAGTATCAGCGACATCAGCGCGCTCTCAGGTCGTACCAGCGGGGCCATTTACTTCCACTACGCCAGCAAGGAGAAACTCGCCCTGGCGGTCATCGAAGAACTCTTCGCCTCCTGGCCGGAGATGATCAGCCGCCACCGGTCCACCGACCGCCCGGCCCTGGAGAAACTGGTCGCTCTCAGCTTCACCGTCGCCCGCGCCTTCCGCGACGACGTGGTGGTCCGGGCCGGTTCCCGCCTCTGGATGGAGCGCAAGGCCATCGCCGCCCCGCTGCCCACCCCCTTCGCGGCGTGGATCGAGGTGGTCGCCGAACTCCTCGCCGAGGCGCGCGCGGGCGGCGAGCTGGCGGCCGGGGTCGACACCTTGACCGCCGCGCACAGCGTGGTCTGCGCGTTCTTCGGCCTCCACACGATCTCCGACGCCATGGACGGCCGTGAGCACATCGAGGAGCGCCTCCACGAGCTGTGGCTGCTGCTGCTCGGCGCCCTCCAGGCGGAGCCGGACCCGGCGGGCCTGCTCGGCCGGGTGCACGCCGACCAGCCGCCCGCCGTACCGGGCCGGCCACTGCCCGGCCAGTCCACGTCCGAGCCGGCCGACGCGGACCCCTCGCGGCTCTGACCCCGTCGCCGGACGGGGAGGCGCCGAAACGGCGGTCGTCCTCCGGGGCGACCGGGGACCGTCGCGACCCGGCACGGACCGCGCGCGGGGCCGCTGTCCGGGGCCGCGCGGCCGTGACGGGCCGCGCGGAGGGGGCCGGAGCCGGACCCGACCCGCGCGAACGGCTCCGGGCCCCGCCGGCGCGGGGCGGCGCGCTCCGGGAACCGTCCGGTGTCCCGCAGCACGGTGGTGGGGTTGCGGTGGCGGGCACGGCACTCCGCGTACCCGAAGTACGCGCGTCCCCGCGCCCGGTGACGCCGGGCCTGCCGCGGTCGTGGGCGTGCGGGGGCGGGCGGGGCGGTCGCCGGGGACGCGCCGCCGGCCCTCACGGGGACGCGGCGACGGCCGGCGCCGCCGAACCAGCCCCGGTGCTCCCCCCCCGTCGTCACGCGCACCTTCCGGACGGGCCGGCCCCGAGCCGGCCGGGACGCCGGCCGGAGAGAGAAACTCTCGCCGCACGCGGCGGAGGAGTCGACACGGACCGGGTGCGGGACCGCAGGCCGTCGGCGGGAGACACAGGAACGGCCGCCCCCGCCCGAGCCTCCCCCGCAGGCCGTTTTGCGGTCTGTGCGAGCCGCGTCGACGCCCGGGCGGCCATTGACCCCGGTAGAGCCCCCTCGTTAGCCTCCGCTGGAAACGATCTGTCACCTCTCCGGGAAGGCTTCGCCCCCAAGGGCGGCCACCGGGCACCGGGCACGCGCGGACAGGCGGACCGTGACACCCGCGTCGACCCCACCCGCCTCGGGCCGGCACGGCAGATCCGCCCCGCCCGCTGACCAGTGAAAGGACCCGATGAGGGTGTCGAGCGTGCCCAAGGCGAGCACCACCACCGTCAACAACCCCGTGATCCCCGGATTCCACCCGGACCCGAGCGTCTGCCGGGTGGGCGAGGACTACTACCTCGCCTGTTCCAGCTTCGAGTACTTCCCCGGCGTCCCCCTCTTCCACAGCCGGGACCTGGTGCACTGGACCCAGATCGGCAACGCGCTCGACCGCCCGGGCCAACTGCGCCTGCCGCCCGGCACACCGTCCTCGGGCGGCATCTACGCACCCACGCTGCGCCACCACGACGGCCTCTTCTGGCTGATCGTCACGAACGTGAGCGGCGACGGCAACCTGCTGTTCACGGCCACCGACCCGGCCGGCCCCTGGTCCGACCCGATCCGGCTGGCCGGGGTGCGCGGCATCGACCCGGACCTCGCCTGGGACGACGACGGCACCTGCTGGTGCACCACCGCGGGCGTCGAACAGGTCCGCATCGACCCCCGCACCGGGGAGACGCTCGGCCCGCCGCGCCGGATCTGGTCCGGCACCCCCGGTGCCAAGGCCCCGGAAGCACCGCACCTGTACCGGATCGGCGACTACTGGTACCTGCTCATCGCCGAGGGCGGCACCGAGCGGTGCCACGGCGTCTCGATCGCCCGCGGACGCACGCCGACGGGGCCCTTCGAGCCGTGCCCGGCCAACCCGATCCTGACCCACCGGGGCACCGACCACCCCATCCAGAACACCGGCCACGCGGACCTGGTGCAGGCGCCCGACGGCTCGTGGTGGATGGTGCTGCTCGGAGTGCGGCCGTACGGCGGCACGCCCGGCTGGCACGTACTGGGCCGGGAGACGTTCCTGGTACCCGTCGAGTGGGTCGACGGCTGGCCGGTCGTCGGCGAACTGTCGCCCGCCATGCCCGCGCCCCCGTGGGACCTCCACCCCAACGCCACCGTGCCGGGCCGGGACGACTTCGACCCGGACGACGGCGACCTGGCCCCGTACTGGATCTCGCTACGGCACCGCCCCCCGGAGGACTGCACCACCGGGGAACGGCCCGGCTGGCTGACCCTGCACGCCCGCGGCGGGTCACTCGACGACCCCGGCGTGACGTTCGTCGGCCGGCGTCAGCAGCACCCGGCCTGCCGGGTGCGGGCCCTGGTCGACCCGGGGGAAGGCCGCGGCGGCCTGGCCGTCCGCCTCGACGAGCGGCACCACTACGACATCGAGGCGGCAGCCGGCGAAGTGAGCGTGCGGGCCCGTATCGGCCCGCTGGACAGCGCGGTGGCGTCCCGGCCGACACCCGCAGGGCCCGTGGTCCTCCGCATCGAGGTGACGCCCGCACACACCGTGGACGACGCGCGCACCGGCCCCGACACCGTCGCGATCGGCATCGAGGAACGGGACGGCACGTTCACCGAACTCGCGTCGCTGGACGGCCGATACCTTTCCACGGAGGTCGCGGGCGGCTTCACCGGCCGGGTCATCGGCATGTTCGCCTCGGCCGGCTCCGTCCACTTCGACTGGTACGACTACGAGCCGCTCGGGCACTGAGCGGGGCCCCGGACCGACCGCGGACCGCGTCCGCCGCTCCGGCGGCGAACGGGACGTGCCCGGCGGTGGAGAACCGGCGACCGCCGAACAGGCCGGCCGTCCCGGCGCACGGGACCCGCGGACCGGTTCGCGCCACCCGCGCTCATCGACGGCGTGTGGCCTGTCCACGTACCGGCGTACGGTGTGTCCTGTCGTGTTGACGCGCCGCACGCGGCGGCGTACGGGGGACGGGGGAGATGGCGATGCAGCGGGTGTCCGGAAGCCTGGCGGAGCGGCTGAACTCCGCCCGGGACAGGGCGTTCGTCGGACGGTCGGCGGAACTGGCGCGTTTCCGGGCCGCGTTGCGGCAGGAGCCGGGCGCGGGCGCCGTCCTCTACGTGCACGGTCCCGGAGGGGTCGGCAAGTCGGCGCTGCTGAGGCGGTTCGCCGACGAGGCCCGCGGCGCGGCACGCGTCGTCGTCGAGGTCGACGGACGGCTCATCGACCCCTCACCGCTCGGCTTCGAGGCCGAGGCCGCCAAGGCGGCAGGCGCGACGCCCGGGGACGGCGTCGTCCTCCTCGTCGACGCGTTCGAGCGCTGCCAGGGGCTGGAGGGGTGGCTGCGGGACCGGTTCCTGCCGCACCTGCCCGAGCGGGCCGTCGTCGTGATCGCGGGCCGCCTCCCGCCGAGTACGGCGTGGACGGTCGACCTCGCCTGGAGCGAGGCCCTGGAGGTCCTGCCGCTGGCACCGCTGGACCCGGACGCCTCCGCCGCCCTGCTGGAGCGCCGGGGCGTGTCCGCCGCCCTCCACGAACCGGTGCTGTCCTTCGCCGGCGGCCACCCCCTGGCGCTGACCCTCGCGGCATCGGTCGCCGTCAGCGACGCCGGCCCGCGGGCGACCTGGGAGCCCACCCCGGACGTCATCACCGCCCTGCTCGCCACCCTGGTCGGAGACCTGCCCTCCCCGGTGCACCGGGCCGCCCTGGAGACGGCCGCCCACACGATGACGACGACCGAGGGGCTGCTGAAGGCGGTGATCGGCGAGGAGGACGCCGGGCCGATGTTCGCCTGGCTGCGCGGCCTGCCGTTCGCCCAGTACGGCCGCCGCGGCCTCTTCCTCCACGATCTCGTCCGCGAGGTCCTCGACCGGGACCTGCGCTGGCGCGACCCCCAGGGCTACGAGCAGATGCACCGCCGGGCCGGGCACCACCTGCTCGCCCAGGTCCGCACGTCGTCCGGTGCCGAGGTGATGAGCGCGGTGCGAGCGCTCACGTACCTCAAGCGGTACGGCCCGATGGCGCCCTACTTCCAGGACCTGGACGAGGAGGGGGACGTCTACGAGGACACCCTGCGGCCCGAGGACCACGAGACCCTGGTGAGGATGGCCGAGGAGGTCGAGGGCGAGCGGTCCGCCCGTATCGTGCGGCACTGGCTTGTGCACCAGCCCTCGGCGTTCCTGGTGTACCGGCGGACCGACACGGGCGGGACCGTCGCCTTCATGACCTGGCTGCGGCTGTCCAGGCGGGGCGAGGAGGCCGACGCCGACCCGGTCGTGGCGGAGGCGTGGGAGCACGTCGAGCGCCGTGCTCCGCTGCGCCCGGGCGAGCACTTCCTCCTGTGCCGCTTCATGGTGGATCCGGAGACGTACGGCGGGATATCCCACGTCGGCCACCTCATGCAACTGCGCATCTGCGTCGACTGGATCAGGTCCCAGGGGCTGGGCTGGTCCTTCGTCCTCAGCCCCGACGCCGCGCTGTGGTCCCCGCTGATGTCCCACCTCGGGCACCGGCCGGTGTTCGAGGTGCCGTGGGACCGGGGGCGCCTGTTCACGATGTTCGCGTGCGACTGGCGGGTCACCCCCTTGGAGATCTGGTTCGACCGCACCCAACCGGGAGCCCTCTCCGACACACCCGTGGCCCCGGCCGCCGACAGGCCGGCCGAGGAGACCCTCGCACGAGCCGACTTCGACCAGGCGGTCCGCGACGCCCTGCGCGCCCTGCACCACCCCGACGACCTGCGCTCCAACCCCCTGCTGGCCTGCCGGACGGTCGCCGTCGAGGCCGAGTACGGGAACACGGACCCGGTGGACTCGCTCAGGCGCCTGATCACCGAAACGGTCGAAGCGCTGCTCGACGAACCGCGGGGGGCCAAAGCGCACCGGGCGGTGGCGACGACCTTTCTGGAGCGGCCCCGCACCCAGGAGGCGTCCGCGCAGCGGCTCGGCATCCCCTACAGCACGTACCGGCGGCACCTCGCGCAGGGGATGGAGCGGGTGTGCGAGCTGCTGTGGCGGAGGGAGCGGAGCGGAGCGCCCTCCACGTGACCGGGCGGGAGCGGGCGACGAACCGGCGGCGGCCGGGCTGACCCCTCTCGTCGGGCCGGTGATCGGGGCGGTGCGAGGGGGCCGCACCCGGCCCCGCACCCCCGCGTCGTCCGCCCCGGCCTGCCCGTCGGGGTGTTCCGCACCCGCTGCCCCTGCCGAGGCCCCGCGGAGCCCCCGCACCCCCGGCCCGTGCCCCCGCGGACCCGCCTCCCGTACAGTGGGGGTGGGCCGTGACTGGCGCTTGGGTGGAGTACCACCGGGGAGCGGCCCGGCGGTCACCGCCTCCTGCCGCGCGCCTGGGCGATCAGCACCCACGTTCCTGTCGACGCCCAGGAGGACCCGTGTCCACGACCGCAAGCGCCCGCCTCATGGACGGCAGCGGCCTCGCCCGCCGCCTCGTCGAGGAGACCGCCGCCCGCGCCGCCGACCTCACCCGCCGCACCGGCGCGCAGCCGTGCCTCGCGACCGTCCTCGTCGGCGAGGACCCCGCCTCCGTCACGTACGTGCGGATGAAGCGCGCCCGTTGCGAGAAGGCCGGCATCCGCTCGCACCACGTCGAGCTGCCCGCCACGATCACCACCGAGGAGCTCGTCGCCACCCTGCGGGCCCTCTCGGAGGACCCGGACGTGCACGGCATCCTCCTCCAGCACCCGGTCGGCCGGCACATCGACGAGCGCGCCGCGTTCGAGGCGATCGCCCCGGAGAAGGACGTCGACGGCGTCACCACCAGCTCCTTCGCCTCGATGAGCTTCGGCCTGCCCGGTTTCGTCTCCTGCACGCCCGGCGGCATCATGCGGCTGCTCGACGCGTACGACGTCGACCCCGCCGGCAAGCGGGCCGTCGTCGTCGGCCGCAGTGCCATCCTGGGCAAGCCCGCCGGGATGCTGCTGCTCGCCCGGAACGCCACGGTGACGTACTGCCACTCGTACACCCCCGCCGCCGATCTGTCGGCCGCCGTGCGGGAGGCGGACATCGTGATCGCCGCCGTGGGCCGCGCCCGCTTCATCAAGGGCGAGGACATCAAGCCGGGCGCCGTCGTCGTCGACGCGGGCTACAACGAGGGCAACGTCGGCGACGTCGACTTCGAGGCCGCCGCGGAGCGCGCCGGGCTCATCACCCCGGTCCCCGGCGGCGTCGGCCCCATGACCATCGCCACCCTGCTGGCGCAGACGGTCGACGCCGCCGAGCGGCAGCTCGGGGCCACCGCCGCCTGACCGCGGCACCGGGACGGTACGGGACGACGGCCGCTCCCGGCGGGCGGCCGTTCCCGGCGGACGACGGCCGGGCCCGCTCGGCGCGGCCGTCGTCCGCCGTCCCGTCACCCCGCGTCGTCCCCCTCCAGCAGGGCGGCCAGCACCGCGCCCGGGTCGCGGCCCGCCGGGCCGGCGGGCGCCCACCGGCCCTGCTCGCGCCGGTACGGCCACCAGCGGCCGTCCCGGCCGAGCCGCACCTGCACGTCGCCCCCCGGTCCGGCCCAACGCGCGCCGCCCAGCGCCCGCAGCACGGGACGCCCGCCGTCCTCCCCGGCAGCCGCGACGAGCGCCTCGGCGCGGGCCGCCGGCGCGGGCTCCGGCACCCACTCCTCCTCCAACACCGCGAGGGCCGCCGCGCCACCCAGCCGCCACGCCCGTACGGCGAGGTCCATGTCCACCGGGTCCCGCCCCGTCCCCGCCGCGAGCCGCGCCACGACCCCGGGCACGGGCGCCGCGGCGGTCGCGGCGAGCCGGACGGCGTCCTGAGTCACCGTCAGCGGCGCGTCGCCGAACTCCCCACCGGGACCCCGTCCGGTTCCCCCGCCGGGGGAGTCCGCACCGGCCAGCACCTCCGCCAGCATCCGCCGCGCCCGCCACGCCGCGTCGGCGGCCAGCAGCTCCAGTCCCGACGGGTCCACGTCCGCCCCGGGATCCGTCTCCGCGTCCAGCGACGGCGGCCCGCCCGGCTGCTCGGGAACGGGCGGCGGCGACGGCAGCGCGGGCAGGATGCCGCCCGTCGCGAACGCCTCGTCGGCCCGTACGCCCTCCGGCTCCACCACCGCGTCCTCCGCACCGGCCCGTACCGTGCCGCGCGCCGTCAGCTCCTCCAGCAGCCGCCGTTCGCCGCGCCCGCGCACCAGGAGCAGCACGAACGGATCCCGGTCGAGCAGCCGAGCCACCTGGTAGCAGAGGGCCGCCGTGTGCGGACAGTGGTCCCACGCCCCGCACGCGCACTCCGCGTCCAGGTCGCCCAGGCCCGGCAGCAGGTCGACCCCGGCCGCCGCGGCGTCCTCGACCAGGTGCGGCGGCATGTCCCGGTCGAGCAGCGCGGCGACGTGCCCGGCCCGCTCCACCGCCGTCTCCAGGAACCGGTCCCACTCCGCGTCCGGCAGCTCCTGCACCAGCACGTCGGCCCGGTACGCGGTACCGTCCCGGTCCTTGACGACCGCCGTGACCCGCCCGGGGCGCACCGTCACGGCACCCACCGCGCCGGCGCGCGCCCGTGCGCGGCCCTTCTTCAGCTGCTGACCGTCGAGCGCCGTGTCCTCCAGGGCCTTCAGCCACGCCCGGCCCCACCAGGTCTCCGCGAAGCCGCGCCCGGGGGCGGGCGGCAGGGCGTCGAAGGTCGTCTCGTCCTCGTAGGCACCGTTCATCGTCCGCGCCCTCCGTCCGTCCCGTCCGTGGTGTCCGTCCCGGCCGTGGCATCCGCCCTGTCCGTGGCGTCCGTTCCGCCGTGCCCCGCGGAGCTGCCTCCGTCGTATCCGCCGTGCCCGTCGTCCGCGTCGTATCCGCCGTCCGTCGCGCGCAGCCGCACCAGTTCCGCCAGTTCGGCGTCGGACAGCTCCGTGAGGGCCGCCTCCCCTGCGCCCCCCAGTACCGAGTCCGCCAGCCGCCGCTTGCGCGCCAGCATGTCCGCGATGCGGTCCTCGACCGTGCCCTCGGCGATCAGCCGGTGCACCTGCACGGGCCGCGTCTGCCCGATCCGGTACGCCCGATCGGTGGCCTGCGCCTCCACGGCCGGGTTCCACCAGCGGTCGTAGTGCACGACGTGCTCCGCACGCGTGAGGTTCAGCCCCGTGCCCGCCGCCTTCAGCGACAGCAGGAACACCGGCACCTCGCCGTCCTGGAATCGGCGCACCATCGCCTCGCGCTCCACGACCGGCGTGCCGCCGTGCAGCAGTTGCGCCCGTACGCCCCGAGCGGCGAGGTGGTCCTGGAGCAGCCGGGCCATGCGCACGTACTGGGTGAAGACCAGCACGCCCGCGCCTTCGGCGAGGATCGTGTCGAGGAGCTCGTCCAGCAGTTCCAGCTTGCCGGAGCGCCCCGCGAGCCGCGGCGCGCCCTCCTCCTTCAAGTACTGCGCGGGGTGGTTGCAGATCTGCTTCAGCGCGTTCAGCAGCGTGACGACCAGGCCGCGCCGCTCCATGCCGTCCGCCCCGGCGATCGCGGCGAGCGTCTCGCGCACCACCGCCTCGTACAGACCGGCCTGTTCCTTCGTCAGGGCCACCGCGCGGTCCGTCTCCGTCTTCGGCGGCAGTTCCGGCGCGATCCCCGGGTCGGACTTGCGGCGGCGCAGCAGGAACGGCCGGACCAGCCGGGACAGCCGCTCGGCCGCCGCCGGGTCGGCACCGCCCTCGACGGCCTGCGCGTACCGGCCGCGGAACGTGCCGAGGCGGCCGAGCAGCCCGGGCGTCGTCCAGTCGAGGATCGCCCACAGCTCGGAGAGGTTGTTCTCCACCGGTGTGCCGGTCAGCGCGACGCGCGCCCGCGCGCCGATGGCGCGCAACTGCCGGGCGGTCGCCGAGTAGGGGTTCTTGACGTGCTGCGCCTCGTCCGCGGCGACCATGCCCCAGTCCACGCGCGCGAGGCGCTCGGCGTCGAGCCGCATCGTCCCGTACGTGGTGAGCACGAAGCCGCCGGTGACGCCGTCCAGGTCGCGGCGGGGCCCGTGGAAGCGGCGCACGGGGGTGCCGGGCGCGAACTTCTCGATCTCCCGCTGCCAGTTGCCCATCAGCGACGTGGGGCAGACGACGAGCGTCGGCCCGGCGGCTGCCGGATCGGTCTGCCGGTGCAGGTGGAGCGCGATGAGGGTGATGGTCTTGCCGAGGCCCATGTCGTCGGCGAGGCAGGCGCCGAGCCCGAGGGACGTCATGCGGTGCAGCCAGTTCAGGCCGCGCAGTTGGTAGTCGCGCAGAGTCGCGGCAAGTCCGACGGGCCGGCCGATCTCCTGGTGGCCGCCCTCCGGGTCCGCGAGCCGGTCCCGCAGCTCCCGCAGCCATCCCGACGCCTCGACGACGACCGGCCGCCCACCCACCTCGGTCGTGCCCGCCAGTACGGCGCCCAGCGCCTCCACGGGGGTCATCCCGCGGTCCCGCTGCTCGCGGGCGCGCCGTACCTCCTCGGGGTCGACCAGCACCCACTGGTCGCGCAGCCGCACCAGGGGCCGGCCGGCCTCGGCGATCCGGTCCAGCTCGGCGCGATCGACGGACCGCTCGCCCAGGGCGAAGCGCCAGTCGAAGGCCAGCAGCGCATCGGCGGACAGGAACGACGGCAGTGCGGAGTCCCGCCCGTACGGGCCGCCGCCCCCTTCGCCGTGCGCGGGCCCGACGACGGCCTTCGCGGTCAGTGTCCGCGCCAGGCTCTTGGGCCAGTGCACCTGGACACCGGAGTGCGCGAGCGCCCTCCCGGCCCCGCCCAGCAGTTCGGCGACCTCCTCGTCGGCCAGTTCCAGGGCGTCCGGTACGGCCGTCGACAGCAGCGGCGACAGGGCGGGCCACACGCGCGCGGCGCGGCGCAGCGCGAGCAGCGCGTCCCGGTGGGCCGACGCCCCGAACGCCGCGCCCGCGGCACCCGACCACACGTGCGCGGCGTCCGCGACGAGCGCGGCGTCACCGGCGTGGTGCACCTGCGGCACGGCGCGGAAGACGGGGCCGCCCGCGCCGGTTCCGGCGACGGCGGTCTCGTCGGTGGCGGCGTCGCCGTCCAGGCCCGTCACCTCGATCCGCAGGGAGAGCCGTACGCCCGCGTCGTGCCCGGCCGCCACGTCGGCGGCCCACTCGCGCAGCTCCGGCACGTGCTGCGGCCCGTCCTCCGCGAACGGCGCGCCGCCCGTGGCGAGCGGGGCCGCGGGGGTGCGGGGCAGTACGTCTGCCACCGCGTCCAGGAAGGCGCGCAGCAGCGCCTCGGGGTCGGGCAGGAGCACCGCCCCGTCGGCGGCCGTGCCGACGGGCACGGCGTGGGCGGTGGGCGGCATCGACGCGGCGAGCGTCCGCAGCCGCTCCAGGTCCTCGGGGGCGAGCGGTCCGGCCCGCCACGCGTCGTACCCCGCCTCGGTCACACCGGGCAGCAGCCGGCCGCGGGCGACGACGTGGAGGGCGAGCAGGGCGGCCGCTCCCCAGAAGGCGCAGGACGGCGACGGGTCGGTGGCGGACCCGGCACCCGTCCGCGCCAGCAGCGGAAGGGCGTCGCGTACGGGCAGGCAGAGGGCCGTCACGCGCCGGGGGAGGGCGTCGTCGGCGACGACGTCCACCTCCTCGACGGTGCCGGGGCCGGATCGCTCGGGCAGCGGTTCGCCGTCGGGCGCCCAGAAGGCGACGCGGCCGGTGCGCGCGGGGTCGGCGGACAGGAAGACGGTGGAGCAGCGGGCGAGGCCGGAGAGAGTGGGGTCCCAGTGCACAGTGCTGTTGCAGTCCTCAAATTTGACTAGCTGAATGCGGAAGGGCCGAGAGTACAGGACGCGACAGTCGGAAGAACGCGTTCCGCGCGTGAGCCGGCTCACAGAGGCGTTCCGGGGGTGGCGCGAGCACCACCCCGCCCGAGGGGGTGGCCCCCACCCGGACCGGGTGCTGCCGCCATGGTCCGGGACGTCGCTCCGTCCCTAGGCTCATGGCACGACGCCGCCCGGCGCAACGGCCCTCCAGGCCACCACCCCCGCGAGGCCGGCGCACCCCGCCCGCATCCTGCCGAACCCTCGGCCCACAGACCGGAGACAGCCATGCCACAGGCCACCGCCGCCCCGCCGGAGCGGATCTCGGCCCCCGTCCGCGGGGGCGGCAGCGAGTTCACCCCCCTCCTGCGCGCGGTCCGGGAGCAGGGGCTCCTGGAACGGCGTCCCGGCTGGTACGCCGCGGGGATCACCGTCAACCTCCTCGCCCTCGCCGCCGTCGCCACCGCGCTCGCCCTCTTCGGGGACTCGCCCTGGGCGCTGCTGCTCGCCGTGCCGCTGGCCGTGTTCTCCGCGCGCGCCGGCTTCGTCGCCCACGACGCCGGGCACGCGCAGATAGCCTCCCGGCGCCGCACCAACCACCTGCTCCAGATCGTGCACGCCAACCTGCTCCTCGGCATGAGCCAGGAGTGGTGGAACGACAAGCACAACCGGCACCACGCGAACCCGAACCACATCGACAAGGACCCGGACGTCGCCCCGGACGTCCTGGTGTTCGCCCGCCACCAGGCGGGTGGCCGCAGCGGCCTGCGCGGCTGGCTCACCCGCCACCAGGCATGGCTGTTCTTCCCCCTCACCACCCTCGAAGGGCTCGCCCTCAAGCTGTACGGCTTCCGGGCGGTGTTCTCGGCGCGCGGGCGGCGCGGCACGCGGCGGGGGCGCGCCGCCGAGGGCGGTCTCCTCCTCGCCCACGTCGCCGGCTACGGCGCGCTGCTGCTCGCCACGATGCCCCTGGGGCGGGCGCTGGTCTTCGCGGCCGTCCACCAGATGCTCCTCGGGCTGCACCTGGGCCTGGCGTTCGCGCCCAACCACAAGGGCATGGCGATGCCCGGCGAGGACGGCGCCGCCGAGGACTGGGGCCACCTGCGCAAACAGGTCCTCACCTCGCGCAACGTCCGCGGCGGCGCCGTCACCGACTGGCTGCTGGGCGGCTTGAACTACCAGATCGAGCACCACCTGTTCCCCAGCATGCCGAGGCCGCACCTCCGCCTGGCGCGGCCCCTGGTCCGCGCGCACTGCCGGGCGCTCGGCGTCCCGTACACGGAGACGGGCGCGGTCGACTCCTACCGGCAGGTGCTCGGCCATCTGCACGCGGTCGGCGAACCGCTGCGCGCCGCCGCCTGAGCGGCGCCCCCGTTCGTACGACGGCCGGAACCGTGCCGGGCCGCCGGGCGTTCACCCGATAGGCAGCCGAGAAGGAGGCGTCCATGTCGACGAGAACGAAGATCGTGATCGGGGGAGTGGCCGTCGGGCTGCTGCTGATGCCCCTGATCGGCTTCTGGATGTCCCTGCTGGTCGTGGTGGGCGTGCCCGTCCTCGCGTATCTGGCCCTCGACCCCGGCCAGCGGCGCCGGCTGCGGCGGGTGGCCGCGCGGCGGGAGATCGGCCGCTGAGCCAGGGCGGCGGCCGGGCGGGGCCGCGACGCCCCCGCGGTGGGCGCGGCGCGTCGTGCGCGGCTCGGCGGGAGATCCTACGTCCGGCGCCCGATGCGTCAGCGCCTCCGGCTCCGTAGGTTCGCCCCGTGCCCGCAGACGCCACCGCGCACATCCGCATCGCCCGCCCCTCCCTCGACCTCGACGTCGCCGCACGCTTCTGGACCTTCGGGCTGGGACTCAGCGAGCTCTGGCGCCACCGGGGGGACGGCACACCGGGCGACCACACTCTGCTGATGGTCGGCCGGCCCGACACCGGCTGGCACCTGGAACCGGTCCACGACCCGACCGCGGCCGTGGCCCCGCGGCCGACCCCGGAGGACCTGCTGGTCGTCTACCTCGACGGCCCGGTCCCGGACGCCCTGGTGGCCCGCCTCGAACAGCACGGCGGCCGGCGCGTCCCGGCCCACAATCCGTACGGGGACCGCTGGGGCGTCACCGTCGAGGACCCGGACGGCTACCGTCTGGTGCTGTCCACCCGTCGCTGGTCCCACACGTCCGACACACCCGCCACGGGTTCCTGGGGGGACGGGTGTACGGGACGGGCCCGGTCAACCCGGGCGGACGGCCATGGCGTCGAGGCCCGCCAGCAGTCCCGGCAGGCGCGCGCCGCGCCCCACGGGCAGCACCTCGCCGGGACGCTCGTCGACCAGGACGAACGCGATGTCGTCCGTCCGCCCGACCAGCGACCACCCCGGCCCGTCCACCCGCAGCGTCCGCGCCCCGCCGGGCGCGAAGGTGGACCGCACCCGCCCGGGCGGCGGCGGGTCCTCCAGATACGCCCGCACCTCCTCCAGCACCCGCCGCACGGCCGCGTGGGGGCCCAATCCGCCGGCACGGTCCGGCGAGGCACCGTCCGGACCGGTCCCCGGCGGCCGGCCGCCCGCCGGGCCGGCTGCCGGGCCGTCCGCCGGGGGGCGCGCGTCGGCCGGGGCGAAGTCGTCGTCCCCGAGCTGCTCGCGCCACGCCGCCCACCGGAGGGCGATCTCGTCGGCGCCGAGCCGCCGCTGGGCGGGTCCCCACGCCGAGTCGTCGGGCGGTGACAGCGGGGGCGGATCTCCCTTCGCCGTCTCCGGGTCGTGCGGCGCCGGGACGCCCGGCGCCGCGACCGTGAGGGCCAGCGGCCACCCCGGCAGCGCGGCGACGACGCTGCGCTCGCCGGGGGAGAGGTCGTACTCCATGCCGCAGTCCCACGCGGCGATCGCGACCGCGACCAGCGACACGTCGTCCACGGCGACCGTCCAGCGGGCCCCCTCGCCGTCCTGCCCGAGCACCAGCCCGTAGCCCTCGGCGTACGGCTCCAGGCCGAGCGCCCGGCACGCCTGCGGGTAGTCGTCGCCGAGGACGCTGGGGAACTGCGCGGGGGTGAGCAGCACGGCGGTCAGCACGTACAGCGCGTCGTCGGCGCCGACCCCGCCCGGGGAGCCGTCCCCGCCCCCGGCCGGGGCGCCGGCCACGGTTCCGGCAGGTCCACCCGCCCCGGCGCCCGTGCGCTCGTCGTCCGTCCCGGTCACGGCGGCCTCCCGTCGTCCAGTCGAAACAGCCCCGCGACGCGTCCGTCGAGCGCCGTACGAGGTCGGTCGGCGCACCTTAACCAGCGAGTAACCCCGCCGTCGAGAGTCGGGACGACACTCAGGCGGACGGCAGCCCGAGGAGGCCGCGCGCCACCGTCTCCGGCGACTCGTCGCGTTCGCGCGCGAGGGCTATGACCGCACGGCAGGCCAGCTCCTGGACGCCGAACGACAGTGCCTCCGGCGACACCCACCCCGCCGCCTCCTCCATGGCGTCCTCGTCGTCGTCGGCGCAGGCGGCGACATAGGTGGCCGCGGCCTCGAAGATGTTGTGCTGCCGCCTGGGGGCGCCGCCCCCGCCGTCCGGCGTCTGCGCGCTTTGGCGGGCCTGTGCGGGGAACGGGAGGAACGTACGCAGTCTGCTGAACATGGAGTCCACCTTCCCGTGCGGCGAACGCGTCGCCGCTGCCTGCCGTTTCGTCACGTCCAACGTAAGTCGGACGGCCCCGGGGGCAGAAGGGCGCCCCCACGCGCGCGAAGAGGCCGGGCCGCGCGCGGAGAGGGCGATCGCCGCGCTGGACGCGACCCCGGCGAGGCCGCGCGGGTTACGCGCGGCGAGGTCAGGCCGCGCGTTCGGCCAGCGCCAGGAAGCGGCTGTCCTCGTCCACGTACGACACCAGCCGCCATCCCGAACCGGAGAGCAGCGGCCGCAGGTTCGCCTCGGCGCGCAGGTCGTCGCCGGTGAGCGGCCGCCCGTGGCGCGCGGCGAGAACGGCCCGCCCGACCGGGTGGAACAGCGCCAGCCGCCCGCCCGGCCGCACCACGCGTGCCAGCTCCCGCAGGTCCTCGGCGGGCCGGGACAGGTGCGAGACCAGACCGGCGCCGAACACCGCGTCGAAGACGCCGTCCCGCAGCGGCAGCCGGCCCACGTCACCGAGCAGCAGCGCCCCGCTGTCGTCCCGGCCGGCGCGTACCGCCGCCTCCAGCATCGCGGGGGTCAGGTCCACGCCGACGACCGTGCCGCCGGGGCCCACGGCGTCGCGCAGCGCCGGCAGCGCCCGCCCGGTTCCGCAGCCGGCGTCCAGTACGGCGTCGCCCGGCCGGAGCCCGATGCCGGTGACCGCCGCCGCGTACGCCGGGCCGTCGTCGGGGAAGCGCGCGTCCCAGTCGGCCGCCCGCGCGGCGAAGAACTCCTGAACGTCCCTGCGGTCACTGTCCACACCCTCATGATCTCCCACTTTCCGTGCGGCATCCCGGGCGCACGCGCGAGCGGGCGCGATCGTCCGGGGACGTCGCTCCGCAGGGGTCCGGTCGCGTCCGGTCGGCTTTCGCACGTGCCCCGAGCGGGGTCCCTCCCCGCGCCACCGCCCCGGGCCCCGGGAGCACGGACCGCGCCGCCTCCGGCCGGCCTGGTACGCACGGGACGTCTCCCCGCGCCCGTGTGACCGCCCCCGCGCCGTGACCCGGTGACCGGGAGGGTGCTTGCCCCGCCCACCTTGGTGGGTAAGGCTTACGCGGACACGGGGAAAACGGGGACATACGAGAACGGGGAGGACCGAGCATGGCGCTCGACAAGGAACTCGACTGGCTCCTGGACGACCTGACCAAGCGCGTCGCCCGCATACGCCACGCCCTGCTGCTCTCGAACGACGGACTCGTGACCGCCACCAGCAGCGGCCTGGCCCGGGAGGACGCCGAGCACCTCGCGGCGGTCTCGTCGGGCCTGCACAGCCTCGCCCGGGGCGCCGGACTCCACTTCCGGGTGGGGGAGGCGCGCCAGACCATGGTGGAGTTCGACGACGCGCTGCTCTTCGTGACCGCTGCCGGCGACGGCAGTTGCCTGTGCGTCCTCAGCGCCGCCGAGGCGGACGTGGGCCATGTCGCGTACGAGATGACCCTGCTCGTCAACCGCGTCGGGGAGCACTTGGCCGTGGCCTCACGCCGCCCGAGCACACCGGGCCCGGCCTAGGACCGGTCTCCGTCACCGCCTCCGGCGGCGGCCCTGCCCGGCCCCGCCACGCTCGCGTGGAGTTTTCCACAGGCTCGGGCGGGAGGGGACGGACTCCGCTACCTTCGTCACAGAGAGTAGTCGAAGGGTAGGGGGGTCGACATGACGGCCGAACGGGTCGCGCACACCGTCGCCTATGGCAGGGCGGCACAGGAACTCGCGCTGCGCAGGAGCGAGTTCGACCTCGCGGTGCATCTGGGGCACGTGCGGATCGTGCCAGGGCCGGCGGGCGGACGCCCCAGGGTGCCGCAGGAGGAGCTCGACCGGCTCCGCGCCGAGCCGGGCTTCCCGGCGGGCCTGCGCGATCGGGTCCGCACGGTCGGCACGGCGCAGGCGGCCGAACTGGTCGGCATCACGGCCGGCCGCTTCACCAGGCTGGCGAGAACCGGCCATTTCACACCGGTCGCGTACTACCTCAACCGGTACCGCGCGGTCGTCTGGCTCTATCTCGCCCGCGAGGTCCTCGACGCGGCGGCACGCCACCCGGGGCTCCTCGCCGGACGGGTGCCGGCCGACCTGCGGGACCGGCTCCAGGCGGGCGAGGACGCCCGGCCGCGCGCGTGGCGGGCCCGCCGCCGCGGACTGCTGCTCCGCCGGGCGCCCGGCGCCTGGGAGGGCGCGGCGGTCCTCGCCTCGTTCCTCGACCCGCTCCACCTGGCCGAGACCGTTCCGGACCCGTACGAGCGGGCCCGTCTGGAGCGGCTCCGCCCCGCGCCGCCGCACGGCCACCCGGAGTCGCCCGCCGCCCGCGCCGTCGCCGACCGGCTCCTGGTCGCCGACGGTCCGGACGAACTGGCGGAACTCCGCACGGAGCTCGCCGAGGCCCTCCGGGCCGCCCGGGCGCAGCACCCGGCCTCCGGCCCCGGTGCGGCCCCCGCGGTCGGCGCGGAGGGGACGCCGGCGCAGGCGCGACCACGTGCGCAGGCCGCACCGGCCACGGGGGCGAGGCCCGGGGCGGACGCCGTTCCCGCCGACACGGTGGCCGCCGCGCGCCCCGGGCGGACGGCGGCCCGTGAACCCGCCGGGACCGCGAAAGCCGCCGGACGCGTCCCGCGCCGGGCCTGCGGGCGGCGGGCGGAAGCGCCGCCCGGACCCACGGGGCCGCGCCGTCCGGGCGCGCCGCGTACGGCGTTCCTCGCCCGGCTCGGCCTGCGGCGGCCCCGGGTGGGGTGACTGTGTTACGCGCCCGCGCGGGGGACGACCGTCGACAGCACGGCGGGCAGGGGGTACCAGTCGGCCGACACGACGCTGGCGTGCCGCCCGGCCAGCAGGGCGAGCCGGTCGAGGGCCTGCGCCTCCGTCGGGCTGGTGCCGTCGATGGCCGGGGTCACGTTGTGCGCGTCCGTCATGACGACCAGGTAGTTCCGCCGCGCGTACCAGGAGGTGTCCACCGAACCGCCCGCGTACACCGACGCGTCGCCGTCGAACACCACGAACCACGGCCGCACTCCGGCGTCCGCGTACCGCAGGCGGGGGTCGCCGGCCTGCGCCCCGTGCACCGCGGGGAACGCGCCGGCCTCCCGCAGCCGCCCGGCGGCCGCCAGGTTCCGCAGGTGGGTGGCGTACTCGAGGTCGGTCCACAGGGAGTCGGCGGGGTTGTCCTCCTCCACCGTGCCCGGAATCAGCTCGACGACGAACTTGCCGGCCAGCCGGTCGCGGGTGGGCCAGCCGTCCGTGCGGACGGCCGTGTCCAGGTCGGGGTGCCCGCCGACCAGGTCGGCCGGCCGGAACAGCGCGTCACCCAGCCGCGCCGTCAGCAGCGCGTCCAACGCGGCGGGCCCCCGCCCGTAGCGGTCCTGGAAACCGTCCTTCAGCTCGATCTTCAGCAGGACCGGCCGGTGCCCCGGATGGGCGTCGTGCCAGGCGCGGATGTCGGCGAGGCAGCCGCCGAGGTCCTGGTTCCGGGCCTTGGTGCGCAGCTCACCCGCGTGCGCGGCGTTCTCGCAGTTGTTGTCGTTGCCGAGGGGGTTGCTGTGCGACACCCGCCAGGACCGGCCGAACGCGTTGGTCCACACGTCGAGTTCCAGCATGCCCGCGCCCGAGTCCAGGGCGTCGGCGAAGTACCGGTACTTGTCCTTCTCGTACGCGTTGTGGACCCCCACCGACGTCGACGCGCCGTACGGCAGCCGGACCGGGTCGGCTGCGACCGCCGCGCCCGGACCGGCACCCAGTACCAACATCCCCGCTGCCACGGCGGCCCCCGCAGAACGCACCAACACGCCCATAACGTCCCCTGCTTCCCGGTCGAACCCAATGAAGTCGCCGGAAGGTTAGGGGAGTTGGGTGAAGGAAGGGAGACGGGCGGCTTGATCCTCCACCACGTGCCGACATCCCCCGCGCGACGTTCACCGCACGCACCGCAGGCACCGCGCCCGCCACGAGCCGCTCCCGCGTGCGGCCGGCGCGCGCGGCGGGCACCATGGCCGCATGCTGCTGGCCCGACTCGCAGACGTCTCCGAGCAGGTCGCCGCCGCCCCGGCGCGCTCCCGCAAGATCGCCGTGCTGGCCGACCTGTTCTCCGCGACACCGCCCGCGGAGGCCCCCCTCGTCATCGCGTACCTCGCGGGCCGCCTCCCGCAGGGCCGGATCGGCGTCGGCTGGAGCGCCCTGAAGGACCCCGTCGCACCCGCCGGCCACGCCACCCTCACCGTCGCCGGCACGGACGCCGCGCTGACCGCGCTCGCCCGCGTCACGGGGCCCGGTTCCCAAGCGGAGCGGCGGCGCCTCGTCCACGAGCTCATGGCCGCCGCCACCGCCCCCGAACAGCGGTTCCTCCTCCGGTTGCTCACCGGCGAGGTCCGGCAGGGGGCCCTGGACGCGATCGCCCTGGAGGGCGTCGCCCGGGCGGCCCGCGCCCCGGCCGCCGACGTGCGCCGCGCGGTGATGCTCGACGGGTCCCTGCCGAGGGTCGCCACGGCGCTCCTCTCCGAGGGACCGGCCGCCCTGGAGCGGTTCCGCCTCCGCGTCGGCACGCCCGTGCAGCCGATGCTCGCCCACACCGCCAAGAGCGTCACCGACGCGCTCGCCTCGCTCGGGCCGTGCGCCGTGGAGGAGAAGCTCGACGGCATTCGCGTCCAGGTGCACCGCGCCGGCGACGACGTGCGGATCTACACCCGCTCCCTCGACGAGGTCACCGACCGTCTGCCGGAGGTCCGCGCCGTCGCCCGCGCCATCCCCGGCGACGCGTTCGTCCTGGACGGCGAGGTGATCGCCCTGGACGCCTCGGGCCGCCCCGTCCCGTTCCAGGAGACCGCCTCCCGCGTGGGCTCACGCCTCGACGTGGCCGCGGCCGCGGCGGCCCGCCCCGTGTCGCCCGTGTTCTTCGACGTCCTCGCCGCAGACGGGGCCGTACTGCTGGACCTGCCGGGCCGGGAGCGGCACGCGGAGCTCGCCCGGCTCGTCCCCGAACCCCTGCGCGTGCGGCGGACCGTCGTCACCGACCCCGCAGACCCCGCGCAGCGCGCCGCCGCCGAGGCGTTCTTCGCCGACACCCTCGACCGGGGCCACGAAGGCGTCCTCGTCAAGGCCCTCGACGCGCCGTACGGCGCAGGCCGGCGCGGGCGCTCCTGGCTGAAGGTCAAACCGGTCCACACGCTCGACCTGGTCGTCCTCGCCGCCGAGTGGGGCCACGGGCGGCGCACCGGGCTGCTGTCCAACCTCCACCTCGGCGCCCGCGCCGCCGACGGCACCTTCGTGATGCTCGGCAAGACCTTCAAGGGCCTCACCGACACGATGCTGCGCCGGCAGACGGACCGGCTGCGCGAGCTCGCCGTCTCCGACGACGGCTTCACCGTCCGCGTACGGCCCGAACTGGTCGTCGAGGTCGCCTACGACGGCCTCCAACGCTCCCCGCGCTACCCGGCCGGGGTCACCCTCCGCTTCGCCCGCGTCGTACGGCACCGCCCGGACAAGCCCGCCGCCCAGGCCGACACGATCGACCAGGTCCTGGCGGGCCCTCAGTCACGCGTCGTGTAGCGGTGCCGCGCCCACATCGGCAGCACGAACCAGCACACCAAGTACCAGAGGGCCACCCCCGACACCAGCCACGGCACGTAGCCGTCGTGCGTCGCCACCCGCAGGATCAGGAACAGCGCCGACACCATCGTCGCCAGCAGCAGCACCAGTCCCGTGAACGTCAGCCGTGACGCCCACGCCACCGTCTGCGGCTTGATCCTGCGGCCCGACACCAGGCGGTGGAACGACACGGGCCCGATCAGCGCGCCCGTCGCCGCCGCGCCCAGCACCACCGTGATGATGTAGATCCCGCGGTCCACGTCCGACAGGTCCGCGAACCGGGGCGCGAAGACCACCGTCAGCAGGAAGCCGAACAGGATCTGCACCCCCGTCTGCGCGACCCGGATCTCCTGGACCAGCTCGCTCCACCGCCGGTCCGCCCGCTCCTCCGGCGTCTCGCGCCGGCCCCGCCACAGCCCGTTCTCCGGCTCCCCGGTCTCCGGGGAGCCGGGCACGCCGCCCGTCTCCTTCGAGGAGCCGCGCTCCCGACCAGGCATCTCGCCCTCCCGTCGTCGCTCCGACGTGTTGCAGGTACCCCCTCCGGCGCGCCCCAGCCACCCGGACGCGCTCCACCCCGGGACGCCGTGTCCGCCACCGGCGATACGGCAGCAGGAGGAAGCTCACCGGGTGTCGCGCCACCGTGACGTGACCGACGGCCGCCACGCCCCCATGCTCGTACCCACGCCTCCGGGAAGGCCCCGCGAGGCCGGGTGCGGAAAGGAGCCGAGCCCCGTGCGCCGTCTCCCCGCCGTCCTCGCGCTCCTCGCCCCGGCCGCCGCCCTCACCGGCTGCTCCACCCTCGAAGCCGAACGCGCCGCCGTCACCGGGGCCGCCCTCAGCTTCGCCCGTCACGCCGAGGGCGCCGGCCACGCCGCCGCGTGCCGGCTCCTCGCCCCGGCGACCCGCGAGGCGCTCGCCCAGGACCCCGGCCCGTCCTGCGAGGCCGGGCTGTCCGACGCCGCCCTGCCCGCCCCCGGGCGGGTCCGCACCACCGATGTGTACGGCCACCAGGCCCGCGTCGTCCTGGACCACGACACGTACTTCGTCACCCGGTTCCCGGACGGCTGGAAGGTCCGGGCGGCCGGTTGCGCACCCCGCCCGGAGCGCCCCTACGACTGCCGTGTGAAAGAGGAGTGACCCCGCCGTGCGCACCATGTTCACGCTGTACGCCCTCACCCTCGCCTGCGGCCTCGTCTACTTCGGCGTGCTCGGGGCGGCCCACCGGTGAACCGTCTCCTCCGCTTCGCCCGGGACAACGGCCTCTCCCTCGCCTTCGGGACCGGGTTCCTCGTCACCGTCTCCTGCCAGGCGGTCGCCGGACGGGCGCAGTACAACGAGGAGATGCGCTCCCTGGGGGCCGAACCCGTCGGTTTCGCCCGCTACCTCGCGTCGGCCGACTTCGCCGTGGCCGTCACCGAGAACTGGCAGTCCGAGTACCTGCAGTTCTTCCTCTACCTCTTCGGCACGGTGTGGCTGCTCCAGCGGGGCTCCCCGGAGTCCAAGGAGATGCACAAGGCCGGAACCGAGTCCGACGAGGACCAGCGCGTCGGCCGCCACGCCACCCCCCGGTCCCCGCGCTGGGCCGGCGCGGGCGGCCTGCGGCAGGCCCTGTACTCGCGTTCCCTCGGCATCTGGATGTGCGCGGTCTTCCTCGGCTCCTGGTACGTCCAGTCCGTGAGCGGCGCCGCCGCGTACGGCGAGGAGAGGCTGCGGGAACTGCAGAGCCCGCTGCCCTGGTCCGAGTACCTCGCCGCGCCCGACTTCTGGAGCCGCACGCTCCAGAACTGGCAGTCGGAGCTCCTCGCCATCGGCTCGATGGCGATCTTCTCCGTATACCTGCGGCAGCGCGGCTCCCCGGAGTCGAAACCGGTCGGCGCCGCCCACGACGCGACCGGCGTCGAGGGCTGAGGGGCCCGGAGCCGGGAAGCCGGAGCACAGACGTACCCGCCGTACAGAGAGGATCCCTCATGACCCGCGCCGCCGTGTTCGACGTGGACGGCACCCTCGCCGACACCAACCACCTCCACGTCACGACCTGGTGGGAGGCGTTCCGGCAGGCCGGACACCAGGTGCCGATGCACGCCGTCCACCGGGCCGTCGGGCTCGGCGCCGAGGACCTCGTGGAGCACCTCCTCGACCCCGGCAGGGACCGCGGCGCCGACGCCTCGATCAGCGCCGCCCACAAGGCGCTCTACGGCACGTACTCCGACCGCCTGCCCGCCTTCCCGGACGCCGGCCGCCTGCTGAGGACCCTCGCCGCACGCGGCTGGACCGTCGTCCTGGCCACGTCCGCCGGGGGAGCCGAACTCGCCGCGCTCCGCCGCGCCATCGACGCGGACGACGCCGTCACCGCCGTCGCCGCCGCCGACGACACCGAGGAGGGCAAGCCGGCCCCGGACCCCGTGCGGCACGCCCTGGAGCTGGCCGGCGCACCCGCCGACCGGTCCGTGTTCGTCGGCGACACGGTCTGGGACATGAAGGCCGGCACCCGGGCCGGGGTCACCTGCGTGGGCCTCCTCTGCGGCGGCATCCCCCGCGCGGACCTCACCGACGCGGGAGCGGCCGCCCTGTACGCCGACCCCGCCGACCTGCTCGCCCACCTGGACGACAGCCCGTTCGGCGGGGACGCCGCGTGACACGGCGGGCCGCGACCGGGTCACCTGCCGAGCTTGCGCTGCAACTCCGCCTTGTTCATCGAGGACCGGCCGGGGATGTCGCGCTTCTTGGCCTCGGCGTACAGCTCGTCGTACGTGGCGCCCCCCGAGCCACCGCCCCGCTTCGACGACGAGGCGTCCCGTGACGACGCCTTGCCGGAGGACCCGCCCGACGACTTCGCCTCACCGCTGCGCGCCCGCTCCTTGTTGACCGTGCGCGCGGCGATCTCCTTGGCGCGTTTCTCGCCCTCGCCGCGGTCGCGGGCGCTGTCCTTGATGTGCTCGTACTGCCGCTCGCGCTTGGAGCTGGATCCTGCGGGCATGGCCGTTCCTCTCGTCGGTGCCTTGCGGTGGCCCCCGTTGGTCCCACCCCGGTACCAGGCATGTCTCCCCGCAAACACGCGCCGTGCCCGTCCGCCAGCGGAGTGGCACACAGGTGCCATCCGTGGGGACGCGGGGAAGACGGGTACTCGTTGCGAAGGACCCGACGGAAGGACGTGGAGAACGCCATGGCAAGCGACCCGGGAAAGGACACGGCGAACCGGCGCGCGGGGGAGCACCCCGCCGACTGCGATGTCACCGTCCAGCTCAGCGACTGCGACCGCGCGGACGCGAAGGCGGTCTTCGAGGCGTTGAACGGCGTCTTCGCCGGCTGCGAGGACGTGGCACCGCAGTCCGCGGGGCGCGAGCCGACCGTGTGGATGGCCACGTTCGACAGCTCCGCCCGCTCGGGCGAACCCACCGCCGCGCCGCGGCTCGGCTCGCCGGTCGAGGCGCTGCTGACCGGGGACCACCACGCGGTGGAAGAGGTCGCGAAGGCCCTCGGCCACCTCTTCGACGTGCGGTCCACCCAGCACGTCTCCGGCGAGCACGAGACGGAGTGCCGCCTGCTCCTCGCTCCCCGCTGAGCTGACGCCCCGCCGGACGGCCACGGCGTCCGGCCACCGCGGGCGCGCCGACCCCGGGTCGGCGCGCCCGCGTTTCCCCACCCTTCTATAAACCACGTGTATACACCTTGTGTAGAGTGCGGCGCGCGGCCTTCACCGGGTCGCTTCGACCCCATCGAAAGAGAGCTGCGCCGTGCCGCTTCCGCTGCCCTCCCCGTCGTCCGCGCGCCCCGCCCGCACGCCGCGCCGCCGCCGTACGGCCGCCGTCCTCGCCGCCGCTGCCACGCTCGCCCTGGTCCTGGGCGGCTGCTCGGTGGAGACCGTCGCCCCCGCCGACGTGCGCGAGGACGCCAAGGGGGAGGCGCCGCGGCCCGTCGACTGCCGGCAGGCGAAGTGCATAGCCCTGACCTTCGACGCCGGCCCGGGCAAGGACACCCCGAGGCTCCTCGACATCCTCGGGGAGAAGCAGGTCCCCGCCACGTTCTTCCTGCTCGGCAGCAAGCACATCGACCGTCACCCCGACGTCGTGCGCCGCATCGCCGCCGAGGGCCACGAGGTCGCCAACCACACCTGGACCCACCGCGTCCTCACCGACATCGAACCGGACGAGATACGCGAGGAGCTCACCCGCACCCAGGACGCCCTCCAGCGCCTCACCGGCCGCAAGCCGACCCTGATGCGCCCCCCGCAGGGCCGAACCGACGAGACGGTCACCGAGATCTGCCGCGAACTGGGCCTCTCCCAGGTGCTGTGGAGCGTCACCGCCAAGGACTACGCCACGACCGACTCCGACCTGATCCGCGAGCGCACCCTCGCCGGGGCCGGCAAGGACGGCATCATCCTGCTCCACGACATCTACGACGGCACCGTCCCCGCGGTCCCCGGCATCATCGACGAACTGAAGGGACGCGGCTTCACCTTCGTCACCGTGCCGCAGCTCCTCGCCCCCGCCGAGCCCGAACCCGGCGCCGTCTACCGCCCCTGAGCCACCGGCGGGCCCGGCCCGCCCGCACCGGCCCGCCGCACACGGGTTAACCTCGTCGAACAGGCGGGCCGGCGGAGCCCCACGGCCACCCCGGGCCCGCCGTCGCCCCACCCCGCAGAGGCAGGAGACCCCTCGTGAGACCGGCCCCCTACCGCGCCGCCGAAGACCGCTACACCACCATGCGGTACCAGCGGTGCGGCCACAGCGGCGTCCTGCTGCCGCAGGTGTCCCTCGGCCTGTGGCACAACTTCGGCGACACCACCCCGCTGGAGACGCAGCGCGCCGTCCTGCGCCACGCCTTCGACCGCGGCGTCACCCACTTCGACCTCGCGAACAACTACGGCCCGCCCTACGGCAGCGCCGAGGCGAACTTCGGCACCCTCTTCGCCCAGGACTTCCGCCCGTACCGCGACGAGCTGTTCATCGCGACGAAGGCCGGGTACGACATGTGGCCGGGCCCGTACGGCGAGTGGGGCTCCCGCAAGTACCTGCTCGCCAGCCTCGACCAGTCGCTGACCCGCACGGGCCTCGACTACGTCGACGTGTTCTACTCCCACCGGCCCGACCCCGACACGCCCGTCGAGGAGACGGTCGGCGCCCTCGACGCCGCGGTCCGCCAGGGCAAGGCGCTCTACGCGGGCCTCTCCAACTACAGCCCCGAGCAGATGACCCGCGCGGCCGCCGTCCTCAAGGAACTGGGCACCCCGCTCCTGATCAACCAGCACGCCTACAACATGCTGGACCGCACCATCGAGCAGAACGGGCTGATCGCCGCCTCCGCCGAGGTCGGCGCCGGCGTGATCGCGTACTCCCCGCTCGCCCAGGGCCAGCTGACGGACCGCTACCTGGAGGGCGTACCCGCCGACTCCCGCATGGCCATCGGCCACTTCCTCAAGCGGGACGCGCTCACCGACGACAAGCTGAAGCGGCTGCGCGCGCTGAACGCGTTCGCGGCCGGCCGCGGCCAGACCCTGGCGCAGCTCGCCCTCGCCTGGATCCTGCGCGACCCGCGCGTCACGTCCGTCCTCGTCGGCGCGAGCGGCGTGCGCCAGCTCGACCAGAACCTCGGCGCCCTCGACGCCGCGCCGTTCGACGACGCGGAGCTGGCCGAACTGGAACGCCTCCTCGCCTGACGGCGAGGAGGCGACGCGGTGACGCCGCTGGTGGGTCAGAGCCCTCGCCCGACTGGCGTCCCCGCGGTTCCGGGAGACGGGTTCGGCCACCCCGCCGGGCCCGTCCCGCCGGGCCCCTGCCGTCCGCGTGCCGCGGAGGGCATCCTGGAGGGGACACGGGGGCGGTGAAGGGCCGGCCCGGCTCCACGGAGCGGAGGTGAGGTCCCTTGCCCGCCGCAGAGAAGGTCCTCCTGGTCGACGACCGCGAGGACAACCTGTTCGCGCTGCACAGCGCCCTCTCGCCGCTCGGCTACCCCCTGGAATTCGCGACCAGCGGCGACGCCGCCCTCAAGGCCGTGCTGCGCGGCGGCGTCGCCGTGACGGTCCTGGACGTGGTCATGCCCGGGGTGAGCGGCCTCGACGTGCTGCGCTACATGCAGCGGCTCGAGCAGACCCGCCGCATTCCGGTCATCCTCGTGACCGGCCTGGGCGTCGACGCCCAACTGTCCCGCGCGGCGATGCGGCTGGGCGCGGCGGACCTCCTGGTCAAGCCGATCGACCCGTGGTCGCTGTGCATCAAGGTCCGCTACCTCCACCGCTTCTCCCACCGCTCTCCGGACCCCGCGCCGTCCGCCCCGGCCACGACCACGGCCCCGGCGGCCCGCCCGTAGGCCCGCCCCCCGCAGCGCCCGGAACCCGCGTCGTGGTGGTCTTCCCCGCCCCGCCCACAGGCCCCCCGCAGCGCCCGAGACCCGCGGCTCACCGGCCCAGCCGTCCGATGGCCTCCTGCGCGTGCTTCGCGGCCCGCCGGGCGGCCCGCTCCGCTTCCAGGGCCCGCTCCCTGGCCTGGCGCACGGCGCCGTGCGCGGCCTCCTTGCGGGCCTGCGCCTCCTTCAGGCGCGCGACCAGCTCCTCCGCCCGCAGATCCGCCTCGTGCGCCCGCTGCTCGGCGCCCTCCAGCGCGTCCCGGGCGTGGCGCGCCTCGTCCTCCCGCGCCGCCGCCTCCCGCCGGGCGGCGGCCGCCTCCCCCTCGGCCCGCCGCCGCTCCGCCTCGTGCTGTTCCGCCTCGTGCTGCTCCCGCCGGGTCCGGCGGGCCGCGGCCGGGTCAGGGCGGCCCGTACCGCCGCTGTCGCCGCTCCCGGCCCGCGCACCGCCCCGGGGCCCGGCCGGGGACGGGCCGGTGCGCGGGCCGGGGGCCTTCCCGGCGGCGGAAGCCCCCTCCGTACCGGTGGGCGCGGTGGGGGCCACGGGAGGGCGCCCCGGTACGCCGTCGTCGGAGGCCCCGGCCGCTTCGGCGCCGACCGGTGCCCCCAGTGCCCTGCTGAGGCGGCCCGACAGCCACGCCCCGGCCGCCCCCGGGTCGGCGAGCACCGTCCGCAGGGTCGCCTCGACCTCCTCGCGGACGGCGTCCCCGACCTCCTTCCCGGCCTCGGCCGTCAGCCGCTGCGCCTCCCGCGCCAGCGCGGCCACCAGGTCGTGCTGGCGCCGGTCCAGCTCGCGCAGCCGTACGCCGCCGGGGCTCCGGCGGGCCCGCCGCGCCGCTTCCCCGAGGGCGACGAGCGACCGGGCCTCGTCCGGCCGGGCCCGTACGAGCAGATTGCTCGCCCACGCGGCCAGGGTCGGGCGCCGCAGCGCCCGGATCCGGGCGGCCAGCTCGCGGTCCCCGGCCTCGCGGGCCCGGGCGGCGCACTGCTCCCGGGCCGCGGTGAACTCGGTGGGCCGCAGCCCGTACAACTCGTCGGCGACGCTCTCCACATCCATGGCTCACGTTCCACGGCTCACGGTCCGGTCCCGTACCGGGGCCAGTGCCCACGGGTGATGCCGGCGGCGACACCCGTGGAGACGCATGCCCCTTTCGTTCCACCAGTGTCGGCCACCCGGCCCGCCCCGCGCACGGCGACGGCCCGCGCCGTCTCCGTGGCAGGGGGAGGATGCCGGGAGAGGGCGCGGGCCGCGGGGAGGCCGGGCGGCAGGGCTCAGAAGGAGAAGACGCTGCCGCCCTCGGTCTGGAGGACGCAGGAGTTGCCGAACGTGCGCTCGTACGCGACGCGCCGTCCCTCCCAGACGCCCTCGGCGGTGGCGACGAGCGGGTCGTAGATCTTGACGCAGGCACGCTCCTCGCCCCCGCGCAAGGCGGAGAACTCGCCGTTGACCGAGCGCAGCTCGTCACAGGCCTCCTCGGGCGCGGGATGGGTTCCGCCCGGCGTCGGCGCGCAGGTGAGGGTCACCGCGCGAAGCGGCGTCGCCGTCTTGGCCGTTTCGCCCTTCGACACGGTCAGGACCAGCGCGTTCGGCGCGTACAGACGCGACTCGTCGGTGCTCGCCCGCTCCGGGACGGCGGCGGCGGCCGGCGCCAGCGCGGTCATCGTTGCGGCGGTGATCATCCCGAGGGCGGCGGTACGCCGTATGGATGCCCGCATGTGCCTCATGGTCATCACTTTCCTTCGAATCCCGTTCGGTCGGGGTGCGTGAACAGCCTGCATTCTTGCGGCGATTGACGCACATTCAGTGAAGGTTTTCAGGTTTTGTCACCTTTTCAAACATTGACCTGAAATCAGCGCTTCGAGGTCGCCGTTCGGTAGGTGCTCTGCCGTCACCGCAGGTTGACGCCCCGTCACCGGTCCTGTTCAAGGATGGATCATGCGTGAAACGGCGCGGTGTGTGAGTCGTAACACGGCCGAAACGTGGCGGTAACCGACCCGGTCGGCTCCTCGCCGTACACATGCGGGCTTTCGGGACGTCTCCGTCAGTTCCCGCTGCCGAGGAGGAAGTCGGTCAGGGACCGGGGCGTCAGGGTGTCCTTCTTCAGCAGGCCGACGCCGTCGCTCGAGGACACCGGGGCCTCCGGTGCCTGCGGGGCGGCCTGTGCGGCCTGGGCGGGGGTCGCGGTGCCGGTGGCGGCGAGCAGCGCGCCGGCGGCCGTGGCCAGGGCGGCGGTGGCGGCGGTACGGAGGCTCATGGTTCCCTCTCGGTCGTTCGGCGTTCGTGGTGGGGCGCGACCGCGCCCCCGCGTCTGACAACGACGAAGCGCCGCGGAGGTGTCGCGCGCCCGCCCCGGGTTGCGGCGCCCGCGGGTGAGCCCTCCGGTGTCCGCGGCGACGGTGCCCCCGGTGGTGGCGCCCCCGGTGGTGGCGCCCGCAGGGGGCCGAGCCGTCGTGAGCATCTTCGTAGGAAAAGTCCCTATTGACCTAAATGGGCCAACAGGCGTTATATGGTGGTAAAGGGCAGATAAAGGCTTCTACAGGAGGCGGGCCCCCGATGACCACCCACCCGACCATCGAGCATCACCCCGACGTCGCCGAGATGCGCGCCCGGTTCGAGAAGGCCACCAGCACCCCACGCGGTCAGGCCGTCGAGGCACTGGCCTTCCTCACGGGCGTGTACCTGGCCGCGTCGCCCTGGATCGCGGGGTTCCACGGGCTCACGGCCCTCGCCGTGTGCAACCTGATCCTCGGCATCGCCTACGCGCTGTGCATGGGCGGCCTGGGCTCCGCGTACGAACGGACCCACGCCATGGCCTGGTGCGCCGTGGCCATCGGCGCCTTCACGATCATCTCGCCGTGGCTCGTCGCCGGAAACGTCGACACGACCCGCAGCGTGTGGAACAACGTCGTCGTCGGCGTCGTGGCCCTGCTGCTCGGCGTGGCCATGGCCGCCACGGGCGAGCGCCGCGCCGGCGCGGCCCGCGCCCGCCGGGGCGGGAGGGCGACCACCCCGTGACCCGGGCCTGACGGCCGAAGGCCCCGGCCCGCCTCCACGGGCGGCCCGGGGCCCACGCGTGCCCGTCCCCTGCCCGGCGTCCCCGCGCGGCGGCCCCGGATGGACCCTCCGTCACCGTGCCGAGGCGCCGTGCCGCATCGGGGTCAGCTGCTCGATGTCGTACCGGGCCCGCAGCGCCGCGATCGCCGCGTGGTCCGGCGGCCCGCCCCCGTCGAGGATCTCCAACAGCTCCTCGAAGTACCGCTCGTGGTCCGGGGGAGGGGACGCCTGGAAGAACATCTTCGCCGGCTCGTCCGTACGGTTCGCGAACGCGTGCGGGCAGCCCGGCGGCACCACGATCACCGTGCCCGGCGTCGCCCGTACCGTCCGCCGCCCGCTCCGGGACTCCCAGTGGCGCCAGTCGTCCCGCGTCCGTACCCGGGGCTCGAAGGCGAGCACGTCCAGCTCGCCCTCCAGCAGGTAGAACAGCTCCTCGCTGTGCGCGTGCACGTGGGCGCCCACGTCGAACCCCGGCGGCACGACCACCTCGAAGCTCGACGCGGCCCGCGCGTGCTCACCCGTGACCTTGAACGTGACCTGGTGGGCGGGCGCGGTGAGCGTCCGGCCGTGCCCGGTCGGCACCAGCAGCCCGTCCGGCGTCGCGTGCGCGCTCATCCCCAGGTCACCGGCATCGACTCCGGACCCCGGATCAGCGCGCCGCGCCGGAACCGGACCTCCTGGGCCGGCACCGCGAGGCGCAGCCCGGGGAACCGGTCCGCCAGCGCGTCCACCAGCAGCTCCGACTCCAGCCGCGCCAGCATCGCGCCGACGCAGAAGTGCGGCCCGTACCCGAACGCCACGTGCGGGTTCGACGCCCGGTCGAAGTCGATGCGCTCCGGGTCGGGGAACACGTCCGGGTCGCGGTTGGCCGCCAGGTACGACACGTACACCGCCTCACCCGCGCGGATCCGCACACCGGCGACCGTCACGTCCTCCAGCGCGATCCGCGACAGCCCGACCGCGCTGCGGTGCGGGATGTACCGCAGCAACTCCTCGATCGCCCGCGGCCGGCCCTCCCGGTCGGCGCGCAGCCGGTCCATGAGGTCCGGCCGGGTCAGCAGGATGAACAGCATGTTGCCGGTGTTGTTGGTGACCGCCTCGCCGCCGATCTGGATGAGCAGCGCGAGCCCCACCGACTCCGATTCGGTGATCTCCCCGGCCGCCACCGCGGTCGACAGCAGTCCGATGACGTCCTCGCCGCCGGTGCCGCGCCGCCGCCGCATCGTCTCGGCGAAGTAGGCGCACATCTCCTCCTTGGCGCGCTGGCTGCGCTCCGCGCCCTGCGCCGACGACAGGATGAGGTTGGTCCACTCGTGCATGCGCGGCCGGTCCTCCGCCGGCACCCCCATCAACTCGCACACGACGGCCAGGGGGAACGGCCCGAGCAGCCGCTGCGTGAAGTCGGCCGGCGGCCCGTCCCGCAGCACGCCCGCGACCAGTTCGTCGAGCATCTCCCGGGCCCGGTCGCGCAGCCGCTCGACGCCCCGGGTGGTGAACGCGGGCGCCACCGCGCGGCGCAGCCGCGTGTGGTCCGGCGGGTCCTCGAACCCGACCGCCCCGTCGACGGGGATGAAGTGCGGCGCCAGTCGCGTGACGTCGTTCTCCACGACCAGCTTCCGGCTGAACCGGGGGTCGTTCGTCACCGCCCGCACGTCGTCGTACCGCGTCACCAGCCAGGCCCAGCCCGACCCGTTCGGCAGCTTGATGCGGGTGACCGGCCCCTCCTCCATCAACCCGGCCAGCACCGGGTCGAAGTCCACCCCGAACAGGTCGAGCGCCGGCCAGTGCCGCACGGGCGGCAGCGCCGGGCCGGCGCCGCCGGCCCCCTCCCGCTCCGCCTCGGCGGTCGTCGTCGTGTCATCCAGCACTGCCGGGCTCCTCCGTGTCCGTGTACGCGTCGACGAACGCCCTCGACGTGACGGTGGTCTTCGGGACGGAGCCCCGTGCCGAGACGCCGGTGGCGCGGGAGGAACCCGACGTCGTCCAGCGGCCCAGGGACATCTCCGCGGTGATGCCCGGCCCGAAGCCGGCGAGCAGACCCCGCGCGGACTCCGGCGTCCCGCCCTCGTCGAACATCCGGCGCAGCGCGTCCAGGACGACGGCGCTGGCGATGTTGCCGTACTCGGTGAGCGTGGCCCGACTGAAGCGGAACGCCTCCGGGGCCACTCCGAGGAACTTGCTCAGGTCGTCCAGGATGCGCGGCCCGCCGGCGTGGATGATGTAGAAGTCCAGGTCGGAGGCGTCCCACCCGTGCTGTCCCGCCAGCTCCTTGAGCGCCGGGGCGAGCGGCTCCATGGTGCCGGGAACCCGCTTGTCCAGCTTGAAGTGGAACCCGGTCGCCCGGACGTCGTACGCGATCCAGTCGACCGTCTCCGGCACCAGGTACGAGCCGTTGCGCTCCAGCGAGACCCCCGTGCCGCCCTTGCCGCGCATGACGGCGGCGGCGATCCCGTCGCCGAACAGCCCGTTGGACAGCAGGTTCCCGACGCCGAGGTCGGTGGGCTGGTAGCAGAGCGAGCAGAACTCGCACGCCACGATCAGGGCGTTCGCGTCCGGATACGCGCTGCAGAAGTCGTGCGCCCGGTTGATCGCCGCACCGCCCGCCGCGCAGCCGAGCTGTGCGATGGGCACCTGGCGGGTGTCGCTGCGGAAGCCCATGGTGTTGATCATCCAGGCGGTCAGGGACGGCATCATGAAGCCCGTGCACGACACGTAGATGATCACGTCGATGTCCGCGGCGCGCAGCTCCGCGTCCTCCAGCGCACGGTGTATCACGGCGGGCACCCGGGCCTTCGCCTCCGCCTCGTAGACGGCGTTGCGCTCCTCGAAGCCGGGGTGCTTCAGCGTCTCCTCGATGGGCCGGAGAATGTGCCGCTTGCGGACCCCGGTGTTCTCCATCAGTCGCAGGGCGAGCGGGAGCTGGGGGTGATCCGCGTGAATGGTCCGCGCCAGCTCGAGCGTCTCCTCCATGGTGATCACATGTTCGGGGACGGACACCGCGGGTCTGCACAACGTGGCCATGATGTCGAGCCCTTTCGTCGCGTATTGCTCGCGTTCACTCAGAGGATGTGCGAGCTCCGGCCGTCGCGCGCGTCGAGGCGGCCACATGGGGTCACCGGGAACCGGCCGCGCGGCGCACTGCCCGTGTGCGGGAAGGGGAGAGGCGTACGGAGCCGTCCGGCCTCTCACCCGTCCGGCCGCCACCCCGATGCCGAACCGCCCTCGCCGCGACCGGGGCCGGGCGCGGCCCGCCGGGGAGCGGATGCGGGGACGGCGCCACTGCCGGACGATGGACCAATGCACCACCACTTGCGGATACTTCACGGTTCACCCACGAGCGCGGAGCTCGCCGCCATCACCGCCGTCCTGGGCGCCCTCGTCCACGGCGCCGGCGAACACACCGCCGGGCACCCCCACCGCCGCGCCCGTCGCGTTGAGTGGGACCGCCACTGGCACCCGCACCCCGCGCCGCACTCCTGGCGCGCCCGCGCCCTCCGGACCCCCTTCGGCCGGCCCTAGCCGTCACCGGCCCGCACACCCCCGCGCGGCACCCGCCGGGCGGTTCAGGCCGTGTTCGGCGAGCCGGCCGACCGCGAGCCCCCGCGCCCGGCAGTCGGCGACCAGCCCCGGCAGCGCCCCCAGCGCCGCCCGCCACGAACCGGGCGCGCACAGCGCGTCCGAGTCGTGCAGCAGCACCGTCGCCCCGCCCCGCACCCCGCGCGCCACCTCCGCCCGTACGCTCGCGGGCGACGCGTCCGCCGTCCAGTCGCGCCCCCACGCCGACCACAGCACCGGACGGAGCCCCGCCGCGCGCGCCGCCGCCCACCGGCCCCCCGTCAGCACCCCGTACGGCGGCCGGTACCACAGCGGCCTGCCCCCCGCCACGTCCGCGACCAGCGCCGCCGCCCGCGCCACCTCCCGCACGTCCCGCACCGGCCGCGGCACCCAGGGCGGGTCGTGGGACCAGCCGTGGACGGCCAGTTCGTGGCCCTCCGCCACGATCAGCCGTCCCAGCGCCGGTGCCCGCTCCAGCCGCTCGCCGAGCACGAAGAACGTCGCCCGGACCGACAGCCGGTCCAGCGCGCGCAGGAACAGCGGCGTCGTACCGGGATCCGGCCCGTCGTCGAACGTCAGCGCCACCCGACCCGGGTCGCCCCGCCCGTCCAGCGCCGGCCACAGCGCCCCGCGCACTCCCGGCAGCCACGTCGCCGCGGGCACGACGTGCCAGCCCGCCAGTCCCGCCACCGCGACCGCCCCCGCGCGCCACACGGCCGCGCGCCGGGCCGCCGTACGCCGTGCAGCCGCACCCGCCGTGCTCACCACGTGCCCTCCCCGTCCTCGCCGCCCTTCACCAGCGGCGACCGGGCCAGCTCCACGCACGCCACCACCAGGACCACCACCGCGACCGCCTCGAACACCCCCCGCACGCCCACGACGACCCGCTCGTCGAACAGCCAGACCCCCAGCACCACGCTCAGCAACGCGTCCCCCAGCGTCAGGGCCGGCTGCGACGCGGCCAGCGTCCCCGCCCGGAACGTCATCTGCAGCAGCAGGAAACTCGTCAGTCCCACCGCGACCGCCGCATACAGTTGCCACGCCCCGAACACCGAGCCCAGCCCGTCCTGCAACCGGCCCAGCGCGTCCTTCAGCAGCGCCGCCGTACCGGAGAACCCCATCGCCGTCGCCGCCCCCAGCACCGCCGCCCGAGGCGCCGACGGCAGCCGCAGCGCCACGGCCACCAGCCCCACCGCGACCGCCCCGATCACCAGCCCCGCCCACAGCCAGTCCGCCGCCGGTACGGTCGCCCGCCCGCCCGTCGGCTCCGCCAGCGCCAGGAACGCGGCCAGCGCGGCCGCCATCGCCCCGAACGCCCACCAGGTACGCCGATCGGGGCTCCGCCGGAACACCACTCCGCCCACGACCAGCGTGAACAGCAGTTCCGTACTCATCACCGGCTGCACGACCGCCAGCGGCCCCGTCGCCAGGGCCAGCGCCTGGAACAGCCCCGACAGCCCCAGCATCACCGAACCCCACACCCACACCCGCCGCCGCACCAGCCTCTGCCACCACCCGCGCGCCGCCGTGTCGGCCGGGCCCGCCGCGTCCGCCGTGCCCGTGTCGGCCGCGGCGCGCCGCTGGAGCACCGAGGCCGCGGCGTTGCCCATCGCCGCCAGCAGGGCCAGACAGATCGAGAGAGCGAGCATCGCGCGCCGCTCAGCCGAACCGCTTGGCCATCGCGCGGAAGAACCCGGGCGCACCGCCCCGGATCCGTGCCGGCCCCGCCAGCCACGCCGGTGCGAACACCTCGTCCCGCCCGTAGACCACCGACTTCCACACCAGGTCGGCCAGTCGTACCACCGGCACCGGCCGAGGCCGCCCCCGGTGGTACGGCACGCCGCGGCGCGCGAAGAAAGGCGTGTCGACCGCGCCGGGCAGCACCGCCGTCACCCCCACCCGCGTACCGGCCAGTTCGTAGCGCAGGCTCTCCGCGAACGCCAACAGCCCGCCCTTCGTCGCCGCGTACACCGCCTCGTTCGCCACGCCGGCCCAGCCCGCCATCGAACTGATCAGCACCAGCCGCCCCACACCGCGCTCCACCATCCCCGGTAGCAGCAGCCGCACCAGCTGCACCACCCCCGTCAGGTTCACCGCCACCAGCCGCTCCACGACCTCGGGCGGCATCCGCGTCAACGGCCCCGCCCAGCCGATCCCGGCCGACGCGACCAGCACGTCGACCCGCCCCTCCCGCTCCAGCGCCCGGGCGGCGAGCCGCTCCACACCCTCCGGGCCGCCCAGGTCGCCCGGCAGCCCCGCACCGCCCGTACGGCGCGCCACCTCGCCCAGCCGCGTCTCGTCCCGGCCGGCCAGCAGCAGCCGCCAGCGCCGCTCGGCGTCCACGGCGAACCGCTCGGCCACCGCCTCTCCGATCCCCGACGACGCACCCGTGATGAGCACGACCGGCCGTGCCGTTCCCGCCATGCCAGACCTCCGGACTCGCGCCCCCGCTCCCCCCGGCCTCCCGATTCCTCCCCGGCCGCCCCGCCGCGACGGTGCGCCGGGCCCGCGAACCACCCGAACAGGCCCGCCCGGCCCGCCCGGGCCGCCCTCCGCCCCCACGATGGGAGGGACCCGGATCCCGCCACCGGAAGGTGACCACATGACGCGGCGCTGCCTGGTCCTGAGCGCGAGCATGGGCGCGGGCCACGACGCCGTCGCCGCCGAACTCGCCCGCCGGCTCCGCGCGCACGGCCACGACGCGCACGTCCACGACGTCCTGACGCTGCTGCCGCCCGGCACCGGTCCGGCCCTGCGCGCCTTCTACCGCACGGTCGTACGCCGCGTGCCCGCGCTCTACACGGCGATCTACCGCGTCTTCCTCGCCCCGCCCCCGCCCCACCCGGACGGCCCCGCCGCCCCGCGCGCCGACACCTCACCGCTGGCCGTACTCGCCGAACGCCCCCTGGAGGCCCTGGCCGCCCGCCTCCGCCCCGACGTCGTCGTCTCCACCTTCCACCTCGCCGCGCAGGTCACCGGCCGCATGCGGGAACGCGGCACCCTGCGCGTCCCCAGCGCCGTGTACGTCACCGACTTCGCCGTCCACCGCGGCTGGCTCCACCCGGGCAACGACCTGTACCTGTGCGTCAGCCCGGGCGCCGCCGAAGCCGCCCGTACGGGCACGGGCCGCCGTGCCGCCGCGCCCGGCCCGGTCGTGCCGCCCGCCTTCCACGCCGTCGCCCGCACCCCGCCCGGCCCGCCACCGGACCCGCACCGCCCCACCGTCCTGCTCTCCGCCGGTGCCTGGGGCGTCGGCTCCGACCTGCCCCGCACCGCCGGGGCCCTGGCCCGAAACGGCCTGCGCCCGGTCGTCCTGTGCGGCCGCGACGAGCACCTGCGCCGCCGCACCGCCCGCGTCCCGGGCGCCGTCGCCCTCGGCTGGACCGACGACCTGCCCGCCCTCATGGCCTCGGCCCGCCTCCTGATCGACAACGCCGCCGGTCAGACCGCCGTCCAGGCGCTGGCCGCCGGCCTGCCCGTCGTCGCCTACCGCCCCATCCCCGGCCACGGCACCGACGGCGTGCGCCACATGGCGGCGGAGGGCCTGACGACGACGGCGCCCGACCTCCCGTCCCTGCTGGCCGCCGCCGCACGCCTCGTCCCCGACGGCCCGGCACGCGCCGAACGCACCGCCCGGGGCCGCGCCCTCTTCCAGGACGACGCCTCCCTCCTCGTCACCCTCCTCACCTGACGCCCGCCCCGGCCCCGCCGGAGCCGTTCACGATTCGTTCAAGGCGCGGCCAACGAGGCACCAAGAACCGGACGGGGTGGGCAGGGCGCCCCCTACCGTGCCGAGCGTGACGTCGACACCCGAGCTCATACTCACCAGCCCCGCGGTCCGCCCCGACCACCCCGACTGCCCCGACCACCCCGACCGCTCCGGCGACCGCGACCGCCCCGACCGCCGCGCCCTCCTGCGGGCCGCGCTGGCCGGCGGCGCGGCGCTCGGCGCGGGCGTCGCCCTGCCCACCGCGCCGGCCGTCGCCGCCGGACAGGAGGCCGCGCGGCCGGACACGCCGGCGGCGGCGCTCCGCGCGCTGCGGCAGGGCAACCACCGCTGGTACACCCGCCACCAGACCCACCCGCACGAGTCGGGCGGCGACCGTCTCCTGGCCGTGTCCGGGCAGCATCCGTTCGCCGTCGTCCTCGGCTGCATCGACTCGCGCGTCCCGCCCGAGCTGGTCTTCGACCAGGGGCTCGGCGACCTGATGACCGTCCGCTCGGCGGGCTGCGTCCTCGACGAGGCGGTCCTGGGGAGCATCGCGTACGGCGTCCTGGAGCTCGGCATCCCCCTCGTGGTGGTGCTGGGCCACCAGTCGTGCGGCGCGGTCACCGCAGCCGTCCGCGCGGCCGAGACCGGCGAGGAACTGCCCGCGCACATCGCGTACGTCGCCGAGCAGATCCGCCCCGCCATCGACCACACCCAGACCGGACAGGCCCGCGTCGACGCGACGATCACCGCGAACGTCCGGCTGGTCCGCTCCCGCCTCGCCGCCGAACCGGACCTGGCGGCGCGGGCCGCCGCGGGCCGCCTCGCCATCGTCGGCGCCCGCTACGAACTGGGCTCCCAGCGGGTGCACACCGTCACCTGACCCCGACGGGGCCGTTCGGGTGACGGACTCCGGGCCACGACCGCCCGGACGGTCACCGAAGGCACCGCAGACACCGGCCGTGTCCGCACCGGCCGCGTCAGGGCCGGTGCACCGGGCCGGTTCCCCCTCCAGCGGATCCCGTCACTCGGCGGAACTCGTGGACCACGTGGATCCGGCCGACGATGTGGGCGTTGAACTCGTCGAGCTCCTCGGCCGGCACCCACAACTCAAGGATCGTCCGCCCGCCCGCCTGCCGTACCGGATACCGGCGCAGGAACTCCGTCTCGACGTCGAAGCGGGTGACGAAGCCGGCACCGTCGTGCCGGACGTTCCAGTCCCTCGCGATCCTCACCGCGTACTCCTCGTTGAGCACCGGGTAGAAGATCGGCTGCTCCGGCAGCCGAGGCGGCCAGGCGCGCCAGTCCGACTCCCGGACCAGGTCCAGCTCCTTGGGGCCGGTGGGGCGCCACAGGGTCGTCGTCGCTTGCCGGCCGGTCATGGGAACCACTCTCTCACCTGGGCGAACCGCCGATGCGGCTGGCCGGGGGACCAGACGGTACCGGTGCCGCGGACGCGGCGGCCACGCGTTTTCCGCGCCCCCCGCGGAGCTGACCGGTGGCCACGGGACGCCCCTGGGTCGACGAGTCCACGCGCGCGGCGGACCGCTCTGCCCGCCGAGGGGGTGTTCCCGACCCGGGAGACCTCGGTGCGGGAGGCGGGGGAGGTCAGGAACCGCGCGGGGCCACCGGGCCGGACGCGTGGGCGAGGACTACGAGCCGGGCGCGGTCACGGGGGTGGAGTTCGGCCGTGGCTCGGCTGACGGGGGGTTTCCGCGCTCAGCGGGCTGATCCCCGCGGTGGGCGGCCCGGCCGTCGGACAGGCCCCGCGCGACCGGGCGACTCCGCACCGGCGTACGGCACCGAGCAGATGGCCAGCGCGTCCCCGGGTCCGGCAGCGCGGTCCCGGCTCAGGGGGCGGCGGTGGCGAGTTCGTATCCGGCCGCGCGTACGGTACCGGCGACCTCCTCCTGGATCAGGGGGATCACGCTGGTGACGGTGACCTGTCCGGTGGGCACGTCCACGGTGACGTCGTGGACGGTGTCCAGCGCGCAGAGTGCGGTGGTGAGGGCGGCGGCGCAGCGGCGGCACGGCGTCGAGGAGCTGCGGGACCTGCTCGGCAGTGAGCCGGTCCACGCGGTGCTGCACCGGATCGTCACCCCGCGCCGGGTGCCGGGGGGTGCCGGAGGGTGACGCCGCCGGTGGACCGACCGGGGCGGTGACCGAAGGAGTGAAACGTCGAAAGGTGGAGAGGCGATCCGGAGAAACCGGTAACACCGGTAGCAAGTGAGCAAAAACGGAGGGACGGACATGGCACCCATCGAACCCGGGCCGCTGGACCCGATCAGCGCCGCATGGAACACCGTCGGGAGCTACGACTCGTACGAGGAGGCGCAAGCCGCCGTCGACCGCCTCTCCGACGAGAAGTTCCCCGTCGAGAACATCGACATCGTGGGGTCGGGGCTGCGACTGGTGGAGCGTGTCACCGGCCGGCTCACCAAGGGCAGGGCGGCGGCTGCGGGCGCCGCCAGCGGCGCCTGGTTCGGCCTGTTCATCGGCCTCCTGGTCGGCTTGTTCACCCCGGGGCCGACCTGGCTGGGCCTGCTCCTCGGCGGCATCCTCATCGGCGCCGTGTGGGGCGCCGTGTTCGGTTTCGTCGGGCACGCCGCGACGGGCGGCCGCCGGGACTTCTCCTCCACCCGCACCCTGGCGGCGACGAAGTACGACGTGATCGCGCGCGGAGGGCACGCCGAGCAGGCGCGGGCGATCCTGCACGGCTCCCACTCGACGGCGACGGACTGACGGCCCGCTGCGCGCACGGCCCGGCGGCACGACCGAGCGCCGCCCCGCACCCCGCTCCGGCGCCGAGGAAGGACGGAGCGAGCCCGCCCGGGCGCCGCCGTACGGGAAGCCGAACCGCGCCGGGCACGGAGCCACCCGCGGCGGGGCCGCGGCACGCGGGGCGAGGGACCTCCACCGCGGACCTGACCCGCGGTGACGGCCGCTGCCCGGGACGAGCAGGCGCGCCGGGCTCACGATGACGGACGAGCAGGCGGCCCGCGCTCACGATGACGGACGAGCAGGCGGCCCGCGCTCACGATGACGGACGAGCAGGCGGCCCGCGCTCACGGCGCCCGGGGCGAGGTACGCCAAACGGGTGGCCGGGGACGCGCTCGGATTCGTACGCTGTGCACCCTCCACCACCGGATGCGGGGACGACAGCGTGAGCACCACCGACAGGCCGTGGCTCCACACGGAGCACGGCGCGAACATCGGCCACACCGAGACCTGGACCTGGGAGGCGGCCGTCCAGCTCCAGTTGGAGCGGGTGCGCAGCGGCGACGGGTGGACCCCGGTCCTCGACGCCTACCAGTTCGTCATGGCGCTGCGGATGGTGCTGCGCGGTGTGCAGATGACCCGCCGGCACCTGGTCACCGAACCGGCGCGGGCGCTCCTCGACGAGGCCCTGGCGGACTTCACCGCGGCGGTCCCCGGCGGGAAGGACGCCCGGGACGTCATCGAGCACTTCGACGAGTACACCCAGGGCACCGGCCGGCTCCAGCACCCGCCGGGCACGAAGGAGAAGGACCGCCGGCCGGACGACCGCCTGGCGGAGGCGTTCCGGATCGAGTTCGGCTGGCGCCGCGAGGGCGGCGAGCGCCGCCCCGTCCTGACGGTGGGCCCCTACCCGATCGACCTCGTCACCGCCGCCGACGCGGCCAAGCGCCTCCGGTGCGACGCCTACGAGGCGCTGCGCATGGACGAGGGCTCGCCGTGGCCCCGCGGTTCGGCGTACGCGGTGCAGCACGCCGCGGACCCCCGACGGCCCCGGGCGTGAGGAGAGGCCGGGGGTCGGTGGACGGCCGAGAGCCGCCTCCGGCGTGACCGCTCGCGGTCGCTCTCCCACCCCGCCCCCCGGGCCGCCCCTCCGGCGCGATCCCGGCGGAGCGGACGGTGTCCCGGCGGCGCACGCCACCGCCGGGGCGGGGGCCGCGTCCGGTCCGGATCGCGGATGGTCCCTGGCCGTGGAGGGCGATGTGCGGAAAGGTTCGTGCGGAGTCCCGGTTCGCCGGCAAGGACGTCGACCGGCGGCCTCGCCGGCCGGGCGTGCGGCGCGCGATCGCCGGACGCCCGACGGGGGCCGTGAACGGACGAGGGAGGAACCATGGAGAAGGACGAGCTGTACGTGAAGGACACCTCCGCCGTGCGGTGGCGCAAGAGCAGCAAGAGCTTCATCGCCTGCGTGGAGGTGGGCGATCTCGGTGGTGGCGCCGTGGTGCTGCGGGACTCGAAGGACCCGGCCCGCGGCGACCTGCGCTTCACGGCGCAGGGGTGGGCCGCGTTCCACGACGGGGTCCGCGACGGCCGGTTCGGCTGAGCGGGCGCTCGCCGTCCGTGGCGGGACGCCGGTACCACCGACCGCGCGCCCGTGGGCCGCGCCGTCCCGCGTGACCGGCGCCCGCCACCCGGCACCGGGGGCCACCGGCCCGTCCCCGTGGCGCCCCGTACCGTTTCCGGGCGAGCCGGCCAGGTCGGCGCTCCCTGACGCGGCAGCCGCGGCGGACGGCCCCCGCCCTCCAGTCGGCGGACCCGCGGACGGCGCGACGCGGACGGCGCGACGCGGAGGAGGGCGCGGAGCGACCGCCGCGCCGCGGCCCGGACGCCCGGACGCAGAGACCCGTCGCGGGGCGGTGTGGGCGCCCGGCCCCTGGTTACCCGTAGGCGCGATGTGAGGGAGGCTGCCATGGGCCGACCGGCGCCCGAGGGCTCCGCGGAGATCCTCTTCATCGGCAATGCCACACTGCTGATCCGCTACGGCGAGCTGACGCTGCTCACCGATCCCAACTTCCTCCACCGCGGGCAGTTCGCCCACCTCGGCTACGGCCTCGTGTCGCGCCGCCTGACCGAGCCCGCGCTGGACGCGGCGGACCTTCCGGCGCAGGACGTCGACGCCGTCGTGCTGTCCCATCTGCACGGGGACCACTTCGACCGCGAGGCGCGCCGCCGCCTGGACCGCGGCCTGCCGTTCGTGACGACCCCGCACGCCTCCCGCGTCCTGCAGGGGCTGTTCGGCTTCCACCGGGCGGTCGGGCTCCGCACCTGGCAGAGCCAGACGGTGCTGCGCGGTGACTCCCTGGTCCGTGTCACCTCCCTGCCCGGCAGGCACGCGCCAGGGCCGGCGCGCGCGCTGCTCCCACCGGTGATGGGCAGCCTGCTCGAGTTCGGGGACCGCTCCGGGGAAACCCGCCTGGTCGTGTACCTGACGGGCGACACGCTGGTGTACGACGGCCTGCGGGAGATCACCCGCAGATGCCCCGACATCCATCTCGCGGTCCTGCACCTCGGCGGCACGACCCTGCCCGGCGGCCTGGTGGTCACGATGGACGCCGCGCAGGGGGCGGACCTGCTCGACATGGTCCGCCCCCGCCGGGCCCTGCCGGTGCACTACGACGACTACCCGGTCTTCCGCTCCCCGCTGTCCGACTTCCTCGCCGAGGCCGAGCGCCGCGGCCACGGCGCGCGCCTCCTGGGGTGCGAGCGCGGCGAACGCGTCACGGTCGGCCCCGCCGTATGAGCCCCCGTCCCCGCGGCGGCCCGACCCGCCCGCGGGGGAGGAGGCGGTCGCCTCGGCCCCGACGGCCGCGCCGTCCCCTCGGACCCGCGCGACCGCGCCGTCCCGTGCTTCGGTGACCCGCCCGTCGCGGCCGTCCGTCCCGTCACCCCGGCCAGGACGGCGGAACCCGAGCCGATGGCCGAACCGGCCGTCAGCCCGCCGGCCCCCGCCCTGGGCCCCACCCTGACCAACGCGCTGTGCCACGCCCTGGGCGTCCGCCCCGCCGCCCTGCGCCCCCCACACCGGAGCGGCCCTCGGGCGACCCCCGGCGCGGCGGATGTCCGGCGTGGCGGAGGCCCGGCGCGGCGGAGGCCCGGTGTGGCGGAGGCCCGGCGGGGCGGATGTCCGGCGGGGCGGACGGCCCCACCGGGATCCGGTACCGACGGGACGGGACGGGCCGGGGCGGGGTTCCCCGTGACGGGTGTGTGGCGGCACCTGCCGCCGTCGCCGTACGGTCGCCCACGTTGCGCGGCAACACACCGGCGACGGATCCCCTCCCCACCCCCTCCGAGCTGCGCGGACGGCGGTCGGCGGAGGCCCGCGGCCGTGAGCGGCGCCCTTTTCCCGTCGCCCCGCCCGGCCGATGACGTCGTGCAACGGTTCCACCACGGCTCATGCTGTGTGTCACCCGCGCGGCAATCCGCCGTACGGGTGGTGACGCCCCGTCATGCGGTCGGGGCCGGAGGAACGGAGACGTACATGGATCGGGTCCCGCTCTCGCCCGGGGCGCCCCCGGTGTCCCCGCCCGCGGCACTCGGCGGCGCTACGGCCGCGGCGCCGGCCCGGTGGGCGGGCGGAGGGCTCGTGCGCAGCGCCCCCACCGGGCTCGCGGGCGCCGGCCCGGCCGTGCCGTTCTCCGACCGGTCCACCGCCGCCGGGCCGGACGGGGCGGAGGGCCGGAGCGAGGCGGGCACGGGCGAGGGCCGGGAGGTGGAGGAGCGTGGGTGAGCTGCGGCCGCTGGGGCACGACCTTCCCGAAGAGGCGCGGGCGCTCGCCCAGGCGCTCCGGGAGCTGTTCGAGGGCCTGGAGGTGTCGGTGCGGCGGTACGCGGCCCGCCGCCGGCGCGACCCCGGCACGCTCTCGCGCTACCTCAACGGAACCCGGTTGCCCCCGTGGCAGGTGGTCACCGACCTGCTCGCCGACCTGGCCGAGCACCGCGGCACCGCCGTGACGAGTGAGGCCGTCGAGCTCCTGCGCGAACTGTACGGTTCCGCCGTCCACGCCGGTTCCTCCCCGAAGCACGCGGTGCGGGTGCTCGAGGAACAGCTGGCCGACGCCGACCGGATCTCCCGGCGCTCCAGCGTGAGCGGCGACGTCCTGGGCGACGCGCTGCTGGACCGCACGCACCGCATCGCCGACCTGGAGGTGCGGCTGACCCAACTGGAGATGGACTGGCAGGCCGAACGGGCCCGCGCCGACCAGTTGGAGGCGGCGCACCCCGCCGTGTCCCAGCTCCTGGAGGAACGCGACGCCCTCCAGCGGCAGGCGGCGCGCCTCGGGGAAGAGCTCCAGGCGGCCCGCGAGCAGCGCGCGGCGGCAGAGGCGAGGTGCGAGCTGCTGGAACGGCAACTCGACGCCGCCGAACGGCCGGTCGCCGCCCTGACGGCGCCGGACGCGGGCACGCCCAAGGTGCTGATCGTGGACGACCAGCCCGACAACCTCCTGGCCATGACCGCGGTCCTCGCCACGCTGGAGCAGGAACTCGTCACCGTGACCTCCGGCCGGGAGGCGCTGAAGGCCCTGCTGGACCACGACGACTTCGCGGTCATCATCATGGACGTGCAGATGCCCGAGATGGACGGCTACGAGACCGCCGCCCAGATCAAGCGCCGCCCCCGCAACCGCGACGTGCCGATCATCTTCCTCACCGCCATGGGCACCGACCCCGAACACACCGCCCGCGGCTACGCCGCCGGCGCGGTCGACTACATCAGCAAGCCGTTCGACCCCTGGGCCCTGCGGGCCAAGGTCGCCGTCTTCACCGCCATCCACCTCGAACGCCGCGTACGGCCGTGAACGGGTCGAGGCGGCGTTCGGTCGGCGGTGGACCGGTGAGACGGGTGTCGCGGCGGGGCGCGTGGCCGAAGAAGCGGTGGAGGCCGCCGAGGTGGATCTCCCGTACGGCCGGGCAGTCGCGTGCGAAGGGGACGTTGGTGGCGGCGACGACCTGGCAGCCGCAGCCGCCGACGGCCCTCGAACGAGTCCTCCTCCGGCTGGACCGAGACCTTCGTCGACCTCCGCCTCCGTACGACCATCGCCGACCGGCTCGCCTTCGGCGGCACTCACACCCGTCCCGCTCATCCGCGCTCATCGCACCCCGACACGCCGACCAGGTGTTTCTGGGATCCGGCAACGTTCCGGACCACCTGGTCGACGTCCGTTGCCCGAACTTCCCACCGTCCGTTCTCACTTCACACCGGTGAAGTCGCCGCTGCGGCCGCGTCGGGTCGGCGCCGGTGATTTCACGGATTCGCCCCGCCGGAAGCACCGCTTGAATCGCATGGGTTCGACTCCCGCCCGATCTCCGGCGCCGGAAGCACGGGACACACCCGTGCGCCCGGCACGACGACGCGCCGCCACCGCCGCGGGCGGCCGGCGCGGTCAGAAGGGATCAGCCATGCCAACTCGCCTCGGCCTGCGCCTGCTCGGCGCGGCCACCGCCGGCCTCATCGCAACGGGCATCACCGGCGCACTCTCCGGCCCGGCCTCCGCCGCCACCCGCGTCTACAGCGAGAACTTCTCCTCCGGGCTCGGGACCTTCACCTCCACCGGTCCCGTCAGCACCGCCACGGGGGCGGCGCGGTTGAGCGGCTCACTGCTCACCGACCCGTCCCTCACCTCCGCGCCCATCGCCCTGGCCGGCTACAACGGCATCTCGGTGTCGTACGCCCGTACCGCGTCCGGGCTCGACCTCGGCGAGGCGTTCACGGTCGCCTACTCCGTCGACGGTGGCGCCTTCACCACGCTCGAGTCCTCACGCACCGCCTCGGGCACGGCCTCGTTCCACCTGCCCTCGTCGGTCGACGGCCGCACCGTGCGACTCCGCTTCTCGCTGGACGCCGGCAGCGCGCTGGAGACGCTGACCGTCGACGACGTCCTCGTCCAGGCGGCGGGCGGCGGGGACGGCGGACCGACCGACCCGCCGGGCGGAACGCTGCCCCCGGTGACCGACGTGACCGCGCCGGGGCCCTACGCGGTGACCGTCGACACGACCGCCGGTCCGGGCAACGACGGGTGGTTGGTGCACCCGGCGAACGCCGGCCAGAACGGCGTGGACCACCCGGTCCTCGTCTGGGGTCCCGGCGCGGGTTCCGATCCCGCCGCCTACGAGGACATGCTGCGCCAGTGGGCCTCGCACGGGTTCGTCGTCTACAGCGAGGTCTCCTCCAGCAGCGGCGACTACATGGTCGACGCCCTGGACTGGATCGAGGAGCAGAACGCGAGCCCGAGCAGTCCGCTGTACCAGGACATCGACACCTCCGAGGTGGCCTTCGGCGGCCACTCCCGCGGCTCGATCGGCACCTTCGACGTGGCGGACGAGCCGCGGCTGGTGACCACGATCCACGTGGCCGGCGGCTCCTTCGACGGCAACGGGCCGGACAACCTCCGCAACCCCGCCCTGTACATCGGCGGCGACGACGACTTCGCGACCCCCAACGTGGAGCGTGACTACGCCAACACCGACGTGCCGGTGTGGTTCAACGTCCTCAACGGCACCGACCACATCGCCGCCACCCGCAACGGGCAGCACATCATCACCGCCTGGCTGCGGTGGCACCTGGCCGACGAGGAGTTCCGCCGTACGCAGGACTTCCTGCGCTCCGGCTGCACCTTCTGCGGCCTGGGCAAGACCCAGTACAAGAACTGGTGAGCGACAGAAGGGCACCGGTGGCCACCGCCGGTGCCCTTCGGTACCAGCACCCTCGCCCGCGCAGCGGACCCGAGCCTCTGCCGCGGGGAAGAAGCTGTCACCCGGTGTCGTCCGCTCGGTTCCTCGGGCGCGGCCCCGCGGAACCGTCTCCGCGCCCGCGGGGAGCACCTACCCCCGGGGCTCAGACCTTCGAAGGCCGCCCGACCTGTGCCGGGCGGCCTTCAGCAGCAGGGCACCACGGGCTCGGTGCGTTCCGCGCGGGCCCGCGCCGGCGCCGGCGCCGACGAGCCGGTGCACCCGACCTTCCTCGAACCGGGCGACGCGCCGGCCCCGATCCAGGCGTCCCGTGCCCCGGCGCTGCCGTCGAGCCGTGGCCGTGTCGATCGAGGACGCCGCCCCGTACCGTGCCCGCGTCAAGCCCGTGCCGGGCGGGCCGTCCGGCACGGGCCAGGCCGCAGCGACGGGTGGCCGTGCGACGGGTGCGGTTCGGCTGGAGAGCACCGCGTGAGCGCCGCGCCCGGAGGCAGGGCGCGGTTCGGAGCGCCGTCTGCGGGGCGGGCGGGCCGCCTTTGCGCACGGGATTTGGCCAGTGCGTCGTTTTGCTGCCATTCACCGGCAACCCGGCCCGCGCGCCGCCGCGGGTCCGTTACACAAGGACACCGGGAGGGGCGTCCTCACGGTGGGGACGGCCGTGGAGTGGGTGGGGGCCGGCGGTTGTTGACGATCAACGTGGCGGTGCTGCTCGCGGTCATCGTGGTGCTCCGGTTGCGCCGGCGTACCGAGGCGCGCAGTCGACGCGACGAGAAGCTGACCGTGGTCATCGTCCTGGCGCTCGGCGTGCTGCTCGCCCCGACCGCGGTGGGTCAGGGGATCGCGGACGTCCTGGGCCAGTTGGCGGGCGGCGTCACGCAGGCCGGCCGGTGAGCCCCCGTACGCGCAGGGGCCGGGCGTCGGCGGTCAGGCGTTCGCCGGCACGGCGTACCCGCACGCCCAACGGGAGGCGGCGCCGAGGCACGGAGGACCGGCTGATCGGTCTCTTCGTGGCCGCGGTCTTGGCCGTCGCCGTGATGGTGGCCGTCGTGAACTGGCTGTTGGCCCACTGGTGGGTCCTGGTCGCCGTCGGCGTTCTCGCGGCGGCGGCCGTCAGCGGCCGGTTCCACCAGAAGCGGCAGCGGGCGCGGTGGGAAGCGGTCCGTGCGCAGGGTCTGCGGTACGGGCTCGCCCAGTTGGACGCCCTGCACCATGCCCGGTTCGAAGAGGCGGTACGCGACCTGATGCGCCGGGACGGCTGCCAGGACGCGATCCGCGTCGGAGGCGGCGGCGACCTGGGCGCCGACGTGAAGGCCACCGACCCCTACGGCAGGCGCTGGGTGATCCAGTGCAAACACCGCAGCAAGGGCCTCGCCGGCTCCGCCGTGGGCACCCCGGACCTCCAGGTCCTCAACGGCACCGCCCGCCAGGTCCACGGCGCCGACCTCGCGGTCATCGTCACCAACGGCCGCGTCACCGCGCCCGCAGTGGTCTTCGCCCAGCAGCAGCGCCTCCACGTGGTCGACCGCCACACCCTGGCCGCGTGGGCATCCGGCTCACGCCCGCTGTGGGAACTGCTACGGGCCGTCCCACCGCCCCGCAAACCGACCTCGCTGTCCTGAACGCCGCGCGGACGCGCCGGAGACCGGGAGGCCGGTCGGTCCGCCGATCCGCCCGCCCCCCGGCGTCCCTCAGGCGCCGAGCCGTGCCACGGTGGTGTCCAGACGAGCGGCCGTCTCCTCCAGGTCGTGCCGGGACACCGTGCCGGTACCGAGCCGGTCGACGAGGTCCCGCCGGGAGACGACCTCCACGGCCCCCCGGTACCGGTCGGTGTCCAGCGCAGCGGCCGGGACGACCACGGCGGCACCCGCGAGGACGACCAAGGTGGGGTCCTCGGCGTCGGACTCCAGCAGGTTTTCGAGCTGCTCAGGTGTGATCATGTCGGTGTGTCCTTCCGGAACGGCTTCCACGGCCGTGGCTCCGGCGCCCCTGACCTTCCGTGCGCCGGACGGCCGTGCCCATGGTCACCGAGTGCCCCGGTCGCGTCGGCCGCATGACCGGGTTTCCGGAGGACCACGCCGATCCCGCCGCGTCCGCGCCGCCGCCCTCGCTGCTCGCGACGCCCCCGGACCCGGACAGCGCCACGCCGCCGTCCGCCCCGGCCGCCGCCCCCCGCGTCGGGCCCCTTCCCGGGAAGGACGCCCACGGTCGGTGAACCGGGCCGCCCGCGTTCGGCCGGGACCGTCGACGGGGGAGCGGACACCGGGGTGCGCCTGCCCTCTGGCGCGGCGCGCCCGGGTGTCCGCGCCGCGGGGAGGAGCGGCCCGTCGTGGTGAAGCGCCGTCAGCCGCTCCGGGGCCTTCCCCGGCGGCCCGCCCGCGAGCCCCGGTAGGCGGCGCGACGGACGGCGGCCAGGGTGCTGCCCGGGGTGAACCGACGAGCGCTGTGCGCGTAGACGTCGAAGCCCGGACTCTCCTCCTGCCGCAGCGGCAGGGCGGTCCGTACCGTCAGCACGGCGAACGCGCGCCACGACCCGTCGGCAGTGTCGGCGCACAGGTCGAAGACGAGCGGCCCGGCGGCCAGGGCGTCGGCCAGGCTCACCGGGTCTCCGTGCACCGGCCCCTGCCGCGTACGGCGCGGAAGGGCGGCCAGGGTGCGGTGGTGGTCGCCGACCCGGTAGCGCAGCAGACTGGAGTAGGGGCCGCCCAGGGCATCGGCGCGCGGGAGCGGCACGTGCCGGGTGATCCGGCCCCGGCCGCTGCTGGTGAGGAGCAGGTCGAGGAGGTGGTCGGGCCCGTCGACCCGGTCCACGCGCACGGCCAGCCCGAGAGCGTCGGGCAGCCGCCGGGGCAGACCGGCCGCTCGGGAGAGGCGGACCGTGGCGGTGTACCGCCCGGGCGCGTCGAGCCACGGCACGCCCCAGGCCCCGCCTTCGGCGTCCACGACCTCCAGATCGGCCGTGCAGGTCAGCCCGTGCGGATGCAGCGCCGGGGCCCCGCGCAGCCGGGCCAGCAGACGGAACGCCGCTTCGACCGCGGCGCCCGGCCAGGTACCCGGCGGTTTCCCCCGTCGCCCGGCGGCTCCGGCGTCGCCACGCGGTGACGGGGCGGCGTTCCTCACGGACCGGACCAACCGTCCTCCCACGCCTCGCTCCTTACCCGGTTCTCGTCCTGGGGTCCCGCGGGCGCCCGGCGCGGCGACGGCCACGGTGCCGGGGCCGCCGTACACGACCGCGACCTCGGGCACTCCGGCCCCGCCCAAGGGGCGCCTCCCTTCGTAGGACCAGCCGAGTACCCCGTACCGGGCGTCGTCAGTCCGCGCGGGGCCGGTGTCCCCGAAGGCCGCCGGCCCCGCGCGGACCGGCCGCGGGCCCCGGGCTCCCCGCGCCGACACGGCCACTGCCGACTCGCCGGCCTCATGCTCGGCCGCGTTCTCCCTGTTCATCGACGTTCATCGACGCATCTTCCGTGATCGGGAGTTACAGCGGACGATTCACGGTCCCTGTCCCGGCCGGGTTGGGGTGGGTGCCGAGCGGGCCGCGCGCCGACGTCGACGTGCCCCCGTGGGGTGGGCCCGATGTCCTCTCGTTTGGAGATCAGGGTGTCGCCGCCGGGGCCCGGGCGACTGCGGGGGGCGGGCGGTGGCCGCGGCGGCGGATCGGGAGGTCCCGTCCTGTGTCGGCTGCGGTCGGTCGGGGTCGGCGGGCTGGTGCGAGGCGCGTCGCCACGAGCACGCCGTTCGGGACTCCTGACGGAGGCCGGGCTGCCGGCCGCTGCTGCGGTCGGTCCGTCCGGGGCGGCGGAGGCCGCTCGGGCCACCGTGGACGTCCGCTGCTTCTTGGGGCGCTCGCCGCCGAGGCCCGGCGGCGGTTCCTCGACGCGCTGGAGCAGGCCGTGTCGCAGCTCCGCGTCTCCACCCTCGGGACTCTCGTCCGTGGGCCACAGGTCGGCGCCGGGGCGGACCGCGCGTACGCGACCGAGCGGGGCCGCTGCTGCCGGGCTCGTCCGGACGGTGCCGGCGCCCCGGCTGCGCTCGCCGACCCGTCCGCCGGCCCGGCACCCCGGCTCGATGGCACGCCCGACGGTGTTTCGCTCGTGGTAGAGGGCGGTGTCGCGGGCGAGAGCCGGCGGCGGCGGGTGCCGGTTTCGCGTCGGCGCGCGGGAGGGGTGGGTCGTGGTCGGGCGGGTGGGCGAAGCTCCTGGCGGATACGGACGGGCTCGGCCGTGGAGCCGTCCACCGGGAGCTCCGCCGTTCACCGCGGCAGGGAAAGGCTTTGCCGACCCGACTCGTCGGCACGTCGGAAAGGACTCGGTGCCGGTATCCGGTGTGATTCCGTGGAACCTGGACTCACGGTCCGGTGGCGTGATGCGTTCGCCTCACCGGGGGATCCCGCCCGGCTTCTTGTTCGGGTTGTACCGGCCGGGGGAGACTTCCACGGTCGCGTCGGAGTAGAAGCCGACAGTGATGTCCTCGGTGACGGTGATGGAGGTGGGAAGACCGGCTTTGCCGAGTACGCCGTTGACGTCGTAGGCGCGGTAGCGGTGGTCTCCGTCGGCGCCCGTGTACCAGTCGCGGTGCTGGAAGGCGAGCATGCCTTTCAGAGTGGCCTGGTAGGTGATCCGGAACTTCGCCGAGCCCAGGGTGGAGAAGAGGTACGCGGTCTCCGCCGAGCGCTTGGGGACGAGGCTCGAGACCGTGTCGGAGACGCCGACCGTCACCGTGCGGGTCCTGGTCTCCGTCTCGCCCCACGAATGCTCGAAACCGAAACTCGTTTCCCCGCCGACCTCTCCGCCGACCTCCGCGCCGGGCGCACCGCCCTTGACCGAGATCTTGTACGTGAGCTTCTGTCCGACCGTGAACTTGTCGGTCCAGGTCCAACTGCTGCTGAAGGTGTCCGTCTTGGTGACGTTCATGGCGGTGCCGTACTGCACCGGGTGGTCCTCGTTGTTGATCCATTCCACGTGATGCGCGATGACGGGCTTGGTGGTGACCCCGACGAGACGTGCGCTCTTCACGGTGAGCGTCGTGGTGACCGGCGGCCATGCGAAGAGGCCGTAGAGGTTGCCGTACTCCGGCTTCGCCCCACCGGTGGCCCCCTCCGGAGTGGGGCCTTTCAGCCAGTATTCGTCGGGGTTCCTCCCGACCATCTTCCCGATGGCCCCCTTGATGCGATCGGTCGCGTCGAGGCCGAAAGCCTTGGCCTCGGACGCGTTGATGACGTGCTTGATGCTGCCCGTGCCCACCGCTTTGCACTCACCGGGCTTCTTACTGGCCGTCAGTTGGACATGGAACGGCACGTATACCCCCTTGGTTGGTGTTTCCGCCGGCTCGGTAAGCGAGGTGCGATCACTCCGCGGGGCCCGGGTTCTTTGCGAAGGACCCCGGCCGAGTAATCGAACTTCCGTTCCTTCCGAGCGGTTGTTCGCATCATTCCCGTGGCGCCAGGTCTCTTTTCCCGATCCCCTCGACCCGGCTGCGCGCGAACTCGCTCAAGGTTCCGTTGAGTTGCTTTTCCCAGCAAGCGGCTCGCGCGCCTTTGGCCGGAAGCCGGGCGCTCCTGGCTCGTTGACATCCGGCGGTGAACTGCCCGGTTCACCAGAGGTTCCAGTCGACGGTTGTGGCGTGTTCTCCCCACCGCTCCGGCGGTGAACGCTCCTCGTCCCGAGTGCCGGATGATCTCGATGGTGTGAACGGCGGTGACGGTGCGGTTGAGGTGCTGGAGACGCAATGGGCCTCGCGGAAGGCCCGTCGCTACTTCGGTCGGGCGAAGGCCGGCCGGTTCGGTCCGGCCGCCCGCACCCGTACGCCCCACCCCCGGCCCACGCCTTCGACACTCAAGTTCGAGTTAAAGAAATGAGCTAAAAGAAAGGTTAAGTGGCTGCTAGGGTGCGGAGTGGAGGGAGAGGCGCATGGCATCCGAGGAAGAGTTGTTCGCGTCGGTCGACGCCCTGCTGGCGGAGGAGCCGCAACTGCCTCCGCCGGCGGAGCGGGCCCGGCTCCGCGAGGCGGCGGGCATCACGCAGGCCCGCCTGGCACAGGCGTTGAAGTCGACGACGCAGACGGTGAAGAACTGGGAGAACGGCCGGAGCGAGCCGAAGCCGCCGCGCCTGGAGGCGTACCAGCGGCTGCTGAAGGGGTGGGCGGCGAAGTACCCGCCGAACGGCGCGGCCCCGGCCGCCGCACCCGTGGTCGCGCCCGTCCCGGCCGTACGGCGGCCGGACCCGGAGACGACCCCCGGCCCCGCCGCGCCCGAAGCGAGGGCGGTCCCGGCGGCGGCGCCCGCCGTCACGGCCCCGTCGGCACCGAGGCGCCCCGAACCCCGGTCCGCCGCACCCGCCCGGCCCGCCGTGCCCGCCGCGACGTCACACCGCCCGGTCGGGAAGGCCACCGCGGGGCCCGCCGCGGACCCGCGCTTCCCGCACGGTCCGCTCGCCGTGCTGGACGGTGACGGCTCCGCGTACGGCGTGGACGGGATCGTGCTGGACTGCCCGGCGGCCACGGTCCCGGAACTCGTGGAGTGGGCGCTGCGCGAGTCCGGGCTCGGGGCGCCGCGCCTGCACCGCAACGGCAAGGACGCCGACCCGCTGATCGTGCTCACCGCGGCCACCGCCGCGAAGTTCGGGCTGCCCGAGCGCCTGGAGGACCGCCGGGGCCTGCGCCTGCCGGAGGACCACCCGGTGGTCAGGCAGATCGCCCGGGCGCAGTGGAAGCTCACCCGGCGCGGGTTCGGCCCGTGGGCGCGGGTCTACCGCCCCGCGCAGGCGGGGCAGCGCCAGTGCGTGCAGCTCGCCGTCCTGCCGTGGGACGCGCTCGACTCCCGCTCCTGGCCGGGCGTCGCCGACATGGAGCCGGCCGACATCGCCCGTGTCCTGGGCGTCTACGCCCGGCGCGTCATCACCCCGCGCGGGTCGACCGCCGTCTCCGGGCTGGAGCTGATGACCGCGTTGCGCCCGCCGACCCGCGCCGTACAGGACCGTGCGACCGGCCAGTGGATCTCCGGCCACAACCCGGGCAGCCTCGGCACGGAGCCGGTCGACCCGGCCCCGCCGGAGGCCACCCCCGAGCACCCGGTGGCACAGGGCTGGACGGGCGGGTTCCTGGACGAGGAGGCGTACCAGTGGGTGCGCGACCTCGACCTGCTCACCGGAGGGGAAGCGGCCCTGCCGTGGGCGGTGGGCCTGGACCTGAACACGGCGTTCCTCGCGGCCTCCTCCCGCCTGACGGTCGGCCTGTCCGGCCCGGAGCACGTGCGGCGCCCGGTGTTCGACAAGAAGGTCCCCGGCAGTTGGCTGGTGGACCTGTCCCACGTCGAACTGGACCCGCGCCTCCCCTCGCCGTTCACGCCGTCCGGCGAGCGCCCGACCGGCCCGGCCTGGTACCAGACGCACACCGTCGCCTACGCCCAGGAGCTCGGCTGGAACGTCGCCCCGGTCGAGGCGTACCTGCGGCGCGAGACCGGCGCGTACCTCGACCCGTGGCACGACCGGCTGAGGGCCGCCTACCTCGACACCCTCGCCGAGCTGGGCGTCACCAAGGACCTGACCGACGCCGAGTTCCTCGCGGCGATGGAACGGCACGGGGAAGCCGACCCGGGCCTGACGGCGGTGCTCGCCGCCGTCAAGGCCACGATCAAGGGCGGTGTGGGCAAGCTGCGCGAGCGTCCGCAGGGCCGGCACCACCGGGACGGCGAGCGCTGGCCGGCCCTGGAGCGGCCGACCTGGCGCCCGGACATCCGGGCCGCGGTCATCTCCAAGGCGCGGGTCAACATGCACCGCAAGATGCTCAAGACGGCCGAGGCCACCGGCCTGTACCCGCTCGCGGTGCTCTCCGACTGCGTCGTCTATCCTTCGCCGGGCCGCAGCCCGCTGGACTTCCTGCCCTACAGCGCCTCCGGCAAGCCGATCCCCGGCCCCTTCCGCCTCGGCCCGTCTCCGGGCCTGGCGAAGCTGGAGGGCGTGCAGGAACTGGCCTGGGTGGTCGACCTGATGGAGCAGGGCCACAACCCGGCCCGCCACATCAAGGGCGACGGCCACGACGCGAAGTTCGACGACGGCGAATGAGCCCCGTGCCCGTCGCCCCCGGCGGCCGGGACCGATCCTCGAAGGGAGCCGAGCACCACCATGGGAGACATCGACGACGCCTTGGAGCGCGCCGAACGGGAGGCGTTCACCCGTGAGCCGCCCAAGACCCTCAAGGGCCAGATCGGCTTCCTGCTCAAGCAGATGAAGTCCGCGAAGGCGGTCGCGGCGGAGCTCGGCGTCACGGCCGACTCGGTCAACCGCTACCGGCGCGGCGCGCGGCGGAATCCGCCCCGGGAGATCGCCGAGCGGATCGACGCCGCCGTACGGGTACGTTGGCAGCCCCGGGTCCGCAAGCGCCGCCGCGAGCAGGCCGCCACCACCGGCGGCATCACGGTGGAAACCCGCGCACGGTTCGGCTACGCCGCGCCGATCGGCAGCACCGACGACGGCCGGATGCGCCGCCTGACCGTCCACCTCCCCCCGGCCTACGCGCAGCGCCTGTTCGACGCCCGCGAGCAGGGCGCCGGCGACCGGCGGATGCGCGCGATCGTCGCCGAAGGACTGCAGGAGGTCTACTTCAAGGACGGCGGGCGCCGCGCCGAAGACCTGCACGTCGCGTTCACCGATATCGACTACGTCGACGTCTCATTCTGAACGGACGCCTTTCCGCGAGCGCTCGTACTCCAGCCGTGCCTCCTGGACCCAGGGAGCCTCCGCGCTCCCCGACGCCTCCGCCGTTCGTACGGTGTTCAACCGGCGTGCCGCCAGCCTCTCGCTGCGGCGGACACGCCGGTAGGCGCGCACCCACAGGGGAAACGTGTGATCGGGCACCCGGCAGGCGGCCAGGAAGGCCAGCAGGCGCTCTTCCGTCGCGGGGAGCCTCTCCCGGTTCAGGATGCCGGCGAACGTGGAGCGGGACATCGGGCCGAAGACGCGGGCGCGCCGCTTCGCCCTCCTCTCCAGCTCCCGGTACGGCGGCGCGCCGGCCCGCTCGTGCGCGTCGGCCAGTACGGCACCCAGGTCGGCGGCGTCGGCCACCGTGCCGAGATCCGGGACGTGGGCCTGGCGCCCCGGCCGCGTGGCGCGGCGGGCCGTGTTCCACAGGGCCTCGGTCTCGTCCGGGTCCATGCCGCAGGCCGTGGCGTACGCGCGGGCCGTCGGCAGTGGCGGGAGGCGTTCCCCGGCCTCGGCGCGCTGGACGGTCGCCAGGGAGCACGCGATGGCGTGCGCCACCTCGGACCGCTCGAGGCCGCTGCGCAGCCTGCCCCGGCGCAGGTGGTGCGCGAACTCTCCCACGGGGCCGGGCGGGACCGGCTTCACGGGACGCCCCGGTCGGGGGGACACGGGTTCAGAACCGGGTCGAGCAGCGGTGCGTCCCGGTGTGCGCGCGCCGTGACCGCCGGGCCCGCGCCGTCGACAGCCGCACCACCGCCACCGCGGTCAGACCCGCCCCGCCCAACAGCGGCAGCAGGTCGGCCACCGGCATCCCCCCGCCCGCGAGCACCCCCGCCACTGTGTAGATCACGATGATGACGGCGGTGTTCTCCCGCCCCGGCCGCGGCTCGGAACTCGTCGGGAACGGGCTGGTGGGACGCTTCGGCAACATGGAGCTCTCCGTGACGGTGCGCAGTGCCACCGGGGCGCTCCGGCCCCGGGGCGGGATCTCAACGGGTGCGTACCGACAGCGAGTTGGCGAGCCGGACGCGGTACTCGGAATCGTGCCACCTGTCCGGCGCGCCGGTGTGCCGATTTGTTCACGACCGTCACTCGGCGGTCGGCCCGCACGGCGTACGCCCCGCCACGGCCGCGAGGGTTCCGCCCTCCGTCTGACCTCGGACGCCGCAGCCCACGCCCGGGGCCTGCGAGAACGGCACACGGGCCATTGATTCGTCCTTGTCCCGTCACGGCCGGTTGCGGCCGGGCGCCACGGGTGTCACCATCCGCTCCGACCCGGTCCGCGCCGCCGCCAGGGGTTCCGGCAGCCGGGGGCCGATGTGCGCCGCGCCGCCCGGCCTTCCCCGGAGGGAGCGCGCGGGCCGCTGCCGCCGTGACGGCGGCAGCGGCGGGACGGGCCGTATCAGGCGGTCAGGAGGCGGGCCGGTTCCACAGGTCGCACTCGTGGTCCTGGGGGAAGGTGGTCACCGGGGTGATCGCCTCGGGGGCGAGGACCTGGACCTTCGGGAAGGGGCTCCAGCGCGGCGCGTTCGCGGCGTAGGGGATGCCGGTCCTGGCGAAGTTGGTCCAGTAGCCGAGCATCTTGTCCGACAGGGCGTTCTGGGCGGGGGTTCCGGTGACGCCACCGAAGACGTACCGGATCTCCGAGCCGTGCGGGGCGCCGATCGGGAAGCTGATCGGCATGTTCAGGTAGTCCATGGAGTGGCGGTCCGCGAACTCGTACTGGTAGGACGGGGTGTGTTCGGCCATCAGGTCCGCGGTGCGGGACTGGAGGCAGGCGAACTGGGAGTCGGTGAGGACCGCGCCCAGGGCCTCCGCGGGCGTCCCGTGGTCCGACAGCGGGTAGCGGGCCAGGATCTCGTCGGTCCGTTCGCCGTAGAGGGCGCGGACCGCCGTCGGGTAGCCCTCAGCGGTGAGCCGGCGGCCGGCCAGGTCGTAGGTGGTCGCCACGGTGAGCCGGCCCTCGTCGGCGGTGGTGCCCTGGAGGACGGGGACCCGGTGGAACCGTCCGCTCTCCAGCGCCTCCGGCACCTGCAGCGGGAGGACCCTGCCGTCGACGTTGGGGGTCCAGCGGGCGGTGGGTCCGGCCGAGGCGGCGAGCAGCTCGTCGGCGCTCTTCGCGCGCAGGCAGGCGACGTCCGCGCAGCCCAGGGTGTCCGCCCAGGACCGGCCCCTGTTCTGCTGGGATTCCTGGGTGGGCAGGGGGAACCCGCAGCCGGACTGGGCGATGGCCCGGTCGAACAGGCCGAGCGTGCGGGGCGAGACGAGGTGGTGGCAGACGCTGCCGCCCCCCGCCGACTCGCCGAAGATCGTCACGTTGTCGGGGTCGCCGCCGAACGCCGCGATGTTCTCGTGCACCCAGCGCAGGGCGGCCTGCTGGTCGAGCAGCCCGTAGTTGCCGGAGAGCCCCTGCGGTGACTCCTGGGCCAGGCCCGGATGGGCGAAGTAGCCGAACGCGCCCAGTCGGTAGTTGAAGTTGACGACGACCACGTCGCCCTTGGCCGCCAGCTTGCCGCCGTCGTAGAACGTGCCGGAGCCGACGGTGAAGCCGCCGCCGTGGATCCACACCATCACCGGCCGCTTCTGGAGGGACCGCTGCGCGGGCGTGTAGACGTTCAGGTACAGGCAGTCCTCGCTCGGCGTGCCGGGTCCCGCGAGGTTGCCCCAGGGGCTGGACTGGATCTGCTGCACGCAGGGGTTGCCCGGTGTGCCGGCGTCCCGGACGCCCGACCAGCGCGCGGGCGGCGACGGCGGCCTCCACCGCAGGGAACCGGTCGGCGGTGAGGCGTAGGGGAGGCCGAGGAAGGAGTGGGCGGTCTCGCCCGCCTTCCCCTGCACCTGCCCGTACCGGGTCGTGACGGTCGGCCCCTCGGCCGCCGCGGCGGGGACGAAGGCGGTTCCGGCGATGGACAGGAGGAGGGCTCCCGACAGCACGCCGAGTTGTCGCGTCCATGACATTAACGAGCGGCTTTTCGTCAGGTGACTTCTGAGCAGGCCGGACATCGGCACCTCCGTGCGGAAGGAGAACGTCCATGAAGTCTCGTCCGCCGGCAGGCACCCGGGATCGCGTAAACCACCGGCCTCGGCCCCTGGGGCGGGTCCTGCCGCGGTCTCGGGCGTGCGGACCCGCGCCCGCGCCCGCGGACCGGGCGGGCTCACGTCCGCGGACCGGGCGGCCGGGAGCCACCGTTGAGAACGATCATCCGAATCGTCACCGCGCCACAGTAGGGCGTTTCCCGCGCGGTACGAAACGGATAACGGCGCCACACCGCCCTGCTGCCGCAACCCGGTGAACGACCCCGGCGGGAGCGGGAGTGGGAACGGGAATGGAGGCGGGGGGGGGGTGGGGCCGGGGGCGTGCCGGGTCCGCCCGCGGTGTCGCGTTCGAGCCGTCCCCCGGCGGCCCGGCCGGTGGGGAAGGAGCACGCGGTGCCGTCGCGGACGCCCCCGCGTCGGCGGGCGGTTCCCGCGCCGTCCCCTACGACAGGTCCTTCTCGGTGCCGCGCGGCCGCAGGTCGACGAGCTTCTCGGCGATGCCCTGCTTCTGGAACGCCTCCACGAGCGACTCCAGGTCCTCGGAGTAGATGTTCCAGCTGTCGGTGTGCAGCGGGACCACCTTGCGCGGGTCGAGGTCCTTGGCCACCACGGCCGCGTTCTCGGAGGTGAGCGTCAACGGAGCGTTGTCGAGGATCGCGGGGGTGCGTGCCGCGCCGGCGAAGAGGATGGCCGTGTCGAGCGGGCCGAACTCCTTCCTGACGCGCTCACCGACCTGCCGGGCGACCTCGACCGAGGCGTTGTCACCGGAGATGTAGGTGGTGGGGACGCCCTCGCCGCTGAGCACGAAGCCGGTGACCTCGCCGTCCGCGCCGCGGTCCACCCCGTCGGGGCCGTGCAGGGCGGGCACGGCGGTGACCTTGATGACGCCGCCGGAGGTCCTCAGCTCCTTGGAGGACCAGCTCGTCATGGCCGTGACGTGATCGCCGAGACGCTGGTGCGCACCGGGCGTGGAGAGCACGACGGGTACGTCCTTGAGCAGTGCGCGGCCCGTGTCGTCGAGGTTGTCGTCGTGCTGGTCGTGGGAGAGCAGCACGGCGTCGATCCGGCCGAGCCGGTCGGGACCGAAGGCGGGGGCCTGCGTCTTCTCCAGGCCGCTCTCGTACCTCTTGGGCTGGTCGAAGGTCGGGTCGAGCAGGATGCGCGCACCGGCGATCTCCAGGATCGCGGTCGGTCCGCCCACGTGCGTGACGGTGAATGCGCCGGCGACCGGGGACGGACGGTCCGCGGACGGCGAGGCCTTCGCGCCGTCGGCGGTCGCCTCGCCGCCGCACCCGGCGAGGAGGGGCACGCTCGCGGAAGCCGCGACGGCGGCCGAGGCGGCGCGGAGGAACGGACGGTTCATGGGTGGGTACCAACTCTCTCGCTAATGAACGGCCGGCGGCCTCGACGGCGCGCCGACCCGGATGTTTTCAACGCTAACACAGTTTGTTATCGATGATTACGAGAGGGGTGTGGGTCGGGTCCTGAGCGAGGGTTCGCCCAGGTCCGGACTGTTAGCGGTGTTATCGTGGGCGCCATGTCGACGGCACGAGAGCGCATCCTGGGAGCCACCGCGGAACTGCTCGCCACCAAGGACGCGCTGGCGATCTCGACCCGGGCCATCTGCGAGCGGGCCGGCGTCGGCATGCCCGAGATCTACCGCCAGTTCGGCGACAAGCAGGGCCTGCTCACCGCCGTGGCCGACCTCGGTTTCGAGCGCTTCCTCGCCAACAAGAGGCGCAACCCGCACACCGACGACCCGGTGGCGGACCTGCGGGCGGCCTGGGACAGCCATGTCGCGTTCGCGCTCGGCAACCCCCACCTCTACCGGCTGATGTTCACGCCCACGGGAGACGTCAAGCCCCGGGGGATCGAGGAGGCGCGGGCCCTGGTCCAGTCGGCCGTGGAACGCTGCCGTGACGCCGGACGGCTGCGTACGGCCCCCGAACTGGCCGGCCGGTCGATCCTCTCCGCCAACGTGGGCGTGTGCCTGATGGCCCTGTGCTTCCCCGATCTGTTCGGCATGCTCGACATCTCGCAGTCGGTACGTGACGCCGTCGTCGGGGCGGTCACCGGGGACGACCGGGAGGACACGAGGATCGGCACCGCGACCGTCCTCGCCCAGGCGCTGGTCGGCACCCTCACGGGGACGGCGGCCGTTGACGCCGCCGCCCTCGACGGCCTGGTCCGCGCCCTCCGGCCGCCGGCCCCGCCCTCCGGTACGTGAACCGGCCGGCCGCCCGGTACCGGCCCGCCGCCACCGGCTCGGGACGGACGCCGGGTTCGGCGACGGACGCCTTCGGGGGCCGTCGGACGCCGCTCGGTGCCGCCGCCCGGTCCCCTCGGGTGACCCCCACCGGCAGGCCCGGCGCGCCCGCCCCGCCGGTGTGAGGGGGGTGTTCGCCGTCCGGGGAGGCCCGTTCGCACGCGCGTGGCGCGTTCCGCGTCCGCGCGGTCCGCTCCCACGGTGGACAAGCCTCCGCACCACCGTCCGTCCGGTGCCCAGGCTCCCGTTCGGGGAGGCCGACGACCACCCGCTCAGGAGCGGGATCCGCTGTGCGAACGTGTACGGCAGGCCCGGCGGACCCCACCCCGTAGGGGGCGCCCTCCTCCCACCCGCCACGAGCCCGCGACGGGCGGCGACACCGATGTCCGGGCACCTCGGCCGGCCCTGGCTCCAACTCGCCGGCACTCTCCTCTGGCCGATCCCGATGGTCGTCCCCGCGCTCTCCTGCTACCGCCACCCCGAGGCCACCGCCGTCTACCTGGTCGGCGGTGGGCGGCGCGGCATCGCCCTGTACGCCGCCCTGGCCTTCGGCCGGTTCGTCGTCCGGGGACCCCCGTACCGGCGCACGTGCGAACCCGGCCCCGGCTTCTGGCGCTCCGTCGGCTGGGGCCTGACCCACTCCGTCTACCTGCTGGCCCTCTACGTCGTCCCGTGGCGGGCCGTAGGACGCGTGGTCGCCGGCCGCAACGGCTGGGCCAAAACCCGCCGCAACGCCGAAGCGCCCGCCGGCGGCCCCGTCGCCAAGGAGACCTGACCACCGCGAGAACGGCGTCCGGGCCGGGAGTGGCCGTCACCCGTCACGCCCGTACGCCGTGCCACTGCTTCGTCATCCGTCACGCCCGTACGCCGCGCCACTGCTTCGTCATCCGTCACGCCCGTACGCCGCGCCACTGCTTCAGGCGGTCGCCGTGCCGCGCCGTGGCCGGCTGCCGCGTCACGCGTCCAGTTCGCGCACCAGAGGGTAGTGGGCGCAGCGGAAGCCCCCGGCGAACGCGGTCACCGCGTCGAAGGGAAGCGTGTGAACGGTGGCGTTCCGCGCGGTCAGCGCTTCGGCGAGCCCCGTCAGGCGCTCGTCGACGAGCACCTCGCCGGGACCCAGGACGAGGCTGTTCCCCGCCAGGAGGTTCACGGCGTCCCGCAGGCTGACGTCGATGAGCTCCCAGTCGGCGACCTGTGCCGGTACGCCGTCGAGGAACTGCTCCCGGCAGACGACCGCCAGGCCCTCGCGGACGGCGGTGAGCCCGTCGTCCAGGTGGATCACCTGTTCACTGATCGGCACCCCGTGGACGCGGTACCCGTCCCCGAGCAGCCGCGCCAGCCACCGCGCGCCCTCCGGGTCGGACGCCGCCCCGCCCCGCCCGTGACCGACGAGGACGTCCCGGCCCAGGACCGCGACGTCGCCGCCTTCGAGGAACGGCCCGGTCGCCGACGCGAGCTCGGGCACCGGCACGGGCGACGGCGGGGGCATCACCGAGTAGCGGGCTCCGCGGGAGACGGCCTCCGCGAAGACGGGACGCAACCCGAAGCGTTCCTTGAAGCGGGCCGGCAACCGCAGGGCGGCCTCGATGACGTGGTCGCCGATGACGACCATCGGATCGCGGACGAACGTCTGCGTGCTGAACCGGTCGCCGTCGCCCCCGTACACGGACAGTTCGGGTCCGGTCAGCTCCCGCGGACGGTGGACGACGACCCCGTGGCCGGCCAGGAAACGGGCCAGCTCCTCGATCTGCTCGACGCTTCTCGCGTACCCCTCGGGGTCCGCGTCGGACCAGAGCCGTCCCGCCCAGCGCGGCAGCTCACGCCGGGTTCGGTCGGGCAGGAAGCGCAGTGGGTCCGGCAGCCCGGCGCCGAGCCCCCGGGGGACGCGGAAGTCGATGACACGGCCCACCACCGCTTCCTTCAGGACCCCCCACTCGTGCGTGACGTTGATCCGGTCGAGCCGTTCGTTCCGTTCGATCCGGCCGGTCGGTTCGGATGCGGTCATGATCGGGTTCCTCCTCGCGGGGGGAGGGGGGTCGGGGCGGGGGCCCCGACCGGGGCGTGGAGACGGCCCCGGCCCGGAAAGGACTCCCGACCCGCGGACCTGTTCAACGTCTCACGCGGGACGGGGCGGCGCGTCCTCGAAAAGGCCCGAGGCCCACCGGGCACTTCGGATGACCCGTCCCCGCCGGACGTCCTCCTCCAGGACGAGACGCCGCTCCGGGCCGGCGATCCATCCCGACCGCCTGCCCCGCTCCCGCTCGTGGGCCGGCCGGAGGCGCCCCGATGGGTGCCGTCCCGCACCGCCGCCGGCCGCTCCCCGCCCACTGGTGAGACTTCGCGGGGTGATCGAACCCGCCGCCCCGGACCGGTCCCCGCGCCCCGCGAGGGGGAGCGGCCGGCCGGTCCCGGTACCGAGGCCGACGCGCTCCCGGGCCGAAGCGCACTTCGGGGTGGGCCGCGGAAGGCCCGCTCAGGGCGGTGGCGGCCGAGTCGCTCGCCTCCACGTCGAAGACCGGCCCGCACCCCCCGACATGGGCCGGGGACGCCGTGACGGTGGTGTGGCGCCCCTCCGGTCGGGGGAGGCGAGGTCGGTGGCGGCGGCCCCGGACGCCTCCGTGCCGGAGTGCCGGCCAGGCACCTCGGCGCCGGGCCGCCTCCGGGTTGGAGCGGGGGCCGCCTTTCGGGGCCGGGACCGCGCGGACGCGGCAGAGGGGAGAACCACCGGCGTGGCACGCGGCCCCGCGCGCCGGCCCGCACCGGACGCCGCCGGGGCGGGGGCGTCCCACCGACCGGAGGGGCGGCGCTCCGGCGGAGCTGTGGCACGATCAAGGAATGATCCAAGCCTGTCTGAACGGTCGGCGCACGGCGGAGGACCACCCCGCGGTGCCCATCACGGCGCGGCAGTTGGCCGCCGACGCCAGACGGGTCCAGGACGCCGGGGCCTCCGGCGTGCACCTGCACCCCCGGGACGCCCACGCCCGGGAGAGCCTGGACGCGCGGGTCGTCTCGGCTGCCGTGCGGGCGGTGCGGGAGGCGTGCCCCGGCCTGCAGATCAGCGTGTCGACCGGCCTGTGGATGGGCGACGGAGACGTCGCCGCGCGCCAGGCCGCCGTGGAGGGGTGGGCCGCCGCCGAGGACCGCCCCGATGTCGTGTCGCTCAACCTCGGCGAGCCGGGCTTCGAACGCCTGGCCGACACGCTGGGGGAGTTGGGCATCGGTATCGAGGCGGGCGTCTGGTCGGAGGCGGACGCCGTCCGCCTGCTCGACAGCGGACGCACCGCCTCGTGCAGCCGGATCCTCGTCGAGATGATCGACCTCCCCGCGTCACGGGCCCTGTCGGAGGCCGATCGCATTCTGCGCCGGCTCGCGGGGGCGGGGACCGACGTCCCCGTCCTCCTCCACGGTGAGGACGAGTGCGCCTGGCCCGTCCTGGACCACGCCCTCGCCCTCGGCCTGGAGACGCGCATCGGCCTGGAGGACACCCTCACCGGCCCGGACGGACGCGACGCGGAGGGCAACGCCGCACTGGTCCACTGCGCCGTGGGCCGCCGGACACGCGTGCGCTGACACCCCGCCCGCGCGGAGAGCTCCTCGTGCGTTCCCCTCGTGCGTTCCCCTCGCCCCGTGCTCTCCCGCTGCGCCGGGGCGATCTCGGGGAGGGGAGCCCTCCACCGGCTTCCCCGCTCGGCTTCAGGGCCGTGGCGCCTCCTCCCTCGGCAGGACTCTGTTTGTTTCTGTTGGGAACCTTCGCTTTTCGTGACCGTACGCGTCTGTTGACGCGCCCAAGACAAGAGCCCTACTTTCTGAATAGAAAGCGCTTGCTCAAGAGGTGGTCGCCATCCGGGCAGCGCAGCACACCAAGAAACGCCCTCTCCGCCACGCTCGGAAGCAGCTGTAGAAAGGGCTATCCCCCCATGCGATTACCCCCACGCCGTGCGTCCCGAGCCGGTCTGATCACCGCGCTGGTCGCCTCCTTCCTCGCCACCGCGTCCGCCGGCCCCGCCTCCCCCTCCCCCCTCCCGCCCCCGCCCTCGGTCTCCGCCGCGACCGCCGACGGCTTCGCCTCCGTCGACGCCCTGGGGCAGAACGGAACCACCGGCGGCGCGGGCGGCGCGGTCGTCACGGCCGCCACCACCGCGGAGTTCCTCGACTACATCTCCCGCCCCGGCCCCCTGGTGGTGCAGGTCAGCGGCACGATCACGCTGCCCACCGGCTCCAGCGACGGCATGCACCCGGTCGCCTCGGACAAGACCATCGTCGGCCTGGGCAGCACCGCCCGGCTGACCGGCGGCGGTCTGCACATCGGCCTCCCCGCGAGCGACCGCGTCACCTCGCCGCCCGCCGACGCGGTGCACAACATCATCATCCGCAACCTGTCGTTCGACGGAGCCACCGACGACCTGATCAACGTCCAGATGTTCTCGCACCACGTCTGGATCGATCACAACGACTTCTCCAACGGTGACGACGGCGCCGTGGACATCAAGCGCGGCTCGGACTTCATCACCGTGTCCTGGAACCGTTTCCACGACCACGACAAGACACTCCTGCTCGGGCACGACGACGACAACGCCGCCCAGGACCGCGGACGGCTGCGCGTCACGTACCACCACAACTACTTCGACGCCTCCGACCAGCGCAATCCGCGGGTGCGGTTCGCCGAGCCGGTGCACGTCTACAACAACTACTACCGCGACAACAGCTACGGCGTCGCCTCCGCCATGGACGCCGGGGTGGTGCTGGAGGGCAACTACTTCCACAGCGTCAACAACCCCGCCCGGGTGGACTTCAGCGGCGACCTCGGCCGCCTGGTCGCGCGCGACAACGTCCTCGTCGAGTGCAACCACCCCGTCGAGACGCGGGGCTCGGTCGTCGAACCGCGCACGTACTACGCCTACACCCCGCACCGGGCGGCCGAGGTCCCGGCCGTCGTCCCGGCCGGGGCCGGTGTCGGCAGGATCTGAGAGACGGAGACGACGATGAGGAACCTCCCCTCCCTCACCCGCCGCGGCCTGCTCGCGGGCGCCGCCGCCACCGCGGCCACCGCCGCCCTGCCGGCCGTGGCGGGCCACGCGCGGGCCGCCGCGCCCGCTTCCGCACGGCGGTCGCGGGCCGCCGCGGTCGCGCAGGGCGCCGACGGCTTCGCGGGGGTCCCCGCCCTGGGCCTGTCCGGCACCACCGGCGGCGCCGGCGGCCCGGTGGTCACCGTCACCGACGCCGAGACGTTCCTGGACTACTGCGACCGTGACGCGCCCTACGTCATCCAGGTCTCGGGCACCCTGAGCATCAGCAGCAAGCAGGGGGTGCGCTCGAACAAGACCATCGTCGGGCTCGGCACCGACGCGGAGATCACCGGCGGCGGCCTGGACATGTACCGCAGACAGAACGTGATCATCCGTAACCTGCGGTTCACCGACGCCGACGACGACTCCATCAGCATCCAGCAGTCCTCGCACCACATCTGGATCGACCACTGCACCTTCAGCGCGGGCGCGGACGGCCTGATCGACATCGTGCGCGGCGCGGACTACGTCACCGTCTCCTGGAACCACTTCCACGACCACAGCAAGACCATGCTGATCGGTCACTCGGACGCCAACGGCAGCCAGGACCGCGGCAGGCTGCGGGTCAGCTTCCACCACAACTTCTTCGACGGCACGGCCCAGCGCCACCCGCGCGTCCGCTTCGGCGAACCCGTGCACGTCTACAACAACTACTACCGGAACAACACCCTCTACGGCGTGGCGTCCACCGAGGACGCGGGCGTGCTGGTGGAGGGGAACTACTTCGAGAACGTCGCCCACCCGATCTACTCCGGCTACGACGCCAGCGGACCCGGCCGGGTGGTGGAACGGAACAACGTCTACGTGAACTGCGGGAAGCCCGAGACGCTGGGCACGGTGATCGAGCCGCGCACCTTCTACGCGTACACCCTCGACGCCCCCGCGGACCTCCCCGCCATCGTTCCCGCCGGTGCCGGCGCCGGCCGGATCTGAAGGAGCCCCCCGTGTCAGAACACCCTCCCCTCACCCGCCGCGGCCTGCTCGCGGGCACCGCGGCCTCCGCCGCCCTGCTGGCCGTCGGCGCGGCCCCGCGCGCCCGGGCCTCCACCGCCCCGGACCACCGGCTCGCCGCCGTGGCGGCGCAGCGCGCCGACGGCTTCGCGAGTGTCAGCGCGCTCGGCCTGCCCGGCACCACGGGCGGTGCCGCCGGCCCCACCGTGACGGTGACCACCGGCGCCCAACTCGCCGACTACGTGGGCCGCAACTCCCCCTGGACCGTCCTCGTCTCCGGCCGCATCGAGATCGACGGCATGATCACCGTGGTGGCCGACAAGACGATCCTCGGCGTCGGCTCCACCGCCGAGATCACCGGCGGTGGCCTTCAGCTCGGTTCCACGACCCGGCCCGGCAACAACGTCATCATCCGCAACATCCGCTTCACCCGCGCCTCCGACGACTCCATCAGCGTCACCAACCGTGCCCACCACGTGTGGATCGACCATTGCGACTTCTCGCAGGGGTACGACGGACTGCTCGACATCAAACGGGAGTCGGACTACGTCACCGTCTCCTGGAACCACTTCCACGACCACAGCAAGACGTGCCTGCTCGGCCACAGCGACAGCCACACCGCCGACCGGGGCAAGCTGCGCGTGACGTACCACCACAACTTCTTCGACGGCACCGACCAGCGCCACCCGCGCGTCCGGTTCGCCGAGCCGGTGCACGTCTACAACAACTACTACCGGAACAACCGGCTCTACGGCGTGGCCTCGACCGAGGACGCGGGCGTGCTGGTGGAGGGGAACTACTTCGAGAACGTCGCCCACCCGATCTACTCCGGCTACGACGCCAGCGGACCCGGCCGGGTGGTCGAGCGGAACAACCTCTACGTCAACTCCGGGGCGCCCCAGACGCTGGGCACGGTGATCGAGCCGCGCACCTTCTACGCGTACACCCTCGACGCCCCGTCCACCGTCCCCACCACCGTCCCGGCCGGCGTCGGTGTCGGCAGGATCGCCTGAGCCCAGGAGGCACACGTGCACCGCAAAGGCTCCCTTCTCCTCACCGCCCTCACCGCGCTGGCCGTCACGGCCGCCGCTCCCGCCCCGGGCCCCGCTTCCCCGGCCGTGCTCGCGGAGTCGGCGCCCACCGGGTTCGCGAGCGTCGACGCATGGGGCCAGAACGGCACCACCGGAGGCGCGGGCGGTCCGACCGTGACCGTCTCCACCGCCGCCGACCTCATCGCCGCCGTCAAGGCCGAGGGCCCCAGGATCGTCCGCGTCAACGGCATGATCACGCTGCCCGCCGGGATGTACGACGTCAGCTCCGACAAGACGATCGTCGGTGTCGGCGCGAGTTCCGGCATCTCCGGCGGCGGTCTGAACATCGGCCTTCCGGCGAGCGACAGCGTCACGTCCCCGCCCGCGAACGCCGTGCACAACGTCATCATCCGGAACCTGACGTTCAAGAACGCCAGCGACGACTCCATCAACGTCCAGATGTTCTCGCACCACATCTGGATCGACCACAACGACCTGTCCGCCGGTTACGACGGACTGATCGACATCAAGCGGGGCTCCAGCTACATCACCGTCTCCTGGAACCACACCCACCACCACGCCAAGAACATGCTGCTGGGCCACTCCGACAAGAACGGCGCCCAGGACATCGGCCGGCTCAAGGTGACCTACCACCACAACTGGTACGACCGCACCCCGCAGCGCAACCCGCGCACCCGCTTCGGCGACCCGGTGCACATCTACAACAACTACTTCTTCGACAACAGCGACACCGGTCCGGCCTGCAACGCGGACTCGGGCTGCTTCATCGAGGGCAACTACTTCGACGACGTCGAGGAACCCATGACCAACAGCTACTCGGGCCCGGAAGGCAACATCGTCGAACGGAACAACGTCTTCGTCGGCGACACCGGCGAACCGGTCACCGGCGGCAGCGTCGAGGACCCGGCGGACTACTACGACTACACCGTCGACGACCCGCAGACCGTCAAGGACGCCGTGGTGCGGGGCGCGGGCCCCGGCACCATCGGCCTCTAGAGCGGATCCCGCACGTGCCTCGTCCCGGTCGGACGAGGCACGAGCGGGTCCCGGCCGGTGGCGCGGAAGCCGGCGTCGTCCCCTCGCCCGCGGCCTCCGGCAGCCGCCCGTACGGCCGCGCCGGCAGCCCGGTGAACGTCCCCGCGCCCCGACCCCCGACTCCCCAGCCGCACACGGGGAGTGACCTCCCCACGGCCGCCCGCGGCACCCTTCGGGGCCGCGGACGCGCCTGCCGCGTCGTGCGGCCCGTGCCGGGCGACGTCGTGCGGCCCCGTGCCGGGCGAAGACCGAAGAGACCGGCGCCTGTTGAACGAACCGCATGAACACCACCGCCGCCCTGCGGCTCCGACAGGCCGTCCGCCGCCCGGCGCGGAACGCGCCGAGATCGACGTGCACCGGCTGCGCCCGGAAGTCGGCGTCCCGCCCGCGCACTCAGGGGGTGCAGGCCTCGGCGATCGACAGGCTGTTCTCGTAGAGGTGGTGCCGGGTGATCCGGCCGTCCTCGACGGTGAGGCGCAGCGCGAAGGGGCCCTCGAAGGACTTTCCCGTCGCGCGCACGGTCCCCGACACGTGCCCCGTCAGGACGGCGTCGGTGCCGTCGACGAGGAAGGCGTCGACGGAGGCGCGCGCGTCCTCGGGCACGGTGTGCTCCATCAACTCCGTGAACTGCGCCGCGCATTCGGCGGCGGTGGACCGCGGGCGGATCCAGGGCACGACGGGGTTCTCGGCGAGCAGCCAGTCGACCTCGTCGGCGAAGAGCGTGACGAGCCGCTCGGTGTCCCCGGCCAGCCGGGCGGCGAGGAACTCCTGCACGACGGCCCGGGTGGCCTCGGTGACGGAACGCGCGGAGCTGGTCGAACTCGGCGTGCTGGCGGCGTACTCGGCGGACATGGTGCTCTCCTCGCGGCTGCGACCGGATCCCGGCGGGGGTTCCCGCCGATGTGCACGATCTTGCCGGGAGAAGGGAGAACGGTCGATTACCCCGGGGGTAATGAGCGCCCGGAGCGACCGCCGGGCCGCGGCGCCCGGCCAGGAGGCCCCGTCCTGTCCGGGCCGGTCGGACGGTACGGGCACCGGCCCACGGCAGGTACCCGGCCCGGCAGGGGGCGGTGGCTCCGCCGCCGGTCCCACGACCGCCGAGCCTGCCCGAGCCGCGGACGGCCGGTTCGACCGCCGTACCCCTCCGTCCTGGACGCACGCCCTCGCCGGGTGGCGCGGGACCCGCGGCCCGCCGGACTGCCGACCCCCAGGGGTGTCGACGCGGACCGCGTCGCGCGGTGCGCCCGGGGTGTCAGCGGGTGGCAAGGATGATCTCCGCGCTGGTGGGGGCGGTGAGGGAGGCGTCGTGCCGGTAGGGGGCCAAGCGGCCGTGCACCGCCTCTTCCAGGTCCTGCCGGGCGGCCGGGGCCAGGGTGGTGAGGGCGTCGGCGAGGGGGGAGAAGCGGTAGACGTTCAGGAGGTCTGCCGTGCCGCCGGGGAAGATCGCGGGCAGCCGGGCCCGGTGGTGGCGCATGTCGGTGAAACCGGCCTGCTCGATCAGGTCACGGGCTTCGTGGGCGGGCAGCGCCCAGGGCCGGGCGAACTGCCTGCCGTGGTCGGGGCCGAGGAGGGCGGCAGCCGCGTCGTGCAGGGCCGCGAACAGGGGGTTGTCCTCCAGAGGGGCCCAGACCGCCACGGCCAGGGTGCCTCCGGGTTTGGTCACCCGGTACCACTCGGCGGCCGCGGCAGGGCGGTCGGGGAAGAACTGCAGGCCGTGCTGGCAGCAGGTCAGATCGAAGGACCCGTCCGCGAACGGGGCCAACGGGGCGGCCGGTGACTGGTGGTAGACCTGCGGCGCGCCGGGGAGGACGGGTTTGGCGCGGGCCGCCGCCAGCATGGCGTCGCTGAGGTCGGTGCCGGTGACCGCGCCGGTCGGTCCGGCTGCGGCGGCCAGTACGCGTGTGAGCGCGCCGGTTCCGCAGGCCACGTCCAGCGCGTGCACGCCGGCGCGCGGACCGATGGCCCCGACCAGGTAACACGCCCAGGGGTGGAAGACGGCGGGGACGAGGATCTGGTCGTACAGGGAGGAGTGGCCGGTGGTGGCGCCGGTGAAGCCGTGCTGCCAGTCGTTCATGTCAGGACCGTCCCGGGGGAGGAGGAGACGACGTCGACGAGGGCGTCGATGTCGTCGGTGGTGTTGTACAGGTAGGTCGACAAGCGGATCGACGCGTCGATGTCGAAGCGGTGGCAGGCCAGTTGGGCGCAGTGGTGTCCCGCGCGCACCGCGATGCCGGCGGAGTCGAGCCGCCGGGCCAGTTCCCCCGGGTCACAGCCCTCTTTGACGAAGGAGACGACCGATCCGCGTTGGTCGGCGCGGGAGGGGCCGAGCACGGTGATGTGCCGGTCGGCGCGCAGCCGGTGCAGGGCGTGTGCCACCAGGGCGTGGTCGTGACGGTGGACGCGGTCCATGCCCACTCCGCGCAGGAAGGTCACGGCCGCCGCCAGGCCCGCGACCTCCGCGATCGCCGGGGTCCCCGCTTCGAAGCGCCGCGGTGGCGGGGCGAAGACCATGTCGGTGGCGGAGAGGTCGTCCAGCATGTCCCCGCCGCCGAGGAAGGGGGGCAGGGCGTGCAGCAGCTCGGTGCGGCCCCACAGGACGCCGATGCCGGTCGGCCCGCACATCTTGTGACCGGTGAAGACCAGGAAGTCCGCTCCCAGGGTGGTGACGTCGACGGGTTGGTGCGGGACGGACTGGGTGGCGTCGACCACGAGCAGGGCGCCCACCTGACGGGCCCGTTCGACCACCGGGGTGAGGTCGTTGAGGGTGCCGAGCATGTTGGAGGCGTGGGCCAGCGAGACCACTTTCGTACCCGGCGTGATCACCCTGTGCAGACCGCTCGTGTCCAGGCGGCCGTCGGAGGTCAGGCCCAGGTAGCGCACGTGGCAGCCGGTGGCGCGGGCGGCCTGCCGCCAGGGGACGATGTTGGAGTGGTGCTCCATCTCGGTCAGCACGACGGCATCGCCGCGGCGTAACCCGTACGGGGCGTCGGCGTCGCGCAGGCAGTGGGCCAGCAGGTTCAGGGCCTCGGTGGCGTTCTTGGTGAAGACGATCTCCTGGGCGCCGGCGCCGATGAAGGAGGCGATCGTGTTCCGGTCCGCCTCGTACTGCCTGCTGGCCGCGGCGGCCAGGGCGTACGTGCCGCGGTGCACGTTGGCGTTGCGGTGCGCCATCGAGTGGACGATGGCCTCGATGGCCTCCCGGGCGCGCTGGGATGTGGCGGCGCTGTCGAGGTAGACCGGTGACAGCGCCGCGGAGTCGTCGGCGAAGTAGGGAAAGTGCTCGCGGACCTCGCGGACATCGAAAGCACGGTCACTCGTGTTCATGGCTCATCTTTCGTCGGGGAAATCGCCTGCGCGCACGGGCGGACAGCCGGGAGGAAAAGCGACGCAGCCCTTCTCGCGGCCGTCCTTCACCACGCCCCGGCGTATGAGCGGGACGCCCTTGGCGCGCAAATCTTTTGGAGACGGCAGCCCTCGCCGTGCCGGCCGCGGAATTTTTTTCATGCCGAGCGTCCTCGCCGTCGGAAAAGTTGACGCTCCGGCGGCGGAGAACGCGATGGGTGTCCTTCCGGGAAATGAACCCTCCTCTCGTCGTCCTCCTGCGGCGTCCGGTCGTGGGATTCTCCGGTCCGAGCGGAAGCCGCACGGTTCGGCGGCGCCGTCCGCGCGGGGCGGAGCGGTCACGTGTCGCGGGCGCCCGAGCCGCGGGCCGGCCCCTCCCGCCGCGCACGACCGGTTGCCCGGACGCGCGCCCTTGCGGGTGGACCCGCCGGGCTGCGATGGTGCGAAGGCGTACTGGAGCCGGCCCAGGTCGATGGGGGGACGGCTCCAGTCGCCCTTGGGGCCTGCGCGTGACGGAGCGGTCAGCAGCCGTCACGCGCAGGCCGTCTCACGGCTCAGCGCACCCGGTAGAAGCGCTGGGTGACCTTGCCGTCGCCGGTGACGTCGAAGTGCCCGTAGGCGGCGACGCCGTTCAGGCGCTCCGAGGTGCTGTGCACGATGATCCCGCCGACCCAGATGATGCCTCCGCGGCCGTCGGGACGTCCCACGCCGTGGCCCGTCCACACCGCGACGGTCTCTCCCCTGGAGCCGGTGACGACGACCTCGGCCCTACCGTCGTACAGGCCGTCCGGACGCTCCTTCTGGACGTAGGTGACCAGGTCGTTCACCTGCTGCCCGCCGAAGGTGCCGGAATCGACGGTCGTGACCTCGATGACGGGGTACGGGGTGTCGACGCTCAGGACGCGGCGCCCCACGACCTTCCCCGTCAGGTGAGAGAAAAGCTCGTCTCTTGCCTGTTCGGTTTCCTCGCTCATTTATTTCCTCCTTGAGGGGGGATTTCCTTTGAATGTATATCTCCGTTCCGAGGGGGCGGTAAGTGTCTCTTTCGGACAGCCCCTCCGAGGGGACGTGTTTTCGGCCGACGGCGTTTCTGCCGGTCGGGCCGTGCGGCGCGCGCGGATCTTCACGGGTTGGCTGGGGGAGTGGTTGATCGAATGGGTCGGGGAGGGCGAATCATGGAAAGCTATGGCCAAAACTTCACCGTCGTTATCCGCGGGGTGTCCATTTCGGTTTGGCGCACCTGACCTGGAATTAGCCTTTGCCCGCGGCCTTGCGTGAGGGTCCACCGGTTTTTTCGGCGGACCGTTTCGGCTGTTCAGGGTGGTCGCGGTCGGCCGTGGGGTCCGCCCGGCGCGCCGGCCGGGATCGCTGTCGGACGGCCGGAGACCGGCGGCGTGCCGCCGCCCGCGTTGCCGGTTCCCGCCCCATCCGCCCCGTCCGCGGCGGGCGGCCTGACGGAGACCTTCGTGGTGGCCCTGGGGTGGGGGCCGGTGTTCGACGCGGAGCCCGGCGCCGTGTCCAGGGAGCCTTTGCACCGCGGGCTTCGGTGGGTTCGGCCCTGCCTCCGCCCTCCGGGCGGGTTCACCGGTGGGCGACGCGGTCCGAGCGGGGCCCGGCCCGGTGGGGTGGGGCACCCGCGGTGCCGGCCCCGCGCCCGCCGCTCACCGCGGCCGGGTGCCTGCCGCCGGCCTGGTCGGGGCTGCGGGCCCACGCGACGCGCTCGTACGGGAGGAGCCCGATCCGGTGGCGGAGGCGGACGGCGAGCAGGGCCGCGGGGCCACGGCCGTGGGGGCGGGCACGCCGCGGGCGAACCCGTGGAAGGCGGCTGAGGACCCTGACCGGACGCTGCCGGAGCGGTTCACGCGGGAGGACGGGGTGCGTGGCGGCGCGAGGAGCGGCGGGTCTCACCGGGCGTCAGGACGCCCCGCCCGTCGTCACGGCACCGCCCGGCGCCGTCCGCGCCGCCGAGGACGGGCGGCACGCCGAAACGGCGATCACGACGTCCCTCCGGCTCTGCGGGGCGACAGTCTCCAAGCCGCCCGGGAGACGCCGCCCAGGAGGTCACCGACGGCCGGGAGCGGTTCGGCGTTCCTCGGGCCCCGGCGGAGCAGCCGCGGCGGCTCAGCCGACCGGGAAGGTGGCACCGGGCGTGGCGTGTTCGACGGGGCCGGCGAACCGGGTCGAGGCGCGGGCCACGGCCTGCTGCGGGGTGAGGAAGCGCCCGACGTGCGTGACGATCAGCCGTCCCGCCCGGGCCGCGTCGGCGGTGCCACCGGCGTCTTCCGGCGTGTGGTGGACCTGTTGTTCCCCCACGCTCGGGGCCTGTGCGCTGTCGGCCTCGCACAGCAGTACGTCGCAGTCCTCGGCCAGGCTCGTCAGAGCGGGGCAGGGGGCCGTGTCCCCGGAGTAGACCAGGGACCGGCCCCCGGCCTCGACGCGCAGGGCGAAGGCCGGCAGGCCGTGCGCCACCGCCCGGCTGGTCAACGTGAGCGCGCCGACCCGCACCTGGTGTCCGTCGTACAGCTCGTCGACGGCGAACGCGGACTCGATCGGACTGCGGGTGGAGGTGTGGGTGAGGAAGTGCGCCAACCGGTCGGCGATGCCCGGCGGGCCGTACAGGGGGATCGGGGCGGCGAGCCGGACGTCGGCGTAGAGCGCCCCGTAGTAGGCGGTGAGGAGGTCCGCACTGTGATCGGCGTGCAGGTGCGAGATCCAGATCGCGTCCAACTCGTCCAGTCGGACGTGCCGTTGCAGCTGAGCCAGCGTTCCGCTGCCCGCGTCCACCCACACCCGGGTGCCCCCGCCGGACACCAGATAGCCGGAGCAGGGGTTGTCCACGCTCGGGTACGGCGTCGCGCAGTCCAGAACCGTGAGACGGAGGAGATCGCTGGTCATCCGCGCAGTCTAGAACGCGTGATCCACTGGTACCGACCGTTCCTCGCGGCTTCGGACCCGGCGCTCAGCCGCCGGCGCGTTCCGCCGGGGCTCCGTTCGAGCGCCGGACCCCCGGTCACGTCGGCGCACCCCCCGGACGGCACAGGCGGCGTCGTGTGGGGTGTGGCAGCCGTGCGGGGGCCGTGAGCGGGGTGTTCCCGTCCCGGCCGTGGCCCGGTGCCGTGCCGCCCGCGCTCAGGACGGCCGGCGCCGCGACCACGGCGGGCCGCGCGGGGGTTCATGGCCCCGTCATCACGGGAATTCCCTTTTCGGAGTGCGGTCGCTCACACGCGGGACCACTTCTGGTTGGCCTGGCCGTTGCACGTCCACAGGACCAGCGGGGTCCCGTTGGCGGTGCCGGCCCCGTTGACGTCGAGGCACAGCCCGGCGTGGACGTTGCGGATCGACCCGTCGGCGCCGACGGTCCACTTCTGGTTGTTCTGGCCGTTGCAGGGCCAGGTGATGACACGGGTGCCGTTCGTGGTGCCCCGCTCGTAGGCGTCCAGGCACTTGTCGCCGAAGACGCGGATCTCGCCGCCGGCCCACGTGGTCCAGAGCTGGTTGGCGGCCGTGTGGCAGTCCCAGACCAGCACCGTGGCTCCGGCGGCGGTGGAGGCGTTGTCCACGTCCACGCAGCGGCCGGACGCGTTGCCCCGCAGACGCGACGTGGTGGCGGACAGCGGGCTGCCGCCGGTCACCCGGAACACGGCGACGCCGTGCGCGGGGACGCTCGCGGAGATCTGCCCGGACGTGCTCGACGTACCGCCGGTCCACAGGTCGGTGAGGGTGAACGGCCCCCCGGAGAGACCGACTTGCGGGGCCGACGTGGTGATCGTCGCGGTGGTGCCGCCGCGGTTGAACAGGCCGACCGCGACCGAACCGTCCGACAGCGCCTTGGCGAACACCTCGGTGGCGCCGTCGTCGCGCACCCTGCGCCCGCCCGCGCCCAGCGGATCCTGGTTCACCGCCAGCAGGCGCGGGTTGCGCAGGATCGCGCTGACGTCGGCGGACATGGTCCGGATGTCGTTGCCGGCCATGAGCGGGGCGCCCAGCAGGGCCCAGAGGGCGAAGTGGGAGCGGGACTCGGTCAGCGACAGGCCGGGACGGCCGACGACCAGCATGTCGGGGTCGTTCCAGCGTCCCGGACCCGACTGCGCCGCCAGCGGCGCGGTGACGTCCAGGACGTTGCCGACGCCCATCGGGTAGCTGTTGGTGTTGCCGTTCTGCCAGATGTCGAGGAGGTCCTCGGTCGTCCGCCACAGGTCGGCCACCTCGCCCCAGTTGTACGTGGCGCCGGTGATGGCGTGCAGGCTGTTGGGGTTGATGCTGTAGACGATCGGCCGCCCGGTGGCGCGCAGGGCGTCACGCATGAGCGTGAACCGCGCGACCTGCTCGTCACGGGTACCGCTCGGGGAACACCAGTCGTACTTGAGGTAGTCGACGCCCCAGGAGGCGAAGGTCGCGGCGTCCTGTGCCTCGTGCCCCTTGCTGCCCGTGGATCCCGGGTAGTTCCCCACGGCCTGCGCGCAGGTGCGCTCGTTGGGCGCCTGGTAGATGCCGAACTTCAGGCCCTTGCCGTGGATGTAGTCCCCGAGCGCCTTCATCCCGCTGGGGAACTTGGTCGGGTTGGCCCGGAGGTTGCCCTGGGCGTCGCGCTGCGGGTCGAACCAGCAGTCGTCGACCACGACGTACCGGTAGCCGGCGTCCCGCATGCCCGAGGACACCATCGCGTCGGCGGCCTGGCGGACCTGGGCCTCGGTGATCCCGCACCCGAAGCTGTTCCAACTGTTCCACCCCAGCGGTGGGGTGAGCGCCGGACTGCCCGGCGCGGCCGAGGCGGTGGGCTGGGCCGAGGCCGTCACGGAAGCGGTCACCGTCAGCACGGCGGCCGTGAGTAAACGGAGCAGTCGTCCGCCTGATCGTCTGGGCACCAGGGGCTCCTTCGACACGCAGGGAAAAGAGAAGACGTCCGAAAGTTTCGTATGTCCTTCGGAAAATCGGGAGTCCCACGGATCCTAGAGGGGTGCCCGATCGTGTCAATACCGCAGGAGCGCTCGGCTCTGTCGCGTGATCGGCATGAGCACAAAGGCAGCGCGCCCCGATTTTTGGGCAATGGCCTGCGGTGACTCGGCATCAGAGCTTCACGAATGTTTCGGTAAGGCAGGCGAATCTTGCGAGAGGGGTTGACGGGGTGTGTCGGCCCCCTATCATCCAGGATGCTCGGCAAATCGATCTGAGTTCGGCATTTCGAACTAACTGGAGCTCTCCGCGTCGACGAAGCCAAGGAGAACCCCCCGCATGGAGATGTCATGGCTTCATCAACCCCTCATGTGTCGTCGCACGTTGGCGGCCGGTGCCGGTCTGGCCGCGGGGGTGGTCCTTCCGTTGGCGGGTGCCTCTCGTGCCGCGGGTGTTCCTGGTCGGGGGCCTGTCTCCGCGGCGGCCGGGAGCTTCACGAATCCGGTGGTCTGGCAGGACTTCGCGGACATCGACGTGATCCGTGTCGGTGACACCTATTACGCTTCGGCCTCGACGATGCACTACTCGCCGGGCGCGCCCGTCCTGCGGTCGTACGACCTGGTGAACTGGGAGATCGCCGGCCATTCGGTGCCGGTGCTCGACTTCGGCGCCAAGTACGACCTGAACGGCGCCCGCGGCTACGTCAGGGGAATCTGGGCGTCGTCCCTGGCCTACCGCCCCAGCAACAGGACCTTCTACCGGCTCGGCCAGATCGATATCTTCCTCACCCGCCCCGCCCAGAACAGTTCCTTCCTCAGCGCGCCGCCCGCTCGGGACGAGAGCGTGCGACGCACCCCCACCAGGAAAACGAGGTTCAGTCATGCGTCGCAGAATTCGCGCCTTGGCCGCAGCGCTCTTCGCCCTGCCGCTGGCGCTCGCCGTCGCGCCGTCCGCCCATGCGGCCGACCCGACCACCATGACCAGCGGGTTCTACGTGGACCCCGACTCCAGCGCGAAGAGGTGGGTGGCCGCCAACCCCGGTGACGGCCGGGCCGCCGCCATCAACGCCTCGATCGCCAACACGCCGACGGCCCGCTGGTTCGGCTCCTGGAGCGGCACCATCGGCACCGCCACGGGTGCGTACGTCGGGGCGGCGGACCGCCAGGACAAGCTGCCCGTCCTGGTCGCCTACAACATCTACCACCGCGACTACTGCGGCGGGCACTCCGCCGGCGGAGCCACCTCCCCGTCCGCGTACGCGAGCTGGATCGCCCAGTTCGCCGGCGGGATCGCCAACCGCCCGGCCGTCGTCATCCTCGAACCGGACTCCCTCGCGGACTACGGCTGCATGAACCAGACCCAGATCCGCGAACGCCAGGGCATGCTCAGCGGCGCCCTCGCCGAGTTCAACCGCCAGGCCCCCAACACCTGGGTCTACATGGACGCCGGCAACCCGGGCTGGACGGACGCGGCGACGATGGCCCAGCGCCTCCACGAAGCCGGCCTCCGCCAGGCCCACGGCTTCTCCCTCAACGTCTCCAACTACTTCACCACCGCCCAGAACACCGCCTACGGCAACGCCGTCAACAGCGAACTGGCCGCCCGCTACGGCTACACCAAGCCGTTCGTCGTCGACACCAGCCGCAACGGCAACGGCTCCAACGGGCAGTGGTGCAACCCCTCGGGCCGCCGCATCGGCACCCCCACCCAGCTGGGTGGGGGCGCCGAGATGCTCCTGTGGATCAAGGTCCCCGGAGAGTCGGACGGCAACTGCGGCGTCGGAGCCGGCTCCACGGCCGGCCAGTTCCTGCCCGAGGTCGCCTACAAGATGATCTACGGGTACTGACCCGCGGCCCCCGTGGCCCGGCACCCCCACGTCCCAGGGCCGGGCCACGGGCACACCCGCGCCGTTCCCCGAGTGCGCGGTGGGCCTCGCGGAGGTCCACGGGACGTCCTGGCGGGACCGGCCGTGACCGCCGGCCCCCTCCTCCGCCGGTTCAGTGCGTCGTCGGCCGATGTCCGGTGGCGCGGTTCTCCTCCCGGACCGGGGCGCGGCGGGTCCACCTGCCGCAGACGGCCCTGTTCCCCCGAAGCCGCCGCGAAGTGGCGAGTGGCTCTCCGCGGCGGATCCCAGGCGCTCGCGGTGCCCGGCCCCCCGCGCGGCGCCAGGGTCGGAGGCCCCGCGGCCTACACCGCACGGTACGGCCGGATCGGCTTCCCGAGCGGCGTACGGGACCCGTCCGCGATGCCGGAGAACCAATGCTCCGCAGTGGACCGGGACCGGGCTTACGCCACGCAGAACTCGTTGCCCTCCGGATCCTGCATGATCCACCAGTGCCCGGCCGGCCCTTTGTCCACCTCCCGGACGCGGATCGCCCCCAGGGCTTCCAGCCTGGCCAAGAGCGTGTCGAGGCCGCCGGGTTCGCTGTGGACGTCGAGGTGCAGGCGGTTCTTGCCCCTCTTGCCCTCGGGTACGTCCTGGAAGAGCAGCCGTCGACCGCGGCCGATGCCGCTGGTCTCGTCGAACGGGTCCTCGGGGTGGCGGATCGCGGCATGGCCGCGGAAGGTCTTGCGGCCGCGATGCTCGGTGACCGCCTCCTCGCCGATCTGTCCGGCGGCCAACAGTTGCTCGACGAGAGCGCTGGGGTCTTCCACCTCGTACTCCAGGGCCGCGGCCCAGAAGTCCGCGAGGACGGGTGCGTTCGTGCTGTCGATGACCAGCTTCCAACTCAGTGCCATGTAACCAGTTATATTGGTTACATGGACTCCTCGGCAACCAAGGGGCTGACGCTGCACTCCCACACCGGCGTCGCCTACCGGTTCGACCCCGGCGCGCTGTGCCTGGAACTGCTGACCACCGGCGGCCCCGGTCCCTACCGCCGGTACGAGGTCCTGCACGGGCCCGCCGACCTGGCTGCCTGGGCGGACCGGTCGCGGCTGACTCCGACGCCCGCACTGGACATCTCCGAAGCGGAAGTGGCCGACATGCGGGGGCTGCGCGACGCGCTCTTCCGGGTGATCACGGCCCACACGCGCGGCGAGCCTCACCCGCCCCGCGACCTGGAGGCCGTCAATGCGGCAGCCGCCCGTCCGGCCATGGCCCCCGCCATCACGCCGACCGGGGAGCGACAGTGGGCCGGAACCCCCACTGGAACGCACCTGGCGGCCACCGTCGCCCGGGATGCCGTCGAGCTGCTGACCGGCCCCTTCGCGCACCGCATCCGCACCTGCGCCGCCGAGGACTGCCACCTCGTCTACGTCGACACCTCACGCCCCGGCCGCCGCCGCTGGTGCTCCATGGAGCACTGCGGCAACCGCCACAAGGTCAGGGCGCTGCGCGCCCGCCACGCCGAGGAAGGGTGACCGTCGTGCCCACAGGGCTCACCAAGGACGCCGGCTGGCAGATCGGCGTGTCCCGTACCCTGCCCCATCCCGTGGCCATCGTCTGGGACTTCATCAGCAGCCCCGAAGGCACCGCCCTCCGGCTCGGCCCGGGCACGGTCCTCGCCCCGGAACGCGGCACCCCCTACCGGACGGCCGGAGGAGTGCCGGGCGAGGTGCGCGGCTACCGCCCCGCGGACCGCATCCGCGTCACCCACGGCGCCACCACGGTCCAGGTCGCCCTCGCCCCCGCAGGCGACGGAGCCCGGACGATGCTCCGCTTCCACCAGGAGCACCTGGCAAGCGCTGAAGAGCGCGAACGGCGACGGGCTCACTGGCGGCGCGTCATGGACCAGGTCGCTACCGCCCTCGACCGGCGGTGACCACGGCACGCGACACCTGACCGGAGACCGACCCTACGAGGTGAGGCGGCTCGGCCGCGACGCAGCCCGGCCCGCCGCGCTCGCCGACCGCGGAACAGGGCCCGGACGTACGGCAACCGGCGGCCCCCCTGCACCCGGCCGAGGACGGGGGCCGTCGGCGGCACCCCGGAACGGCTCCCCGCCGCGGTCCTGGCAGCCGGTGCCGGTGGCGGCACCGGCTGGGCGGTGTCAGCGGATGCCACCGTCCGCCGGACCCACCGGAACGCCGCCGGGCCGGGGGAAGGAAGCACCCGGCCGGTCCGGCCCCGGTGGTCGTCCCCTCGGGCACTTCCGCGGCGGGACGAGCGGGATCACGAGTGGAGCGTGGCGTCGGCCAGGGCGAGGACGATTCCGCTGTTGTCGCACTCGCCGGTGGAGCTGATGCGGAGTTTGACGACCCCGGTCATGTCCACGGTCACGGTCTGCGGCCGGTTGATCTCCGTGCCCACGGTCTTCCTGACCCGGTCGTCGCCGTACACCATCACCTTGATCAGCTCGGCCGTGCCGTTGTCGTCCAGCCCGACGGTGAAGGTGAGCGACCTGTACCGCTCGTTGATGCTGTACTCGATGGACGTGCTGTCGCAGGGGTAGGTCAACGCCATGGCGTGCTCGTAGGACTTCGCCCCCATGGTCACCGACTGGATGTGGAACGCGTCGCCGCCGCGGATGGGGGAGAGGTCGGTGAGCGGCACGGCACCCGAGGGCAAGGGCGCCGGACTCGACGGCTTCGCCGCGCCGTCCTCGCCGGAGCCGGAGCCGGAGCCGGACGGGGACGGGTCCGGGTCCGGGGCGGGCGCCGTCACCGTGACCGTCGCCGTGGTCGTCACGGTGGCCGTCAGGGTGCGCGCGGTGGGCGAGTTGACCACCGTCGGGAGGCCGAAGAAGCCGAGGAGGACACCGGCGACGGCCGCGAGGGCGGAGATCAGCGCCGCGACCTCACCGAGTGTGCGCCTGGGCGGCGGGGCGGGCGCGGGGGACGGAGCCGGGCCGGGCGGAACCGGTGGGCCCGGTACCGGGGCCGGTGGTGGGGGCGGCGGATCCGCGGGAACCGGAGGAAGCCCGTTCGACGACGCTCCACTCACGCTCTGCCCCCTTCGGACGCGACCGGACCCACCACATTGAACCCGAACACGCCCGGGAGAGACAGAGTCCCGCCGTACGAACGCCTCCTGCCCGCGGTCCGGGCGGAAGCGGTGGACGGCGCTCGGCCCCGACGCGCCGGTTCCGGGACGGGCGCCGGCACCGGCGTCCGGGGCGGGTACTCGGTCCGAGCCGCCGGTGGGCCCCTTCGGGGCGGTGCCGCCCGGTGCGAGGAACTCCACCCGCACCCGGGGCGGGCCGGACGGCTCACCGCCGACCGCCGGATCACCCGTACCGCCGGGTGCCCGTACGGCGTGGACACCGCCCGACCCGGGACGGGCCCCTACGCCAGGACCTTCCTCAGGGCTTCGAGCGCGGTGTGGAGTTCCTCCTCCGTGATGGTCAGCGGCGGCGCCAGCCGGAGCGTGGACCCGTGGGTGTCCTTGACCAGCACGCCTTCGGCGAGGAGGCGCTCGCTGATCTGCCGTCCCGTGCCGATCGCGGGGTCGATGTCCACGCCCGCCCAGAGGCCGCGGGCCCGGTAGGCGATGACGCCCGTGCCGGTGAGCGCGGCCAGGCCGCGGTCCAGTACGTCGCCCAGCTCGGCGGCCCGCCGCTGGAACTCGCCGGTGGCCAGCAGGTCGAGGACCGCCGAACCGACCGCGGCCGACAGCGGGTTGCCACCGAACGTCGAACCGTGGTCACCGGGCCGGAGCACGGAGAGCACGTCGCGGTGGGCGACCACCGCGGAGACCGGGACGATGCCGCCGCCCAGGGCCTTGCCCAGGAGCAGGACGTCCGGCACCACCGATTCGTGGTCGACGGCCAGCGTGCGGCCCGTGCGCCCGAGGCCCGACTGGATCTCGTCGGCGATGAAGAGGCACCCCAGGCGCCGGGTCAGTTCGCGGACGCCGGTGAGGTAGCCCTCGTCGGGGATGACGACGCCGGCCTCACCCTGGATGGGTTCGATCAGCACGGCCGCCGTCGTCTCGTCCACGGCCGCTTCCAGCGCGGCGAGGTCGTTGTACGGGACGGCACGGAAGCCGGGGGTGAAGGGCCCGAACCCCGCACGGGCCGCCTCGTCCGTGGAGAAGCTCACGATCGTCGTGGTGCGGCCGTGGAAGTTGCCGTCGGCGACGACGACGGTCGCCCGGCCCGGTGCGACGCCCTTGACCTCGTACGCCCATTTGCGGGCCACCTTGACGGCGCTCTCCACGGCCTCGGCGCCGGTGTTCATCGGCAACACCATGTCGAGGCCGGTCAGCTCGGCCAGGCGCTCGGCGAAGCCGGCCAGCCGGTCGTTGTGGAAGGCGCGCGAGGTGAGGGTGACTTCGTCGAGCTGGCGGTGCGCGGCTTCGACGATCGCGGGATGGCGGTGCCCGAAGTTGAGGGCCGAGTAGCCGGCCAGCATGTCGAGGTAGCGGCGGCCCTCGACGTCCTCGACCCAGGTGCCCTCCGCCCGGGCGACGACTACGGGCAGCGGGTGGTAGTTGTGCGCCACTACCGGGGCCTCGGCGCGGATCAGCTGCGCCGACGAACGTGTCCCGGAGGCGGACCCGGACGCGGGGAAGGTGGTGGGGCTGGTCATCAGCGGATCTCCTGAGTGCAGCACTTGATGCCCCCGCCGGCCTTGTGGAACTCCGAGAGGTCGACGGGGACGGGGACGTATCCACGGTGGGCGAGCTGGTCGACGAGGTGGTGGGCCTGCGGGGCGACGAAGACGTGGCGGCCGTCGGACACGGAGTTGAGGCCGAACGCCAGGGCGTCCTCCTCGGTGGCGATCAGCGCGCGCGGGTACAGCCGCCGGAGGACCTCGCGGCTGCCCGGGGAGAACGCCGCCGGGTAGTACGCGACGTCGCCCGCGCCCGTCCCGTCGCCCTCACCGTCCTCCTCGCCGAGGAAGAACAGCGCGGTGTCCAGGTGGTAGAAGCGGGGATCGACCAGGTCGAGGCTGATCACGGGCCTGCCGAAGAACTCCTGCACCTCGCGGTGGGCGGCCCGTTGCGTGCGGAAGCCGGCGCCGGCGAGCACGAACCGGCCGGCCGGGACGAGATCGCCCTCGCCCTCGCAGACCGACCGGGGGGTGTGGACGTCGTAACCGGCCGCCTTGAACCAGGTCGCGTACGCGGCCGACTCCTGCCGCCGCTCGGGCGCGCGGAAGGACGAGCCGAAGACCCGACCGTCCACGACGAGGGCCGCGTTGGCCGCGAACACCATGTCGGGCAGGCCCTCCACCGGAGCCACCGTCTCGACCGTGTGGCCGTGGTCGCGGTAGGTCTGGACCAGGTTCCCCCACTGCTCACGGGCGAGCGCGCGATCGACCGGCGTGTCCGTGTCCATCCACGGGTTGATGGCGTAGCGCACCTCGAAGTAGCGGGGCTCGCACATCAGATAGCGCCTGCGACTTCGGCCGCGGCCGAGCGGGGCACGTCCTACGGGCACGGGGAGCTCCTCCGCTTCCTGCGGCGACGATCGGGGGTCCTCCCACCGTAGGAAGGGGCCGATGCATCCGACAAGAAAGGGAAACTGCGCGCATACGCAGGAATGCTGCGTGGACCGGCGGTTCAGGGCAGGTTCGTTGCGTCACCCGTTGTGCCGTCGGGGACGGCGACCGGCGCGGACTCGCTGGCCCCCGCTTCCGGGCTCTCCGGCAGCAGGTGGGACAGCACCATGTAGCTGATTGTCTTGCGGATGAAGGGCTCGCTGCGGATCCGCTCCAGCACCTCCTCGAAGTGCTCCACGTCGGTGGCCCTGACGTGCAGGAGCGCGTCTGCGGCCCCGGTCACCGTCATGGCCGCCGCGATCTCCGGGTACTTGCGCGCCACCTCCGCGATGCGCCTGGGCGGTGCCGCGCTGTCGCAGTACACCTCGATGTACGCCTCCGTGCGCCAGCCGAGCGCGGCGGGGCGGACCGTGGCCCTGAAGCCCGTGATCACGTCGGTCTTCCGCAGCCGGTCCACCCGGCGTTTGACGGCGGTGGCCGACAGGCCGACGACCGCGCCGATCTCGGCGAAACTCGCCCGGGCGTTCTCGATCAGGATCGCGACGATCTTCCGGTCGAGCTCGTCGAACGGAGGGGACTTGTCGGTCATGGCGGGCGATCTTCTCCTCGTGCCGCTCCGGGCAGGGGCCGTCTGCCTCCCCATCTTGCCGGACCGCCTCGTACCGGACCGGGCCCTCCACTCCGGCACCGCGTCCAGCGCTCCCGCACCGGCCGCGACGAGGGCCCGTCCGGGTCCGGGACGAGTCCGGTGGGCCGCGCCGGGCCTCGACCGGGGCCGCCTGCCACCGTACGGTTGCGGCTGCTGCCCGGTTGTACGGTCGTACGGCGGGCCCGGCGGCTCCGGCCGCCCGCGCCGCGGGAGACCTGCGCCGACCGCGCGGGGAAGGGGCCGGAGACGCCGCGCCCGCGGAGCCCGCCCCGGGAGGATCCCGCCTTCCTCCGGTACCGGGCACGGGCCGCCGGCTGGTCCCCACGGCACGGCCAGGGCCTCGACGGGCAGCGGGCGGTGCCGCTCTACGCGCTGCCGGCGGACGACGGGGTGCCGTTGAGCAGTGTGGTGCCGAGGGGGGTGAGGCTGTGGAGGACGGCGCTGCCGTGCCGGGTGGTGGTGATCAAACCGGCCTTCCGCAGCACGGTCGCGTGTTCGCTGGCGGAGGCAGGGGACACGGAGAGCCGTTGGGCGAGCCGGCCGGTGGTGCAGGGGCCTTGGCCGATGGCGTCGAGGGCGCGGGCGCGGGTACGGCCGAGGAGCGACTCCAGCGCCCTCAGTTCGGCGGTCCCCCTGGGCGTCAGCACGGCCGCGGCGTCGGCGATGGTGCGCACGACGGGGAAGAACAGCAGCACGGGTGCCTGGGGGTTGACAGCGCTGACGAAGTTGGAGACGAGCCTCGTCTGGCAGAAGACGGAGGGCACCAGGGTCAGGCCGCGGCCGGCGGGCCGGGACTCCCCGACCGACTTGCCACGCCCGACCTCCAGGACGGGCGGGCGCCAGCGGAACCCCGGAGGCAGCGCGGAGAGCATCGCCTCCACCCCGTGCTCGGCGAGGATCCGGGCGTAGCTGGTCTGTTCGGCCTGTAGGCGCGCGAGGACGCGCGGCCAGTGGGGAAGCACCGCGGCCCGGTGGTAGGCGTCGATGAAGTCCAGCAGGCTCTGCCGGTCGGCCCTGTCGTGTGCGGGATCCCCCCAGTCGGCGCCGGACCAGGCGGGTGCGTGCGGGAAGTAGCGGGCGTGGCTCTCCCCCGCGCCGACGATCTCGGCTTCCACGTGGCGCGGATGCGCCGCCCGCAGGGCTTCCATGCCCTCCTCCAGGGAGGCCGCGCGCCCGGTGAGCGTGAACAGGTCCAGGACCTCGTCCCGGAAGAGCGCCGCGGCGGGGTGGCGGGCGGCGGGAATGCCGTGGGTCCGCCGGTGCCAGCCCGCGAACGCGGGCGGCGGGTCGTGCCGCTGCAGGGTCATCAGGCTGAAGAACGTCTCGCCCAACGGTCCCCAGGTGGTCGCCACGCGGGTCTTGGCCAGGTCCTCCCTCGTGAGGTGGATGCGCAGCACCGAGGCCCTCCTCGCTCGCTCGTCGAAGAGGCCACTCTCCCGTCGCGCCCCCGGCACGGCCAGACCCCTTCACGTCAGGCGCTTCGGCGCTGACCGAAAGGCTTCGCCCCCTGTGCGCGGGGCGCGCAGAATCTTCGGTGACGGCCGGCGGCGCGGCACGCCGCACCGGGGGAAGCGGCACACGAGAGCCGCCGGCCGTCCGGGGGACCGGCCCCCTTCCCGCCCCTCGGGGCGCCACGGGCGAGACGCGGGGTCGGGGCGGTCCGCGCGGCTCCGACGCCGGCCGCGCGGGGCGCGGCAGCGGGTTCTCCACGTGGCCCCGCGCGTACGCGAACCATCCGGGCCTCCACGGGCCCTGTGCCGATCGCCGCGGGCCGGCGCGGGTGCCGCGTACCGCACGGGCCTGGGGCGCGGCAGCCGCGGAGGGCCTCCGTCAGCGTCCTGGACGCACCCGCCCGGGCTCCGCGGCCGGACGACACGAGGGGGAACACCCGTACGCCCTGCCGCCTCGTCGTCTGGCGCGGTGGTCGAAGATGGGACCATGACAGGGGAAGCGGGCGAGGTCGTTCTGAGCAAGCAGGACCTCCGCGAGGTCACCGCGTTCGCCGCGGCGTGCGCGGAGGCGGTACTCGAGGTGTTCGAGGCCGATCAGCCGGACGACTCGCGGCCGCGGGACGCGATCGGTGCCGCCTGGGAGTTCGCCCGGGGCGGTGAGCGGGGGAAATCCCTGCGCGACACGGCGTGGGCGGCGCTCAGGGCGGCCAAGGGCGCGGACACGGCGGCCGCGCGCGAGGCAGCGTGGGCGGCGATGTCCGCGGCGGGCGCGGCCTACTTGCACCCGTTGGCCAAGGCCACCCAGGTCAAGCACATCCTCGGCGCGGGCGCCCACGCGGCCAGAGCGGCCGAGCTGCTCGCCGGCGACGACCGGGCCGTCGGCGCCGAACACGTCGAGCACGCGGTGCGTCGCGCGACCCCGGTCGTCGTCGACGTGCTCGAACGCTTTCCGGCGGCACCGGCCGGCGGCGGACGGGTCGGCGAGTTGATCCGCATGCTGGACGCCGGCCTCCGTCCCTGACCACCGCTGGACCCCCTCGGCACCCGGCCGGCCCCCCGGCGTTCGACGGCGGCACCACCGGACGCCCGAACCCGACCGGGCCGGTGTGACGATGAGATGATCGGGGGTCAAGGGAACGGACTGGACAAAGGGGTTGCCGTGGCCGCCTACGACCTTGAGAACCGGCTGGTCATCGGTATCGCCTCCAGCGCGCTTTTCGACCTCGCGGAGTCGGACGCCGTCTTCCGGGAGCAGGGCGAGGACAGCTACCGCGCCTACCAGGAAGAACACCGTGACGACACGCTCCGCCCCGGAGTCGCGTTCCCGTTCATCCGCCGGCTGCTGTCGCTGAACGACCTGGGCGAGGAAGACGACCCCTTGGTCGAGGTCATCGTCCTCTCCCGGAACGACCCCGACACCGGGCTTCGCGTCATGCGCTCCATACAGGCCCACGAGCTGCCGATCAGCCGGGCCGTCTTCATGCAGGGCCGCTCGCCCCACGCGTTCATGCCGGCCCTCAACATGTCGCTGTTCCTGTCGGCGAACGCCGGCGACGTACGCGAGGCCGTCGCGGCGGGACTTCCCGCGGGCCACGTCCTGGGAGGGCCCTACGAGGACGACGTCGACGACCGCGACCTGCGCGTCTCCTTCGACTTCGACGGCGTCCTCGCCACCGACGAGTCGGAGCGGGTCTACCAGACGGGGGGCATCGAGGGATTCCGGGCCCACGAGGTGCTGAACGCCGCCGTCCCGCACGATGCGGGACCGCTGAAGGACTTCCTCGCCAACATCAACCGCATTCAGCGGCGGGAGGAGGAAAAGCGCCGGAAGGACCCCGACTACCGGATCCGCCTCCACGTGTCGCTCGTCACCGCGCGCAACGCGCCCGCGCACGAACGGGCGGCGATGAGCCTGAAGCGGTGGGGGCTGACGGTGAACGACGCGTTCTTCCTCGGCGGCATCGACAAGGGCGAGATCATGAAGGTCCTCAAGCCGCACATCTTCTTCGACGACCAGGCGAGCCACCTGGCGAGCACCTCAAGGACCACGCCGAGCGTCCACGTCCCCTTCGGGAAGATCAACGAGCAGGTCGCCGAGGCCGTCCGGCCGCCCGCCTGACCCCCTCCCCGTACCGGAGCCACGGGGACCGGCTCGCAGCCGGTGGTCCGGAGCCGGGCCGCGGGGCCGGCGGGCTGCCTCGCCGCCCCGGCCGGCAGGCCCCCCGGCGGAGGGCCGGGTGAACCCGCGGTGCCACGTGGACGCTCGGCGGTGGGAGACGGGGACCCCCGTGCGGAGCCCGCCGGGGGCCGTGCCGCGCGGGGGTCCCCGCCGTGATCGGCGCGCCGGTGCCGACGGCGCGCGTGGTCGGTGCGGCTACGCGGTGGGACCTGCCGTGCGTTCGGGCGCGGTGGTGGCCTTGGCGGCCCCGGGGGGCGCGTCGGTGCCGGTGTCGACGAGGTCGTCGCCGGTGGGCCGCCCCAGGAGCCAGGTCAGCAGGGGGCCTGCCATCGCGGTCGTCACCACGGCCATGACGACCATGAGCGAGTAGAGCTCCTGCTGGAGGAAGCCCAGTTGCAGGCCCACGTTCAGGACGATGAGTTCGGTGAGGCCGCGGGTGTTCATCAGGGTGGCCAGCGCGGCTGACTGCCGCACCGGCATCCGGTTCAGACGGGCGGCGGCGAACGCGCCGATGAACTTTCCGCCCACGGCCACCAGCAGGATGAGGCCGAGGTCCCCGAGCCCGCCCGCGTCGAGCCCGGAGAGGTCGACCCGAAGGCCGGCGACGAGGAAGAACACGGGCAGGAGCAGCGTGCCGCTCATCTGGCCGAGGCGGTCGTGCACGTCGCGGCGGAGCTGCTCGGTGCCGGAGCGCGGGAGGACGACGCCGAAGAGGAACGCGCCGAAGATGTAGTGCAGGCCCAGCCACTCGGTGGCGGCGGCGGACAGCAGCAGGCCGGCGAGGATGCAGGCGAAGACGGTCGGGGTGAGCCGGAGCGAGGCCCGGCGCTCCGCCATCCGGCGCAGCGCGGGACGCAGCAGGAACATCATGCCCAGCAGGTACGGGACGGCGAGCAGGATCCGCCACTCGTCGGCGCCGGCCGAACCGCTGAGGGCGACCACGGCGGCGAGCAGGAACCAGGCGAGGACGTCGTCGATGGAGGCGCAGGCCAGGGCCACCACACCCAGGGGAGTGCGGGCCATGCCCCTGTCGGTGAGGATCCTGGCCAGCACCGGGAACGCGGTGATCGACATGGCGATGCCCATGAAGAGCATGAACGCCGTCCTGTCACCGGTGCCGTGGTCTTCCATCAGGTAGAGGGCCAGGGCCGCGCCGAGGCCGAAGGGCAGCAGGATGGAACTGAGCGAGACGCTGGGGGCGATGGCCCCGCTCCCCCGGATCAGGGCCGCGTCCCACTCCAGCCCGACGATGAACATGAAGACGGCGACACCGACCGCGGCCAGGGCGCCGAGCAGGGGCCGTATGGTGTCGGGTAAGAGGACGTCGGATATCGCCCCGTGGAAGAGGGTCGGCCCCAGCGCGATGCCGGCGAGCACCTCGCCGATCACCGCCGGTTGGCCCAGGCGTCGGGCCAGTGCTCCGAGCAGCCGTGCCAGGAGCACCATGGCGGCGAGGCCGACGAGGAGTGAGATGGTCTGTTGCGTGGTCATGCGATCCGTTTCCGTCCGTAGCGCTCCGGCCCGCGGCCTCGTGTGTCGAGCGAGGCGGGGCTGGATGGGCAGGTGGGCTGTCTGAGGGCAGGGCGGGCGGCGGGGCCCGTCCCTTCGCGGGGACGAGGTGTGGCGGATGGGGCGCCGGATGCCGGACCGACGCGGGGCACTCCCCGAACGTCACGATCATGGCAAGCGCGCGTGGCGGTACCTTAGAGGAGCACCCGCCGTCGGCGGGGCCGGCGAGCAGCACAGTTGAACATCGCGCCCGAAGCGCGGGGACGGGCTTGCCGCTCCGCGGTCCGCCCGAGGGGCGCGCAACTGCCCGCAGGGGCGCATCGCCTTCCCTTCCCGGCGAACCGAAAGGTCCGCGTCTTCCTCGTCCGTCGCCGATCGCCCATAGTAGGAACGGACCTCGGGAGGTCGCAGGTCGTTCCGCGCGAATGACGTGAACGGGACGGGAACCACGCGGTTTCGGACAGCACCCGTCGACGGGTGTCGACCGCGCGAGCAAGCCGCTCCCCACCGATCACGCCCGCGGTCGGCCCCGGTCCGGGAGGCGCCGGCCACCGGTGAGGACGGACGCGGTGACGGGGGAGGGCGGGATCAGTCGGCGTCGAGGCCGTCGACCAGGCGGTTGAGGAACCGGGTGAACGTGGCTTCGGGGGCGAGGGAACGGCCGGGAGCGGAAAGCGCCTCGGCGAGTTCCGGGTGACGGCCGTCCGCGGCGACCGCGGCCAGGTAGCGCGCCTCGGCTGCGGCCCGTTCCGAGGACCGTGAGGCCGCTGCCTGCGCGATCTCGTGGGTGACGTGTCCGGCCACGAACGCGGTGAGCTGGGCGAACACCTCCAGCTTCGCCGCGCCGTCCAGCCCGGTGGGACGCAGCGCGGCGAGCGCGCGTTCCAGGAAGGCCAGCGTGTTGGGCCCCGGAACGCGACGGGTGGACAGGACGGCGGGCAACCAGGGGTGGCGCAGCATGTGGGCGCGCTGGAGGTGGGCGATGGCCTTGAGGTCGGCGCGCCAGTCGCCGGTGGGCGCGTCCGTGACCGACAGCTCGCCGCTGACGTGGTCGACCATCAGCTCCAGCAGCGTCTCCTTGTCGGGAGCGTAGCTGTAGAGCGACATGACCCCGGCCCCGACCTCGGCGGCCACCCGCCGCATGGTGACCGCTTCGAGTCCCTCCGCGTCCGCGAGGGCGACGGCCGCCGCCGTGATCACCTCACGGCTGAAGGAGGGTCTGCGGCCCCTGCGGGGCTCGGCGGGACGCAGCCAGAGCTGTTCGGGGTCGACGCCCGCGGCGCCGGACCCTCCGTCGTGGGGCACGGTCTCGCGCTCCTTCCCCTGGTGGTCGAGGCGGCTCCTGCGGAGGCCATCCAAGCATGCCGTATTCTCGTACAACGTACGGAATATAGGAGGGGAAGATGTCGCCACGCACGCCCGGTACCGCGGCCGGAGCGCCACCCGCCGGAAGGCCGCCGCTGTCCTCGCGGATGATGAGGGCGACCTGGCGAGGACTCCCGGCGAAACGGCACGAGGTCGGATGGGAGCCCGGGCTGGTGGTGCCGGCCGCCGACGGCAGCCCGCTGATCACCGACCACTACTTCCCGCGCGCGGAGGGCGTTTTCCCCACCCTCCTGGTCCGCTCGCCCTACGGCCGGGGTCTGCCGTGGTCCCCCATGTACGGCCTGCTCTTCGCCGAACAGGGGTTCCACGTGGTCCTGCAGAGCTGCCGCGGCACCGGCGGGTCGGGCGGCGCGTTCGACCTGTGGCGCAACGAGACCGCCGACGGCCGGGCCACGGTGTCCTGGCTGCGCGGGCAACCGTGGTTCAACGGAACACTGGGGACCGTCGGTCCCAGCTACCTGGGCTACGTGCAAGGGGCCCTCGCCGCGGATCCGCCGCCGGAACTGAAGGCGATGGTGGTGCAGGTGGGCCTGCACGACCCCTACGCCCTGTTCCACGCGGACGGTGCGCTGCGCCTGGAGAACGCCCTCGCCGTCGGCGTGGGCATGACCTACCAGCACCGGGGCCCGGCGCCGTTCCTGAGGGCGGCACTGCGCCTGCGGCGCCGCCTGCGCGCCGTCACCACCGCGCGGCCCCTGCGCGGAGCGTACGCGTCCGCCCTCGGGGGCGAAGTGCCCTGGCTGGACGACGTGATGACGCACCCGGACGCCGAGGACGCGTACTGGCGCGGCGCCTCACCGGCGGAGCCGGCGGAGCGGTTCCGCGTGCCCACGAGCCTGATCACCGGATGGCACGACGCACTGGTCGACCAGACCTTCGAGCAGTACCACCGGCTGCGTCGGGCCGGGTGCGAGACGGCCCTGCTCGTCGGCCCCTGGACCCACGCCTCCGCCCTGCGACAGGGATGGCCCGAGGTGTTCGCCGAGAGCCTCGCGTGGCTCCGCGCCCACCTGTGCGCGGACCCCTCCGGCCTGCGTCCCACCGCGGTGCGCGCGCACATCGGCGGCGAGAACGCCTGGCGGGACCTCGACGACTGGCCACCGGTCACGGCCACCTCCTCCTGGTACCCCCTCCCCGGCGGACACCTCACCGAGCAGGCCCCCACGGACCCCACACCCGTGACGGCGTTCCGCTACGACCCGGCCGACCCCACCCCGTCCCTCGGCGGGCCCCTGCTCTCCGCCGGCGCCGGTCCGCGCGACAACCGCGCCCTGGAAGCCCGGGCCGACGTCCTGACCTTCACCACCCCTCCACTGACCGCGCCCGTGGACGTCCTCGGCCCGGTCTCCGCACGGCTGAGCGTCTCCACGGACACCGGGCACGCCGACGTCTTCACCCGCCTGTGCGACGTGGACCCGGACGGCCGCTCCGTCAACGTCTGCGACGGGCTCGGCCGGCTCCGGACGACCGGACGGACCCCCTCGCAGGCCACCGTGCCGATGAGCTCCACCGCCCACCGCTTCGGCGTCGGCCACCGCATGCGCTGGCAGATCAGCGGGGGTGCCCATCCGCGCTACGCCCGCAGCCCCGGCACCGGCGAGTCGCCGGTGGACGCCACCGCCTTCGTACCGGTGCGCATCACGCTCCACGCGGACTCGGCGTTGATGCTTCCCCGCAGTTCCGGGCTCACGTGACGCCCCGGGCCCATGGGGGACGGCCGGCCGGGCGTTCCGCCCGCCCTCCGGGGCGGCACCGACGCGAAGGAAGCTACCGCGTCTGCGGGATCCGGTACACGGAGACGTGGGAACGCGACTCGGCGGTGAACTCGGCACCGGTCCAGTCCGCGTCCCTGGCCTCCAACTCGAACCCGGCCAACTGGGCCATGAGGTCGAGTTCGGCCGGCCAGACGTAGCGGTGGGGGCTGCGGGACAGCCGCGCCTGCCGGGTCTCGTCGAACCGGAAGTGGTGCGACACGACGCGCTGCCGCAGGACGTCGTAGGTGTCCAGACCGATGTAGCCGGTCTCGGAGTGCCAGACGGTGGCGGTCTGGCCCGGGGGGAGCTTGCGCAGCTCGGGCACCCACAGCTCGACCACGAACCGGCCACCGGGTACGAGGTGGCGAGCGGCGTTGCGGAAACACTCGACCTGCTCGGCCTGGGTGAGCAGATTGGAGATCGTGTTGTAGACGAGGTAGACCAGGGTGTGCTCCCCGGGTACGACGGTGGTCGCCATGTCGCCGATGACCACCGGGATCGTCGTCTCGTCCACCTTGGTGCGCAGTTGCTCCACCATCGGCGGTGACAATTCAATGCCGGTCACCGGGACCCCCCGCTCCGCGAGCGGAACGGCCACCCGGCCGGTCCCGATGGCGAACTCAAGCGCTGCCCCACCCCCGGCGAGCTGGGCGAGTCGCTCCACGGTCGGCCCCAGGACCTCCGGCGCGAACATGCCGGACCCTGGTGTGTCGTAACCCCGTGCGGTCTCCGCGTCCCAGATCTGCTCCTGCTGCATGCCCCCACGCTCACCGTTGCCGTCAGCGCTGTCCAGCGGATATTCGCTTCCCGCCGCGGTGCGGGGTCGAGAGCGCCCGCCGAAGGCTCCTCCGCGTACCGCTCGGTCCGCGCCCCGCCGTCCTCGGCGGCCCGGTGATTTCCGCGGGCACCACCGCGGGCGCCTCGACGACCTCGGCGCGTGCCGTCCCGCTCCGCGCGGGTCCTGAAGGGGACGTGCGACGTCCCCGGCCAGGGCCGCTCCTCCTGCCGGTCGGAGGACCCCGCCCGGGGCGAGACCCGGCGCCGTCCGTCCCCCCCGCCGGGGCCGGTGGCGAAGGTGCTGGGCACAGCCGTCGACGAGCGGTTGCGACCAGCACCTTCGCGGGTCAGTCGAGGATGGCGTCGAGCTCTACCTCGACGAGCCAGTCGGGGTCGATGAAACGTGAGACCTCAACGAAGGTGCAGGCCGGGCGGATCGACGCGAACCGCTCACCGTGCGCTTGCGCGGCCTCCCGCCAGCGCGTCACGTCCGTGAGCATGATGCGGGTCCGTACGACGTCCTCCAGCGACGCCCCGGCTTCCTTCAGTGCGGCCTCGGCGATCTCCAGGCACCTCACGGTTTGGGCACGGACATCGCCTTGCCCCACCGTCGTTCCGTCGTCCCCGATGGGGGCGGTACCGGCGACCGCGACATGCTTCCCCTTGCGGACTGCCCGTGAAAACCCGATGCGGGGCTCAAGCGGCGACCCGGAACTGATCATCTGTCGAGCGTGTTCCATCGCACCATGATCTCAGAGCACCGCACTTCCGATACGCCCCGCCCCACCGGCTCGGGCCGGAACCCCGCGTGCGCCTCCCGCGGGGCCCGGCCCCGCGGGAGGCGCACGCGTCGTGCCCGCCGCGGGGGCCCTTCCCCGGCGCCGGGTGGCCCGGCACCGGGCGGCGGTCGGGGCACCGCGTCGAGCGGGCGGTGGAGCCGGGCGCGTGGGGTGTGCGCGGACGGACCGCGCCTTCGGGCCGGCGGCTCGCCGCGGCGCGCGCGGGAGCACTCCCGGGCCGCCCTCGGGCCCCCTCGTGCCCGTACCGACGGCGCCGCCCGCTGCGGGCCCCGCACGGCGATGTCACGCCTGTGCCCAGGGGGAGGCCGCGGCGGACCGCCGGGACCGGTCGGCCGTCAGGCGGTCAGGCCGCGTTCCGCGTGGGCGTAGGTGACGCCGTGGTCCGCCAGGACCTCGGAGACCGGGCCCGGTCGGGCGGCGAGGGCCAGGACCAGGTGCCGGGCCCCGATCTCTTTGTCCTTGCGGCCGAGGGCGATGCGCAGGGACTGTTCCAGGGTCTGCTTGGCCCCCTCGGTGAACGGCCGGTGGGAGCGCGGCCCCGGCTCCCGGCGGCCGAACAGGGACGCGGCGAAGCCGCGGGCGCGGGGTGCGGACGCGCCGAGGGCGCCCTCGCCGTGGGTCCGCTCGACCCGGGAGACCACCTCGGTCAGGTCGATCCCCAGCCCTGCCAGGGCCTCCTCGTCGGCCTTCGACAGGCCGCCCCGGCGCCGGGCCGCGGCCAGTCCCGCACGGATGGCGGCCCGGTCCACCCCGAGGGGGTCGAGTGCGCCCTGCTCCAGCAGGGACAGCAGCAGGTGTTCCTCCGTGACCCAGGCGGCACCGGCCTTCGTGGCCTCCGCCTGCGCTCCGACCACCGCCGAGCGCGCCGCCGTCGTGAACCTCTCGAACATTCACGCCCTCCCGTACTTCTTGTGCACGGCCTGGCGGCTGACGCCCAGTTCGGCCGCGATCTCCTGCCAGGACCAGCCCTGTGCGCGGGCGCTGCGTACCTGGACGGACTCCAGTTGTTCCAACAGCCGCCGCAGCGCGGCGACGGCCCGCAGCCCCACCCGGGGGTCGCGGTCGCCGGCGCGGGCGGCCAGATCGGTCGCTTCGGTCATGCTTGTCAATCTAGGTTGACAAGGGTCGACTGTCAACCCAAGTTGACGAGCTCGGGGGGTGCCGGCCTCTCCCGCCCCGCCCGCACCGCCGCCCGGCCCGGTACGGCGGCGGAGACCGGGCACCGGGCGGCCCCCCGGGCGGGCGGGGGACCGGCACCCCGGCCTCCTCATCGCAGGGTGAGCGGGGTCTCGGTCCCGACGCGGGTCAGCTTCTCCGGGTTGCGGACGTAGTAGACGCCCGTGATGCGGCCCTCCTCGACCCGCAGCCCCATGACACCGTCGATCTCACCGTCCAGGTGCAGGACCAGTGCCGGACTGCCGTTGACCAGGGTCGGCTCGCAGGTGATCGTGGCGCCGGTCTTGGCGGAGCCGCCGAGGTAGAAGCGGACCAGCTTCCCGGCGCCGACGACCGGCCGCAGCGCGGTCCGCTTCACGCCGCCGCCGTCGCTCACCAGGACGACGTCGGGGGCGAGCACGTCCAGGAGGCCCTGGGGGTCCCGGGTTTCGAGAGCACGCCGGAACGACTCCACGACCGCCCGGGCGTCGCTCGGGGAGACCGCCTTCCGGGGGCGCCGGGCGCTGACGTGCCGGCGGGCGCGGTGCGCGATCTGGCGGACGGCCGCCGGGCTCTTGCCGACGGCCGCCGCGATCTCGTCGTAGCCGATGGCCTCCTCGCCGCCGGCACCGTCGTCCCGCGGAACCGGAACATATCCGCCCGGTCGGTGGTGGCCGGGCCCACGGCGGCCGTCGTGCGCACCGCCCTCCCCGCGACGACCTGGACGCCATCACGACCGCCACCCGCGTCTACCTCGGGCTGGCCGGACTCCACCGGCCCCCGGCCGAGCCACCGGCCCCCCGGGGAGCCGGGCCCGTGAGCACCGGTCGTGCGGACGCCGGCCGTCGCCCCGCCCGGTGGGGGACGCCGTTCGGCGTCACTGGTCCTCCCACCGCTGGTTGGGGTCGCGGATGTCGCAGCCCTTGGCATAGACCACGCTGCTTCCCAGGCTGTTCGCCAGGCACAGGCCGGTCGCCCGGTTCATGTAGACGCTGGACCCCATGTGCTGCCACTGCTGGTGCTGGTTGCCCGTCTGGCACGGGCTCGTGTAGACCTTGCCGTACCTGTCGGAGTCCAGACAGCGTCCCGTGGCACCGTGCACCCACCAGCCCCTGTCGTACTGCTGGGCCCACGTCATCCACGGGTTGAAGGACTGGCAGGTGCTGGCGTACACGTCACCGGCCGCGTTGCCGTCCAGGCACTTGTCCGAGTTCATGTTCGCGTACCGGGTGAACGCTCCGTCGGCCTGTGCCGTTCCGGCCATCATCCCCGTGCCCGCGACCGTGAGCGCGAGGCCCGCTGCGGCCACCGCGAGCCTCCGGAGGCGGCCCGGCGACTCCGTGCTCCGCGTGATCCTCGGCAGACCCCACCGCGCGCGATGCTTTCGCATGTTCACTGACTCCCGTTTTTCGTGTTCCCGATTCCGCCGGGGCGCTCTCGCCCCGGCTCGCCGGCCGACGGGTGTGCGGCCTCAGACGCGCACCCCGATCAACCGACGTGGGTAGTACACCGCGAAGACGTGCTCACTTGACTGCCCGATCCGTGCTCAACCCGTGCTCACTACGGGCCACTGCGTACCGCGTGGGGAAGCGATCGGTAGGTCCGCGGGCTTCCCGCCCGTCCCCCGACAGCCCCGGATGCCGGGGCGGCGGGCCGCCGCGGCGTGCCGCACCGGGCGCGCACGCGCCGCCTCCCCGCCGGGCGCGGGGGATGGGGACACCGCGGGCAGCCGCCGTTCGTCCCCGCTCTGCCGCGGCGCGTCCCGCGCCACGTGCCGGAGGCGGGGAAGGAGCCGGTACCGGACGACGCCGTCGTGATCGGCGCGCCCGGCACGGCCGCCGAGGCGGCCCGGGCCCACGCCCTGGTCCGGCGGCCCGCTCCCACGGCCCGCCACGCCCACCGCGCCGACCAGCCCTCTTCGACACCTGACGTGCACGAACCCCCCTCCCCTTCTTCGGACGCGCAGGCCACGGACCGCCCTGTGCGGCCGGCTCGACCGCCTGCGCCGTACCCCCTCCTCGCCGCGGTGCGGACGTGGTCCCCTCGACACCAACGCCGTGGGGCCGGCCGACGTCCTCGCCGCCGCCACGGCCCGGGGCATCGACACCGCTCTCCTCGCGCCCCTCCCCGCGCTCTTCCGGGACCGGATCGACCGGGGACACGGCGCGGCGAGCGCGTCCCGGGCCGTCGAGTCACTGCGGAGGGCCGCGTGAGCACCGGGCCGACGGGGCCGGTGCTCACGCGGCCCCGGTAGGGCACGGCCGCCGGTACCGGCACAGGGCGAACACGAATATCTGGAGCGGTGACTGCAGATGCCCTCTTTTTCCGAGGGTGCGCTCCACCGCCGGCCGGCCGAGCGGCCCCCCGGCAGGCGGTGGACGTGTGCCGCACCGGGCCGACCGCGGAGGCGGCGGCGTCCGTTCGCCGGCCGCCCTTCCCGCGGCCTTCGCGCGGGAAGGGCGGCGACCGGGCCGGACCCGCCGCAGGGGCGCGCCGGGACCCGGCGGGCGGCCGCACGTCCCCCGTCACCGCACGGCACTTTTCCGCGCCGACAGCGAATATCTGTTTCGGCGCGTACAGAAATTCCACCCCGTGAAATGGCCGGCGAGTGTCTTCCTGTCCTGCGCCCGTTTTTCGTGCTACTGTCTATTTCAGTTGCAGTTGTGGTTCCCAAAAACTTCAAGTGCCCCCTCCGTCCTGTGTGCCGGTGGGAGCGCTTTTGTGTGCCGGTCTTCATTCCCGGACGGGGCGATCATTGCGGCGACTCGGGGCTCGCACAGTGTGGGCCCCTGGGCACTGCCCCGTAAGGAGATATGACATGGCTACTGGCACCGTGAAGTGGTTCAACGCGGAAAAGGGCTTCGGCTTCATCGAGCAGGACGGTGGCGGCGCCGACGTGTTCGCCCACTACTCGAACATCGCCGCCTCCGGCTTCCGTGAGCTCCAGGAAGGCCAGAAGGTGTCCTTCGACATCGCGCAGGGCCAGAAGGGCCCGACGGCCGAGAACATCGTTCCGGCCTGACGCCGTCGCTGACGCGTACCACGTAGCTGGGGCCCGCACCTTGGGTGCGGGCCCCAGCTCGTTGCTTTTCACCGGGCGCCCGGGCCCCGAAGCCCGGGGAGACCTGTCCGTGCGGGGCGTATCCGCCCCCCGCAGCGCTCTCTCCGCACCGTCCGGATCCCATCTTTTCTCCGGCCCGTTCTTGCGATTCCCCCTCGGCCCCGCCGCTGGGAATTCCCGGATACGCGCCGCATCGAGGAAGGTTCTTCATGAACCGCGTATCCCGCTCGAACAATCGCCGCTCCACCCGTTCCTCCCGCCCCTACGGGGGCGGCTCCGGCGACCAGCACCGGTCAGCCCCTTCGCGCCGTTTCGGCGGTCCCGGCCGCCGGACGGCCGCAGTGACGGGTGAGTTCGCCCCGCCGGTCACCTTGACCCCCGCGATCCCGCCCGCCGAGACGTTCGCCGACCTGGACCTGCCGGCGCCCCTGCTCGCGGCGCTCGGTGCCCAGGGCGTGACCGTGCCGTTCCCGATCCAGGGGGCGACGCTGCCGAACTCGCTCGCCGGCCGGGACGTCCTGGGCCGCGGCCGCACCGGCTCCGGCAAGACCTTGGCCTTCGGCCTGGCCCTGCTCGCCCGTACGGCCGGACAGCGCGCCGAGCCCAAGCAGCCGTTGGCGCTCGTCCTCGTACCCACCCGGGAACTGGCCCAGCAGGTCACCGACGCGCTCACCCCCTACGCCGCCTCGATGCGCCTGCGGCTCACCACCGTCGTCGGCGGCATGCCGATCGGCCGCCAGGCGGGCGCGCTGCGCGCCGGCGCCGAGGTCGTCGTGGCGACCCCCGGCCGGCTCAAGGACCTCATCGCCCGCGGCGCCTGCCGCCTGGACCAGGTCGGCGTCACCGTCCTGGACGAGGCGGACCAGATGGCCGACATGGGCTTCATGCCGCAGGTCACCGCACTGCTCGACCAGGTGCGCCCGGACGGCCAGCGGATGCTGTTCTCCGCCACCCTGGACCGCAACGTCGACCTGCTCGTACGCCGCTACCTCCACGACCCGGTGGTCCACTCCGTCGACCCGTCCCAGGGGGCGGTCACGACGATGGAGCACCACGTGCTCCACGTGCACGGCGCCGACAAGCACGCCACGACCACCGAGATCGCCGCCCGCGACGGCCGCGTGATCATGTTCCTGGACACCAAGCACGCCGTGGACCGGCTGACCAAGGACCTGCTGTCCCTCGGGGTGCGTGCCTCCGCGCTGCACGGCGGCAAGTCCCAGCCGCAGCGCACCCGCACGCTGAACCAGTTCAAGACCGGGCACGTCACGGTGCTGGTGGCGACCAACGTCGCGGCACGCGGCATCCACGTCGACAACCTCGACCTCGTCGTGAACGTCGACCCGCCCACCGACCACAAGGACTACCTGCACCGCGGCGGCCGTACCGCCCGGGCGGGCGAGTCCGGCAGCGTCGTGACGCTGGTCCTGCCCAACCAGCGCCGTACCGTGAGCCGACTGATGGCGGACGCCGGCATCACCCCGCAGTCCACCCAGGTCCGGTCCGGCGAGGCGGAGCTGAGCCGGATCACCGGGGCCCAGAGCCCTCCCGGCGTCCCCGTCGTCATCACCGCGCCGGTCGTGGACCGGCCGCGCGGGGCCTCCTCCTCCCGCGGCCGCGCCCGGCGCGGACGCGGGCGCGCCGGCGTGGCCGCGTAACCACCGGCCCGGCCGGCGGTGGGCCGCCCCGAAGGGGGCTCGCCGCCCGCCTCCAGCCCGACCCGCACGGGGCTCCGCCCGCCGTGCGGTTCCCCTCCGAACACGTGAGGCACCATGCGCTGTGTCATCGCCCGTTTCCCCTTCGACTTCGTCAAGGACGAGGTCCGGCAGTCGATGAAGGGCGTCAGGCCCGAAGCCGTCACCGGCGAATCCGTGACCATCGGACGCCGCCGCTACCCCGTGAAGCAGGTCGGTGAGGTCATCACGCGGCAGGACCGCCGCGACTTCACCGCCGGGGAGATGACCCGCGCGCTGACCCGTCTCGGCTTCACGTGCAACCCGGCCCCCGCTCCGGTCCCCGCCGCCCCCGCCTCCTTGGAGGCGGCATCGGCGATGCTCGGCGCCCCCACTCCCGGGTAACGGCCGACCGTCGGCGCGCCACGCCGAGCTCCGAGCCGCGATCTCCCGCGCCCACCGCCCGCCACCGGCCCGGCCCGCTCCCGGTGCCGGGCGGGAAGGCGGTGGGTGGTGGACGACGCGCCGTGGCGACCGTGCTCGCCGGTGCGCCGGCCGGCGCACCGGCCTCGAAGCCCGGCAGGACCGGGGCGAGGCGGAAGCCGTCGGCACGGCCTGCCGCGCGGGCAGTGATCGCGTCGCTTTCCGCACGCCACCGCGCCCTGCGGACGGCCGGGCTCACGCACGGGAACCCTGTCATGGGAACGTACAATCGAGATTGATGCCGGTTTGTCCCGCAGGTTCCGTCCCTGCCGCGTGACGTGACCGCCCGGCCCGTCGATCTGGAACGCCATGCCGCACCACCCAACCGTCCCCGCGCTGCTCGCAGCCGTCGTGGGAGCCCTGGTCGGTTGCTCCGCCGGGCCCGCCCCGGCGAGCGGCGACGGCAGACCGGCGGCCGTGCCCGCCGCTGTCTCCTCCGCGAACGCGCAGACCACCCCGGCCGCCCCGACCACCGTGTCCGTCACGGCCCCGACCGCGGTCGGGACCGTGACTTCGACCGCCCTGCCCTCCGTCGCCGTCGAGCCGCCGCCCGAGCCGTCGCCCTCGAAGGGCGATGCGCGCACCCGGCCCGCCCTGCTCACCATCCCGGAGATCGGCCTGGAGGACCTGCGCGTCGTACCGTACGAGGGCACCACCGACGACCGGGCCGGCACGCGGATCCAGGACGAGGGCCTCGCCGCCAGCCCGTACGGGGACGAGGGCGGCGTGGGCCCCGGCGAGATCGGGAACTACCTGGTCACGGCACACCGGCTCACCGCGGGCGGGCCGCTGCGCGACCTTCCGTCCCTGGACACCGGCGACCCGGTCCTCGTCACGGCGGGCGGCGTGGTGCACGAGTACCGGATCACGGAGACCAGGAAGACCTCCTTCCGGTCGGAGCGCTCCCTGACCGAGCAGCGGGCCGCGGTTCCGGGCCGGCCGGGGGAGAGGCCCACCAAGGCGATGATCACGCTTTCCACCTGCGCGACGCCCGAGGACAACGCCGCGGGCAACTTCTGGCGCGACGACCGCGGCAACCCCGAGCACCGCATCGACAAGATCGGCGTCCTGGTCTCCTCGAAGCCCACGGCCGACGCGCCGAACACCCCGTAGCGCTCCGGCGCGGTCCCGTGGTCCGTCCAGCGGGTCCGTCGGCGGACCGCCGTCGGTGGTGGCCGCGGGCACAGCGCAGCGGGCCCCGCACCGACCGGGTCGGCCGTGGCCCGCCTGTCCGGCCGACTGCCGGCGATCCTTCCGCCCGGCGCCCGGCAGCGGTCCGCGCGGGGGCGCGGGCGGTCCCCCGGGTCCCCGTCCGGCCGAACCGGCCCGTGACCCGGGCCGTGACCCGGCCGGACGTCGCCCGCCGTGCCGGGCTCCCCGCCCGCGACGGCCCCGTCACCGAGGGCCGTCGCGGACGGCGACGGTCATTCGGCCCTGATGTCGTCCACGTACACGGTCCCCTTGGTCGGGGCGCCGCTGCTGTGGCCGAGGTACAGGTTGAACGTCGTCACCTCGGCGAGGTGGGCGGCGTCGAGCACGGCCCCGGCGTGCGCGGTGTCCCAGGGGGCGGGCCTGAACTCGCTGAACGGCGCCCGGACCTCCCGCCCGCTGGTGTCGGACAGCGGGATCCCGTACTCGAAGTAGGCGCCCCTGGACACGACCTGGAGCGTCGCGCCGTTCGCCGAACCGTCGCCCCGCAGCCACAGCACCAACGACGAGAAGGCGGTCCAGTCCGCGTCGACCGACTTGCCGATGCCGGTGTACCCGGCGCTGCCGAAGTCGTACGAGTAGGCCAGCCCGTACGAGCCCGAGGCCTTGTGGTCGGCCGACAGGGTCGTGGTGTTGGCGTTGATGTGGCTGTAGGCCTCGCTGAGGGTGGCGTCGTCCCCGGCGTACCCCTCGAAGTCGTCGATCCATCCGGCGGGCAGGGGGGCGACCTCGCCGAGGAGGACCAGGGCCGAGTCGGTGAGGGTCTTGCCGTTCACCCGGGCGTCCACCGAGAGGGTCACCGACCGGTTGTCCAGCCAGGCCGGGTCGATCGACCAGTCACCGGAGTAGAAGCCGTCGGCGTCGAGGCGGAGCCGCCGGGCGCGTCCGCCGTTCACCGAGTAGGTGACCCGGCTCGCCTCCGCGTGCGTGACCCGCACCCGGACGGTGCTCCCGGTGCTCGTCAGGCGCTGCCGGTCCGTGGGGGTCACGAGGTGCATGAACGGGGCGTTCCGGACGGCGGTGGTGCGCGCGGCGTACACGCCTCGCAGGTCACCGGCGAACACGGTGTAGGGGTCCCGGGCGTACCGGACGAAGTCCGCGTGCAAGGCGTGGCCCGGGGTCGGCACGTAGGACCGGGTGCTGCCCCCGAAGTTGGCCCACGTCTGCATGTAGGTCACCCGGCGGGCCAGCGGGTCCGCCTTGATGGCGCCCAGCAGCTTCGTGAACCACTGCGGGTTGCGGCCCTCCTCCCCGCTCTCGCCGAACTCGGTGTAGGCCGGGACCTTGCCCTTCTCCTCGGCCAGGCGGACCACCATCGCCAGGTCCTTCACCAGGCTCTCCAGCCAGGCGTCCGATCCGGCGGAGTTGTCGTAGGCGTCGTAGCCGAGGACGTCGACGTAGCCGTCGCCCGGGTAGGTCTTGAGGTAACCCGTCGGGTCGCCGCCGAAGCTGGAGTTGGGCGAGTACGAGTAGAGCAGGTTGCGGACGCCCTTGGTGTCCCGCAGGTACTCGACCGTGTAGCGGAAGACCTCGATGTACTCCGCCGAGGTGGTGTGGCCGGCGCCCCACCAGAACCAGCCGCCGTTGTTCTCGTGGAAGGGCCGGAAGATGACCGGGATCAGGGTGCCGTCCGGCCGACGTGCGCCCTGGACCGCCTTCGCGATGCGGTCCAGGAAGGCGTTGAACCGCGCGTGCTTCGCACCTCCGGGGAGGATCTGGCTGACGACGCGGCCCCCCGTGTCGTAGAAGTTCTCACCGGTGACGAAGTTCGGCATGTGCGCGCTGAGCGTGTTGATCCCACCGCAGGCGTCCGCCTGCCGGAGGCACCGGGTGAGCGCGGCGATGTTCTCGGCCTCGGTCGCGTCCCTGCTGCCGGGGCGCTCGTCACCGTCGAGGATCAGGGTGTCCCAGCCGAACAGCGCGGGGTGGTCGCCCACCGCCGCCTTCGTGTCGGACGCCTTGCCGTCCTGCTGGGTGAAGGTGAAGCCGTAGGACAGGGCGTGCTGGTGGCCGAAGAGGATGCCCTTGCCCTGTTGCCGCATCAGGTACGCGAACAGCGCGCGCGTGGCGCTCGTCGCCTTGTCGTCGACGATCCGGACGCGCATCGGCGCGCCGGCCGGCGCCGCGGTGGGGGCCGCCGCCGAGGCCGTCGGCATCCCGGCGCCCGCCGCCATGGCGACCGTGGCGCCGAGGAGGACGAACGAACGGCGGTTCACGACGGGGTTGTGCATGGCTGTCTCCTTGGACGTGGCCGGCTCTCGCGATGAGGGAGGTGTTCACCGCAGGCCCGGGAACGGAACGCGAACCGCGCACGGACGGTCCGCTCGTCGACCTCCCGACGTGCCCGATCCTGTGGCCTGCGCGGTCGTGGTGCCGACTGTGCCGGATGGCGACAACGTTGTCTACGCTGGTACGGCAGTTAAGTAACCGGTTTAGTGGATTGCTGAAGAACGCATTCTTGTGCTAATGGAGACGGCTTCGCCGTCGCGCCGGCCCGCCAGGCGCCCACCCCGCCGGACGGCGACCCGACGCGACCGCCCCGACGACGGCCCACCGGCGAACCCGCATCGCGTTGCGCGTCCCGCACCTCGTCCTCGCACTGTCCTCCGGCGTCGCGAGGGCGGCGGGGGCGCCGCTCCGGTGTCCCGACGACCACGTGGCGACCACCGCGGCACCGGAGGGCGGGGCCCGGAGAGGGCGAGGCGGGGCCCTTCCGTCGCCGACCGCGAAACGAAGTCGCGTCCGCCGCACATGCCGTTCACGAACACCGTTTCACGCGGGCCCATTTCACTCCTCTGTCATTTCGATTTCCGAAGGACCCAAACAGGAAAGATCGTTGAAATCTTCTTGCGTCACCTGAGTCGGCAGGTCACCATCGTGCTGCCGGCAAGGGGATGAGAAAGGGATCCTGCACGTCATCCTGAAGCAGATGAACTCCTTCCGAACCAAGGAACCCAAGGGAGAAATCCATGGCTGAGCAGATCACGGTCGAGGAACTGCGAGAGATCACCGAGATCGAGGAGCGCGCCGAGGAGGCCGCCGCCGCCCTGCGGGCCGCTGTCGTCGAGTGACATCTGCCTGATGAAGGACTGGGGCCGCTCGTGGAGCGGCCCCGGTTCCCGTGCCGCCCACCACTTGCGACTTGGCTGCGGGAGTGTCGACATGTCCACGCTTCGCCGTACGGTTCCCTTCCTCGCCCGATCCAGCGCCGACCAGGCACGGCGCGTCCTCCTGGTCGACTCGGCCGAACTGCCGCTGGGCGCCGCCCGTGACGCGCGGTTGTCCGCGACCCTCCGCCGTCCCCTGTGCCTCGGTCCCGCTGAACGCGGAATGCCGGCCGACGATGTGGAACGTCTGGTGGAGGACCAGTACCGCGCCGCCCTGGAATTCATCTACGGTCACCCCGTCTGGCGACGCATCCGCGAGGGCGAGACGGCGAGCGCCGTCCGTTCGTATCTGCTCGAGTCACGGCACTATCTGGCGGCGGCGCCTTTCCGGATGGCCAGCGGCATCACCGACGCGCTGCGACCGTCCGAACTCGTGCGCCTACAGGCCCACCACGTGGTCGAGGAGGCCGACCACGACACGTACTTCGAGAACGGACTCGCCGCGCTGGACGTCCCCCGGGAACTCATTCGCCAGGCCCGCCCTTCTCCGGTCACGGTCGAGTGGATCCACCTGATGCGCACCGTCGCGGCCTACGGCCCGCTGGCCGCCGGCATCTGCTCCGGGCTGCTGGAGTACACGGCCGGCGACCAGAAGTCCGTCACCGGATGGCACACGATGCTGCACGAGCGCGGACTGCTGCCCAAGGAGGCGGTCGACGCCATCTTCGAGCACGTGGAGACCGACCTGGGGCTCGGGCACGGCAACAACTGGCGGGACGCCGTCCGGGCGGCGAAGGTGGTGCCCGCGGAGGAACTCGCCGACTGCCTCAACGCGGTCAGCCTGGTCGCGGAGATGATCGTGCGCTGGCTGGACACCTTCGAGGAGGGACTGGCCGCGGAGACGGTGGGCGCGGCCGGCGGCCTGACGCTCCAGGGGCCCGAGCCGGTGCTGGGCGGGGAGGTCGACGGCCTGCCGGTGTGGCCCGCCGAGGTCTACTCCTCCTACGCGCACGGACCGAGCAGCGACTCGCCGGGCGTGCGGCGGGTCCTCGCACTGTCCTACGCCTACTCCGGGCGCGCCGTGGAGAGTGCCGGCCCCACCGGGTCCAGCCCGGCGGCCGTCGCGCGGGACTTCGTCCGGCGAACCGCCCGGGACTGGGACGGCAGGGCGGACGAAGTCGGCTTGGAGAAGCTCGTCGAGAGCTGGATGACCGCCATCGACGGACACGCCCTGTGGCAGCGGCTCACGAAGGAGCCGACACTGCCCCTGGTGCACGGCTGGATGGTGGAGAACTACCACTACGTCGCCGGGATCTGGCAGCACACCGGCGGGGCCGTGGCGTGCTGCCCGGACCCGGTGATCCGGGGAGAACTCGTCAAGCACCTGATCGAGGAGTTCAACCACGGGAAGATGTTCCTGCGCGGCATCGGGCAGGCCCGCGGGGACCAGGACCACGGGTTGACCCCGGACCGGATGCGACCGCTGCCCACCACGGTCGCCTTCGTCGGCACGCTGCGCGAGCTGGCCCAGCGAGACTGGAAGGCGTACGTCCTGGCGCTGGCCTTCCTCCAACTGACCCTCTCCGCGGCGGGGAACACCGTGCACTCGCGGCACGAGCAGTTCTACCAGACCCTGTTCCGCGAGCTTCCCGACAGCGAGCGGCTGGTGTCCGCGATGCGCCGGCACGACGCCGAGGACACCCGCCTCGGCCACGGCGACGACACCCGCGAACTCCTGCGGTTGCTCGCCACCCGGCACGCGCCCACCCGCGAGTCGGTGGCCGCGGCGGCCCTGGTCCCCCAGCTCGCCTGGAGCTTCCTGGACGGGATCCTCCAGCACTACCAGCACGGTGAGGCCGCCACGCTGCAGCGGGCCGGATGGCATGTCGACGCCTGAGCGGGTCGCGGTGGATCCACCGGCCCCCGCTCCCGGAGCGGAACGCTCCCCGTTCGCAGTGGGCCAGGTGCTGCCACTGGAACTCGGCCCTCCGGTGGGGACGCTGCGCGGACTCGCGGACCTCCTGGAGGGCGGCATCCCGGCCGAGCTCGCCACACGGCTGCGGGACCCGCGCGTGGCGCGGGCGGAGTGGCCGCGGATCCTCACGCGCGAACTGGCCATGACGCTCGGCTGGGCCGCCCGCCGGGCCCGGTCCCGTGCCGGGGCCGCCCCGGCGTCGGCCCCGGCCTGGGACGGGCGCGGGCGGGCCCTGGTCCTGCTGCCCGCGCACGGGCTCGCCGTCCACGCGGTACGGCGGGCACTGCCGTTCGCGCTCTGCGGCACGCCCACCCGAGTGGTGGGGCACGAGGGCGACCGGGGGCGGATCACCGGAATCCTGGCGGGGATCCGGGCACTGACCGGCCTGCGGTCCGAGGAGCTGGCGGTCTGTCCGGACAGCGCGCCGGAAGCGGTACGGCGGTCGGCCCCCGACGACCTGGTCGTGGTCACCGGAAGCCCCCGGACGGCGGAGGCCGTGACGCGGGAGAGTCCCGCCCGGGTGCTCGGCGCCACCGGCGGGTGCACGGTGCTGGTCGGCACCGACCCCGAGCGGCTGCGGGTCACGGCGGCGCTGCTGCGGGAGCACGACCGGCCCGGCAGTTGTACGCGTCTGCACGGCTGGCGGACGGTCTCCGGCGCGGCCTCGGACAGGTCCGCGAAAGACGGCTCCGCGCCACTGGGCGAGCTGCACCCCTCGGCGGTCTACCGGCTCGACGCCCCGCTGGACGCGCCGGTCGGGGAAGAGGACGGGTACGCCGTACTGCCCGTCGACGGGTCGGGAGCGGTGGGGACCCTGGTCGGTTTCGCCCGCGATCCGCGGCATCGCTGGCCCGGCGACTTCCTGATCTGACCGCGAACGGACCGGCCCCTGAAAGGTGACCATGTCGTCCTCCCCCTCGTCCTCGGCCGTCGCGTCGCCGGAGGCGGGCGCCCTGACCGATCGGGACGGCTCCTCCTCCCGTCCCGCCGCTCTCGCGCCGCACACGCCCGGGGCACGGCGCTCACCGACCGGAGCCCTGCTGAGCGGGCCCGGTGCCGCGACGTCCTCCCGGGCCGTGTACGGGGCGCTGCACCGCGACGGTCACGCGGTGGCGTCGCTGCCGGGGTTCGCGGCCCTGCCGCCGCGGGAGCGGAACGCCCCGGCGGTGGCCGCCTCGGCGGCGCTCGGCGCCCCCGGCCCGGTCGGCGTCACGCACAGCCCGGCGGTGTGGGACGTGCGCTCCCGTCCGGACCTGCCGGAGGCCCGGCGCCGCAACGACGTCTCCGTACCGGAGCGCGAGGCGTGCCCGCGCACGGACTCCACCTTCGCGCCCCGCCGACCACCACCGGGTGCCGCACGCCCGCGAGCACTTCGCCGTCCCGCGACGCCACCTGCCGCGCGTTCGGCGACAGGACCCACTGCTCGGGTCCGGCGCGGGGGGCGGATCCGCGTCCTGGAACCGGACGACGACTCCTTCCCGCCGCGTGGACGCCCCGGCCCCCGGCCGGCCTACGGGCTCCGGTTCCCCGACGAGGCGCTGCGCGCCGTCCACGCGCAGACGGCGGTCCGCCCGGCCCCGGTGGCCGCCGCCCTGTTCCGTGCGAAGGAGGCGTTCCCATGGCGCTGACCGGAGGCTCCACCGACTCCGGTGCCTTCCGGCTGCTCTGGGCCGGCCAGACGGTCTCGGTGCTGGGCGACGGCGCCGCCCTGCTCGCCGTCCCGCTGCTCATGCTCCAGATCACCGGCAGTCCTCTGCTGGCGGCGCTCGCCGCCACTCCGCGGACCGTGGCGTACCTGCTGGTCGGGCTGCTGGCAGGACCGTTGGCCGACCGCTGGAACATGCGCCGGGTGCTCGTCTGGTGCGACGTCGCCCGGGCCGTGCTGTTCGCGCTCATGCCGCTGACCGTGCACGTCGCGGGGGGCGCGGTGCTGCTGTTGCTGCTGGCGTGCCTCGCGGCGGCGGTCGGGGTGCTGTTCGAGACGTCGATGACCAAGGCGGTGCAGTCACTGCTCCGCCCCGAAGCGCTGGTCACCGGTAACGCCCGGCTCGAGATGAGCAGTCAGCTGGGGGTGCTGCTCGGTCCCGCGATGATCGGCGGGTTCATGTCGTGGGTGGGCGTCGAGAAGGCGATCTGGCTCAACGCGGCGACCTTCGCGGCCTCCATCAGCACGCTCCTTCCGCTGCGGCAGCTCGCCGGGGCCGATGACGGCCGGCCGGCCGCGGCGGAGGCCGCCGGCCGCGGCACGACCCTGTGGCGCGACATGCGGGAGGGCATGAGCTACCTGCGTTCCCAGCCGCTCATCTCCCGGCTCGTCACGGTGCAGGCCGCGGTGAACTTCGTCATCGCCGCCGAGACGCTCGTCGTCTTCCACGCGACCACGGGGCTGCACGCCTCCGCGGCCTGGGCCGGTGCCATCGTGGGGGCGGCGGGCGTCGGCGGGGTCCTGGCCGCGGCCCTGGCGGACCGGCTGGCGCCCCGGACGAGTCCGGGCAAGCTCATCGGCTGGTCGGTCGTGGGCATCGGCTGCACCCTGCTCGGTTTCGCGCTGTCGGTGCACCCGGTGCTGCTGTTGGTGGCGAACCTGCTGCACGGCGCCCTGTCCATCTTCGCCTCGGTCCACATCAGGGCACTGCGTCAGAAGCTGGTGCCGCCCCACCTCCTGGGCCGGGTGACGGCCAACGCCCGTACCCTGGCCTTCGTCGCCAACCCGCTCGGCGCGGCGCTGTTCGGCGGCCTCACCGGCGTGGTCGGGGGCGACGCGCGCTTCAGCTTCGCCGTGGCTGCGCTGTTCAGCGTGGTGAGCGGGATGATCGCCTACCGCGGCCTGGTCGTGGGCGCCCCGGCGCACCCCGAGGAGGAGCCGGGAGCCTCAGGCCGCGCGACCACCCGGAGCCCGTAGGAGACTGGGTCACATGAAGACACCTCACGACCCCACCGTCCTCCCCGCCGGCCTGCCCGTTCCTCAGGACGACGGCGGGTGCGACCACCTGCCGGGACGGGCCGTGCCCGGAGTCCCGCTTCCCGGCACCCGCGGCGCGGCGCACGACGTGGCCGCCGAGTCGCTGGACCGCTGGATCGTCCTGTTCTGCTATCCGCGCACCGGCCGGCCCGGCGAGGAGCCTCCCGGGGGCGAGGCCGAGTGGAACGCCACACCGGGAGCCCGGGGCTGCACTCCGCAGTGCCTGACCTACGCCCGGACGTTCGCGGAGTTCGAGGCGCTGGACGCGACGGTGTACGGAGTCAGCACCCAGAGCACCGAGGAACAGCGGGAGGCCGTCGAGCGGCTCGGCCTGCCGTACGAACTGCTCAGCGACAGCGCGTTGCGGCTGGCCGGGGCCCTGCGGCTGCCCGTGTTCACGGTCGCGGGCAAGACCCTGCTGCGTCGGCAGACCCTGCTGCTCAAGGACGGTGTGGTGCGCGAAGTGCGCTACCCGGTCTTCCCCTCCGACCAGGACGCGCCGGGTGTGATCGCCTGGCTGCGCGGGCAGTCCGGCTGAACCCGCTCCGTGGGACGCCGGGTTGGCCGCCCGTGGTGAACGACGCGTTGCGCCTCCTTGATGGGGTCGGGGTCGTCGTTACAGTGAAGGGTCCGGCGGCGCGCTCCTACGGCTACGGGGGAGGTCGTTCCTTTGTCGACCGTGGACGAGCTCCCGGAACTGCGGATACTCGGCCCGCTGGACGTCCGCGTCCGCAGGCGCCAGGTGCAGATCACAGCGCCGCGGCTGCAGGCCGTACTGGGGACTCTGCTGCTCCACGCGGGTGAAGTCGTGTCGGTGGAGCACCTGGCGGAGACCGTCTGGGAGGACAACCTGCCCGCCGACCCCGTGAACCAGGTCGCGGTGTGCGTGTCGATGTTGCGCCGCAAACTGGAACGGGCCGGCGCCGGGCGGGAACTGCTCGTCACCCGGCCGCCCGGCTACCGCTTCGCAGCGGACCGGGTGCGGCTCGACACGATGACCGTCCGCCGCCTGCGCGCGGAGGCGCGGGAACGGGCGGACGCCGGTGACCTGACGCAGAGCCTGGCCCTGCTCCGGTCGGCGCTCGTCCAGTGGCGCGGTCCGGTGCTCTCCGGAGTGACCCGCCGCGCCTGGCAACCCGAGGTGCGCCGCTGGGAAGAAGAGAAGATCGCCGTCCGCGAGGGCTGCTCCGACCTCCAGCTCCGTCTCGGACTGTACGAGGAACTCATCGAGGAACTCTCGGTCTTCGTCCGGGAACACCCGCTGCTGGAGAGGCCCCGCCACCAGTTGATGACGGCCCTGTCCCACGTCGGACGCCGGGCCGACGCCCTGCGGCTCTACGAGGAGACGGTGGAACTGCTCGGGGACGAACACGCCGCGGCACCGGGGGAGGAACTGCGTCGACTCCACGCCCGCTTCCTGCGCGGCACGGAGGGTCCCCTGGTGCCGCGCCTGATCACCGCCCGGACCGGCCAGGAGCATCTGCCCGGCCCCTGTCAGCTCCCCGGTGACCTCGCCGACTTCGTCGGTCGGGAAGAGGAGATCAGGACGCTCCACCGGACGCTGGTGCCCCGCCCCGGCCCGGTGCCGGTCGCGGTGGTCGCGGGCATGGCCGGCACCGGGAAGACCGCGCTCGCCGTCCACGTGGCCCACCTGCTGCGGCCGGTGTTCGGCGCCGGTCAGCTCTACATCGACCTCCGCGGCACGGGCGAGCGGCCCGTGACACCGCAGGCCGCGCTCACCCGGTTCCTCCGTGAACTCGGGGTGCAGGGCCCGGCCGTACCCGACTCCCTGGACGAACGCGCGGAGTTGTTCCGCAGTCTGCTCGCCGACCGGCAGATGCTCATCGTGCTGGACGACGCCGGGCACGTCGAGCAGGTCCTGCCGCTGCTGCCCGGCACGGGAAGTTGCGCCGTCCTGGTCACCAGCCGTTTCCGCCTCGCCACGCTGCCCGGTCTCCACGTGCCGGAACTGGGGGTGTTCGAGCGGGGGGAGGCACTCGCACTCCTCGGCCGGCTGGTGGGTGAACGGCGCGTGGCAGCGGAACCGGGCCCGGCCGGAGAACTCGTCGAGTACTGCGGCCGGCTGCCACTGGCCGTGCGCGTCCTCGGCGCGAAACTGGCCTCCAAACCGCACTGGGCGCTGCGCAAGGCCGCGTCCCGGCTGGCCGACGAGCGCCACCGCCTGGACGAACTGGCCCACGAGGGCCTTCAGGTGCGCTCCAGCCTCGCACCGTCCTACCGGGGACTCGGCCGGGCCGCACGCGTGCTCTTCCGGCGGCTGGCCCTGCTGCCCCCGTCGGAGTTCTCCGACTGGTTATGCGCGCCGCTCACCGACCTGCCGCCCCGTGCCGCCGAGGAGGCGCTGGAGGAACTCCTGGAGGCCCGGCTGGTGGAGACGACCGGCCTGGACGAGGCGGGCCAGCCCCGCTACCGCATGCACGAACTCGTCCGGCTGTACGGGCGGGAACTGCTGGAGAGGGCCGAACCGCGGGCGGATCGCACCGCGGCCCTGTCCCGGACGGCGAGGGCCGCGCTCGCCCTGGTCGACCTGGCGCACCGTGCCCTGTGCGGGGCGGACTCCTCCGCGGCGCACGGCCCCGACCGGCCCGCCGGGGTGCCGGAAGGGGCGGAGGCGGATCCGCTGCGGTGGTACCAGGCGAACCGGTCCACCGTCGGCGCGCTGTGCCGGCAGGCCGCCGAGCACGGCCTGGACGACCTCGCCGGGGAGCTCGCGGCCACGGCCTGCGGCCTGCCCGGTGACCGTTTCCCCTGCGACGACTAGCGGCTCACCCACGACGGCGCGCTGCGGACGGCACGGTGGCCGGGCATGCGCGGGGGCACGGCGGCCAGGCCCCGGAGCCCGGGGACCGCACCCCGGCGGACGCGGGCACGAGCGGGCCCGTCCGGACCCCGATGACCCGTACCACGCCGGCACGGCCTGCCCGAACCCTCCCGGAAGAGCGCCGCCCCGTTCCGCCCGCCGGGCCGGGTCTGCTCCACCCGCGCCCACGGCACCCCCTCCACCGCGCACGTCGCGATCAGCCGGCCGTACGGTGCGGCCTCGGGCCGGCCGGGCCCGCCGCCCCCGAAGCGCACCGCGAGGCCGGGACCGGCACCCTCCCGCGTCCACCGCCCGGCCCTGCCGGGCCGGCCCCCGTCCTCGCCCGGACCGCCACCCCGGCCCCGCGGCCGACGCCCTCGTCCGGCCCCCGCGGAACGGGCAGTCCGTCCGAACCCAAGCCGCCGACGCGACCCGGCCCCACGGCGGCCGGGCGACGGCCCCCGCCGGCCCGGAACACGGGCCACCGCGCCGGCCGCGCACCCGTGGGCCGCCCCTCCACCGACATCCCACCGCGGCTTCCTCCCACCGGTTCCGCCGAACTCCCGCCCGGAGAGCGCCCCCCTCTCTACAGTGGTCCGGTGCGCGGCTTCGTGGCGGGAGGTCTGTGATGGGCGGGGACGACCGGCAGTCGGGTGACGGACAGGTCGGCGGGCCGTACTCCAGTCCGGGCGACCCGGGAAACCCCGTGCCCGCGCCGGACGACAGCCCTGAAGACGACTAGGGGTCCCGGCGCGTCATGCCAGTGACCCCCCAGAGCCTGCGCGAGCGGTGCGCGCGGGAGATGAGCCGTTCTCCCCGCGGCTTCGCCGGTTGCGACTGGCTCTACGAGGCGTTCCTCACGGTGCCCCGCGAGCACTTCGTGCCGGACCGGGTGTGGTGGCCCGCCCCGGGACCCGACGGCCGCTATCCGCTGATCGACCGTGCCGTGACCCCCCGGGCGTGGCTGAAGGCCGCCTACCGCCCCGGCGCCGCCCTCATCACCCAGATCGACGACGGTGCCGTGCCGCCCACCGGGCCGGCCACCGGAGCGTTCACCTCCAGCATCTCCTCGCCCGGCGTCATCGTCGAACTGCTGCGCCACCTCGCTCCCGAGCCCGGCCACACGGTCCTGGAAATCGGGACGGGAACGGGATACACCACCGCCCTTCTCGCGCGCCGGGCCGGCGACACGCACCTGACCACGATCGAAATCGACACGGGGATGTCCGGCCGCGCCCGCCGCCGGCTCCACGCCCTGGGCCTCGCGCCCCGCGTCGTCTGCGGGGACGGCGAACAGGGCTACCCCGAAGGCGGCCCCTACGACCGCATCGTGTCCACCGCCTCCGTACGGACCATCCCCCCGGCCTGGGTCAGCCAGCTCAGGCCCGGCGGCGTCCTGCTCACCCCCCTCGACAGCCCCTACGGCTGCGACCTGCTGGTCCGCCTCGTCGCCGACCGCCCCGGCCACGCCAAGGGCACCGCGGTGGCCCCCGTGGAGTTCATGCGCGTACGCAGTCAGCGCTCCCCGCGCGCCTACACCGACCTCGGCTGGCCCCCCGGCGGCCCGGACGGCGTGCCGTGGGACACCCTTGAGGTGGAGGCCGACCGCACGGGCCAGCGCATCACCGCCGTTCCCACCCCGCCGGAGAGGAACTCCTGACGCCGTCCGCCATGTCGGGGGCTTCTGCCCGATCCCGCACCGGGGCCTCCGCGAAGCGCGCCCGTACGGGGGTGGGCGCGGGGCCGCCGGGCACCGCTCCTTCCTTGAGCACCCACCCGCGGGGCCCGGCTCGACGGCTCGGGCCGGGCCCTCGCCGACGGCGGGCCGCCCGCGGGGCGGCGGCCCGCGGACCGGTGTCGTTCCCGGGTGGTCGACCCCCCTGCCCCAAGGGCGGTCGTCACCCCCGCTCCCCGGGGGTGAGGGGCGGACTCGTACGCTCCTGGCCGTGGCCGACGTCTACGAGTTCCAGCTGACACTCGATCTGCCGGACTCCCTCCCGCCGCAGGACCTCGCCCTGCTCCGGTGGCACCTGGGGGAGGAGGGCGGTCGGCAGGGGGAGTACGAGTACCCCCTGTGGGACACCAGGGGGCCGGCGCGGCGGATCGGGGGCGTCCTGGTCGGGGAGTTGGGCTCCGACGCGTGGGGGTGGGCGCTGACCGTGCGGCAGGAGGTGCACCCCGACGATTTCGGCGACCTGCGCAGGATCGTGCTGTGGCTCGGTGCGCGGACGACGAGTGTGGGCGCCATCGGGTACCTCCGCTTCTACGAGGACCACGTGCCCGACGTCCTGATCGCACGGGCCGGATCCGTGCGCTGCGCGACCTTGCAGGTGGAACGGGTCATCGAATCGGAGGCCGAGGTGCTCCCCGACCCCTACGCGTGAACCGCGCAGGTCATGCCTCCGACGCCGTGGACGTACGCGGCACCCTTGCGCGTCCCGGCCGTCGGCGCCGCCGCGCCGGCTCCGCCCGTGCTCGGCGCGGTGCCTCGATCCGGCCGGGCTCCGGGCCCGGTACCGCGGCCGTTTCGTCGTCCGGTCCCGGGTGCCCCGCCCCCTGGTGCCGGGGCCGAGGCCGGCGGACGGCCGCCGCCGAGCGGCCGAGCCCGCCGTACGGCGCCTGCCGCAAACCCCTGCAACGCGGCCACGGGAAGGTGGGGGACCCACGGGGGAAGCGGGGCCGCCGGCTGCCCGGTCCCCGCGGGAAGCGGAGTGGGCAGGACCGGTCAGCAGGTGAGCACCCATTGGTCTTCAGTCTGAGCAACGGCCCCGGCCATCGTGGCCTTTGACGGACGACAACGTTCAAGGAGGCTTCGGATGCCCGGACAAGACGTGATCGTGATCGGGGCGGGCCCCATCGGCTTGGCGACGGCGATGTCGCTGGCGGGGGAAGGGCTGGGCGTCACCGTTCTGGAACGCGACGGCGAGGACTTCGCCGCGGGCCCGGACGCCGCGGCACGGGCGTGGCGGGAGTGGCGGAGACCTGGCGTGTCCCAGTTCCGCCAGCCGCACATCCTGCTGCCCGCGGGCACGGCCGTGCTGCGGGCACGGCTGCCGCGGGTGACAGCCGAACTGGAGGAGTCGGGCGCCCTGCGGTGCAACGTCGTCGCGGGCGCCTGGGGACTGCCGGAGATCGGCGGGCGTCGCCCCGGTGACGAGCGCTACGACACGCTCACCGCGCGCCGTCCGGTGCTGGAAGCCGCCTTCGCCGCGGCCGCCGCGGCGACGCCGGGGGTGAGCGTCCGCCGGAACACCGAGGTGACCGGCCTGCTGACCGGAACCGAGCGGATCGCAGGCCGCCCCCACGTCACCGGCGTCGTGACGCGGGACGGCGAGGAACTCCGCGCCTCCCTGGTCGTGGACGCGGGCGGACGGAACTCCCCGGTGGGCGCACTCCTCGCACGGCTCGGCGGGCCGCCGCCGGTGAGCGAACGCGCCGAGGCGGGGTTCGTCTACTACGCGCGGACCTTCCGCGGCGCCGACGGCACACCGCCCGCTCAGGCCGCCTGGCCGCTCGTCCACCACGAGACCGTGTCCACCATCGTGATCCCCGGGGACCACGGCACCTGGTCGCTGTGCCTGGTCGTCTCAGGCCGGGACCACGCGCTCAAGGCGCTGCGCGACACGGCGGTCTGGCAGCGGGCCGCGGCGGTGCTGCCGGAGCTGGCCGGCCGGACGGACGGTGAACCGATCACCGGGGTCCAGGTGATGGCGGGCCTGCACAGCAGGATCCGCCGGACGGTCGTCGAGGGACGGCCGGTGGTCACCGGGCTGCTGCACGTCGGGGACGCCTGGGCGGCCACCGACCCCCAGTTCGGACTCGGCCTGTCCATGGGGCTGGCGCACGCGGCCTCACTCGGCGACGCCGTGGCGAAGACCGGACCGCAGGACGCCGTCGAACTGGCGCTGCGGTTCGACGAGATCACCGAGCAGACGGTCGCCCCCGTCCACCGGCGGCTGCGCGAATGGGACCGGCACCGGCTCGCCGAGATCGACGCGGTCATCGCCGGACGCCGGTACGAGACGGACGACCCCGGCTGGAACCTCACCAACGCCCTGGACCAGGCCAAGCTCTCCGACCCCGACGTGCTGCGTGCGATGGCCGGGGTGGCCTGCATGCTGGACACGCCCGAGCACGCCTTCGCGGCGCCGGGGCTGCTGGACAAGGTCGGTGCCACGGGCGGCGGGACGGCCTGGAGTCGGCCCGCCCCGACGCGGGCGGAGGTGCTGGCGGCCGTGGGAGCCGCGTAGCCCCGGGGCCGTGGGCGCTCCCCAGCCCGGCGCGGGTACGGGCGACCACCTAGGTTCCGTCTTCGACCCTGCCGCCGGGGCCGCCGGGGCCGCCGGGGCCGCCGGGGCGACAGGGGCGGGCGCGGCCGTGGGGTTTCCCGGGCCCTTCGGGGGAGGAGGCCCGTCACCGACGCCGGGCGTGCCGCTGTCGTACGACTCGACCGATGGGAACGGGCTCGTCGTCGCGGGGCGTTCCCGCCGCCTTCGTCCGCCCCGGGGCCGGGGCCACCGCATGACCTCGTGGGGGATCCGGCTGTCCACCGCGGTGCTTCGGGGTGGAGTGGGTCATGCCGAGGTGCCGCTGCGCCGCGCGTAGGCGCGGGCGGCGCGGGCGCGGTCGCCGCAGCGCGTGGAGCACCAGTGGCGCCGGCCGTGGGTGCGCAGGAGGAACCGGTCGCAGGGGGCGGAGCCGCAGACCGCGAGAAGGTCGGCGTCCGGGCCGGTGATCAGGTCGGCGGAGTCGGCGGCGAGGGTCGCCAGCGCGTGGTTCACGGCCTGGTCGGTGGGGTGGGCGTGGACGCGGCGCGGGCCCTGCGGACCGTCCCAGGCCAGCAGGGGCGCCGTGGGCACGGCCGTGAGCGCCTTGTTCACCGCCCGCAGGGACTGCTCGGGCGGGGTGGTGCCCGCGACGCGGGCGGCGAACAGGGCGCGGATGTGACCGCGCAGGGTGCGCATCCGCTGCGCGCACACCTCGTACAGCCGCACGTCGGGCGGGGTCAGGGCGTGCGTGGCGAGCCAGCGCATGGCCGAGTCGGGGGCTGCGAGCAGGTCGTAGCTCTGGTCGCCGGGCAGGGTCGCGGTGGTGTCGGCGAAGTCCAGGGAGGCGTGCCGGTCGGCACCCGGAGCCGGGGGCAGAGCGGCCTGCGTGATGTCGGCAGCCACGATCTCTTCCATGCCCTCATGGTATCGCTTGCTTTTTTCCGTGACACCCGCCTAGCCTGACCTCACGGAAAACACAGAGTTGAACCGTGAGAAGTGAGGAATGGCGAGTATGTCTCAGCGCAGCGTCGAGCAGGTCCCGGTCCGCACGTTCGGCGGCCCCACCGCCCTCTTCGAGTACGGCGGTCTGCGGTTCCTGACCGACCCGACCTTCGACGGCCCCGGCGACTACGCCTCGCCCGGACCGACCTTGGTGAAGACGGCTCCCTCCACCGCCACCCCCGCCGACCTCGGCCGCATCGACGTGGTCCTGCTCTCGCACGACGAGCACGCCGACAACCTCGACCACTCCGGCCGGGCCCTGCTCGCCGACGTCCCGCTCACCCTGACCACCCCCGACGGCGGCCGGCGCCTCGGGGAGAAGGCCAAGGGCCTGGCCGACTGGGAGTCCGTCGAGCTGGACCGCCCCGGCGGCGGCACGGTGACCGTGACCGGCGTGCCGGCCGTCCACGGCCCCGGGACGCGTGAGGAGGTCGAGCGGATAGCCGGCCAGGTCGTCGGCTTCGTCCTGACCGGCGAGGGCCTGCCCACCGTCTACGTCAGCGGCGACAACGCCTCCCTGGACGCCGTCAGGGAGATCGCCGAGCGCTTCGCCCCGGTGGACACCGCCGTCCTCTTCGCCGGAGCGCCCCGCTTCCCCATGATCTTTGACGGCGAACTGATCGTCCTGGACAGCGCCCAGGCCGCCGAGGCCACTCGGATCCTCGGCGCCCGCCGTGTCGTTCCGGTCCACCACGACAGCTGGGCCCACTTCACCGAAGGGCGCGACGAGTTGGAGGCCGCCTTCACCGCCGCCGGCCTGGCCGACCGCCTGGACGGGGACTGGCGCCGGCCCGCCTGAGTCGGCCACCAGAAACGATCACGCTCCCACGGGCGGTACCCCCGCGGCGGGACACCCCTGCCCGCTCCTCCTGGTGGGGCCCGGCGTGAGATCGGGCCCCCGGCCGGTTCGAGGGCGGCGGGGGCCGCGTCCGGGACCTGGGCGTCGCGTTCACCGACATCGACTGCGTCGAGGTGGATTCCTGAGGGGAGCGCGGGCGCGGCGGACGTCGTTTCCTGCGACGGGGTGCTCCAGCCGGCGGAGCCGAGCGTCGTGGGTGGCGGAGCGGCTGGCGACGACGGCGTGGGGCGCGTGTGACCTCCTCGGTCGCCTACGGGGCGCGCTGGGCCCCTCCCGCATCGACCGGCAGGGATGTGCCGACGATCCGGACGGGTTTGCCCTTGGGCAAGCGGTGGACGGGCCGTGTCGGCGTGTGCCGCTCCGCGACGGTCCAGGCGCATGATCGGATCGGACCGCAACGATCGGGTACGGCCGGAGTGCCTGCTGCCAGGGTTGGAGTCGAAAAGGAGGCCCCATGATCTCGGCACTCAACCAACTCGTCGATCTCGTCGAGGAGCACCTCGCCGAGGAGATCGACGTCGACGGGTTGGCCGGGGCGCTCGGCACGACCGAGTACCACCTGCGCCGGATGTTCTCGTCGTTGGCCGGTATGCCGCTGTCGGAGTACGTGCGGCGGCGGCGCATGACCGTTGCCGCCGCCGACGTCGTCCGGGGCGCGGGAGATCTGCTGGGCATCGCCGTCCGGTACGGATACGGCTCGAGCGAGGCGTTCGGACGCGCGTTCCGAGCCGTCCACGGCGCCGGCCCCAGTGACGTGCGCCGTGATGGAGGCCCCTTGCGCACGCAACCGCAGCTCAGGTTCCGCCTGACCGTCGAAGGGAGCATCCCCATGGACACCCGCCTCGTCGGCCGCCCCGCATTCCGGCTGGTCGGACACGCAATCCGGGTCCCACTCGTTCATCAGGGCGTCAATCCGCACATCCAGGAGCACATCGCCGCACTGTCGCAGGAGGAGCACCTGCGGCTGAAGGCCCTCAGCGACACCGAACCCGAGGGATTGCTGCAGGTCAGCGACGACCTCGATCCCGACGGCAGGGAGGGCAGCGAACTGACCTACCTGCACGGAGTCGCCCTCAGCCGGGACACGCCGGTCCCGGACGGGCTCGACGTCATCGAGGTGCCGGCTGGAATGTGGGCGGTCTTCCGTACCAGCGGACCGCATCCGCAGGCCCTGCAGACGACCTGGGCGGCGACCGCGACCGAGTGGTTCCCCTCCAACCCGTGGCGGCTGCGGCCGGGTCCCTCGATCGTCGCGGTCCTCGAACACGCGGACAATTTCACCACCGCGACCTGTGAGCTGTGGCTTCCCGTCGAACCAGCGTGACGCACCGTCGACCGGCGAACGCGGTCGAGCGCTCAGGATGACGGAACCCGCCCACGCAAGCGCTCAGTCGCAGGACCCGTGACCGCGTGCCTCGTCCGGAGAGCGGGCGGGGCGGATGGCGAGGCCCACCGGCAGGAGCGCTCGGACACAAAACCCTCACGAACGCCACCTTCGCTCTGTCTTCTCTGCTTTCAGTCAAACAGTGCGAAAAGCGTCAGGGTGCCGCCACCGATGGCTATTCCGGCATGAAATGCCCCTCATAGTGAGTAGATGCGCACTTTGGGCAGGAGGGGAAACCGTGACCTGTGGCGGTCCTCCGCCTCCCTCCGCCCCGCCTCCAGGGAAAGGCCTGGGTCCCATCGGTCCAACTCGACTCTGAGGCGGCGAGCCCGAGAGGTGTGCAACGAGAAACGCTCTCGATACGTGAGGCAGCTGCCTCGCGGGGGACGGGTCCTACCCGGCGGCGCCCTTCGCCGGGGTGCTCCGGGCCGCCCGCGAGGCGGGACTGCACCTGGTGCACCACGCCGGGGAGACGGCCGGCCCGGCCAGCGTCCGGGAAGCGCTGACGGCGGGGCGCGCGGAGCGGATCGGCCACGGCATCCGGGTGCTGGAGGATCCGGACCTGGTGGCCGAGCTGCGCAGACGCCGCGTGCCGCCGGAGGTCTGCCCCTCCTCCAACGTCCTGCTCGGGCTGGTGCCGTCGCTGGCGGAGCACCCGCTGCCGCGTCTGGTCGAGGCCGGGCTGACGGCCACCCTGAACACGGACGGGGAGACGTCGCTGACGGCGGAGTACCAGCGCACCCGGGAGACCTTCGGGTACGGCGACGCCCAACTGGCGCACCTGGCCCGCGCCTCCACCGAGAGCAGCTTCGCTCCCGAAGCATGGAAAACGCAGGTCAGTGCTGAGATCGACCGATGGCTGAGCAGATGAGGGGCACGGCACCGGCGGGGACCCGCGGCCGGCCCGCGCCGGAGGCGGGCGCCGGACCGGCTGGTGCCGACGGCGGCCTCGTGCCGTTCGTGGTGGACCGCCCGGTGGCACCGGGGGCCGCGGTACCCGGCGGGTCGACCGTACCCGGCGATCCGGTCGTACGCGGCGATCCGACCGTACGCGGCGACCCGGCCCGGGGCGGGTGCCGTCGGCCGCGCCCGGCCCGGTTCACCGGCCGCCCGGCCCTCTATCATTGGGCTGCCCATCACTCGGCCGGGGTCGCCGTCGCCGCGATCGACACCTCCGACGAGACCCTGGGTGAGGGGTGTGCCGGCGGCGTCCACCGGGGCGCTGCCCCCGGCCGCCGCCCGCATCGCGCGGACCGGCCGGCGGCGTCGCCCTCGGCCCCCGTAGGATCGGCGCCGCCGCCCGAACCGCCCTCGCCCTCCACGGCGTCCGGAACGGAAGACGCCGAGGGGCTCACCGGTAAGCACGGCCGCTTCACCGCGCATCCATGGGGGCGCCTCACGAGTCTCATGAGGCGGCGGCTTCCTCACATGGCCGTACAGCAGCTGCAATCGGAGAACCCAACTTGAAAATCGGCATGAAGAACAGGCGCTACGTGACGGTGGCCTGTGTTACCGCAGGATCCATCCTGACGGGCGGGGCGTTCATAGCTCCGGCGCACGCCGCCACCCCGAAGGTGCCCACCATCGTCGCCAAGGGCGGCTTCGTCATGAACAACGGAACCGGAACGGCCCTCTACACGAAGGCCGCGGACACCCGGCTTTCCACCGGTTCCACAGCCAAGATCATGACGGCCCAGGTGGTGCTCTCGCAGAAGAACCTCAACCTCGACAGGAAGGTCACGATCCAGAAGGCGTACAGCGACTACATCGTTTCGAAGAACGCCTCGTCGGCCCGTCTGATCGTCGGGGACAAGGTGACGGTGCGGCAGCTTCTGTACGGGCTGATGCTCCCGTCCGGCTGCGACGCCGCGTACGCCCTGGCCGACACCTACGGCAGCGGCTCCACGCGGTCGGCGCGCGTGAAGTCGTTCATCAGCAAGATGAACGACTCCGCCAAGCGCCTCGGCCTGAAGAACACGCACTTCGACTCCTTCGACGGAATAGGCAACGGGGCGAACTACTCGACGCCGCGCGACCTGACGAAGCTCGCCAGCAACGCGATGAAGAACTCCACGTTCCGCACCATCGTGAAGACGAAGTCCACCACGCAGAAGGTCACGATGAAGAGCGGTGGCTACCGCAACATGTCGTGGACCAACACCAACAAGCTGCTCAGCAGCTACTCGGGCGCCATCGGCGTGAAGACCGGCTCCGGGCCGGTGGCGAAGTACTGCCTGGTCTTCGCCGCCACGCGGGGCGGCAAGACGGTCATCGGCACGGTCCTCGCCTCCTCCTCCGAGGCCAACCGCACCGCGGACGCCACCAAGCTGCTGGACTACGGCTTCAAGAAGTAACACGGCCGGGATCCCACGGGCGTGGGGCCGTTCACGACCTTCCGGTCGCGAACGGCCCCACGTCGTTTGCCGACCCGCTGCCGGTGTCCGCGATCCGGCACCCGGGCCGGCGCCCGAAGCCCGCCGCGTGGCCGTCCGCCGCGGACCCCGATGCGCCGGGCCGCGGCCGTCGCCGTCGACGGGGACCGGGCGGTGAGGCCGCACGAGGTCCACGAACACCCACCGCGGCAAACCCCTTCCGCCACCCGGGTGACAATGCCCGCATGGTACTGATCAAGAAGAAGCTCAGAACGGTCGTCGCCGCACTGGCCCTGGGCGCCTTGGTGGCGTCACCGGCTGCGGGCGCCGAGCCCGCCCCCGCGGTGACCACGGGCCCCGTGTTCAACGACCCGACGGGCGACACCGCCGCCGAACTCCGCATCCTGCGCCACCTGGTACAGCTCGTCGACGGAGCCGAACCGCAGTCGACGATCCGGGTGTCCCTGTACCTGTACCAGTCGCAGTGGATGACCGACAGGCTGGCCGCCGCGCACAAGAGGGGCGTCACCGTCCAGGTGGTCGTCGACCACGACAGCGCCTCCACGGCGCTGGAGAACCTGAAGAGCCAGCTGGCGTCGCCGGGCGGTACGGACTCCTGGGTACGCACCTGCAAGAGAAGCGAAGCCTGTCTCGCCAAGGACCCGGGCACCACGGCCGCCGACCCGGACGGCACCTACGACAACGTCAACCACAACAAGTTCTTCCTGTTCTCCCGCACCAAGGGCACCGGCACCGTCCCGGTGGACGACGTGGTCGTGCAGTCCTCCGGCAACCTGACTTCGTCCGACGTCACGTCCTGGTGGAACGACGCGATGACGGTGGCCGGCAACAAGGAACTGTTCGACGCGTACACGAAGTACTTCGACGACCAGGCGGCGGCCGCCGCCGGGCAGAGGCCGCAGGTCGACGACTACCCGTACGACGTCCAGGCGGGCAAGGCCAAGGTGTACTTCTTCCCGCGGGCGGACACCGACGTGATCGTCAACATCCTCAAGACGGTGGCCCCGGCCGGCACCGAGAACCCCTGCGCCGGCAACACCCCGCGCTCCGCGACCTCCCCGGGCTTCGGCACCTCCGACGGCCGGACGAGGATCCGGATCGCCCAGGGCCACATCACCCGCCCCGAGGTGGCCGAACAGCTGTGGGCACTCGCCGACGCGGGCTGCCACATCGACATCGTCTACCGCAAGCTCGACAACTGGCCCCTCAGCCAGACCGCGCGGACGCGGGTGGCGGACTGGCTGACCAGGCCGACGGCGAAGGGCCGCATCGTCCTGCACCAGCTCCACAACGACGAGCGCGGCGGCACGGGGAGCCACACCAAGTACCTGCTGATCGAGGGGACGTACCACGGCGGCGTCGACAAGAAGATCGTCTTCACCGGCAGCCACACGTACACCCTGACGGCGCTGCGGTACAACGACGAGACGCTCCTCAAGTACGAGGACCCCGCGGTCTTCGACGCCTATCTGGCGAACTTCGAGGCGCAGCGGGCGGCGGCGGAGTCGGAGGGCCTGTAGCGGGGCCCGGACGGGACGCGGATCGTGCCGACGGACACCGAACGCTCCCGCGTCACTCCTCACGGAAGCGCCCCGCCGCCCGGACAGCCCGCCGTGGCCCCCGTACGGGCGGACGGCCGGGCGGATCGGGCCCCGGACCCGCCCGGCGTACGGCCGCCCCGTGCGCGTCCCGGCGGGCAGCGTACCTCGTCCGCTCCGGCCGGGCTCTGGTGCGTGCGGGCCGCACCTGCCGCACCGGGGGCGGTCCGCGGCACCGGACCGCGGCGGCCCGGGCGGCGAGCGGCAGGTGGCCGGGGTGGCACGGCACGGGGCCGTCGTGCCGTGGCCGCGGGCGGGCCGGTGACGAGGCGGTACCCGGTGTGGACGGGCACGCACGGGGCCGCGGGTGTCCGGGCCAGGGGGCAGGGTTCAGCCGCGGGTGACGGCCCGTTCGATGAGGGCGACGGTGGTGCGGGGGTCGTCGACCTCGACGATGAGGCGGTCGTAGGTCTCGGCGTCGGAG
>NZ_JBWKJG010000018.1:0-18696 GCF_056432325.1 Streptomyces sp. NPDC045287
GTGGGGGGCGGCGTCGCCGTGCGCGGGGCGCAGGGCGTCCTCCAGGGCGGTGATGCCTTCCGCGACCAGTGAGGCGACCTCCGGGTCGTGGGGGGGGCGCGTTCGACGGCGGCGAGGAGGAGGAGTCCGGCGGCCGGGCCGCTGTCGTAGGAGGTGATGGCCGCTGCCAGCGCCTGCGCGGGGTCGGTGAGGGTGGCGATGGCGGCGGCGGCCGGGTGGATCTCGTGGTCGAGGTGGTGGCGCAGGGCGGTCAGGTGCAGGCCCCGTTTGGAGCCGAAGACCTTGTAGAGGCTGCCCCGGTGGATGCCGGTGGCGGCGACCAGGTCGTCCACCGAGGTGCCCTCGTAGCCGTGGGTGGCGAAGAGGGCGGCCGCGGTGGTGACGGCCTGTTCGGTGTCGAAGGCGCGCGGTCGTCCCATGACGTGACCGTACGCCGTAAAAGAACGATCAGTCAAGAACGATCGTTCTTTTACGGCGGCGACGGGGCGGGGTGCCGGACGTCACGGCCGTACGCGTCGGTCACCCGCCGGCCGGGACGGCTCGGCGACGACCGGAAGGCGGCCGACTCGGCGGCGGAGCGCGGCAGTCCACGGCCGGGGCCGGCCGGGACGGCGAGGCGCCGCACGGAACCGGCGGCGGCCCATGGCCGGCGGCACCGAACGGGCCCGGAGCGCGCGGCACCGGGCGCCGACTCGGCGGCGTGGGCCCGGGAGGGGATGCGGTCGAGCGGCGGGGCGACGGGCACGGCCAAGCCGGCGGCGCCGGGACCGACCGAACGCCGGGGCGCCGGCCGGGCAGGGGGCGAGCACGACCAGGCCGACGACGTCGGGCACCGGGCCGGCCCCCGCTACGGCGCCGACCGTCACACCGGGACGTCGGAGAGCGGCCCGTGGTACAGCGCCCTGCCCATGGGAGAGCCCTCGCCGGTGACGTGGGCGCGGATGGACGCGATGTAGTCGTCGCGGCCGACGCGGCCGTCGGCGTCGGTGTCCAGGGCCGCGAACGCCGCTTCGGCGTTGGTGGCCGGGTTGTTCAGCGCTGTGCGCAGGGCCGTGAACTCGGAGAGGCCGAGGGCTCCGTCCCGGTCGGTGTCGGCGAGGTCGAAGAGCGCGCCGAGGACGGGTGCGCAGACGGTGTCGAACGCCTCGGCACCGGCCCAGGCCGCGTACTCGTCGAAGGTCATCCCCCCGTCGCCGTCGGCGTCCATCGACGCCCACGCCCGCTCGCCGAGGGTGCGTGCGGTGACGACGAGCTGATCGTCTTCCTTGAGCCCCATGGCCAGCGCCACGTTCCTGGTGCGCGCCATGTATTCCTCCCTGGAGACGATGCCGTCTCCGTCCGCGTCCAGCATGGCGAAGACGAGCTTCTGTGCGGCCGTCTGGTCCATCGCGGTTCCTTCCGCCGTGGCGTTCGAGCGTGAACGCTCCATTCCGGATCGACTTTTCTACCCCTCGGCCTGACGGCCGACGGCTGCGCGGTGACCCTGCCGCAGTGGAACGGCCGCCGGGTGGTGGCCGGCCGGCGCGCCGACCGCAAAATCCGCTGGTTCGGGACGAAGGCCGAGCTGTTCGTCTTCGCGACCGTCGTGCCCGAGGTCGACGTGGCCGTCCTGGGGGAGTTCGCCGTGTGGGCCGCGCTCCACGCCAAGGGCCTGCGCGGCGGCATGCCCGGTGCCCGCAACGCAGCACTGGTGCTCCCCGCCCTGGTGAGCGCGCGCGTCCGGCCCGAGGCTGCCCGGTGGGCCGCCCAGGACGCCCGGATCCTCGACACGACGCTGATCAGCCGGCCCCTCACCGTCGAGACCGCCCCGGACGCCGTACGGACCACGATGTACCGGGGCCGGGTCGTCTGGGGCGGCATGTTCACGGGCCACGTGCTGGAGAAGGCCGCTCTGTACTTCCCGTGAGCCCGGTCGGCGGGCCCCTCGCCCACCCGCTCCCGCGGGCGGCCGGACCTCGGCGGGCGGCGCCGTGGACCGGTGTTCCCGTACCCGGCCCGCAGCGGTCAACTGGCCGTCAGGACCTCCACGCCGAGCGCTTCGAGCTGCCTGACGACCGCGTCGTGAGGGGCGGCGTCGGTGATCAGTCCGGTGACCTCCTCCCAGGGCAGGACGCGGTACCGCGAAGCCGCGCCGACCTTCTCGGAGGACGCCAGGACGTAGGTGTCGGCGGCTCGTGCGGCCAGGGCGCGCTTCATCGCCGCCTCTTCGGCGTCCGCCGTGGTCAGTCCCGCCTCGGGGTGTACGCCGGTGACGCCGAGCAGGCAGAGGTCGGCGGTGACGTTCTGCGCCGCCTCGACCGCGGCGGCGCCGCAGGCGACCGCCGAGTGCTTGAAGATGCGGCCCCCCAGCAGGAAGAGCTCCGCCCGCGGATGGTCGAGCAGGGCCGCGACGATCGTCGGACTGTGGGTGATCACGGTGCAGGCCAGGTCCTGCGGGAGGGCCCGGGCGACGGCGAGAGCGGTGGTTCCGCCGTCGAGGATCAGCGCGCTGCCCGGCCGGACCAGCCCGGCGGCCACCGAGGCGACCCGTCGCTTGCCGTCGGGGGCCACGGCCTGCCGGGCGGCGTAGTCCACCACGGCCGGTGAAACGGGCAGCGCGCCGCCGTAGACCCGCTGGCACAGCCCCTCGGAGGCGAGGTCGCGCAGGTCGCGCCGCACGCTGTCCTCGGAGATCCCCAGCTCGGCGGCGACGTCCTTGGCGACGATCTTGCCCTCGCGGGCGAGCAGACCGAGGAGGTGATCGCGCCGTTCAGCAGCCAGCATGCGCACTCTCTCCTGTTCTTGCATGTTCTTGCATGTATGGTAGCGCCCCATGACCGACCAGCCCCTGCTCATCCTGACCACCGGCCCCCACCGCTCCGGCACCGGCGGCGATCCCCCGGGCCATGGCCGCCGACCTTGCCCGCCTCGAAGCCGCCGCCTGGCCGGTCTTCGCCGCCGGCCACCTCCCCGTGATCGGGGAGTGGATCGCCCTGCCCGTCCTGCGCTCCGCCGCCGCGGCCCCACCGGCCCCCTCGCCGACCAGGTGCTCCACCCGACCGCCGACCGCCTGCTCGCCCACCGCGACGCCGTGCTGCGCCTGCCCGGCGATTCCGCCGGAGCCGACCAGGACGTCGCCACCGCCCGCCGTCGCGGCCTGCCCGTCCACCACGACGTGACCGAGATCCCCCACCGCATCCCGCAGGAGACCGCGTGACGCCCCGCCCCGGCATCGACACCCCCGACCACCGCGGCCGCACCGGCCTCGACCGGGCCGGGCGCGACCTGGACCGCAACCCCGGCGTCGTGGTCCGAGACGTTGAGCTCACCTCCCGGGGCTGGCACGTCCTGCGCCGCACCACCTTCGACTACCGCCGCCGCGACGGGCGCTGGGAGACCCAGGCGCGCGAGACCTACGACCGCGGCAACGGCGCCGTCGTCCTGCCCTACGACACCGCGCGCGGCTGCGTCCTGCTCACCCGCCAGTTCCGCTACCCGGCCTACGTCAACGACCACCCCGACGGCATGCTCGTCGAAGCCGCCGCGGGGCTGCTCGACGCGGACGACCCGGTGGCCGCCGTCCGCCGCGAGGCGGCCGAGGAGCTCGGCGTCACCCTGGGCCCGCTCACCCACGTCCTCGACGCCTACATGAGCCCCGGTTCCGTCACCGAACGCCTCCACTTCTTCGCCGCCCCCTACACCCCGGCCGACCGCACCGGGGCCGGCGGCGGTCTCGAAGAGGAGGGCGAGGACATCGAGGTCCTCGAACTGCCCTTCACCGAAGCCCTCGCCATGACCCGCGACGGACGCATCGCCGACGGCAAGACCGTCCTCCTCCTGCAGTGGGCGGCCCTGGACGGCCCCTTCGCCCCCGCGGCGGGCGTCCGCTGACGGGTCTGGCCGGCAGGCGTCGACGGGCGTGCGGTCCTCCGGTGCCGTCGTCAGCGGCCCTCCCCGCGGATGCGCCGGCCGGCGGCGCGGCCGGGGACGCGGGAGGGCCGCGGACGGGAGATCAGGGCGAAGGTTCCCCTTCCGCCGTCGGCGCCGTCGTGCGACCCTCCCGCCGGGGCTCCAGCCGCACCACGATCCCCTTGGACGTCGGCGTGTTGCTGAAGGACGCCACGCTGTCCAGCGGCACCAGCACGTTGGTCTCCGGGTAGTAGGCCGCCGCACAGCCCCGCGAGGTCGGGTAGCCGACCACCCGGAAGTCGTCCGCCCGGCGTTCGACACCGTCCTTCCAGACGCCCACCAGGTCGACCGGTGCGCCTTCCTCCAAGCCGAGTTCCCGCATGTCGTACCAGTTGACGAAGACGACGCGGCGGGAGCCGTGGATGCCGCGGTAACGGTCGTCGTCCGTGTACGGGACGGTGTTCCACTGGTCGTGGGAGCGCAGGCTCTGCAGGATCAGGTGGCCGGGCGGGGCGGTCAGGGCCTCGAAGTCGTTGCGGCTGAAGAGGGCCTTGCCGGCGGGCGTGGGGAAGACGCCCTCGTTGACCGGGTTGGGCAGGCCGAAGCCGCCGGGGCGGCGGACGCGCGTGTTGAAGTCCTCGAAGCCGGGGACGACGCGGGAGATGTGGTCGCGGACGCAGTCGTAGTCGGCCTCGAAGCGCTCCCAGCGGACGGGGACCTTGTCGCCGAGGGTGCGGCGGGCCAGGCGGCTGAGGATGGCGACCTCGCTGAGGAGGTGCTTGGAGGCCGGTTCGAGGACGCCGTGGGAGGCGTGAACCTGGCTCATGGAGTCCTCCACGGTGACGAACTGCTCGCCGGTGACCTGCACGTCCCGCTCGGTGCGGCCGAGGGTGGGCAGGATCAGGGCGCTCTCGCCGCACACGACGTGGGAGCGGTTGAGCTTGGTGGAGATGTGCGCGGTCAGCCGGCAGTTGCGCATGGCGGCCTCGCTGACCTCGCTGTCCGGGACGGCGCGGACGAAGTTCCCGGCCAGGCCGAGGAAGACCTTGGCACGACCGTCGCGCATGGCCCTGATGGCGTTGACGGAGTCCCAGCCGTGCTCGCGGGGCGGCTCGAAGTGGAACTCGCGGACGAGGGCGTCCAGGAAGTGGTCCGGCATCTGCTCCCAGATGCCCATGGTCCGGTCGCCCTGCACGTTGCTGTGCCCCCGCACGGGGCAGGCGCCGGTGCCGGGCCGGCCGACGTTGCCGCGCAGCAGCAGGAAGTTGACCACCTCGCGGATGGTGGGCACGCCGTGCTTGTGCTGGGTCAGGCCCATCGCCCAGCAGACGATCACGCGCTCGCTGTCGAGGACCATGTCGCGCACTTCCTCGATCTGGGCGCGGGCCAGGCCGGTGGCCTCCTCGACCTCGGGCCAGGAGACGGTGGCGCGCAGGTGCCGGGCGAACTCCTCGAAGCCCTGAGTGTGGGCGTCGATGAAGCCCCTGTCGAGGACGGTGCCGGGCGCGGCCTCCTCCGCCTCCAGGAGCAGGAGGTTGAGCGCCTGGAACAGGGCCAGGTCCCCGCCGATCCTGATGTGGAGGAAGCGGTCGGCGATCTGCGTGCCGCGGCCGATGATGCCGCGGGGCCGCTGCGGCTGCTTGAAGCGGACCAGGCCCGCTTCGGGCAGCGGGTTGACGGCGACGATCCGGCCCCCGCGGCGCTTGCAGTTCTCCAGCGCGGTCAGCATCCGGGGGTGGTTGGTGCCCGGGTTCTGGCCGACGGTCAGGATGAGGTCGGCGTGGTGGATGTCGCGCAGCGACACGTCGCCCTTGCCGGTGCCGAGGGTCTCGTTGAGCGCGGTGCCGCTGGATTCGTGGCACATGTTGGAGCAGTCCGGCAGGTTGTTGGTGCCGAACGCGCGGGCGAAGAGCTGCAGGACGAACGCGGCCTCGTTGCTGGCGCGGCCGGAGGTGTAGAAGACCGCCTCGTTCGGAGAGTCCAGCGCCTTCAACTCGTCGGCGAGCAGGTCGAGGGCGGCGCTCCAGCTGATGGGCTCGTAGTGGTCGGAGCCGGGCCGTTTGACCACGGGCCGGGTGAGGCGGCCCTGCTGGTTGAGCCACCGGTCGGACTTCCCGGCCAGCTCGCTGATCGGGTGCCGGCGGAAGAAGTCGTCCGTGACACGGCGCGAGGTGGCCTCGTCATTGGTGTGCTTGGCGCCGTTCTCGCAGTACTCGTTCACGGGGCGGTGCCCCGGTTCGGGCTCGGGCCACGCGCAACCGGGGCAGTCGAAGCCGCGGACCTGGTTGAGGTTCAGCAGCGTGAGCCCCGTGCGCCGGACCGACGTCTGGTCCAGGGAGTACTTCATCGCGTGGTACACCGCCGGCGCGCCCGCGGCCCAGGTCTTGGGCGGGGTGACCTCAAGGCGGTCGTCGCCCGGTTCCTCGTTCGGTGGCTTGTGCAACGTGACCTCTCCTCGCTCCGTGTCCTGCGTCCCCCGGCGTCCGTGCGCGGTCAGCCGGTCGGCCAGGTCGGCACGTGGGGGCGGCTCCGGCCCTCGGTGGGCTGGACGTGGCCGTTGCTGATCTCGCCGCGCCAGGCGCCGGTCTCGCGGCCCTGCCCCTCGGTGAACTCCTTGAAGGACGTCAGGGCGGTGCGGACCGCGCGGCGAGCGAGGCCGAGGGCGGTCGCCGCCTGCCCCACGAGCCCCCGGGACCGCAGGTCGACGCGGAGGGTCACCCGGCAGCGGCCGGCGTCGAGCTCCTCGAAGGTCGCCGTGCCGGTGTGCCGGGGTTCGTCGAGGACGTTCCAGCGGACCAGCCGGTCCGGGACCTGCTCCACGATCTCCGCGTCGTACTCGTACGTCCTCGGGCCGAACCGGGTCACCCAGTGGGTCATCACCGCCTGGATCTGGTCGACGCGCTCGACGTTGTCCATGAAGCGGGGGAACGTCTTGAACTGCGTCCACTGGTTGTACGCCACATGGACCGGGACGCCGACGTCGACCGACTCTTCGATGGTGCTCATGACCTCAAGGCCCTGCCCGTCTCCTCGCCGCGACCGGTGGCCGTACGGCACGGCACCGGGCGTGTTCAGCCACGCTCGGGCCATCGGGTCCCCGGAAAGCGCCGTCCCATGCCGGCCGGTGGCCGGGCATACGGGTGACCGGCGCGGCACGGGCGCGCCGGCGCCCCTCCGGTCGGAGGGGGACGCCGCTCGTCCGCCCCGGCCGGACCGGTACCGGATTCGGCGCCCCGGCTTCCGCGCCGCCCGCGCGCCGCCCGGGGACGCCGGTGCGCCATCCGGGTGGGGCGGGGCCGCTGCCGGGCCCCGCGGGCCCGGGTTTCCGGTCGGTCCTCCTCCCGCTACTTCGGGTCGCGGTCGAACAGCGACGCGGACCAGAGGTAGCCGAGCACGGCCAGCCCGAGGCACCAGGCGACGGCCAGCCACCCGTTGTGGCCGATCCCGGTGCCGAGCAGCAGCCCGCGCAGCGTCTCGATGGCCGGGGTGAAGGGCTGGTACTCGGCGATCGGCTGGAACCAGCCCGGCATCGCGTCGACCGGTACGAAGGCGCTGGAGAGGAACGGCAGGACCATCAGCGGCAGGGCGTTGTTGCTGGCCGCCTCGGCGTTCGGGCTGGACAGGCCCATTCCGACCGCGATCCAGGTGAGCGCCACCGCGACGAGCGTCAGCAGCCCCACTGCCAGGAGCCATTCCAGGGCGGTGGCGTCCGCGGCCCGGAACCCGATGGCCACCGCGACGGCCCCGACGAGGACCACGCTCATCACGCACTGCAGCACGCTGCCGACGACGTGTCCGATGAGCACCGACCCGCGGTGGATCGCCATCGTACGGAAGCGGGCGATGATGCCCTCGGTCATGTCCGTGGCGACGGACACCGCACTGCCGATCGTGGTGCCGCCGATGGTCAGCATCAGGATGCCGGGGACGAGATACGCGAGGTACTCGGACCGGTCCGCCCCGCCGCCCCCGATGCCGGCGCTCATCACGTCGCCGAAGACGTAGACGAAGAGCAGCAGCAGCATGACCGGCGTGAGCAGCAGGTTCAGCGTCAGGGACGGGTAGCGCCGCGCGTGCAGCAGGTTCCGCCGCAGCATCGTGGACGAGTCGCGCACGGCGAGGGGGAGGGAGCTCATCGGACGTCCTCCTTGGTCCGGTCGGGCCGGCTCGGCACGGTGGAGCCGGTCAGGGCGAAGAACACGTCGTCGAGGTCGGGCGTGTGCACGGTCAGTGCGTCGGCCTCGACGCCGGCCGAGTCCAGCCGGTCGAGGAGGGAGCGCAGCTCGCGCTGGCTGCCGTCGTTGGGGATCTGCAGGACGAGGGACTCGTCGTCCCGGGAGGTCTCGCGGAGTGCGGTGGCGGCGTTCCGGTACGCGGACGGATCGGAGAAGCGGAGCCGGACGTGTCCGCCGGGGACGAGCCGCTTCAGCTCCTCGGCGGTGCCCTCGGCGGCGATCTTGCCGTCGTTGAGCACTGCGATGCGGTCGGCGAGCTCGTCGGCCTCCTCCAGGTACTGGGTGGTGAGGAAGACGGTGACGCCGTCGGAGACGAGTTCGCGGATGATCTGCCACATGTTGTGGCGGCTGCGCGGGTCGAGGCCGGTGGTCGGCTCGTCGAGGAAGATGATCCGCGGGTCGCCGACGAGGGTCATGGCGATGTCGAGGCGGCGCTTCATGCCGCCGGAGTAGCTCTGGGCGGGCTTCTTGGCGGCGTCGACGAGGTCGAAGCGCTCCAGCAGTTCGGCGGTGACCCGCCGCCCCTCGCGCTTGGAGAGGTGGTGCAGGTCCGCCATGAGGAGCATGTTCTCCTCGCCGGTGATCAGCCCGTCGACGGCGGAGAACTGTCCGGTGACACCGATCGCGGCGCGCACCCCGTCCGGTGACGTGGCGATGTCGTGGCCCGCGACCTGGGCCCGCCCGCCGTCGGCGGTGATGAGCGTGGACAGGATCTTCACGGCGGTGGTCTTGCCGGCGCCGTTGGGCCCGAGCAGCGCGAACACGGAACCGGCCGGGATGCGCAGGTCGATGCCGTCGAGCACGGTCTTGTCGCCGTACGACTTGCGCAGACCGACGGCGGAGACGGCGGCGGGCGCCCGGGGGCCGTCGACCCGCTCCGATATGGACATGGGCATGACAGATGAAGGCATGGGTCCTCCCGTTCGAAGGGTGGGGTCACTGGGGTGGGCGGACGGTTTCGCGGGGCCGGTGCTCAGCCCCGGGCCCGGCGGACGTCGATGTTGCCGTACCGGGTGCGGGCGCGGATCTTGACGGTGTCCTCGGCCTCCTCCGGGGCCTCGGACGCGGTGAGCGTGTTGCGCACCTGGCCGGCGCCGGAGCTGACGTCGAGCCAGGCGGCCGTGCCCTCGCGGACACCGACCTCGATGGCGCCGTAGGAGGTCTCCAACTGGACGCTGCCGCGCGCCACCTCGCCCACGCGCAGGGTGCCGTGGGCGGTGGTGGCCGTGACCGAGCCCTCGGCGCGCCGGATCTCGATGTCGCCGTTGGCGCCGCTCACCCGCAGCTCACCGGTCGCGGCGCCGACGGTCGTGGTGCCGTGCGAGTTCTTCAGGACGGCGGGGCCGTCGACGAGGCCGACGCGCAGACTGCCGGAGCTGGTGGTGATCTCGGCCGAGCCCTCGATCCGGTCCACGCTGATCGAGCCGTGCGACGCGGTCAGCTTCAGCGGGCCGGTCGCGTCGAGGCGGACGTCGCCGGACGAGGTCTTCACGCGGACCTCGCCGAGTCGGCCCTCACCGAGCACCTGGGTCCAGGCGCCGGTCGTGTCGATGTGCGAGCCCGTGGGCAGTTCGACCGTCACGTCGACGCTGCCGGTGCGGCCGAACAGGGAGGACTTGGGCGTCCTGACGGTCAGTGCGCCGTTCGCGTACGTGACCTCGGTCTGGTCGGCCGTCCGCACGTCCAGGTCCTTCTTCGGGTCGCGGGGCCGCACCTCGACGACGGTGTCGAGGCGGTCGCCCGCGGTGAACTGGATGGAACCGGCTTCCACGCGCGCCGTGGCCGCGATCGGTGCAGGGGTGTCGAAAGAAGGCATGGCTGTCCCGTCCTCTTGGCTCTTCAGGGCGTCCCCGCTGGTGGGACGTGGTGGGGGTGAAGTGGTGCGGGCGGGGGAGCGGCTAGCGCACCCAGCCCGTGAAGCTCTGTCCGACGATCCGGGTCTTCTCCGCCGTACGCGGTCGAGCGCCGCCCTCGATCGCGGCCGACACGGCGCGCACCAGCCACGCGTTGACCGACAGGCCCTCGCGGGTCGCGGCCTCCTCGACGCGGGCCTTGAGGTGGGCCGGCAGGCGCAGGTTGACACGGGCGGTGCCGCCCTCGTCGCCGTCGGCCGGGGCTCTGAACGGTTCGGCGGGCGCGGCGGCTGCTTCCGCGGCGCCGCTGTCGGCGGGCGGTGGCGTCACCACGAAGTCGGGGTCCAGTCCGCGCAGCCGTACGTCGACCGAGCCGGGGGCGAGCTCACGGGTGATCTCGTCCATCGCGGCGGAGAGTACGTGGAGCATGGTCAGCCGGGTCGCCGACTCCAGGGGGGCGGTGAGCCGTTCGGCCAGCTCGCGGGCGTCCTGCCCGCCGGCTTCGGCGGCTACCGCGAGCTCGCGGCGGAGAGTGTCGACATACGGAGTGAGGTCCATGACGCCATAGTGGCACCAAGATGGCGCATGTGCAAGTTCGGGCGGCGCCTTGCGGGCGGCGGATGGGATTTTTGCCGCTCTGAGCTGCGGGAATGCGAAAGAGGCGGCCTGGTTGATCGTGGCGCCATGGGTGCATGTATGTCTTTGATGGCGCGAAATGGCGCCGATTGGTGTCGGATGGCGCCGTATGGCGTCGTATGGCGCCAAGCTGCGCCAGTCGGTGCCCGGTGGCGCCAGGCGATGCCTGTGGTGCCGCCACAGGGTGGCCCGCCCCGCCGTACGACCCGCCCCGCCGCGCGACCTGCCGCCGGGGCGGGCCCACCCGAGGCGGCACGGTCGGACCTGCCCCGTCTTGGTCCGCACCCTCCCGACGACGCACGCACCAGCCGTACCCGGTAGGGGCCCTGCGCCGCCGGGCCGGGCCACCTCCGCCGCATGCCCTTCCGGCCCTTCTGCGCCGGGTGCGCCCGCGGCGGCCTGGTCCGAGGCGCTTTCCGCCGCCGAAGCCCTCGCACGCGGACCCCGCCTCCCCCTGGCTCGGCTGCTCCCCGCTCGCCCCGGCCCACCGGGGCGAGCAACCGCCGCACGCGTCCGCCCCGGCGCCGGCGGAGGGGAGCGCCGGGGCGGCCGGGGAAGGGCGGGAGGCGAGCGCCACCCGCCGCCTGCGCGGGTGCTCCGGTGAGGGCCCCGGTCCCCGCGCCCGTCGCCTCCGCTCTCCCGCCGCCATCCCGCCGGGCCCCGCCTGACCAGGGGTGCAAGGTTTGGGCAAGGTTTGCGCAGGACTGCCCTTCCAGGATGAGGCCCTGCTCCCCGGACGGGGGGTTCCACACGGGAGGAGCTCAACTGTGAAGCGACTGACGACAGCGGCCCTGGCGGGCGTTCTGCTGACGGGCGGCCTCGCGGCCGTCGCGCAGCCCACTCAGGCGGCCCCGGCCTCCACCGGCGCCCCTCAGGCGGCCGCGGTGTCCGAGGCGGCGGTCACGCGGGCCGCGGGCAGCACCAGCACGTACTACTTCCTCTTCGACAAGAACCAGTCCAGCCCCACCAAGTCGAAGCTGTACTTCATGAAGAGCGTGCCCGGCAAGGACAAGGTGATCAAGAGCTACCGGGCCGGCTCCGGCAACGGCAGCAAGAACGAGTGCGCCACGATGAAGGGCTGGCTGCCCAACGGCTCGTACAAGGTCCTCGGGCACGAGAAGCGCAAGAAGGGCGGCGCGCGCGGCATCAACGGCTACGCCATCCACGTCCAGGACAAGCTCTGCAAGAACGGCAAGACCAAGCGGACCGAGCTGTTCATCCACAGCGAGATGAAGTCCAACGGCCAGCAGGGCCCCAAGCAGCCCGGCAAGGACAGTCCGTACCGCTGGGACGGAGCGGGGGACTACTACTCCTACGGCTGCATCAAGATCACGCCGAAGGACATCCAGGACCTGTTCCGCACGGCCGACCGGTACGGCTGGCCGAAGCAGCTCAAGGTCGTCAACTGATCCGGTCGGCCCCTCGCTGATCCGACATGGTTGACACGCACCGAGGAGGAGGGTGCCGGCCGCACGCAGGGGAAGCGGCCGGCACGCCTCCGCTCCGGCACGGGTCCGTGTACGGGCCGCCTCCCGAATCGTGCCGCGCAGCCGTTCGCGAGGCGGCCCGTACGGACCCGGCCGTCCGTCACCGGACGCCGCCGCATCGGCATCGGTACCGGCGTCGACACAGACATCCGAAAGGACCACTCCAACCCATGAACCGCACCACGCTCGTGGCCTCCGTCGCCCTCGCATCGTCGCTCGTGGCGGGCGCGGCCGTGCCCGCCGCTTCCGCCCCGGCCGCCGCACCGGCGGCCAAGGCGCCCACGGCGCAGGCCACCGCGAAGCGGATAGCCGCCAACAAGGGCATCGTCCTGCTCGACTTCCACGTGAGCGGCAAGCGGGACCCGCGGTCGACCGCACGGGCGAACATCAAGGACACGGCAGCCGGCAAGCGCGCCCACACCAGCACGTTCGCCCATCCCCGCGGTGCCCGGGTGGCGCTCAACGGGAAGATGCTCCAAGCGATGCTGAAGCTGAACACGTCGAAGAAGTTCACCTTCCGCGTCACCTCGATCGCCGGCGGCCGGCACTCGGCCGGCTCCGCCCACTACAAGGGCCGGGCGTTCGACGTCGACCTCGTCAACGGCTCCCGCGTCTCCACCAAGGGCCCGGGACTGGTGAAGGCCAGGAAGCTGATGAGCTCGTGCAAGACGTACGGTGCGAAGGTCGTCCTGGGCCCGGGCAGCGACCGGGCCCACAGCAACCACGTCCACTGCCAGTGGTGACGCGGCCCGCCTGCGCCGCCCTCCGCTGACTCCCCGCGCGCCGCAGCTCGCGGATCTTCATCAGGGCCGTCCCCGGTTGTCGCGTTGTCGTTCTCGTAGGCGGCCCGGGCGACGGCCGCGTCCTCGAGGCCCAGCCCCACGAGCGGAAGTACACCGGGCGTTCGCCGGTGGAACGTGGGGCGCGGCCGGTGACCAGGCCGGCCGGGTCCCCGCGTACCGTGGCGGGGTCCCAGCCGGATCCGGCGGCCGGCACCAGCTCGGTGGTGACCTGAAGGCTGGTGGGGGCGTCCACGTACACGTCGAGGCCCCCCGCCGCCGTGGGCGGGATCTCCCGCGCCTCGGGGGCGTTGGTGGAGGTGACGACCGCCCCCGCGGTCAGGTCACGGGGGTCCGGTACGTCGTCGGCTGCCGGGGTGCACAGCATCACCGAGTCCGCGCCGGCCACCGCCTCTTCGATGCGGGGGGCCGCCCGGACGGCTTCGTCGGCCTCGCCGATGCCGAGCGGGAGAAGACGCGCACCGTCATGCCCGGACGCACGTGACGCAGGTGGCGGGCGTGTGCGCGGCCGACGCGGCCGTAGCCGATGACGGCTGCGGTGCGGGCGACGGGCGGGAGGGGGACGGGGACGGCCCCCGTGTGACCACCGGGGGTGGTGTGGCCCCCCGGCGGTGGCCGCGGGCCGTAGCGCGTTCCCGCTCGCCGGCGGGTGACGTACGACCGGGTCACGGCCCGGACCGCGGGCCGGATCGGGCGGGTGGGGCCCCGGGCGACCGCCCGCGCCCACCCGCTCGGCCTGCTGCGGGGCGTCGAGCGGAAGGGCACGGAGCGAGGACACGGCACAGGGCGCAGCAAAGGACACGGTACAGGGCACGGGAAGAACGAAGGCAAGGAGGCCGCCCGGCAGCGGGACCTACTCCTTGCCACTTTCAACCTATAGCGCACCGGGGGCCTTGTGGCAAGGCCCGGGTCGTGCCGCAGAATAGCCGTCCAAGGCCGGAACCTGCGGAAATGACCGGTCGGTGCGTGTGTGCGCCGTGCTCGGCGGGGTCCGTGGGGGGGCGAGCGGCTGTGCCGCGCACCGACCGTGTAGGGGCATGCGGGTGCGCGCGCCGACGCGCCGCGGGGAGCGGGGCCGAAATCCCATGCGTGGAACGGGTGATTCGATGGTGGACGTGATCGTGGTCGGTGGCGGGCCGACCGGTTTGATGCTGGCCTGCGAGCTGCGGCTGCACGGGGTGCACGTGGTCGTGCTGGAGAAGTCGACGGAACCGACCGACCAGTCCCGCGGACAGGGCCTGCACGCGCGCAGCGTCGAGATGCTGGACCAGCGCGGGCTGCTGGAACGCTTCCTGGCGGTCAGTGAGAAGTTCCAGGTCGGCGGCCTCTTCGGTGGCATCGCCACCTCGTGGCCGGACGGGTTGGACACGGCTCACCCCTACGGCCTCGCCACCCCGCAGCCGGTCACCGAGCGGCTGCTCGACGAGCGTGCCCTCGAACTCGGCGCCGAGATCCGGCGCGGCTGTGAAGTGGTCGGAGTGGGCCAGGACGAGGAGGGGGTGACCGTCGAGCTGGCGGACGGTACACGGCTGCGCTCCCGCTACCTCGCCGGATGCGACGGCGGACGCAGTGTGGTGCGCAAGCAGCTCGGTGTCGGTTTCCCGGGCGAACCGGCCAGGGTCGAGACGCTGCTGGGCGAGATGGAGGTGACCGAGGACCCGGCGACGATCGCCGCCGTCGTCGCGGAGGTCCGCAGGACCCAGCTCCGGTTCGGTGCCATGCCCAGCGGGGAGGGGCTGTACCGCGTCGTGGTGCCCGCGGCCACCGTGGCCGAGGACCGGTCGGTCCCGCCGACACTGGAGGAGTTCAAGGAGCGGCTGCGGGCCGTCTCGGGGACCGACTTCGGCGCGCACTCGCCGCGCTGGCTCTCCCGGTTCGGTGACGCCACCCGGCAGGCCGAGCGCTACCGGGTCGGGCGGGCGATGCTGGCCGGCGACGCTGCGCACATCCACCCGCCGACCGGTGGACAGGGGCTGAACCTCGGCATCCAGGACGCGTTCAACCTCGGCTGGAAGCTGGCCGCCGCGGTCAACGGCTGGGCCCCGGAGGGGCTGCTGGACAGCTACCACGCCGAACGGCACCCGGTGGGCGCACGGGTACTGGACAACACCCGTGCGCAGATCGCCTTGCTGGGGACCGATCCGGGTGCGACCGCGTTGCGGGAGCTGTTCTCGAAGCTGATGGACTTCGAGGAGGTGAACCGCTACGTGACCGGGATAATCACCGCGGTCGACGTCCGCTACGACCTCGGCGAGGGCCCCGACCTGCTGGGTCGGCGGATGCGGGACGTGCGGCTGGAGCGGGGGCGGCTCTACGAGCGGATGCGCACGGGTCGCGGGGTGCTCCTCGACCGGACCGGCCGGCTCTCGGTGGCGGGCTGGGCGGACCGGGTCGACCACGTCGTCGACGCCGGCGAGGAACTGGACGTGCCGGCGGTGCTGCTGCGGCCGGACGGCCATGTGGCGTGGATCGGTGAGGACCAGCGGGACCTGCTCGGCCGGCTGCCCGAGTGGTTCGGTGCCGCCGCCGATTGACCGGACGGGTGCGCAGCGGACGGCGTCCGGCCCCACTCGCCGCGGTCGTGCTGGTCGATCGCCGCGAGCCCGGCCGGTCCGGCGGCCGTACGTACCGGTTCGACACGCGCCCGGGGCGGGTACGACTTCCGGGCCCTGCGGGACCTGTCGGAGCACCGGGTCGACACGCGCCCGGGACGGGTGGCCAGGCCAGGGCGGGGCGGAGGGGACCGGGATCGGCCCGCGCGCCGGCCGGCACCGTCTCCGGGGCCCGTCCCCGGTGCTCGCCGCAGCGGCGTCCGTGGGCGGATTGAAGGTGGGTCGCGTCACTGTCGGGCACGGTGGCACGGTGCCGCCGACCACCTCCCTGGCCTGCGCGGTCCCCGGTGACCCGGGGGCGCCGGCCGCGACGGCCGCCCCTCGGCTCAGCCCGCGGGTCGGACCGGCTCCGCTCCGGTTCGGATCAGGAAGTCGGTGAGCACTTCGGCGAGTCGTTCGGGCTGGTCCTCGGGAACGAGGGTGGACGAGTCGGAGATCTCGACCAGCCGGCCCTGCGGGTACAGCTCCGCCAGCCGGCGGCCGTGCTCGCGGGGCATCAACCTGTCTTCCGTCGCCCAGACGACCAGTACCGGCCGGTCGAAGCCACGCAGTCGCTCGCTCCAGGCCAGCAGGGTCTCGCGCTTGGGCGCGGAGGTGGCGAACTTGGCGAAGTCCCTGCGGATGGCCTTGCTGCGGGTGACGGGGGCGAACCAGTCGTCCATGATCTCGTCCGGGACCCCGCGCAGGCTCATCCCGCCGTATCCGTTGCGGTTGTTCCGGAACATGGGGATGCGCATGAGCCGCGTCAGCAGCCAGACGCCGCCGGGCACCTTGCACACGACGGCCGCCGCTTTGGCGGGCCCGGGAGGGAAGTTGTCGAACGCCTCGCAGGCCACCAGCACCAGGCGCGCGATCCGCTGGGCCTTTCCTTCCGACACGAGGAACTGGCCGCCGCCCCAGTCGTTGAGGACGAGCGTCACGTCGTCGAGGCCGAGCCGCTCGATGAACTCCCCCACGAGCAGTGCGACACCGCGCTGGGACAGATCGGCGTCAGGGGCCATCGGCCGGCGATGTCCGCCGAGGGGGAGCGTGGGGAGGATGCAGCGGTATCCGTTCAACAGCGGCACCACTTTGCGCCACTGCGTCTCGTTCATCGGCATGCCGTGGCAGAGCACCAGCACCGGCCCGTCACCACCGGTGTCCTGGTAGTCGATGGACCCCGACGAAAGCTCGATCTGCGGCATCACACCCCCTGTGGCAGGTCGCCCCAATGTAGCCCAGGAGCCCTCGGAGCAGGCGAATGCGCGTTCGTGTCGGATGCGCCGCCCCCTGCCGGACCAGGTGGGGACGGGGAGGGACGCGAGGGTCGGCGCCGTCAGGGGAGGAGCTGATGCGGACCGCCCGGGACGGGACGGGGCGCCGGGCGCGCTCCTCGGTGGAGATGATCTCGCGGCGGGTCTCCTCGGGCAGACGGGCGGGATTCCGGGCAGGGGGCGCTCGCGCGCGATCTCGCCCTGGTGCGCGAGGATCGCGCGCCCCTCGCGGGCCCGCCCGGGGCGTCACGTCGACGGTGGGGGTGGCGTACTCGTCCGGTGCGCGGAGCACGCTTTTGCCGACGCCGGTCGGCAGCGGCCCCGGTCCGCCGGTTCCGCCGACGGGGCGGGTGGCCGCGTACAGGGGGTAGGGTCCGGTGGCGATGATCAGTAGGTGGGAATCCGAGCAGAGCGGTGAGTCGACTGTGGTGCCGTCGACGACGCCGGACATCACGACGACGGTGTGCGGGGCGTGCGGATCGCAGGTGTCCGGGTTGAACGGCCGGTACGCGTGCGGGGTGTGCGGCTGGGTGAACAACTGGGCGGAGGGGCACAGCCGTCTTCCGTCGGCGGAGGAAGACCCCGACGCGCCGAAGTCCTGACGCCGGAGCCGGAGCCGGAGCCATAGCCGTACCGCCGTGCAGCCAGCCGCCGCGCCGGGCTCGGGCGGCGCGGACGGCGGGCTGGTGGCGAAGTGCGGCCAGCCCTGCCGGGTGGCCGGCGGAAGCGGTCGCGGGAGGCTCGGCGCCGGCTGCCGCTGCGCCCGCCAGGCCGCCTCCGCTGCTCCTCGTGCCGCCGCGTGAGGAGGCGCCGGGCTCCGAAGCGGTGCGGCCCCGGCCGGCGAGGGGCGTGCGTGGCCGTTCGGGTGCCAGGGCCCGGCCGCCGCCCCCGGCCATCTGCCGAGGCGGCGCCTCGGGGGCGCCGGCCCTCAGAGGGGCGCCGGCTCTCAGAGAGGGGTCGTCGTCGACCTGCCCAGGTACCAGAGGGGGGCGGGGTCGGGTACCGCCAGGGGCTGGAACCCCAGACGGTCGTAGAAGGCCCTGGCCGGTGCGTTCGCCCGCACCATGCAGAGGTGCACCGCTGGAACCCCCTGCCGCCGCAGTGCGTCCAGAAGGGTCCGCATCAGGGCACGGCCGTATCCCCGGCCCTGCCACGGCGGCAGCAGGTCGATGTGCAGGTGGGCGGGGAACGCGGCCAGTTCGTCCCGGACCATGCGCTCCGGAGTGTGCAGCAGTCCGATCATCTCCTCGGTCGGCGTGCGGGCCCCTCCCACGGGGGTGGGGTACCGCGCGGCCACCCGGGGGAGCCACTCGGTGCGGAACCGCCGGACGAAGGCGGCGGTGTCCGGAGCGCCCAGCACGTACCCGACGGCGTTGCCGGCGCCGTCGTCCAGGACGAAGGCGAACCCCGGCTCCAACTCCACGTACGGATAGGCGAATATCGAGGGCATCAGCTCCGGATCGGGATAGAGGGACGACGAGTCCCGGCCCTCGTGCGCCGTTCTGACACAGATGTCCGCGAGCTCAGCGCGGTCGGACGGCCGGTAGGGGCGTATGAACGGTTCTCTCTTCACGCGTCTCACGATTCCAGGGTGGGAGCGCTCCCGCGCCGGCTTTTCCGACGCCCGGCGAAGAAAGATCCCTGTGGCCCCGACGGAGTCGATCTCACGGCGGGAAAGGGGGGGGTCCCTTCTCCCATCCGGCAGCCGCGGGGGAGGGGCGCCGATCGGCGGCGGGCGCCGGGCGGGCGCCCGGTGGGCCCGTCATCCGCGCTTCACGTGGCACGGTGAACCGGCGGCGGCCACCGGCGACCGCCCGGACCGGGAGCGCCGCGTCGGGAAGGGGTGGGGCGGCGGTACGGGCCCCGGCGGCCGAAGCAGGCCGGTGGTTCTGACGTCGCCGCCGTATCGCCGGTGGCGTCCAGCCGTTCGCC
>NZ_JBWKJG010000018.1:18795-181903 GCF_056432325.1 Streptomyces sp. NPDC045287
CCGCTGCCCGCTGCCCGCTGCCCGCTGCCCGCTGCCCGCTGCCCGCTGCCCGCTGCCCGCTGCCCGCTGCCCGCTGCCCGCTGCCCGCTGCCCGCTGCCCGCCACGCCGTCCTCAGCGGGGCCCGCCACGCCGTCCTCAGCGGGCCGCCGCTGCCGTGCCCGGCCCGCCCGTCGGGCGGCCGGCCTCGTCTGCGAGGCGACGTCGACCCTCGGGGGACAGGGCGCGCCGGTGCGGAGCGCACGGTTCTCCGCCCGCGGACCACGGGCACGGCGGGCCCGGCCGGTCGCACCGCCCGCGTCCACCACCCCGGAACGGCATGGCGACGGGACCTACCGGATCGGGATGTCGATCCCGTACTCGCTCGTGGGCCGGGGGCCGCGGATGCGCCTCTCGGCTTCCGTGATGGCCACGTCGTTGATGCTCGCCTCGCGGCGCCGCATGAGGCCGCGCTCGTCGAACTCCCACAGTTCGTTGCCGTAGCTGCGCCACCACTGGCCCCCCGCGTCGTGCCATTCGTACTGGAACCGGACGGCGATCCGGTTCCCGCTGAACCCCCACAGGCTCTTGCGCAGCGCGTAGTCCAGTTCGCGCCCCCACTTCCGCTTCAGGAAAGCGACGATCTCCTCGCGGCCGTTGACGAACGTGTCCCGGTTCCGCCACGTCGAGTCCGGGGTGTAGGCCAGTGCCACCCGTTGGGGGTCACGGGTGTTCCACGCGTCCTCGGCCGCCTGGACCTTCCGCAGGGCCGTCTCGCGGGTGAAGGGCGGATAGGGCGGGCGATCTTCCGGCACTGCGGCCTCCTCAAGTTGAGAACGGGCGTTCTCCATCAGTGGGGCCTAAGGTAGAGAACGTTCGTTCTCTACGTCAAGGAGCCCGGATGCCCGCCCCGATCACCGAAGAACAGACCCGCCTGGACCGCGAAGCGCTGCTCGACACGGCGGAGGGCCTCTTCTACGAGCGGGGCATCCAGGCGGTCGGAATGGACCAGGTCCGGGCGGCCTCCGGTCTGCCGCTGAAACGGATCTACCGCCTCTTCGCCGCGAAGGAGGACCTCGTGGTGGCGGTGCTCCGACGCCGCGATCGGCGGTGGAGGGGGGACCTGGCCGCCCACGTGGAACAGTTCCCGGAGCCTCGCGAGCGCGTACTCGCGGTCTTCGACTGGCTCGCCGAGTGGTTCGCGGAACCGGGCTTCCGCGGATGCGCCTGGGTCAACGCCCACGGCGAACTCGGCTCGTCGTCCGAAGCGGTCCTCGCCGAGGTCCGGTCGCACAAGCGGGCGTTCCACGACCAGATCGCCGGATGGGTCCGCGCTGCCGGGGCGACGGCGGTCGAACCGGTCTTCCTGCTCGCCGAAGGGGCGATCGTGACCGCCGGCATCACCGGCGACCCGGCTCCGGCCCGCCATGCGCGCGCGGCCGTCGCGGTGTTGCTCAGGACGTCCTGACGGTCCCCGGGCCGTACTGCGGCGACGTTCCGGCCCGCGCCACCCGAAGGGGTTCCGCCGGTGAGGCCGTGAAGGGCGGCGCCACCGGGTCGCCCGGGCCGTGGACGGGGCGGTGGACGCCGGCCCGGGCCTGCCGCCGGGCCCTCCAGGACGGGGGCGGAGCGGCTGTCCCTCCCGAGGGCCGGAGCCCAGGGCGGCCCGCCGCGATCCGTCAGGGCCCGACCGGCCCCCAGGGCGGCCCGGGGCCGCCCTGCCGCGCCCGCTGCTGCCGCTTCCGGAGACCGGAGAAGCGGCAGCGGGAACTGCTGCGGCCCGTCCCCCACCCGCTCCCCGGGGGAACGGGAGCCGGCACCGCCCGAAGGCGAACGCCGGGAACCGCCCCTCCGGGCCGCCCGCACGGTCGGCCCCCCGGTGGCCCCCGGGCCCCCGCCGGACAGCCCGGGGCCCGGGCGAGCCCCGCAGCCCCGGGCGATCCGCCTTCCCGCGGGGGCTCGCCGCCCCCGCCGGGGACGCGCCGGACAGGGGCCGCGCCGGTGCGTAGGGCGCGCGGGATGTGAGGTAGTGGTGAACCGCCTGTCGGGCGGCTCCGGCCGGATGTGAGGATGGTGGGTATGTACATCCACCGTAGGAACAACGTGACGACCACCGGCCCCGTCGACGGACCGGTGGTGGTGCTGGCGCACGGGTTCGGCTGCGACCAGAACATGTGGCGGCTGATCGTGCCGGCACTGGCGGAGCGGTACCGGGTGGTGCTGTTCGACTACGTCGGTGCCGGCAGATCGGACCTGTCGGCGTGGGACCCGGAGCGGTACTCCTCGCTCCAGGGGTACGCCCAGGACGTGGTGGAGGTCTGCGAGGAGCTGGACCTCGAGGGGGCGGTGTTCGTGGGGCACTCGGTCAGCGCCATGGTCGGAGTCCTGGCGGCGCAGGCGGCCCCGGAGCGGATCGGGGCGCTGGTGATGGTGGCGCCCTCACCCTGCTACATCGACGACGACGGCTACCGCGGCGGCTTCAGCCCGGAGGACATCGACGAGCTGCTCGCGTCACTGGAGTCGAACTACCTCGGCTGGTCCTCCGCGATGGCTCCGGTGATCATGGGCAATCCGGATCGGCCGGAGCTGGGCCAGGAACTGACCAACAGCTTCTGCGCCACCGACCCCGACATCGCCCGCGTCTTCGCCCGCACCACGTTCCTGACCGACAGCCGCGACGACCTGAAGGACGTGACGGTGCCGACGCTGGTGCTGGAGTGCTCCCAGGACGTGATCGCGCCGCGCGAGGTCGGCGCCTATGTCCACGCCGCGATCCCCTCCTCCCACCTGGTCACGCTGGACGCCACCGGCCACTGCCCGCAGCTGAGCGCCCCGGAGGCCACCGCGGAAGCGATCCTCGCCTTCCTGGCGGACCTGCCGTGATGTGCCGCGTGGACGAGGAGCCGGAACCGTCCGGCACCGGGGGCGACGCGGACATGGACGTGGCGTTCACCACACTGCTGGAGGACAGCATCGAGGAACTGTACGAGTCGGCTCCCTGCGGCTACCTCTCCACCCTGATGGACGGCACCATCGCCAAGATCAACACCACGCTGCTGAACTTGCTCGGCCTCACACGGGAGGCCGTGGTGGGACGCAAGCGGTTCACCGACCTGCTCACCGTCGGCGGGAAGCTGTACCACGAGACCCACTTCGCGCCCCTGCTGCGGATGCAGGGCGAGCTGCGCGGCATCGCCCTGGAGATGAAGACCGCCGGCGGCGGCCGGCTGCCGGTGCTGGTCTCCTCACTGGTCAAGCACGGCAGCGAAGGCGAGCCGCTGCTGATCCGCACCACCGTCTTCGACGCCTCCGACCGCCGCGCCTACGAAGAGGAACTGCTGCGCCGCCGCCAGGACGCCGAGCAGGCCCGCGCCGAGGCCGAGCGGGCGCGCGCGGAAGCGGAGGAGGCCCGTCGGCAGGCCGAGGCCGACCGGGCCCGGCTGGCCGACGCGCTCGCCGTGCTCCAGCAGTCCCTCGTACCGACCTCGCTGCCGGACGTACCCGGGCTGGAGACGGCCGTCTACTACCACACCGCCTCGGCCGACCGGCTCGGCGGCGACTTCTACGACCTGTTCCCCCTCGACGGCAAACGCTGGGCGTTCTTCCTCGGCGACGTGTGCGGCAAGGGCCCCCAGGCCGCCTCCCTCACCTCGCTGACCCGCTACACGCTGCGCGCCGCCGCCCTTCACGACCCCGAGCCCGCGGCGGCCCTGACCACACTGAACGCCGTCCTGCACGAGCGGTACGCCGCCGGCGGCGACCCCCGCTACTGCACGTGCGTCTTCGGCATCGTCGAACCCGCCACCGAGCTCGGCCACACGACCGTCCGCCTCGCTTCCGGCGGCCATCCCCCCGCCCTCGTCCTGCGCGCCGACGGCCGCGCCGACTTCCTGCCCGCCCCCGGCGGGCTGCTCATCGGCATCCTGCCCACCGCCCCCATCGGCACCGCGGAGACCACCCTCGCCCCGGGCGAAACGCTCCTGCTCTACACCGACGGCCTCACCGAGGCCCGCACCGGCCCCGACCGCGGCAACCTGTACGGCGAAGACGCCCTGCTCGCCTTCGCCGCCGACCGAGCCCCCGCCACCCCCCAGGAAACGATCACCGCGCTGACCGGCCTGCTGAAGAGTTTCGGCGACGGCCTCGACGACGACACCGCCCTGCTCGCCCTCGGCGTCCCCGCCACCCACCCCAGCCTCCCCCCGGCAACGAACAACCCACGATGAGTCCGCTGAACATCACCCACCGCGACACCGCCACCGGACCCGTCCTGCACGTGGCCGGCGAACTCGACTACGCCCAGTCCACCGCCTTGCGCCGACAGGTCGAGCAACTCCCCCTGGAGAGGGGCCAGTGCCTGGTCATCGATCTGTCCGGTCTGGAATTCTGCGATTCCACCGGGATCACCGCCCTCCTCGTCGCCCGCCAGCACGCCCAGGCAGCCGACGCCGACATCGCCCTGGCCGCCGTGCCCCCCAACCTGATGCGCGTCCTCGCCATCGTCGGCCTGGACCAGGTCTTCACCATCCGCCCGGCCGCCGACGCCGTCTGACTCCCGACCCCGCCCCCTCCCCGCCGGGCCCGACCGCACCGAGCCGCGCGGCGGGAGGCCGCCCCTCCCGGTTCCGGAAGTACGGCCAGGGGTGGCCCCCGGCGAGCCGCACCCCGATGCCCGCGAAGCCGTCCGCCCGCCTCCCCGCCACCGGAACGAACGTTTGCGGGAGGAAGGGCGGGGCCCGGTCACCGCTCCGGCATGCGGCCCGCCGGGTTCACGCATGCGGTGAAAGGGGGGTGCAGGGCAGGAGGGCCGGTCGTGACGCCCTCGGGGCCCGTGCTCCACCACGACCGGACCGTGTGGTTCGGCCGGCCGCCCCACCGGGCGGGGCCGGTCCGCGGGCGGTGGTCGGCGCCGGTACGACCGTGCTCAGAAGGCGTACCGGACGCGCAGCCAGGGGGCCCGGGCCTCGATCAGCCCGCGCAGGGTCTCCAGGGACGCGGACTTGACGGCGTTGCGGTAGCGGACGTTCCAGTCCCCGTTCTGGGACCGCTTGGGCTGCTGGATGTCGGGGCGCCACAGCAGTTCCTCGGCGCGCGGGTGCCAGCCGAGGTTCACCTCGTGCAGGCGGTCGTTGTGGGTCAGCATGATGACCTCGGCCTGCGCCTGCTCCTTGACCCGGCGCGGCACCACGTCGTCCAGTTGCCGCAGCAGCTCGGCCCAGTCCTCCTCCCAGCCGGGGCGGACCACGACGGGCGAGAGGTTGAAGTGGACCTCGTACCCGGCGTCGAGGAAGTCCGCCGCGGCGGCGATGCGCCGCTCGACGGGGCTGGTGCGGATGTCGAGCGTCCGGGAGTCGGCGGGCGGCATCAGCGAGAACCTGACGCGGGTGCGGCCCCGCGGATCCAGCTCCAGCAGGTCCGGGTTGACGAACTTGGTCGCGAAGGACGCCTTGGCCGTGGGCCAGTGGCGGAACGCCTCGATCAGATCCGCCGTGTTGTCGCAGATCAGGTCGTCCACCGAGCAGTCGCCGTTCTCACCGATGTCGTAGACCCACGCCCGCGGATCGCACTGGTTCGGCTCGGGCTTGGTGCCCTGCGCGGCGACGTGCCGGGTGATGTGCCGGACGACCTGCTCGACGTTGGTGAAGACGGTGATCGGGTTGGCGTATCCCTTGCGGCGCGGCACGTAGCAGTACGCGCAGGCCATCGCGCACCCGTTGCTGAGCCCGGGCGCGATCCAGTCCGCCGACCTGCCGTTGGGCCGCGTGGTGAGGGAGGAGCGCTCGCCGAGCACGAGCGTCTGGCGCTTGACCCGCACCCAGCGCTCGGCGTTGCCCTCGTCGCCGTGCAGCCGGGGGATGCGCCAGTGCGAGTCCGTCTCCAGCACCCGGGCCCCGGGGAAGCGGGCGATGATCTGCCGGCCGCGGTGCGACGCCGCCGCGGCCGGCTCCGCGTGGATCTCGCTCACGTCGAGCATCCTGCGGGCCTCCGGCGAGTCCCGGAAGGCGCGGCTCCGCGCTGCCCGCCCGTCGCCGCCCCCGGCCGCCGCCAGGTCGTCGAGGGAGAACAGCCCCGCCTGATCGCCGTCCGCACCCCTGGGACGATGCCGCATGACCACCTCGGGAGCTCCGATGCCGAACGGGGGGCGGACGGGACGGCGGCCTCCGCTACGAGCCGTCCGCCGACGCTCGCGCCGGGGCGGGCGAGACTCCCCCTACTGTACAAAACCGGACATGGTGGCGGAGAAACTACCCCTGCCCGGTGATACGGGACGCCACCGGGCCGGGCGGGGGCGGTCCGGTCCGCCCCACCACGGCGCGGGCGACCGCAGCGCCGTCGTCGGCCGGAACCGCGAGCCGGGGGGAGGCATGGGCGGGGGCCGTCCCGGCACGCCGGGCGAGGCACACCGCCGCCGCGGGCCCGGCGGAACGGACCGCCGACGCGGTCACGCGGCCGACGCGGGGGACGCCGGGGCCGTGTCCACGTCCTCCTGGACGGCCGGCCCGTCACCGGCGGGCCGGCCGTCCGTCCGATCGAACGAGCGAAGCGGCCGGTCCGGCCCCGGACGCGGCGGCAGCGCGAAGCCCCGGGCGCGTGCTCGTCGCCCGGGGCTTCTCCGTGCTGCGTGACCGTCCGGTTCAACGACCGTCCGGCGGGATGTCACGCGCTCCTCTTCCGCCCGGTGCTCCGGCCCGACCGGGCTCCGCGCCGTGCGCCGTCTCCGCGCGCGTCGAGGGCGGGAACCCGTACCCGCGCAGCGGTCCTGCCGCGTCGGCGCCGTCCGATCGGGCAACGGCGGCGGTTCACTTGATAGGCAAGTCGATACTTGCCTATGGTGGGGGCATGACGGAGGATGTCTTCAAGGCGCTGGCCGACCCCACCCGTCGGCGCATCCTCGACGAACTGGTGGAACGGGACGGTCAGACCCTGTTCGAGATCTGCGCACGGCTGGTGACCAAGCACGGTCTGGGGCTGTCCCGCCAGGCGATCAGCCAGCACCTGGCCGTACTGGAGTCCGCGGGTCTGGTCGTTTCGAGGCGCCAGGGCCGCTACAAGTTCCACGACCTGAACACCGAACCCCTTGAGCGCGTCATGACCCGATGGCTCAGGCCCGATCCCCCGGAGAGCACCCCATGAAGATCCATCTGACCAGTGTCTTCGTCGACGACCAGGACAAGGCGCTGCGCTTCTACACCGACGTGCTGGGCTTCGTGAAGAAGCACGACGTGCCGTTGGGCACGGACCGGTGGCTGACCGTGGTCTCGCCGGAGGACCCCGACGGGACCGAACTGCTGCTTGAGCCCTCCGGCCATCCCGCGGTGCCGCCGTACAAGAAGGCGCTGGCCCAGGACGGCATCCCGGCCGCCTCTTTCGCCGTGGACGACGTACGGGCGGAGTTCGACCGGCTGCGCGAGCTCGGGGTGCGGTTCACCCAGGAGCCGCTGGAGATGGGCGCGGTCACCACCGCGGTCCTGGACGACACCTGCGGCAACCTGATCCAGATCGTGCACAGCGCGTAAGGACCCCGCACGGGCGCAGACGCAGACGCGGGCCCGCGCCGGGGGCCGCCCGCACCGCCGCCGGGAAGCGCGGCGTCTCCCGGGACCGCAACCCCGTACCGCGCCGGACGCGCCCGCCCGCCGCCCCCGTATGGCTCTTGGCCCGGAGGCGGTCGTCGTCCCGGCGGCCGTCGTCGTCCACCCCCGGGGACCCGGCGCGGTGGCCCGTCGCCGGTGGGCTTGCCGATCTCCCGCTCCGGGGACAACCCCGTTGGGGAAACGGGGACTACGGGGGAACGACGATGCTCCACGAACGGATCTATCTCGCGGCGCTCATCCTGACGACCGGCGCGATCGGGTACCGCCTCGCCGCCGCCGCGAGGATCGCGGCGGCGTTGAAGGGCGGCGTGAAGGTCCGCGAGGACCTCTCCGCCGAGGAACTGGCCTTCCTGGCGGGCGGACCGCGCCGGGTCGTGACGACAGTGCTGTTCCGGATGAAACGGGAGGGCCGGCTGTCCGTCGCCGAGGACGGCACGGTCACCCTCCACGACGACCTGTACGCGGCCGACACGACGGACGGCATCGAGAAGGCGCTCGTCGAGGCGGCGGGCGTCTCCCGCGCCGAGCGCCTCGGCAAGCTGGTCGGCCGCGCCGCCACGAGCCGCGCGGTGCGGTCCGTCGGTGACCGCCTGCGGGCGGAGGGCCTGTTGGTCGCCCCCTCCCTGCGGGGCGGGCAGCACCGCGCCCGGCGCCTGCTGTGGTGGTCGGCGGCGCTCCCGGTGACGCTGACCGTGTACGAGCTCACCGTCGGTGCGCCTCACCGCTGGTGGGCCGGCCTGGCCCTGTCCGCCGTCGCCGCCGTACCGGCCAAGCTCATCAGGCCGGTGGGGACACAGGTGCCGTACCGCGTCCAGTCGCAGCTCGACACCCTGCGCGCCGAACACGGGTGCCTGGCTCCCTCCCGCCCGACGGACGCCTTGACCACCCTCGCTGCCACCCCCCTGGGCGCCGTGGCCCTCGACGGCCTGGCCGCCTCCCGGGATCCCGCGTTGCGGGAGCTGGTCACGCCGGAGACCTGGAAGGCCCGGCAGAGCCCCTACGGCGACGGCACCGGCGCCGCCTGGAGCGGTGCGTACGCCGACTGGGGCGCGTTCGGGGACGCCGGCGCGTGCGGCGGAGGCGACGCCGGAGGCGGCGGATGCGGGGGAGGGGGCGGGGGCGGGTGCGGCGGGGGATCGTGAGCGGTCGGACGAGGACGCACGCGGAAGCAGGGGAACGGCGGCTCCCGCAGCCGTACCGTGTTCTCCTCCGGGACGAGCGAGGCGAGGGCGCGGCCCCCCGGACCGGACAGGGCGTTCCGGCCGAGGGCGAGGAGCGGGGGACCGGCATCCGGCGGCCCGGCGAAGCCGGGCCGAGCGCCCGGTGGGAGCGAAGCGTCCTGCCGGGCAGCGCCGGCAGGGTGGTGGCGTAGTCGTGGGGCGCGGGCCGGTTCCGTTGCTCCTCCGGGTCTCGGCGGCAGCACGGGCGAGGTCGCTTGGTCGGCCAACGTCTTTACGACGCAGTCTGGTTCGCCTGCTCGTGAAGTGGTGCGGACCGTGACCGCCGGGCCATGACCGTCGGGCCGTGGGCCGCCACCGGGCCCCCGTGCCGCCTGCCGTGCCACCGGGTGGCCGCCGTGCTGGTGCCCTCGGCGCGGGAACGCGCGTCCGCCCCCGCCCGGGGAGAGGGCGGGGGCGGACGCACGGGCAGGGTGGTCCGGACGGACGCGTCAGAAGGCGAAGAGGGAAGTGCCGTTCAGGGTCGCGGACATGAGGCACGCGTTGGAGAAGGTGTGCTTCCAGGAGACCCGGCTGCCCTGCCAGACACCGTCCACGGTGACGGTGACGGGGTCGTAGTGCATCGGGCAGACGCGGTCCGGGTCGGGGGAGGCCAGGAGCGTGCCGAAGTCACCGGCCGCGGCGGCCAGTTCGGCGCAGGCGGCCTGCGGGTCCGGGTGCGTGCCCCGGGGGGTCGGTGCGCAACTGAGGGTGGCGGCCCGCACGACGGTCGCCTCACCCTCGACCCCGCCCTTGGCGACGGTCAGGACGACCGCGGAGGGGGCGTACAGGCTGGAGGGCTGGGCCTGCGCGACGCCGGAGGCGCCCGCCAGGGTCAGGAGGGCGGCGGCGGAGACGGCGGCGATGCGGTGACGCACGATGAGGTCCTTTCAATGCGTAGGAAATCGGAAGCAGTTGCCTGCGTACTGCCGACTGATCGCCGCCGAGTCTCTACGAAGTGAAGGAGCTGCGCATGTTCGTCACCGATTTACAGACATCTCGTTCGATTACCGGCTACCGAACGATCGTTCTGGCAGCTCAGGACGGGTCCGCGCCTCCGCGCGCGCAAGGGGAAACGCCTCGGGGGCCGAGCGCGACCGCCTGGTGGAGGGGCGTTGACCTGCTGATCGTCGCGCCGGGTTAATCGAACGTCCACCCAAGGTGACCGAATCGTGTCGCTGCCCGGTGACGGCACCGGGCGTACCGAAGGAAGCCGCAGCCGTCGGCGACCGGTCGTTCGTTGCGGTCGCGTCCGGCACCCCGCACGCAGCGTCCGACCGGCACCCGACCACGGGCCGGAAGATGCCTGCCCCGTCCCATGACAGCGGTACGGAGGCGCAGCGGTTTCGGAGCCGCAGACGAGACGGCCCGCCCTCCCGCAGCCGCGCGTGCCGCCGGGCCCGCCCACCGCGCGTGCCGGTCGCCGCTTTTGCCGTGCGCCATTGGCACTCCGCCCTCCACCCGGAAGGATCACCGGTATGGCATCCCACGCGAACCAGGCCCGCGCCCTGTCCTTCGACACCGTCGCCCCGCAGTACGCCGCCGCCCGACCGGCCTATCCACCGGCCCTCTTCGACGCCGTGGAGGAGCTCGCCGGCCGACCGCTGGCCGGAGCCGACGTGCTGGACTGCGGAGCCGGCACCGGCATCGCCACCCGGCTGCTGCGCGATCGCGGCGCCCGGGTCGTCGCCCTGGAGCCGGGCGCCGGTATGGCCGCGGAACTGCGCCGGGCCGCGCCGGAGATCCCGCTGGTACGAGGCGAGGGGAACCACCTGCCCTTCGCCGACAGCAGCTTCGACGTGATCGCCTACGCCCAGGCGTGGCACTGGACCGACCCGGACCGCTCCGTCCCCGAAGCCCTGCGCGTGCTGCGCCCGCACGGCGTGCTGACCCTGTGGTGGAACCAGGCCGACCTCCGCGTCCCCTGGGTCGCGGCGGAGGACGCCCGGCTCGCGCCCTTCACCCGCGACTTCCCGACGACCGTGGCCGAGTTGCTCGTCCCGTTTCCCGTCGAGGTGTCCACCCGCGAGATCGCGTGGGCGCGCCGCGTCACCGTCGAGGAGCACATCCGCAACCTCGCCACCCATTCGCACTTCGCCGTCATGGACCCCGTCGAGCGGGCCGGCCTCCTCGACGCGAACCGCGCCGCGCTGGCGCGGATCTTCCCCGACGGCGAGCTCGACGAGCCGTACCGGTGCGGGCTGACCGTCGTACGCCCACGGCCCTGACCCGCCGCCTCCCCGGGCACCCGCGGTCCGCCCCGGGCACGGTCCGGGACGCGGGGGGTGGGATCGACGGGTGCCCGCGGGTGGCGGGAGCTCAGATGGCGGCCTGCGGCTGTGCCGGGCTGAGGTAGTGCACGGCGGTCCGTCCGGCGTGCGGCGCGAGGAGGTCCCGCAGTTCGCTCACGGCGCTCTTGAGGAGGTGGCCGTCGTGGGTGGCGCGGAGGGTTTCCACGGCGAAGGCGACGTGGACGGAGTCCTCGGTGACGCGCGTGCGGTGGGCGTCGCGGTGGTTCCAGTGGCGGGTGAGGACGCCGGTGGTGTCCGTGTAGACGATCTCGCCGGGCTTGGGGTTCTCGACGGTGTCGGGTTCGCCGAGCGGGGTGAAGGACTCGGTGCCGTCCGCGTGGCGGATGTCGACGTCGCCGGTGACGTGGTCGAGGTCGAAGGCGCCGGCGGGCAGGCCGTGACGGACGGAGACGGCGTTGTAGGAGTCGACGGCCGGGTTGATGCGCGGCAGGGACCCCTTCTTGGCGAGGCGTCGGCCGAGCGCGTCGACGCTGGGGCGGATGCGGCGGGGATTGGTGCCGAAGGAGCGGTAGGCGGCGTGCCACGCCTCGATGCGCGGATCGGTCTCGTCGGCGGGCTGCCAAGCGCCGGCGGCGAGTTGCCGCTCCAACTCCTCCACGGCGGCGGTGGTGTCGGGCCAGGGCTCGTGGCCGCGCAGGCCGGTGGCGCTGACCACGGCGATGAGGGTGTCGGGGAAGGCGTCCGCGACGGCGGGGGCGAGGCGGAAGACGGTCATGGGAGGGGTTTCCGTTCCTGCGTGTGTGCGGGTGTGTGCACGCGTGTGTGCGTGCGGGGCGCGGGGGCGGGGCGGTCGGGGCTTCCAGGGGCCGATGCGGTCCAGGCGGCGGCGCTGCTGGAGGGCGGCGGGGACGTCGAGGCCCCGGCCGCGTTCGGTGAGGCGGCCGGCGACAGCCGCGCGGTGCTCGACGGGCTTCTGGTCGTCGTACTTGAACTTCGCCCTCACGTCGGTGACCTCCAGGCGCAGGCCCCGGATGCCGGGCAGCAGCCGCCCGTAGGGGGGTTGGTCGACGGTGACGGGGGCGTGGTCGCCGTCGGGCTGGAAGTGGGCCATCTGGCGGCGCAGCAGCTCGGCCTTGGCCTCGGGGTCGTCGACGATGTGCGCGCGGCAGGTGAACTGGACGGTCGTGTAGTAGCTGGTGGGAACGCCGTCGGCGGCCGGGGTGTCCGGCTTGGCGCGCCAGGGGCCGGGGACGAAGGCGTAGTCGCCGAAGACGGTGAACAGGACGTTCGGGTCGTTCTCGATCGCCTTCCAGACGGGGTTGGGGCGGGCGAGGTGGACCAGGAGGTGGCCGGGGTCGCAGGTGAAGTGGGTGGGGACGGCGAGGGGCGCCTGGCCGGGCAGGCCGTTGACGCTCAGGAGGCCGAAATCATGGCCGTCGGCGATCCAGGTCTGCCATTCGGCTTCGTCCAGGCCGGCGTCCCAGGGTTGGATGAACACGCGGTGTGCTCCTTGCGGTGGTCGTGCAGTGGCCGTGCGGTGGTGAGGGATGGCTCAGGTGAGGGCGAGGAGGCTGACGGCGACGGCGGCGGTGCCCAGGCCGACGAGCTGGCCCCGGTGGATGCGTTCGGCGAGAACGCTGCGGGCGAGCAGGACGGTACCGGCCGGGTAGAGGGCGGTGATCACGGCGACGACGGCGAGGTCCCCGCTGCGGGCGGCGAGCAGGAACAGCAGGTTCGCCACCGAGTCCAGCGCGCCGGCGGTCGCCGATATCGCGTACGCGGGCTTCTCCGGCCCGAGCCTGCGGTGCATCAGCCCGGCCGCGGCCAGCGTGACGGCCGAGGAGACCGCCCGGCCGATGATCAGCGGGGCCACGCCGCTGTCGGACGGCGCCTGGTGCAGGCAGACCAGTTGGAGGGCGATGGCGGCGCCCGCGCCCAAGGCCAGCAGCAGCGCCGTACGGGACGGGCGGGCCGAGCCGGCGCCGTGTCCGGCGCTGACCAGCACCACCGCGGCCAGCGCGAGCGGCAGCCCGACCAGACCGGCGGCGCCCAGGCGCTCGCCCTGGAGGAGGCCCACGCCGACGGGCAGCATGGCGGACACCAGCGCGGTGACGGGGGAGAGGATGTTCATCGGGCCGATCGCCAGGGTGCGGTACAGCAGGGCGAACGCGGCGGCCGAGGCGACGCCGGACGCGGCGCCCCAGGCGAGGGCGCCGGAGCTGAACGAGGCGCCGAGGAACGGCCACAGCAGCAGCTCGACCGCGAGCGAGGCCGGGGCCGCGATCATCACGGTGCGCAGGACGTGGGCCTTGCGGGCGCCGAGGCCGCCGAGGAAGTCGGCGCATCCGTAGGCAAGGGAGCTGCCCAGGGCCAGCAGCAGAGCGATCACGGTATGTACATCCCTTACTATTTCAATGGAACGACCAAACCGTACAACGAATCGACCGTCCTGTGTCAACCAAACGACCGGGCGGTTCAGTGAAGTGGTCCACTGGTGAGGATGGTGATCGGATGGCCGAGACAGAGGCAGCCCTGCGGACGCTCGCGCACAACGTCAGGGCGGCCCGCAAGCGCGCGGGCCTGTCCCTGGACGAACTCGGCCAGCGCGCCCGGGTCAGCAAGGGCGCCCTGGTCGGGCTGGAGAAGGCCCAGGGCAACCCGAACTTCTCCACCCTGGTCCGGCTGGCCGACACCCTCGGCGTCTCGGTGTCCGCCCTGATGGAGGGGCCGGCCGAAGGCCGCGTCCGCGTCGTGGCCGCCGACGCCGTGATACCGCTGTGGACCGGAGCCAAGGGCAGCGAGGCCCGGCTCATGCTCACGACCTCCGGTCCCGCCCCGGTCGAGGTCTGGCGCTGGCGCCTGGAACCGGGCGAGGAGTATCCCAGCCACCCCCACCAGGCCGGCGTCGTGGAGACCGTCAGCGTCACTTCCGGCCGGATGACCCTGGTCGTCGACGGCACCGAGCATCCCGTCGAAGCCGGACAGACCGCCACCTTCGACGGCGACGCCGCCCACACCTACCGCGGCGCCGGCACGGAGACCTGCCACTTGATCATGACCGTCCACATCCCGCCCGGCCCCGGCGCCACCGCCTGACCCGCGCGGTCTTGGGGGTGGGTGACGGGGCGGGACCACTCAGGCCGCGTCCACAGGCCGGGGAGCGGCCGAAGAGACCGGCTGACGCGCGGTGCGGGCCCCGCTGCGAGCCGCGCGGTGTCCGAGCGCCGCACGTGTCCGAGCGCCGCACGTGTCCGAGCGCCGCACGTGTCCGAGCGCCGCACGTGTCCGAGCGGCGCACGTGGCCGGTCGAGCGCGGGCAGCCGCTCGACCGGACCGCCGGGGACGGACCGCCGGGGACGGACCGCCGGGGACGGACCGCCGGGGACGGACCGCCGGGGACGGACCGCCGGGCGTCGCGGCCTGCGGCAGCCTCGCCGCGGCGCTCCGGACCCAGGCGGCCTGCTTCCGCGCCGCCCCCGTCACGTCCTCGGAGCCCGCCCTACCGGCCGCTCCGAGGTTCCCGACCACGACCCCGCACGTCTGACGGCACCCGACGGGCAGAGCACGCGCCTGGAGGCGGACGAACCGGAGTGCGCCCGGCGGGAGGCGCACCAGGCCCTGATCGAGGCGGCGCACGCCGAGTCGGCACCGCGCGCCCGGTAGCCGTTCTCCCAGCCGCCCAGCCGCCCAGCCGCCCAGCCGCCCAGCCGCCCAGCCGCCCAGCCGCCCAGCCGCCTCCGGCTCCGGGCTCAGAAGGCCTGCGCGGAGGGGAACGCGGAGGTCGGCTCCCGGCGCGTTCCGGCCGCCCACCGCGCCGCCGGCCCCAGCGCGCACGAGGCCAGGAGGAACAGCGTCCCGAGCAGGAACCAGCCCGCCGCGCCCATCCCCATGAGGAGCGCGGTGAGCACCAGGGGTCCGAGCGTACGGGCGACGGTGACGCCGGTGCCGAAGAAGCCCTGGTACTCGCCGACGCGCCCGACCGGTGCCAGGTCGAAGCCGAGCTGCCAGGAACCGGCCGACTGGAGCATCTCGGCGGCGACCAGGAGGGCCGAGCCGCCGACCAGGGCGGCGATCGCGCCCCAGGGCGGGGCCCCCGCCGAGAGGGCGAAGGTCGCGCAGGTGAGGACCATGAGCGCGCCGGACCGGCGAATGGCGCGGGCGGCCGTGTCGAGCCCGGTGACCGAGCGGGCGGTGGGGACCTGGAAGAGGACCACGGCACCGGTGTTGAGGAGGAAGAGCGCGGAGACGAGCCACTCGGGGGCATCGGTGCGCTCGGTGATCCACAGGGGCAGGCCGAGGCTGAGCAGCGGCATGCGCAGCAGGAGCACGGTGTTGAGGAGGGTCACGACGGCGTACGGCCGGTCCCGCAGGACTTCGAGCTTCGCGTCCCGGGCGGCGGGAACCGGCGCGACGGCCGGCAGCCGCAGCAGGACCAGCGCGCAGAGCAGGAAGCTCAGGGCGTCGACCGCGAAGACCGCGAGGTATGCGCGCCTGGTGCCGGTGGACAGCGCGAGCCCGCCGAGTGCGGCGCCCACGGCGAGGCCCGCGTTGAGCGTCGACTGAAGGTGGGCCAGGGCACCTGTGCGCTCCTCCTTGGCGACCAGACCCGCCAGCAGCGCCTGCCGGGCGGCGGCGAGACCCGACTGGGCGGTGGCGTAGAGGCAGGCGGCCGTGAGGAACGGCAGGAAGTCCCGTACGAACAGGAAGGACGCGACCGCCGCGCCGGTCGCCAGGGCGAGCAGCACCGCCGTGCCGCGCGGGCCCCGGCGGTCCGCGACCCGGCCGAGCGGCACCCCGACGACCGAGCCGACGGCCCAGGCCGCGGTGAGGCCGAGGCCGATGCGGCCGGGTGAGAGCCCGACGACGTGCGTGAAGTACAGGGCCGAGGTGACGTAGTACGCGCCGTCGCCCACGGAGTTGCTCAACTGGGCCAGGGCGAGAGTGCGTCGTGGGCCGGCGGGCGGTAGCAGAGGTGGCATGGCCGCGACGGTACGCAGACATCGGCACCTCCGAGTAGGACAATGAGGGGCCTTGTGCATGGGCCACTTCACCGGCCGGCCCGGCGGGTGATCCGCCGTCCCGCCGGTCGGCGACGAACGTCGCGGCGCGGTGCCGGGCCACCGCCGGACGGCCGGCGCAAGCCTGTACGCGGACCGGCGACCAGGGGCGGAAGGCGCCCGGGCGGGTCGGGGCCTTTCGGCCCGCGCGGGAGGGGGCGGGCGCCTTCCCCGGTCGGCGGAGTGCCGCGTACGTCCTCGCCCGCACGCGTACGCGGGCGTGGAACGTCGTCCGGCGTGAGGCGCCCGCCTCCCGGGGGGCGCCTCGCGCACCGGGACCTCCGCCCCGGCGTCCTCTTCGCGGGCGCCCCGGTGCGGTCCGTCCGGAGCCGCCGCTCAGTGGCCCCGCCTGACCCACTCGTTGAACTGGGGGGCCTCGGCACCGATCGTGGTGGTGTCGCCGTGCCCCGTGCGGACGACGGTCTCCGGCGGCAGGGTGAGCAACCGGTCGCGGATCGATTCGAGGATCGTCGGGAAGTGGGAGAAGGACCGGCCGGTGGCGCCCGGGCCGCCGGCGAAGAGCGTGTCCCCGGTGAAGACGGTGCCGAGGTCGGACGCGTACAGGCTGACCGCGCCGGGGGCGTGGCCCGGGGTGTGCAGGACGGTGAGGTCGGTTCCCGCGACGGCGAGGGTCTGCCCGTCGGCGAGCTCGCCGTCCGGATGGCGGTCGGGATGGGTCAGCTTCCACAGCGGCAGGTCGTCGGGGTGGAGCAGGATCGGGGCGCCGGTCGCGGCCGCGAGGGCGGGGGCGGCACCGATGTGGTCGTCGTGGGCGTGGGTGCAGACGACGGCCCGCAGCGCACGGCCGTCGAGGGCGGCCAGGATGGCGTCGGCGTCGTGCGCGGCGTCGATGACGATCGCCTCCGTGCCGTCCCCGACGATCCACACGTTGTTGTCGACGTGCCAGGTGCCGCCGTCCAGCGAGAAGGTGCCGGAGGTGACGAGGTGCTCGACGCGGGCGGCCATCACAGGACCACCACCGAGCGCAGGACGTCGCCCTCGTGCATGCGGGCGAAGGCGTCCTCGACGTCACCGAGGCCGATCGTCTCGGTGACGAACGCGCCGAGGTCGATGCGGCCCTGCTGGTGCAGGTCGATGAGCATCGGGAAGTCGCGGGACGGCAGGCAGTCGCCGTACCAGGACGACTTGAGCGCGCCGCCGCGCCCGAAGACGTCGAGCAGCGGGAGCTCCAGCTTCATCTCGGGAGTGGGGACGCCGACGAGGACGACCGTACCGGCGAGGTCACGGGCGTAGAACGCCTGCCGGTACGTCTCGGGACGGCCGACCGCCTCGATGACGACATCGGCGCCGAACCCGCCGGTCAGCTCGCGGATCGCCTCGACGGGGTCGGTGGTGCGGCTGTTCACGGTGTGGGTGGCGCCCATCGAACGGGCGGTCTCCAGCTTCCGGTCGTCGATGTCGACGGCGATGATCCGGGCGGCGCCGGCGAGGCGGGAGCCGACGACCGCCGCGTCACCGACGCCGCCGCAGCCGATGACGGCGACCGTGTCGCCCCGGCCGACCCGGCCGGTGTTGACCGCCGCGCCGATGCCGGCCATCACGCCGCAGCCGAGCAGACCGGCGACGGCGGGGGAGACGGACGGGTCGACCTTGGTGCACTGGCCGGCGGCGACCAGGGTCTTCTCGGCGAAGGCCCCGATGCCGAGCGCCGCCGACAACTCGGTGCCGTCCTCCAGTGTCATCTTCTGCGTGGCGTTGTGGGTGTCGAAGCAGTACCAGGGTCTGCCGCGCCGGCAGGCCCGGCACCTGCCGCAGACGGCCCGCCAGTTGAGGACCACGAAGTCGCCGGGGGCGACATCGGTGACGTCCGGGCCGACGGACTCCACCACACCAGCCGCCTCGTGGCCGAGGAGGAAGGGGAAGTCGTCGTTGATGCCGCCCTGCTTGTAGTGCAGGTCGGTGTGGCAGACCCCCGACGCCTGCACCTTCACCACCGCTTCACCGGGGCCGGGGTCCGGGACGATGACCGTCTCGACCCGCACGGGCTCGTTCTTCCCCGGGGCCACGACCCCTCGGACCTGCTGTGCCATCGCGGCGCGTCCCTTCCTCGGTGTGGATGTACGACACCACTATCGCGGTCGGGAACGCGCCGGGGAACTGTTTCCGGCCGGAGGGCCACCCGGATGCGCGCCGCCTCCGCCGGTCGACTGCCCGGCGCCCTGCGCCTGCGGTCCCGCCCCCGACGAAGGAGGTCAGGGCCGGTTCCTGACCCGGTGCGACGGAGCCGACCGCCTTCCGCGCCGCGGGAGGCGGCCGTGCCTTGGTGCCGGGGCGGCCCTCGATCGTCCCGGTGGACCTGATCCACCGGGGCGCGCCATGTGGCCGCGTCCATCGGCCGTTCCATGGACCGTGCCGCCGGAGACGGGGAAGACGGGGAAGACGCCTCGCGGCCGTGTCGGGACGGCGTCACCGGGGGCCGGGCACGGAGGTGCCTCAGCCGGACAGCAGGGCGCGCTCCCAGTGGTCCTCGCGCTGTTCGATGTACTCGGCGTCGCTTCGCCAGGCGTCACCGTGGCCTTCGCTCCACAGGGTCGCCCAGGGCTGGACGCCTCGGGCGGCCCGGTCCCGCAGGAAGTCGTGCATGGAACGCGTACGGCGCCCCAGCAGGGGGACCAGCCGGCGGCGTTCGGCCTCGTCGAGGCCGTAGGCGTCGGCGAAGACCCGCAGCCGGCCTGCCGCGTCGGGGTGTTGCCAGTCGGGGTGGGCGGACAGCGGGAGGAAGCCGTGCACGGCGTATGCGACGTCCCACAGGCGGCAACCGGGGCCGGCGGTGTCCCAGTCGATGAAGGCCCACTGCTCCTCGCCGGCGGCCACGAGGTTCCACGGCGCCAGGTCGTGGTGGGCGATGATGTCGTCGCCCTCCGCCCGGACCAGTACCTGCCAGTGCGCGTCGGGCGGTGGCGTGAAGTCCTGCACGGCGTCGTGGAAGTCCCGGACCAGGCGGGCCACGCGGGCCAGTCGCCGAGCGGGTTCGAGCAGGGAGAACCGGTCGGGCCAGACCACGTGTCCCGGCACGAAGGTCAGGACCTCGCGCCCCCGGTCGTCGATGCCCAGCGGGCGGGGCGCCGCCCGGAACCCCACCCCGTGAAGGTGGGTGAGCAAGGCGTGCACGGCGGGGGTCCACGGTCCGGTCGGGCGCCGGACGGTGTCTCCGACACGGACGACGCCCGCACTGACGTTGCCGCCGGACAACGGCTGTTCTTCTTCGCGCTGCATCGAACCAGTGTGTCGGGTCGGCTCGTTGTGATCACCCCGGTGAGGCGAGTACCGGAGGAGGGGTGGAGGCGGGGAACGCGCCGGACCCGGATCCGGACCCGCCACGGACCGGCGGACCCGGCCCGAGCCGGTGGGGGCCACGGGACGGGCTCCGGCCCGGCGGCGGGGGAGCGGAGTCACACCGCCGTCGGGCGGCTCGCCCGCCCCGGCGCCCGCGCCGCGCCCCCTGGCCGCGCCGCGCCCCCTGGCCGCGCCGCGCCCCCTGGCCGCGGTGTGGCCTGCCGCCGGGCTGCCGCCCGCCCGGTCGGCCGCCGTCGTCGACGGGGGCGGGTCCGGCTTACCGGTACCGGTCCCAGGCGTCGTCGCTCGCGATGTCCCTCAGCTGCTCCATCGTCAGGGGGGAGGTGGAGCGACTGGGCTCACCCTCTACGTAGTAGGTGTTGTAGGCGGTGATGGTGACCTGGAAGCCGCCGGGCCGGATCGCGGTGACCGACCAGCGCAGGATCCCCTTGTCGCTCCAGGGGTCCGGGCCCTGCCGCTCTTCGATCCTCATCCGATCGCCGGTGTTCGTTCCGCGGCGGTCGACGGTGACCTCGACCTCGGCCTCGCCCTTCCCGTCGTCGACCGTGAGGCTCACATAGCCGCTGGGGTCCGTGCCGCCCGTGCTCCTGACGCGCTTGAGGGACGGGGGAAGCAGCGGCTTGAAGGTGTTCACGAGCTCGAAGCCGGACGGGGCGTCCGGATCCGCGTTCCCACCACCCCGGCGCGGGAACGAGTCCAGCAGCGGCCGCCACTCCTCCGCCGTCACGAGGGTCGTCAACTGCTCCTGCGTCAGCGGCGGATCCTCACGGGACGGTGCCGTGCCCTTCCCGGCCGGCGCGTTCGACTCCGTGACGGTGAGCATCGAACCGTCCGGCTTGGTCAGCCGTGCCGACCACACCTCGGGATCCTGTTCGCGGTAGGGGGCCTCACGATCCTGAGTGAGCAGGAGGCGGGAGCCGTCCGGCAGGTTCCTGGCCGTACACGTTCCCTTGGGCCCCCACCGGCCGACGGTCCCGGGCTTCGCCGAACAATCGGCCAGGGAGACGGTGGCGAGCGAGGGGTCGTCGGTCCGGCCCAGGGCCATGGAGACCGTCCCGGCGCCCTTGCCGTCGTCAAAGGTGACGACGCCCCTCAGATAGGCGCCCAGCACGACGCCCTCCCCGTCCGGACCCACCTCGGTGACCTTCCCCTCCGGGAGGAGCCCCTTGAGGAGGGAGACCACCCGCTCCTCCCCGGCCCGCTTCCCGTCCCCGGGCGAGGCGACGTTCACGTCCCGCCGGTCGTCGAGCAGCCCCGCGTACGCCCCTGCTGCCCCCACGATGCCCACCAGCGCCAGGCTCGCCGTGACGGCGGCCACCCGCCTGCGCCGCAACGCCCGGCGGCCCCGGGCCACCAGCACGGCCGGCTGCGGGGAACCCGCCGTGCCGCCCTCCGCCGCGGCCAACTCGTGCAGGCTCCGCCTCAGGAGTTCCTCATCCGAATGGGTCGTCTCGCTCATCGCGCACCCCTTCCTGCGTATTCGGCCAGCACCCCTGAGGCGCGCAGCCGTTCCAAAGCCCTGTTGGTCCGGCTCTTGACGGTCCCCGGCGAACAGCCGAGCAGTTCGGCCGTCTGCTCCACGGACAAGTCCTCGTAGAAGCGCAGCACCACCACGGCGCGCTGCGCACGGGGCAGAGTGGCCAGTACACGCCCCACCAGCAGCCGTCTCGCCGCTCCGTCGGCCATGTCCCCCGCGTCGGTCACGTGGCGTTCCGCGCTGCTGGGGACCTCACCGTTCCAGCGGCGCTTGCGCCACGTGGCGAAGAGGTTGACCACCACCTTGCGGGCGTAGGCCTGGGGCGACTCCCAGGCCGCCGAACGGTTCCAGCGCACGTACACCCGCACCAACGCCGCTTGCACCAGGTCCTCGGCCGCATGCCGGTCTCCCGTCAGGAGGACGGCTGTCCGCAGCAGCGACGCGTACGCCCCTCTCACGAACTCCGCGAACCCTGCGTCGCGTTCCGAGTCGCGGTCACCCACGGGTACTCCCCCCACTCGTTCGGGCCGAGGCCCCTGTCACCCCCTCGACAACCCGGGACGCGCCACGGGTTCCATGGAATTCTCAGCCCCCGGCTCCACCTGGTGAGCGTCCGGTTCATCGCCGCGGCGAACGGTTTCACCTGCACCGACGACGAGCGCGCCGCCCAGGTCGGCCGACGACCCGCGAGCGCGAGGCGGCCGGGGAACGCCGGGGGCGTACGCGTCGGGGGAGCGCCGTGCCGCGCGGCCCTGCCGAAGGCAGCCGGGCGCGAGGTCCGCCGACCGGTCCGCGCCAAGCGCGGTGCGAAGTCCACCGACGGCCGCTGGAAAGCCACACCGGACCCCCGAAACCGGGCCCGCGCCGCCCCCGCCGCCGTACGGCCGCGGCCCAGGGACGGATCGCCGTGGCAGTGACGCGCCGGGTCGCGCCTGCCGTGCACGAGCGCCGAGGTCCGCCCGCGCGGGGGAAGGGCCGGTCCGCGCGCTTCCGCTCCTGACCGTGGCTCCTGACGGGGCGCCCCCGTCGGTACGCGCGGGCAGGCCCGGATCCGGCGCTTCCGGTCGGGCGCCGCCGCCGTTCCGGCCCGTCGACGGTGCGCTGTGTGCGCCGCGGGTGCTGCCACCCGCGGCGCGGCGGCGCGTCCAGGGCCGATGGCAACTACCCGTGAGGTAATCGCTGTCGTCAGCGGCCTCCGGCTACCGTCTGGTCACCGCCCCGCTCCGGGCGGATCGGAACCGGAACGAAGGAGCCCCACCGTGCCCGCTTACGGCTTCGCCCATCTCCGCCACCGTCGGCACCACAGCGACATCATCGAGTACCTGGAGCGCATCCAGGCCACCCTCGACCCCTTCGCGGGCCGCTTCGTCATCCACGGCCCACCGGCCGAGGTGCTGGAGGGCACGTGGTCCGGGAGCATGGTCCTGATCGAGTTCCCCGACCTGGCGAAGGCCCGGGCCTGGTACGACTCACCGCCCTACCAGGACATCCTGCGGCTGCGTACCGACCACATCGAGGGCGATGTGGTGCTGGTCGAGGGGGTCGGTCCGGACTACGACCCGACCGAGCGGGCGGACAGGCTGCGCGCCGCCGCCGAGCGGGCAGGGCAGCCGCCCGCATAGCTCCGGAGCCCCCACCGCCGCCCCGTGGACGACCACGCGCACGACCACCGGACCCCCGCGCCGCCTCGTGCAGCCCGTGCGGTGACCGTACGACACACCCCCGAGGGACGCCGGTACGCCCGGCCTTCGGTTGCCTCCCCACGGGGCGTCGGACGTGCTGGTGACGTGTGGGCGGCCGTCCGAGCGAGCCGGCACCCCGCACCGCCCGCGGCCGTCCCCTGGCCGGGCAGGAGAACCAGAACCTGACGCAGCACCACTGAAGCGTGCCCGGCGGGTCCTCGCGGATCCGCCGGGCACGTGCGGAGCACGGCCGCGTGCTCCTGGCCTCACCGGGTCCCCGACTGCACCCGCGGGTGGGAGGGGGGCGGCGTGGCATGCCGCGTGGGAGCGACCTGGGGCGCGGACGGCCGGCTCTCCCTGAACCGGGTGGACGAGGCGAACTCGTGGCCCGACCAGACGCCGCCGCCACGCCATGCGGACCCGTCCCAGACGTAGGCCGAGGCGAGCGTCCCGTAATAGCCCGGCCCGCACGCCTGCCAACCACCCCAGTCGAGCCCCTGCTCCGGCCCCCACGGCCCCGGGAACTCGCCACCCGCCTGGCCCGTGGCGCCGTACTTCCAGTCGCTGGCGCGGCACACCGCCCAGGCGGAGCCGTTCCACCGGTAGACGACGGCCCGCGCGGCGGCCCAGCCGTCGGGCTTGGACAGACCGGTCCCGCACCCCTGGGTCAGCGCGTAGGTGTTCGCGTAGGCGAGGTTGCCGGAGAACGTGCCGGGTCGCAGGTGGTCGATTCCCGCGTCCCCTTGGACGCACAGGCCGGAACCGTTGTACACGGTCACCCTGGTGGCCCAGGTCCACGCGTTCGCCGGTTGCGTCCAGACCGCGGTCATCAACAACGCGACGACCGTGCAGAACGTGGCTTTCAGAGTCAGGCGGAATGCTGCCATGGTCCCTCCATTCCCCGGTTCGCTGGGAACCGGGATCCCGCGGGCCGTTCCCGGGCGCCGGCCGCGGCGAAAGCCGCTGGTGCCTCGAACGGATCGGTGTGATCGGCCGGATGGCGCGACCGGTTCCGGCGGCGCCGGTCAGAACGGCACCGGTCGGCGGGGTGCGCCGCGGACACGTGGTGTGGCCGGTGTACTCACGGCCCCACGGGATGAGGTGTGTGTCGAGACTGCGAACCAGATGGCCCCGAGAAGGTGGGCCCCGGTCGGCCCACCGCCTTCCACGATAGGCGATGCGGTCACCCCACGCCTGTCGACAACCTCCCGGACCCGTCCGGAAGCCGCTGAGGACCGGTGGCGAAGGGGACGTCCACCCCACCGACCGCCCTGGCCGGTTTCCGGCTCAAGCACATCGTGTCAGGTGCGGGGGAGTTGGCGGCGGCACGGGGGAGAGCACCGGTCGGTGGCTCCTCCGACTCCGTAGGGCTTCACGGGGGGTGACGGCACTGGGGCCGGGCCTGGTCAGGAGGGCGGTTCTTCACAGACCGTGTGTCATGGACGGGCAATGAGGATGAAAGTTGAACGGACTGACGCGCGTGGCCGGAGCGCACCTGAAGGAGCTTCTCAGCGAAGGCTTCCCGGAGTTCACCACCGCTGACCGACTGGTGAAGGAGTGCACGGGCAGGGCCGGAGGTGGTTCGCCGATGTGAACCCGATGGTGGTGGACGAAGACGATGTCCCCGCCGTCTCGGGCTGGGACGTGCCGATCCACTGGGACGGGCTGCCCGATTCCCTTCCCACGGGGCACACCCGGGCGCTTGTCCGTGCCGTCGAGGGCCGTGGGCAAGGAGTCGACCCCCATGCCCTGGTGAATCTGCGGGACCCGCGGCCGTCGGCACAGCCCGGCCACCGCCGTCCCGCGGGGCTGCTGTCGTGCCGTCGCTGCGCCCGCCGTGTCCGCGGGCTCGTTCCGGGAACAGGTCCCCGACCACGGGAACAGGTCCCCGACCACCGGAAGAACCGGCGTCGTCGTCTGCGGGGCTGTGTCGTGGACGCCGCCCGCGTACCCGGCGCACTCGCGAAGGATCCCCGGGTACGCGTGAACGTGCCCACTCCGGCGTGCCGCGCAGCGCCGGGCCGTTCGGGAGGAGCCGGCGGCGGGTCGTTCGGGAGGAGCCGGCGGCGGGTCGTTCGGGAGGAGCCCGCCTCGGGACCGATGCCGTCCCTACGGAAACTCCCGTCGCTCGGCGTCCACCGGAGAGGCGGGTCTGGCGCTCAGGGGCAGGAGTTGGGGGCGCTTCGCGGTCCGGCCGTCGCCGGAGGACCGGCCGCGCAGACGGCGCCCGAGCCAGGGAGCGAGGAACGCGGCCGCCCAGCGCAGTTCGGCTGCCGCGGCTTGCCGTCCCGAAGGGACCGTCTGCGGCGGCAGGGGACGCGTCCAGGCGTCGTCGCTTCCGGGGAGGTGGACGGCTTGGGCGAGCGCTGCGGCGATCCGCTCGTGGCCCAGGGGGCTGGCGTGGAGCCGGTCCGCGGTCCACAGCCGTGGGTCGGTGGTGACGGCGTGCCGGGCGGTTTCGGCGACCGTGACCCCGTGACGGGCGGCCGCGGCGCGGATGCGGGTGTTGAGGTCGAACACGCGGGACCTGAGGGGCCGGGCGAGGGGTGCGATCTTCCCCACGTCGGGGAAGGTCAGGGTCACCACGTGGGCTCCGGCGGCCGTGAGCGCGGCGAACATCTCCTCCAGGTGACCGGCCACCTCTGCGGCGTCGAACCGGGGTCGGAGCAGGTCGTTGACTCCGGCGACGACGGTGGCCAGGTCGGGGCGCAGGGCCAGGGCCGGCCCCAGTTGTTCGGCGCGGACCTGACCGGCGACACGTCCCCGTACGGCGAGATTGGCGTACCGGAGCCCGGGGTTGACGGCTGCGAGCTGTTCGGCGAGCCGGTCGGCGAAGCCGCGCAGGCCGACGGTGTCGTTCCCGTCGCCCAGCCCTTCGGTCTGGCTGTCGCCCAGGGCGACGTAACGCAGGTATTCACCGTGCGGCATGAGTCGTCTGCCTTTCTCGCAGGACGGTTGCGATCCGCAGGCACCAGTCCCGATGGCCCTGCTCGAAGGCCAGGCCGCGCAGGCACGTCAAGTACGGCCCGATCCGCTCGGCTCGGCGTAGGAAGTCCTCTTCGTCCGCGTCACCGCGCATCTGCCGCAGGAGCTTGCCGAAAAGTTCGATCTTGGCCTCGGCCTCGGCCGCCCGCTTCTCGAGCTGTTCGATCACCGGTGCGGTGCCGATGCGGTCGGCGACCTGGACTTTGACCAGCAGGTCGTCGCGGATGAACGAGGGCTTCGACACGGCTGCGGCGAACTCCTCCAACTCGGCGCGACCGGCGTCGGTGACGTGGAACAGGCGTTTGTTGGGCCGGGACTCCTGGACCACCTGCCGACCCGCGACCAGCCCTTCCTTCTCCAGCTTGGCCAGCTCGGCGTACAACTGCTGGGGCAGGGCGTGCCAGAAGTTCGCGACGCCGACGTCGAACGCCTTCGCCAACTGGTATCCGCTGTACTCGCCGTCCAGCAGCGCCGCCAGCACGGCATGTCGCAAGGCCATCGCAGCAGTCCCCTCCCCGGTCCTCGTCCACCGCCGCATCATAATCAAGAAAATGACTAATCTGCTCCTTGAATATGAAGCGGAGTCAGGGGATCCGCTCAACGCCTTCCGTGCCGCCGTGGAGAAGTGCGGTCTCGCGACACCGGACGGCTCTGACGGGGCGGGGGGCGATTGATTTCGCTCGTTCTCCCCAGTTGGCGGTGGAGGGGCGCGGGGCCGCCCGCCGTGCTGCGTCATCCCGCCGGTCGTCGCTCGGGTGGCGGTCGAGTTTGCCCTGGCCGTGCCTGTTCCGGCTGTTCCGTACGGCGCCGAGCCGTCCTGTCGCAGGACGGCTCGGCTCCCTTGCCGTCCGGTGGGCCCCGGCGTCGTGGGACCGCCCGTCCGCCGGCCGCGCCCCCTCCTTTGCGGTAGGGGCTCAGACCGGCCGCGTGCTCCTCGTTGGTCCTCCGGCGGGCGCCGGCGCGGTCCGCGTCATGTGCTCGGGCCGGTGGCCTGGGCGAGCAGTCCGTCGACGAACGCGCGGAGCCCGTCGCGGTAGGTGTCCTGCCCGGCCAGGGCGGGCCACTGCTCGCCGATGGCCGCCAGGTGGGGGACGCGGGCCGCGTCGAAGGTCTTGCGGTGGGCGGGGCGCTGGTCGTCGGAGCGCCGGTGCGGGGAGCGGGCGCGGACGAGGACTTCGCCGACGGTGTAGTACCACAGGCTGCGGAAGACGTGGACGGCTTCCGCCTGCGTGCATCCGTGGTCGCCGGCCGCGGCCACGATGGCCTCGACCATCCACAGCGCGGACTCGTCGAGCAGGCCCACGAAGCCGTCGGCGGAGAGGACCTCTGCGGCCCAGGGCCAGGCGGCGAGGGCGTCGTGCATGGCGGTGGCGGCCGCGATGATGCGGTCCTTCGGCGCGGAGGGGAGTTCGGGGCGTTCGAGCTGGCCGACGTGCTGGTCGAGGAGGAGGACCAGCAGGTCCTCCTTGTCGCGGATGTGGTGGTAGAGGGTGGTCGCCCCGATGCCCAGCTCGGCGGCCAGGCGGCGGATGGTGAGCTTCTCCCAGCCGTCCTGGTCGATGAGTCGGCGGGCCGCGGCCAGGATCCGCGCGCGGGAGGTCACGGGCGGCCGGCCGATGCGGCCGCGCGGTGCGGGTGGTCGGGGCATCGCCCCATCATGCCGTCCGCCCTTCCCGTCGCGGAACGGGGCGCGGATTCGGCTTTCGGTGTTCCCGGTGGCGGCTTCCGGTGCTACTTTCGGAACATGTTCCTAAAGGGGGGTGGCCGCCACCGCGTGTGGCACCGTCGGAAAGCGGCAGGACACGGGAGGGCGATGGGCCGCAACGCTCCCACCCGGCCGGGAGGGCAGGCCCCACCCGTCCGCAGGCGGTCCTCGCGACGGGCGGCCGGGAGCGGTGCCGGACGGAGGTGGGATGCCGTGCCGTGGCGGGATGCCGTGTCGGGGCCGGCTGCCTGGCCGATTCGCGGAACATCTCCCTTCGCACCCGCAGTGACCCGATCCTGAAAGGACGGACGTCGTGAAGATCCGACTCGTCTTATGCGCAAGCGCAGCCGCACTGGGCATGTGCACGAGCGCGGTGACGGCAGCACCCGCGCCGGCACCCGACCCGACGAGGGCCGCACCGGCCGCCCGTACCGCTTCGGACACCGGCCTCGACCCCGCGGGGTTGGGGGCCGCGCTGGACGGTGTTCACCACGCCGGAATACCAGGGGTGTTCGCAGAGGTCCGCGACGCCGACCGGACCTGGCGCGGTGCCTCCGGGGTCGCCGACCTCGCGACCGGCCGCCCCGTCACCCCCGACCTGCGCCACCGCGTCGGCAGCGTCACCAAGACCTTCACCGCCGCCGCGATCATGCAGCAGGTCGAGCAGGGCCGCATCGGACTCGACGTGCCGATCGGCACCTACCTGCCCCATCTGGTACCGGCGGAACGCGGCAGGAAGATCACGGTACGGATGCTGCTCAACCACACCAGCGGCATCCCCGACCACATCCGCTACGCGTTCCCCTCACTTCTTCAGGTCCCCGTCCACCCGGGCAGCCTGGACGACAACCGGTTCCGCCGGTTCAGCCCGGCCGAACTGATCGAGCTGGGCCTCACGGCCCCTCCGGCCGGCGAGCCCGGCGGTTCGACGGGCGTGTACTCCAACGTCAACTACCTCCTCCTCGGCCAGCTCCTGGAAGAGGTGACCGGCACCACGGCCGAGCGGTACATCACCCGCCACGTCATCGAGCGCGCCGGCCTGCGCCACACCGGCTTCCCGACCGGGCCGCGCCTCAAGGGCCCCCACTCGCGGATGTACGAGGCGCTGTACGGCTTCGTCGACCCGCCGCGCGACTACAGCGTCTACGACATGTCGTGGGTGGGCACCGGTGCCGCCCTGGTCTCGACGATGGAGGACCTCAACCGCTTCTACGGCGAACTGCTCGCCGGGAGGGTCGTCGGCGAGGCGTCGCTCGCGCAGATGCAGCGGACGGTCCCCGTGCGCGCCCTCGACGGATCGACGATCGACTACGGCCTGGGCCTGCACAAGGTGTCCGTCCCGGGCTGCGGCACCTTCTGGGGGCACGACGGCACGGTCTGGGGAGCCGGCACGATGTCCCTGACCCGCGCCGACGGCAAACGCCGGATGTCCGTCGCGGTCAACCTCATCAGATGGAACCGGCTGGACGCCGCCGGTGAACCGCAGCACCACCCCATCGACGACGCGCTGGAGGCGCTGTACCGACAGGCCCTGTGCGGAACCACGAAGTCGGCACCCTGACCGACCCGGCCGGGCGCGCCGGCCGTCGACCCCGCCACGGCGCGTTCGGGTCGCAGCGCGTCCGGCAGGCGGCCGGACACGGCGGGTCCGGCGGGCGGCGGGTCCGGTCAACCGCCGTCGACGCCGCCGAGCGGCTTCACCGCCGCGGGGCACGACGGTGCTCCGAGGCGCACGCGGCCAGGCATGCGTCACGGACGGACGCGGCCCAGGAGGCGGCTCCCCCTCCACGGTGGCCCGGCCCGAGGAGCGCGCGGACTGCCCGACTGCCCGGTGGCCGGGTGCGAGGGGCACGGACGGTCGGCGGTCAAGTGCGAGCAGTACGGCGGTCGGCGGCATCCGGCCGGTCCGGGGTGTGGCGTGGCCGCTTCGTCACCGCTTCCCCCGCGACGGCTCCGCTCCCTCCCGCTCGGTGTCCCCCTGCCGGCGCCTTGTCGTGCCGGTATCCGCGGTCCCGTTCGGCCCTGGTGCCCTGGTGCCCTGGTGCCCTGGTGCTCCGGCGCCGAGTCGGCCGCGTCGTCCGGCCGCGTCCGGGCCCGTCGCCCGGCGTGGCGCCGGGGTGTCGAGGGTTGTCAGGGTGGCCCTGACGTCCGTACGCTGCCTGTCAGGATCAGCCTGACAGGCAGGTTGGGGTCGGAGGAGGGGGCGCCATGCCCGCGGAGATGCTGGAACGCGACGGCCGGGCGTGCTCGTTCTGCGGTAAGCCCGAGGCGGAGTTGGCCAAGCTGATCGCCGGTCCGGGGGTGAACATCTGCAACGAGTGTGTGGACCTGGCCGCCTCGATCGTGGCCGAGTACCGCCCGGGCCCGATCGAGCTGCGGATGCCGATGTGGGGCGAACTGACCGACGCGGAGATGCTGGAGCGGCTGCCCCGCGTCGCGACCGTCGCCGATCAGGTCGAGGCCGATCTGCGCATGTGGGTCACGGAGTTGCGGCGACGCGGCGTGACCTGGGCCAGGATCGGTGAGGCGCTCGGCATCACCCGCCAGTCGGCCTGGGAACGGTTCTCCGGGGAGGAGTGACCGGGGAGGCCGCCCGACCCGGGAGCGCCGCCCGTGCCCGAGCCCCGGACCCGGGGGATGGACCGGGATCGGCCTGCGGGCAGTCCGGAACCCGCTCGACAGTGATCACTTGACCGGTCCGCGGAGCCGGAGCACCGGGCAGGGCAAGGCAACTCCAGCACGGTAGCGGTCGGCGGTGGAGGCCGCCGGCGCGAGCGGAAAGCCGTGCGTGCGGCGGCTGTCGCGACCGCCGAGTCAGATGAGGTGCGGGGGAGTCCCGGCCCCTGTGGCGCGGGGAGGGCCGCTGGGTGCTGATCTCCCGCTCTCCCGCCCCGGGCCTCCTTCCGGATGCGGGCGTCCCTGTGGCGCCCGCGACCGGCCCACTACGGCCGGACGCGCGGACTTCCTGTACTGCGGACCGCGGTGCCGGCGAAGGCGCACCGGCGCCGCGCTGCCGTCCGTCCCGGCCCCGATCGGCACGCCCAGCGATGACGGGGCAGTCGCCCCAGGACCGGTCCCGCCCGCCGGGCCCGGGCGGTCCGGCTGATACGCCGCGGTGCCGGGGGGCCGGCGTGTGCTTACGGTCGGTGGCCGTGTTTCCCCGGGGCGACAGGGGGCAACCGACGCAGGGCAAGTCGGTGAGATGGGGGAGGTTGACATGAGCGCGGTACGCGGGACGTCCTTGTCACCTCGCGCGGTGGCGCGGGGCGCGGCGAACAGCTCGGCTCTCGGTGTGGCGGCGCGGTGCGGCCTGGCGGCCAGGGGCGTGCTGTACGTACTCATCGGATTGATCGCCCTGCGGATCGCGTTCGGTGAGGGAGGCGGCCAGGCGGACCGCGGCGGCGCGCTTGCCGAACTGTCGACCCAGCCCATGGGATCGGTCCTGCTGTGGGCGGTCGGCCTGGGGCTGGTCGGAATGGCCCTGTGGCGGCTTTCGGAGGCGGTGTTCGGCGCGGCCGGCGCCGGCGGGCGCAAGCCGGGCAAGCGATTGATGTCGGCGGCCCGCTGCGTCTTCTACGCGTTCGTCGCCTACTCGGTCCTGGCGTTCGCCGCCGGTGAGAGCGGCAGCGGCAGCGGGTCGGGCGACCGGCAGTCCAAGGACGTCACCGCGCGGGCGCTCGAACTGCCCGGCGGCCAGTGGATCGTGGGCCTGGTCGGGGCGGGCATCGTCGTGGCGGGTGTGTGGATGGCCGGACGGGCCGCGCTGCGGAAGTACCGCAAGCACCTGGAACTCGCCACGATGTCCCGCTGGGAACGGCGGTTCACCGACGTGACCGGGGTCGGCGGGGGTGTGGCGCGCGGCGCCGTGTTCGCGGCCGTCGGCGTCTTCGTCACGCGCGCCGCGCTGACGTACGAGCCGGACGAGGCCAAGGGCCTGGACGACGCGCTGCGCTCGTTCGCCGAAACCCCGGCGGGCCCGGGGCTGCTGGTGCTCGTCGCCGCGGGGATGGCGCTCTTCGGACTGTTCTCCTTCGCCTCGGCCCGGTGGCGCCGGGTCTGAGGACCCCCGGGCGACCGGACGCCGCGGCGACGGAGGCACCCTTTTCCCGCACCCTGGCACCCCGGTGGATGCCAGGGTGTTTCTCTCGGTCCTCCCACGAAACGCAACCGGGCGCGGGCGGGCGGGCCGTGCCGCCGTCCGGGCACCGCCGTCACCGGGAGCGGCGTTGATTCCCGAGCGGTTGAAGGGCCGTGGTCGGGCTGCCCGCCCGGCACTCCGGCTCCGGCCTTCGGCCCGCAGCCGGCCGGGCACGCGGCGGACCTGACCTCACATCACCTCCAAGACCGGGCGGCGGCTACGGACCGGGCGCGGCTACGAGTCGAAAGCGGCGGGCGGCGGAAGGCACCTGCGTCGCCGGTCGCACCCGAGCCGGGATCAGATGAGCCTGCACTCCACCGAGTCGTCGATCCGCACGGTTTCGAGCGTCCCCAACCACTTGTCGACGACCGTCCCGGGCCGCACGCACTCGACCCCGCCCTTGGTGTCACCGATCCAGACGCTCTCATGGCGCGTGTTGACGACCCGGCCGGGCCGGTCCGCCACCCGCGCACCGGCCCACCACCCCACTACCGACGATTGCCCCGCGCTGCCCCGCACTGCCGCGTCCGCATCCGCGCCCGCCCCCACTGGCTCTGTTGCCGGCGAGGTGCCGGTACGTCGAGGTCTCCGGGACCCGACAGGGTTCCCGAGGCGTCAGTTCATCAACAGCAGACGTGTGTTCGCGACGAGCTTCCGGTTCACACTGGTGCTCTGCACGAAAATCGTGAAGTCGTCGTTGTGATCCGGCTTGACACGGACTTCCACGTCCGGCAGACCGAGCAGGGCCCGGGCCTCGGGTCCCGTGTACACCCGGTCCGTCTTCTTCTCCAGCACCGCGATCTGCTTCCGCGCCTGGACCTTCTCCGACTTGCTCAGCTGGTAGAACGCGCACCCGGTACGGTAGGTGTGCCCGCATTCGACGACCCAGTCCCGGATCGCCGCGTCACGGGCCACCGGGACCAATTGGTACCGCGACGGGTCCACCGGGGTGAGGCCGGCGGCCTTGATGGTGTCCTCGTTGACCGCCTCCGCACCCGTGGAGAACACCGTCCGCGATCCCCGGATGCCCTGGGTGCGGCCCACCATGAACTTCTCGGTGGCCTGCTGGATGACCTGCCCGGCCTCCTCCAGGCCCTGGGAGCTCGTGGCGTCCCAGATGGCGATGTTGTCCTTCGGGAAACCGCACCGCATGGCCTCGCGCTTGCCCACCTGGTCCGGCACCAGGACGGCCAGCGTCCAGTTGTCCTCCTGCGTCTCGATCATCTCGGCCACGGCCCCCACCAGTTCACGCGGATCCCTGGTAGGGGCGCCCGGGCAGCGGTGGCTCGCGTTCTCCTGCCCGTCGGTGAGTATGAACGTCAGGAAGCTGTGGTCGCCGTACAACTGGGCCGTCTGCGCCAGTTCCCGCTGCGACTTCAGCGCGGCCGCCAGCAGAGCCGTCATTCCACCGACCCGGTACAACTGCTTCAGCGACGGCATCCGCAGCACGTCCTTGTCGTAGATGACGCACTGCACCTCGTCCGCGAAGACGTACACCGTGACACGGGTCTCCTGGTCCAACTCCCTCGACCGGCGGGCGAGATAGGCGATCTGCTGGTCGGCGACCTCGACGACCTTGCGGCTCAGGTGCGACATGGACGAACTGGCATCCAGCACAAGGGCGACGTGATTGATGTAGTTCTGGCTCCCGGACATGACAGCTCCCCCTCGTTCCGATTCGATGCTCCTACCGTCTCACCCACCACTGACAATCGACGGTGGCTCCCGGACCGGATGAAGAGCCCACCTGGCCAGGGGCCCCACCGGGCCGCAGCACGGGACCCCGGGCGCTGCCACGCCCCGGAGCCCCTGCCCCTCCGCGGCCCGTCGGCACCCCCGCCGCCCCCGTCGAACCGTCCGACCGGCAGCCCCGCTTCCCGATGCCGCGTGCCGCACCTGCCACTGCGGGCCCTGCCGAACTCGTGCGCTCAGCACGCGGCTCAACAGGGCCCGCAGCCATCCCGCGCAGACCCGGGGCCCGCCCGGCCACTCGCGCCGGCACAACGCCGGCGCCCACGACTCCGACGACCCCCGGCCGCTCAGCGTCGAGGACATACGCGTGTCCGCAGGAGGGCGGGCCCGCGCCGAGGCCGGGACGCCCCGGCCCGGTCACGACCCGGGCCGACGTCCCAGCCCGGCACTGCCCGGTCACGAACCGGGCCGACGCCCCGGCACCTCGCTAACCGACCCGCTGCATCGCCTTCTGGCGCCGTTCCGCCATCGCGGCCCCGGACTCGCGGCGGGCCATCCTGCGCAGGACGGCCGGTGCGAGGAGCAACCCGGCGACTGCCCATGCGCCCAGCACGCCCACCGTCTCCAGGTACCGCCAGGATCCGCCGATCTCGGCGGCGACCGCCTCGGCCGGCAGCAACGCGGCCCGAAGACCGAGGCCGAGCCAGTACATGGGGAAGACCTGCCCGACGGTCTGCAGCCACCCGGGCAGCTCCGACAGGGGGAAGTAGATTCCGGAGACCACGATGAGTCCCATCACCGGCAGCATCATCAACCCGACGGCGCGCGGACTGTTGACGAGCGAGCCGATGACCGCGCCCATCGGCAGGGTCGCCAGGAGGCCCAGCGGCACCACCCACACCAGCGTCAGCAACGCCCCACCGCCCTGTCGGGCGACTCCGTCGACCATGAACACGCCCAGGGCGAAGGGGAGGGCCATGGAGACGAGAGCCGTACCCGACACCATGATGATCTTGCCGGTCAGGTAGCCGATCATGCCGTGGGGCACGGCCTTCGCCCGCAGCAGCGTGCCGTCCTCCCGCTCGGTCGCCAGCAGCTGCGCCGTGGTCATCACCCCGGTGAACGCGAGCGTCATCCCCAGCATGCTCGGCAGCATGAACGCGCCGGTCGAGATGCCCGCACCCGCCAGCGGATCGTCCCCGGCCAGGAACAGCGGCACCATGAGCAGGACCGTCCAGAGCACGTACCCGAACACGTCCTGGCCGGTGGTGAAAGTCTGCCGGAGTTCCGTCCAGCCACGCCGTACCCCTGCCCCCGCCGCGTACCACACCGGGCTCATCGCGCCCCCTCCCCGAAAACGTGTGCCGCCCGCTCGCCGGGGACACTCCCCGCTTCCCACTCCCTCACCATCGCCAGGTAGGTGTCCTCCAGGCTCGCCCGGCGCACCTCCAGCCCGCCGATCGCCTCGCCGTGCTCCTCGAACAGCCGACGGACGAACCGGGTGGGTTCGGCCGTCGCCTGCTCGAAACGCCGCCCGTCCCGGGTCCAGCGCACGGTGGCCTCGGCCGAGACCTGCCGCGACAGCTCTTCGGCCGTGCCATCGGCCACGATCCGGCCGCCGGCCAGAACGAGGATCCGGTCAGCGAGCTTCTCCGCCTCGGCGAGGTCGTGCGTGGTCATCAAAACGGTGGTGTTCTCGTCCGCGAGCCCACGCACCAGGCCGTGGAACTCGTTCCTGGCCTCCGGATCCAGACCGGCCGTCGGCTCGTCCAGGAACAGCAGCTCGGGTCTGCCCACGATGCCGACGGCCACGTCGAAACGCCTGCGCTGCCCGCCCGACAGCGTCCCGACCCGCTTGTCCGCCTGCTCGGTCAGCCCCACCGCGGCGATGAGCTCGTCGACGTCCCACGGCCGCCGTACGAGGGCGGTGGAGTACGGCGCGTAGTAGGACCCCAGGTGTGCCAGCAGTTCCCGCACCCGCCACTTGCCGTGGTCGCGCCACGACTGCAACACGATGCCCAAGCGCGCACGCCACCGCTCGTCCCCGCGCGCCGGATCGACGCCGAGGACGGTCACGTCACCGGCCGAGCGCATCCGGAAGCCTTCCAGGACCTCGATCGTGGTCGTCTTGCCCGCGCCGTTCGGGCCGAGCAGCACGACCACCTCGCCCCGCCGGGCCGTGAACCCCACCCCCTTCAGTACGTCCTGGCTGCGGTAGCGCATCCGCAGATCCCGTACGTCGATGACCCTGTCGCTCTTCGGCGACGGGCTGCTCCCTGCTCCGGGCGAAGCGTGAGCGGTCGTCATCGGTGTTCCCCCGTTCCGTCTCGTGATCCGTCCTTCGAGGCCGGGGAGCCGGAGGCCGTGCCGATGTCCGCGGTCATGGGACGTGTCCACGGCTGTGGCCGTTGTCGCCCGGCGGCAGCCGTACGCGCCCTCCCCGGGCGAACACGTTACCGAACGGTTCAGGAGTTCCACGCTGCTCCACCGCCCCGGCGGGGCGTCCATCGACCACGACGGCCGTACTCCTCGTACGGGGCCTGGTGAGGTCAGGTGGTCTGGCCGCCGTCGACGACGAGGGCGGCGCCGGTGGTGAAGGCGGCGTCGTCGGAGCACGGCCACAGCACGGCGGAGGCGATCTCCTCGGGCTTGCCGAGGCGGCCGAAGGGCTCGTCGGCGACGCCGGAGGCGGCTCCGGTGACGAACGCGGTCCTGCCGCGGAAGTCGTAGGCGATGTCCACGTCGGTTCTTCTTCCTGCCCGGTGTGCCGGTGTCGGAGGGCGGCTTCGACGCGTACCCGGTCGGCGGTCACGAGGGGCCCGGTGTCCCGGTGGCCGGTGAGACGGCCGAGGACGACGGTACGAAGGAGGGCGTGAGGCACGGGCCGCTCTCCTCACGATGGTGCGCGCGCCGGCGCCGTGCCTTGGCGCCAGGAGCGTGAGGCACGGGCTCGGCCTCCTCACCCGGCCTCCTCGCCCGGCGCGGATCCGGACGGGCCGCCGCACCGCGGACGCGGCGGTCCGGGGACGGCCGCCCGGGGGTGTGGCGGCCCGGCGCCGGGTTCAGCGCGTGGCCGGGGCGGCGGCGTACTCCTCGTCGGTGACGGGGTCCAGCCAGTGCACGACGTCGTGGTCGTGATCGCCCTCGTTGATGGCCAGGTGGACCATCAGCCGGTTGGGGGCGGCGCCGTGCCGGTGCTCCTCGCCGGCCCCGAGCAGGACGCGGTCCCCGGGACGGATGGTCTCCACCGGTCCGCCGCTGACCCCTTGTCAGTAGCCCCACCCCTCCCTACCTTTGTGCAGCGAGTCCTTGGTCCAGCGGGTCCACCGGCCCGCGCCGGCCATTTCCTGCTCCTCGGCGCAGGACAAACCATGGAGGCGTCACATGCCCGTAGCCGTGCCGGATCTTCTGGAAGCCGACGGATTCCGCGACGCGGGTCCACTGGAGATCGACGACGAGGCGATCGTGTTCGAGGACGACGACCGCGGCGACCGCGAGCACACGGCGTGTCTCGCCGACCCCTGGGTGACCGCCACCACCCGCTTCGCCTGTGACCTGAACTCGTAGCGGTGGCGGTTTCCATCGCCGGCCGCAGCGGTTGGTCCGACGACACGTGGTCGTACTTGAACGATCCGCGGATGCCGGCGATGGAACACGGCTGGAAACTGCACGTCTCGGCGCGCCCCGGCGACCTCGACGCCGTGACCCGGCTCGTCCTGCCGGTGCTGTCCCGGCACGTCTGCCACGCGAAGTTCGCCCGTGACCCGGAGACGCTGCGCCGCCTCAACTCCGGGGTGGTGAGCGCCGGAGCCGTCGGAAAGGCGATCACCGTCTACCCCCTGGCCGGCACCGCGGTCCGGGTCGCCCGGGAACTCGTCGCCGTACTGCGCGACCGGGAGGGCCCGCGGGTCGTCAGTGACCGGCGGGTCGACCCGAGGGCCCCGGTCTACTACCGCTACGGCCCCTTCACGGGCGACTACCGGACCGGCCGGAGCGGGCGGCTCGAATCCGTCATGACCGGGCCGGACGGCCGGATCTTCGACGGCCTGGCCGTCGGTCGCTACCGGTGCCCGCCCTGGGCCGAGGACCCCTTCGCGGGCGGCTCCGCACACGGTGACGAGCCGTCCGCGCCCGGCCTCGGCGGCGGGCGCTACACGGTCACCGCCGGCATCGCGCGCACCCCCCGGGGCAACGTCTACCGCGCGGTCGACCGCGCTCTCGGGCGGCCGGTGGTGGTCAAACAGGCGAGGGCCTTCGTGGGGGAGGACGAATCCGGTACGGACGCCCGCCACCGGCTGCGCAACGAGCGCGCGGTCCTCACCGCGCTCGACGGCGTCACGGGCGTGCCCCGCGCACTGGACTACTTCGCCCACCAGTCGGACGAGTACCTGGTGACGAGCAGTTGCGGCGACCGGGACCTGCGCAGGGAGGTCCTGCGCAACGGCCCCTACCGGGACGACGGCACCCGGCCGGCGCGCGCCCTGTCCGTCCTCGCCTCCCGGCTCCTGTGCGTCCTGGACGCGATCCACGGCCGGAACGTGGTCGTCCGCGACCTCAAACCCGACAACGTCGTGCTCGACGACTCCGGCCCCGGCCACTGCCACGTGATCGACTTCGGGATCAGCGAGTGGAACGGCGCCGGCCCGGGAGGGGCGACCCCCGGATACAGCGAGCCGGTTCTGCACACGACCGGACCGGCCGCCCCCGCCGACGACCACTACGCCCTCGGCGCGACCCTCTTCTTCGCCGCCACCGGCATGGACCCGGTGATCGTCGACCCCGACCACCGGGTCAACCGGGACCGGACCCTGGCCTGCCTGGCATGGGCGCTGCCCGGGCGCGCCCACCGGGAGGTCCGGTCGTCGATCACCGGCCTCCTGAGCTTCGACCCGGCCGTACGGACCGCCGCCGCCGACCGCCTGCGCACCGGCACGGCCGGCATCGCGCGCCGGCCCCCGCGCCGACCCGCGCGCCCCCGGATCGACAGCGACCTGCTGGACGAGGTCATCGAGCACACGACCGCGTTCTGCCTCGGCGAAGCGCACGCGATCGTGGACCCGGTACGGGCGGCGCGGCTGAACGTCCCCACCTCGATCGACGTCTACGGCGGCAGTTCGGGACTCGGACTGGAACTCCTCCACCACGCGCACCGGCCCCACGTGCGTCCGGCCGTCACCGCGTTGGCGCGGTGGACGGCGGAACAATCCAGGAACCTGCCGGCCGGTCTCTACACGGGGCGCACCGGCGTCGAACTCTTCCTCGCGGAAGCGGGCGTGGAAGCGGTCCCGGGGACGGACGCGCGGTCCGGGCACCCCGTCCTGCCGGACCGGGCACCGGACGGCGGACCGCCGGAGGCGGATCTGATCGCGGGCGCCGCCGGAATCGGCCTCGGCCGGCTGCTGCTCGCCCGACACGCCCTCCGGTCCGGTCACCGGCACGCCGCGGACCGGCACCTCGCCGTCGCCGCCGACTGCGACCGGATGCTGGCGTCGGGCACCGCCCGACTGGCCCCGACCGGTTCGGACACGGCCGGCAGCGCCGCACTCCGCGAGGGCATCGCGCACGGCGGGGCGGGCGTCGCCTGCTTCCTGCTCGAATACGGCGGCGAGACCGGGGACCCGGACGCGATCAGCCGCTCAGAGAAGGCCGTCGCGCGCCTGGCCGCCGTGACCCCGGACATCATCGCGGCGGCTGCCGAGCCGGGGGCGACACGCCGCTACGGCTCGTGGTGCCGGGGCCTGGCCGGCATCGGGACCGTACTCGTCCGGGCCGCCGAACGCCTCGACGAGCCCGGGTACCTCGACCTCGCCCAGCGGGCCGCGCGCGCCTGCGCCGCCCTGGCGCCGCGGATGCCGCTGGTCACGCAGTGCTGCGGACTGGCCGGGGTGGGCGACCTGATGGTGGACGTCGCGGAGGCGTCCGCGTCCGAGGAGTTCCGGGACGCGGCCGAGACCGTGGCCCTGCTCATCCTGAGCCGCAGCGGCGGCACCTGGTCCCGGCCCGTGTTCCCGGACACCGGTCTCGCCGGGTCGAGCGCCACCTGGGCCGGCGGTTCCGCGGGCGTGCTGGCCTTCTTCAGACGACTGCGCGACCGGGGCGGTCCGCGGCTCGGCCTCGTCGCCTGACCGCTGCCGCCGGCGGCTCCCCGCCGCGCAGCCGGTGCTTCACGCCCCGGCGGACGGCGGCGCCTTGAGGTCGGAAGAGGAGAAGGCACGGCGACCGGCCCGGCGACGCCACCCCGCTCGGCTCCCCGGCCCCGGCGCCGTCCGGCCGGCCCCGGCGCGCCGTGTTGCCCGGGCGTGGCACACGGCCTGTCCGACCGGCCTGACGAACAGCCCCGTCCAGTAGCGGTACCGGCAGCGCCGCCGACGCCCGTACGGCGAGCCGGAAAGGCCGGGCGAGCCGCGTTCGCTCCGCGAGCGGCCAGTTGTTCACTCGCTGTTTCCGCGCGCGCCTCGGCGCACCAGTAGGTGTGGCTGCACACACTGGCCGGATCCCGTCTGGAGACCCTTCCATGGCACATCGTTCGCTCCCCGACCGCCGTACCGTGCTGCGCGGCTCGCTCGCCGCGTCCGCCGCCCTGACGTTGCCCGCCGGTCTCGGCGCGGCGCCCGCGCTGGCCCTGTCGGGGCGACCGCGGGCCGGCTGGGGGGTGCAGACCGGCGATGTGACGACGGACTCCGGGCTGGTGTGGGTGCGCTCGGACCGGCCGGCCCGGATGATCGTTGAGACGTCCGCGACCGAGTCGTTCCGCAACCCGCGCAGGTGGCACGGCCCGCTGCTGGGCGCGGACACCGACTTCACCGGCACCACCCGGCTGCGCGGACTGCCGCCCGGCGAGCAGATCCACTACCGGGTGCTGCTGGCCGACCCGGACGACCTGCGCCGCACCGGCGAGCCGGTCACCGGCACCTTCCGCACGGCGTCCGTCCGCCGCCGTGACGGGGTGCGGTTCGTCTGGTCGGGCGACCTGGCCGGACAGGGCTGGGGCATCAACCCGGACCTCGGCGGCTACCGCATCTACGACACGATGGCCGCCCTGGACCCGGACTTCTTCCTGTGCTCCGGCGACAACGTCTACGCCGACGGCCCGATCACCGAGACCGTGGCCCTGCCCGACGGCCGGACCTGGCGGAACGTCACCACCGAGGAGAAGTCCAAGGTCGCCGAGACCCTGGCCGAGTTCCGCGGCAACTTCCGCTACAACCTGCTGGACCACAACCTGCGCGCGTTCAACGCCCGCGTGCCCTCGATCATCCAGTGGGACGACCACGAGGTCACCAACAACTGGTATCCGGGCGAGATCCTCGCCGACAGCCGCTACACGGAGAAGAACGTCGACGTGCTCGCCGCGCGGGCCCGGCAGGCGTTCTCGGAGTACTTCCCGATCTCCACGCTGCGCCGCCCCGGCGGCCGCGTCCACCGGGTGCAGCGCCACGGTCCGCTGCTGGACGTCTTCGTGCTCGACATGCGGACCCACCGCAACGCGAACTCCCCGGGCGGCCAGAGCAGCGACCCGCAGGGCATCCTCGGCAGGGAACAGCTGGAGTGGCTGAAGAAGGAGCTGTCCCGGTCGCGCGCGGTGTGGAAGGTGATCGCCTCCGACATGCCGCTCGGCCTGGTCGTGCCCGACGGCGGGGACGGCAAGCCGAACATCGAGGCGGTGGCGCAGGGCGACCCGGGCGCCCCGCTCGGCCGTGAGCTGCAGATCGCGGAGCTGCTGCGGTTCGTCAAGCACCGCCGGATCACCGGCACGGTCTGGCTGACGGCCGACGTGCACTACACCTCCGCGCAGCACTACCAGCCGTCGCGGGCCGCGTTCACCGACTTCGAGCCGTTCTGGGAGTTCGTGTCGGGCCCGCTGAACGCCGGTGCCTTCCCGGCGAACGCGCTCGACGGCACCTTCGGCCCGGAACGGGTCTTCGTGAAGGCGCCCACCCGGGCGAACGTCTCCCCTGCGGAGGGCTACCAGTTCTTCGGCGAGGTCGACATCGACGGCGACACCGCGGAACTGACGGTCCGGCTGCGCGAGCAGGACGGCACCGTGCTGTTCACCAAGGCGCTCCAGCCCGGTCTCGTCGGGCAGTAGAGCCGGAACGGCCGGATGACGCCCAGGGGGGTGGAGGTTGGTGCGCGGGGTGGCGGCAAGGGATGATACGGATCATGGACTACGGCGTGCGGGAGCCGGCGCGGCTCGGACAGATCCGACTGCCGGACGGTCGATCCCTGGGCTGGGCGGAATGGGGGCCGGCCGACGGCACCCCGGTGCTGGTGTGCCCGGGGGCGGCCACCAGCAGGCGGCTCGGTTTCGGCGGCGACGTCGTCGACGCGGCAGGTGTCCGGCTCATCAGCGTGGACCGGCCCGGCCTCGGCACCTCCGATCCTGCTCCCGGCCGGACCCTGTCCGACTGGGCCGCCGACATCCGGCACCTCATCCACGAGCGGGCTCTGCGCGCGCCGTCGGCGGTGGGGTTCTCCCAGGGCGCGCCGTTCGCCCTCGCCCTGGCGGCGAACGGCCTGGTGGACGCGGTGGCAGTGGTGTCCGGCAGTGACGAACTCGCCCATCCTCGCTTCGCCCGTTCGCTGGACCCGCAGGTGAAGAACATGGTGGACGCCGTCGCGGCCGACCCCGGCGCTGCCGAGGCGTCCTTCGCCGGCTTCGGCAGCGCCGACACGCTGTGGGACCTGATCGTCACCACGAGCTCCGAGCCGGACCGCACGGTCTACACCGACCCGGCCTTCCAGCGCGCCTTCCGGAGCGCGATGGCCGAGGCCTTCAGCCAGGGCCCGAGCGGCTACGCCCGCGACACGGTCCTGGCGATGGGCCGCTGGCCGTTCGACCCGGCCGACATCGCCGTCCCGGTCGACCTCTGGTACGGACAGCAGGACACCAGCCCGGTCCACTCCCCGGACCGGGGCGAATCCCTCGCCCGGTTGATTCCGAAGGCGACCCGGCACCTCCTTCCCGCCGCCGGGGGATCGTTGCTCTGGACGCACACCGAGACCGTCCTGCGCACCTTGCTGGCCCACGTCCGGTGACACCGGGGGAACCGAGCAACCCGGTCACGACCGACCGGCCGGGCCGGAAAACGAACGGCGCCCCGCGCCGACGCCCGCCGAAGCGGTGGGCACCCGCTGCTCGTTCGCAGGTTCTGGCCCGCCTTCCGTGAGGACGATCGGCGTCTCGGCTTTCCGGCGGACGGCCGGTTCGGGGTGGGTGCGGCGCGCATCGACGACCACGTCCCGGGGCAGTACCCGGGTGTCGTAGGAGTAAATGATCCAGGTGGTGAGGAGGTCACGCTGTTCGGTGTCGTCGGTGAACGGCAGGCACAGATGGTCCCCGTACCCGATGTCCCGCTCGGGGAGGTCCCCGTGCGCGTACGCGCCCCTCACAGCCTTCGCCGACGTCGTGGACGCCGACGGGCCGGATCCCCCCTCGACGGCACCTTTCGGTGGCGGCATTTACTCGACACCCGGTGCGTCCTCGTGTCCTTCCGGGCCCTGCGATCCGGGGCGACCGTGCCGTCCGGCTTCACCGTCACAAGCGGTCGAGGGCGTGGTCGAGGGTGGGGTACAGGGAGATGACCTGGTCGATCCCCGCGATCCGGAAGACCCGCTCCAGACCGGGCTTCAAGCCGACGATGCTCAGCGTGGAGCCCGCGCTCGTCGCTCGGTGGTAGGCGGTGATGAGCACGGTGAGACCGGTGGAGTCGCAGTACTCCAGGCCCGACAGGTCCACGACCACGCCCCTGCTCGTGCCGAAGGGAACGGACGCGAAGGCTTCGCGGAGCTGGCCGGCGGTGTGGTGGTCCAGCTCCCCCTCCACGCGCAGCAGGACTGACCCGCTGGTCCCGGGCTGCTGTGTGATAGCCAGAGTGCGTTCTACCTCGGTCACCGTTCGACTCCTATGCGGTGGATGGACAGCCGGTCCGCTCGCCTATCCTACGAAGTCGCACCAGGTGGCGGAGCGGTGACACCGGGACCGCGGGGGCGGGGGCTCCACCGCGCCGGGGCCACGAGGGTGCACCACCCGTGCACTGCGGTCGGTTGTTGTGGGCGGTGGGACGACGGGGCAGTGACCGAAACGGACAGGAGGGTGGCGCGTGGCGCGCTCGGAAGAGGCTGGGCACGGGCTGTCGGCAGCCGGAGCCGAGGTGTTCGAGGCCGACCGTGAAGTCGGCCGGGACCTGGCCGCGGTGGACTGGGCGGCGACGCCGCTGGGGCCGCCGGAAAGCTGGCCGCAGAGCCTGCGGACCGCGGTGAGCATCCTGCTGTCCTCCCGGTTCCCGATGTGGATGGCCTGGGGACCGGAGCTGACGTTCTTCTGCAACGACGCCTACCGCCGCGACACCCTGGGCCGCAAGTACCCCTGGGCGCTGGGCCGTCCCGCCAGCGAGGTGTGGGCCGAGATCTGGGGTGACATCGGCCCGCGCATCGACACCGTCCTCACCAGCGGGAAAGCGACGTGGGACGAGGCGCTGCTGCTCTTCCTGGAGCGCTCCGGCTACACCGAGGAGAGCTACCACACCTTCTCCTACAGCCCGCTGCGCGACGACGCCGGTTCCGTGGTCGGCATGCTGTGCGTGGTCAGCGAGGACACCGAGCGCGTCATCGGCGAGCGCCGGATGGCGACCCTGCGCGACCTGGGCTCCGACCCCAGCGTCATCCGCACCGAACAGGAAGTGCTGGACTTCGCCGGTCAGCAGCTCACCGCGAACCAGCGGGACCTTCCCTTCACCCTCACCTACCTGTACGGGGAGGAGGGCTCGGCCCGGCTCGCGGCCACCACCGGGCTCCCCGCCGACCACCCGGCCGCCGTGGACGCCGTGCGCGTCGACGACCCGGACGCCCCGTGGCCCGCGGCGGCCCCGGCCCGCGGCGAGTCGGCGCTGATACCCCTCCAGGACACCCCGTTCACCGACCTGCCGACGGGAAGCTGGGAGCAGCCGCCCACGCAGGCACTGGTCGTGCCGCTCCTGCAGCAGGGCAACGCGCCCTTCGGCTTCCTGGTGGCCGCCCTCAACCGCTACCGGGCCCTGGACGAGGGCTACCGCGGCTTCGTCGAGCTGATCGCCGGGCACCTCGCCTCGGGCATCGGCAGCGCCCGCAGCTACCAGAGCCAGCAGCGGCGCGCGGAGGAACTCGCCGAACTCGACCGGGCCAAGACCACGTTCTTCTCCAACATCAGCCACGAGTTCCGCACCCCCCTCACACTGATCATGGGACCGGTGCAGGAACTGCGGACCCGGCTGGCCGACGACGAACGGGCCCGGCAGGAACTGGACACCATCCACCGCAACGGGCTGCGTCTGAGCAAGCTCGTCAACACCCTGCTGGACTTCTCGCGCATCGAGGCCGGCCGGATGCGGGCCAGCTACGAACCCGTCGACCTGGCCGTGGTCACGGGAGAGCTGGCCAGCGTGTTCCGCTCCGCCGTCGACAAGGCCGGCCTCGACTTCCACGTCGACTGCGCCCCGCTGCGGCGGCCCGTCCACATCGACCGCGACATGTGGGAGAAGGTGGTCCTCAACCTCCTGAGCAACGCGCTGAAGTTCACCTTCGACGGCTCCATCAGCGTCACCGTGCGCGAAGAGGGCGGCCGGGCGGTGGTCACCGTCGCGGACACCGGGATCGGCGTCCCGGAGGCGGAGCTGCCGAGGCTGTTCGAGCGGTTCCACCGCATCGAGAACGCCCGCTCCCGCTCCAACGAGGGAAGCGGCATCGGCCTGGCGCTCGTCCAGGAGCTGGTCGGCCTGCACGGGGGCACCATCACCGCCCGGTCCACCGAGGGCGAGGGCACCTGCTTCACCATCCGCCTGCCCTTCGGCACCGGCCACCTGCCCGCCGACTCCCTCGCCCCCGCCTCCGGCCCCTCCGCCGCCTCCGCCACCGCGGACCCCTATCTGCAAGAAGCCCTGCGCTGGCTGCCCTCCGACACCGCGGCGGACGCGCCGGCGCAGATGCCGGCGGAGGGCAAGGCGCCGCTCCGCGCCGCCGGTTCCGTCGCCCCGGCGCGCGTACTGGTCGCCGACGACAACGCCGACATGCGCGAGTACCTCACCCGCCTCCTGACCGGCGCCGGCTACCAGGTCCAAGCGGTCACCGACGGGCAGGAAGCGCTGGAGGCCGTCCGTCGGGAAGCCCCCGACCTGCTCGTCAGCGACGTCATGATGCCCCGCCTGGACGGTCTGCAACTGGTTGCCGCGTTGCGCGACGACGCCCGTACCGCCTCGCTGCCCGTGCTGCTCCTGTCCGCCCGGGCCGGGCAGGAGGCCTCCATCGAGGGGCTCCAGGCCGGTGCCGACGACTACCTGGTCAAGCCGTTCGCGGCCGCCGAGCTCCTCGCCCGGGTCGAGGTCAACGTGAAGCTGGCCCGACTGCGCACCCACCACGCCCGCTGGCGCACCGCACTGGTGGACTCCCTCCAAGAGGCGTTCTTCGTCTGTGACGAGGAGGGCGCCGTCATCGAGATCAACGCCGCGTTCACCGACATCCTCGGCTACGGCCCCGAATCCCTGCCCTACGAGCCGGTCCACCCCTGGTGGCCGGACGCCGAGACGGACCCCGAGGCGCACCGGCAGGTCGGGGAGGCGTTCGACCTGCTCCTGGGCGCCCCCCAGGGCTCGTACACCATCCCCGTCACCCACCGCGACGGCCATCGACTGTGGGTGACCGCCAGCTTCGCTCACGCGCAGGACCCCGATTCGGGGCGCCGCGTCACCGTCGGCACCTTCCGCGACGTCACCGCCGAGCACTACGCCATCCAGCGCGAGAGCGCCCTGGCCTCCCTGAGCACCAGCCTGTCGCGGGCCCCGAGCCTCCCCGACGCGCTCTCCGGGGCCCTGCACGAGCTGAAGGACCTGTGGCGCGCCCGGAACGTGCTCGCCGCCGTCTTCGAGGGCGGCGACGAACCGACCCTGACCGCCACCGACGGCTCGGCCTGGCACGAGCTGCCCCAGGAGCACCGCCGGACGATCACCGACATCCGCCGGCGTCCCCTACTCACCCCCCACCCCGACCACACGGGGGCGGGGATCGCCGTCGAACACCCCAGCGGCCCGATGGTCATCTGGATCGACCTGGGGGAGCACAGGCCGTTCAGCGAGCAGGACCAGCTCCTCCTGTCCCTCCTGGCCGGCCACCTCGCGCAGGGCCTGACCCGTGCGCACCAGATCGACCAGCAGCGCGAAACCGCCATCGCGCTGCAGCGCGCCATCCTCGGCCCGTCCCACCTGCCCGACGGATTCGCCGTCCGCTACGAGCCGGCTACCCAGCCGCTGGAAGTCGGCGGCGACTGGTACGACACGGTCACCCTGCCCGACGGCCGCATCGGCATCGTCGTCGGCGACTGCGTCGGCCGCGGCCTGGAGGCCGCCTCGGTCATGGGACAGCTGCGCAGCGCCTGCCGCGCCCTGCTGCTGCAGGACGCCAGCCCCGCCCAGGCGCTCATGGCCCTCGACCACTTCGCCGCGACCATCCCCGGCGCCCTGTGCACCACCGTGTTCTGCGGCGTGCTCGACCCGGACACCGGCCGCCTGACGTACTCGAGCGCCGGGCACCCACCGGGCATCCTCACCCACCCCGACGGCACCACCCGACTGCTGGAGGACGGGCGCTCCATCCCCCTCGCGGTCCGCCCCGGCAGGACGCGCCCCGAGGCCGAGTGCGTCATGCCGGCGCGCGGCACCCTCCTGCTGTACACCGACGGACTGGTGGAACGCCGCCGCCGCCCGTTGACGGCGGGCATCGACCAGGCCAGCGAAGCCGTCCAGGACGGTCGCGACATCGCCGTGGACGACCTGGCCACCCACGTCATGACCCGCCTCGCCCCCGCCGACGGCTACGACGACGACGTCGCCCTGCTCCTGTACCGCCACCCGGCGCCCCTGGAGGTGTCCTTCCCGGCCGAGTCCTCCCAGCTGGCCCCGGTCCGCAAGGCCCTGCGGAGCTGGCTGGACCAGTGCGAGCTGCCCCCGCACACGGTCCAGAACGTCTTGGTCGCCGCGGGAGAGGCGTGTGCCAACGCCATCGAGCACGGCCACCGCGACGCCCCCGGCGACACCGTGCGCCTGCGCGCCGAAGCGTTCGTCCACGGGCTGCACCTCACCGTCACCGACACCGGCCGGTGGAAGACCCCGCAGCCCGAGCTCAACGCCCACCGCGGACGCGGAGTGACCCTGATGCGCTCCTTGATGCAGCAGGTCACCATCACCCCCGGTCCCATCGGCACCATCGTCGACATGCACACAAGGATCGCCTGATGACCACCCCCCTCACCCTCACCCCCGGCCGGCGCCCCGACGGGACCTCCCACCTCGCCGTCGCCGGTGAGATCGACATGAGCAACGTCGACTCCCTCGCCGACGCCCTGGACGCGACCACCGGGCCGCTGGTGCTGGACCTGACGGCGGTCGACTACCTCGACAGCGCCGGACTGAGCGTGCTGTTCGCCCACGCCAACCGCTTGGAGCTGATCGCCACGCCCCTCCTGGCGCCGGTCCTGACCGTCTCCGGGCTCGCCGACCTGGCCACCGTCCACGGCCTCGGCACCGAGCCGCCTCCCTCCTCCTGAGGCCCTCAGGACGGGGCCGGCGCAGTGAGGGCCGGGCCGGTGGCGGTGGGACGGCCGCCGGTCGGTGGGGCCGGAGCCGGATCCCGCGCGACTCCCGGCCGAGGGCGCGGCCGAGGCCGCCGGGTGTGCCGAGGGCGGTGTCGGCCGTCCCTCGGCGCGCGGGTGACCGGACGGCCTCGGAGCCGGGCGGGTTCCGAGGCCCGCTCCGCCCGCGCAGCCGCATTCGGCCGTCACGCCGGTGACGTGCGGCCGTCGGCAGTCGATCGAGGAGGGGCCTTCGGGCGTGGCGGAGACGGCCGTCCCCACTCGCCCCGGAGGTCCTGGTGGTCCTCGCCGGATACCGGGAGCCGCCCGTCGCGCGGCGGGCACGGACCGCCGGCGGGTGTCCGTGCCGCTCGGCTCCGTCCGACCTGAGCGTCCGTCAGGGCCTGGGTCGTACCCGCCGGTTGTCCACCCGCACGGCGAGCCGTCGTCCCGTGCGGTCGGTCTCCGGAACGACCGATACCGCGCGCAGGTCGGTGACGCCGGGGTCGCCCGTGCCGCCGACCCGCACCACGGCCACCCCCGCGGCCCGTGCGGCGGCCACTCCCACGTCCGCGTCCTCGAAGGCGAGGCACTGGGCGGGTGGCACCCCGAGCCGGTGGGCCGCGAGCAGATAGCCCTCGGGGGCCGGTTTCCCCTCGACCACGTCCTCGGCGGTGACCAGGACCCGGGGTACCGGCAGTCCCGCCGCCGCCAGTCGGGCCAGGGCCACCTCGCGTGCGCCGGACGTGACCACCGCCCAGTCCTCGGGGGCCAGCCGGGCGAGCAGGGCCGCGGCGCCGGGGATCGGTCCGATGCCCCACGTGTCACGGCAGGAGACGTCGTGCAGCCAGGCCAGTTCCTCGTCGTGGCGGCGGGTGGGGGCCAGCAGGGCGACGAGATCGGTGTCCCGGCGCCCGTGGGACAGTTCCAGCACGTGGTCGCCGTCGAGGTGGCAGCGCGCGGCCCAGGCCCGGGTGTGGCGTTCGATGGCCGCCGCCGAGTCGACCAGCGTGCCGTCGAGGTCGAACAGCAGGGCGCGTCCGTGCCTGCCGAGCGAGCCGTCCGCGTGCTCGCGCCAGGTGTGCGGTGCCAAGGGCGAGGGGCCCGTTCCTGCCAGGGGGGAGCCGTTCATGAGGGCACGTCCTGCTTTCTTCCGCTCGGTCTGGTCTGGTCGTTCCTGGGACGGCCGGCCCGGTCCGCGCCGGCGGGGACGTGCCGGCGGGGACCGGGCCGGCGGGGACGCGTCGGGCCCGGCGCGCACCCGGGCGCCGCCCACCGCTCACCGGGCCGTGGGTCACCGCCCCCGCGGCCCGCCGACCGCGGGGTCCCGCAGGGCCGGAACGGCCGCCCTGATCCCGTCGGCGACGGCGGCCACCACCGCGTCCGGCGGTGCCGCGGCATCGATCACCGTCCAGCCGTCCCGGTCGGCCCAGGAGTCGAGCACCTTGAGGATCGCCTGCTGGTGGGAGAGGAAGCTTCGCTCCGAGCAGTCCGGGTCCATCCCGCACTCGTACGGGACGACGTCCCGCCCGCACTTGCGCCGCCAGGCCACGGCCGGGTCGAGCCGCAGGTAGAACACCAGGTCGGACCGGGGCAGCCCGGCCGTCACGCTCTCCGTCCACGCGCGGTCGAGGCCGTACACCGTCTCGCTCGCGGCGTGCTTCATCCAGTAGCCGTCCAGCAGGACGGGCTGCCCGTCGGGCACCGCTGTGTTCCCGGTCAGGGCCAGACCGATCGACCACATCAGGAAGAGGAACCGCGACGTGGTGGGCATCTCCGCCACGCACAGCCGGGTGTCCGGGACATCCGGGCGCATGAACCTGGCTGCCGGATAAGCCGGGTTGTCCACGATGTCCCAGCGATCGACCCTCCGGACCGGATGTTCCGGGCTGTCGAGCAGGGCGTGGACCCGGCGGGTGACGGTCGACTTGCCGGCCCCGTCGGTGCCGACCACGGAAATGATCACAGCAACTTCCCCTCCATCGCTGGTCGCCGGATGCCGCGGCCGGGGCCGGGGGACGGACCGTCCGCTCCCGCCCGCACGGTCGCGGACAGCGCCGGGCGGCCGGGAGCGGCGCCCCGGGCCGCCTCAACCACGGGCGCGGTGCGGTCGCTCCGACAGTCGCAGGCGCAGCGGAAGAACGGCTCCGCCGAGCATGCGGCCCCAGCCCGCGCGCTGGTGCCGCGCCCCCAGGAGCAGGGGCAGCACGCCGTCCTCGGGATCGCCCGTCGCCGCGCGGGGAAGGCGCGCCTCGAAGACGTCCCGACCGTCGCGGCGCGTGAAGTGGGAGGTGAAGCCGTTGCCGCCGGGATCGGCCAGCGAGTAGTCGTCGTGGCGGAACCGGTCGCCGTCCGGTTCGTAGAAGCATTCGTAGCGGTGGTCGCCGAAGTTCAGCGAGAGGGCCGAGAACGCTCCCGCGGCTGCCGCGGGGACGGAGACGACCACGGTGAGTCCGCCGTCGGACGCGCGGGTGAAGCGGGCCTCCACGTCGAACGCACGGCCCGGAACCGTGCGGTGGACGCTGCGCCCCGCGGCCCCTTGGCCGGGGGCCGCCACCCGGTGGGTGTCGCCCGGCGCGAGGAGGTCCACGGTCGGCGCGTCGAAGCGGTCCAGCAGTGCCGGGATCGCCGCGCTGTCACGGACCACGAGCTGCTCGGGATGCCAGCCCCTGTCGATCGTGTAGCCGTCGACGCCGTCCCACCAGGCGTCGACGGGGAAGAACTCCCGGGGCTCGCAGCGGCCGGGCAGTCCCGCGCCGGCCAGCGGGTCGCTGCCCAGCAGGGCCACCGCCATCGAGCGGAAGAAGGCCACCGCGTCATGGGCTCCGGTCTCCTCCGTCAGTTCCGCCAGCAACTCGGGGCGGAAGTCCGGCAGCGCGGCGTAGTCGGCACCGGCCGCGATCTCGTCGAGGCGTACGGTGGCCGCCGGCAGCGGGAACACCGCCGTCACGTAGTCGCCGAACGCGTGGCACACCTGCGCGAGCAACGCGGGCTCCGGCCGCAGCAGCGGAAGGCCGACCGCGTTGTCCCCGGAGTCCAGCAGACCGGCCAGCCGCTTCTGCCCCAGCTGGTACGTCTCCAGGTGCCACGGCTGGGGCCAGTCGCCGGGGTGCAGCCGGGGATCGCAGTCGGACGGCCGAACGCCGTCGGGCAGCCGGGGCACCCGCACGTGGGAGTGCACCTCGACCAACTGGCCGTCGGGGCTGCGCAGCCGGCAGTACTCGTCCAGGACGTCGAGCTCGCCCTCCGGGACGAATCCCTCGCGGACCAGTGTGTCCACCAACTGCTGCGGCTCGTCGGACACGACGTCCAGGTCGCCGCTGCGCCGCAGGTGGGCCGGGTCCCCGGTCCGGCCGTACAGGGTGAAGCCCTTGACCAGCACGAGGGGTTGAGCGGCCCCGTCACGCCGTAACCGGTCGGCGACCTGCCGGGCCAGGGCGATGCGCCGGACGACGCCCGCCGCGGTGCGTTCCTGCCGTTCCCGCACGCCGCGGACCAGGTCGTCGCCGAACGTCCGCGGCCCCTCCGCGTCGACGCGGCGCAGGAAACGCGCGTCCAGCCGATGGGCGTCCAGCAGCTCCCTCACCCGGGGAAGGTGCCCGGAGCCGAGGGCGGGAGGGTCTCCGGGGGCGCCTGCGGCCCAGGTCATCGCGGCGCGCAGGGCCCGCACCGAGCTGTCCCGGCCGGCGTCGTGGTCAAGCGGCGTCATCTGTAGGCGTGCCCGTTTCTTCCGAAGGGTGCCCGGGCCGGACGGCACCGGGCCGTGAAGCGGCGAGGGCCGGTCACCGTGACGTGGTCGCGGTGCCGGTGGCGGCCCGAACGCGCCCTCGGCCGGTGCGGCGGCCGGCCCGGTCGGGGGGCGCGAGCGCCAGCAGCAGGCAGGAAACCGCGCAGAAGCCCGCCGCGATGGCGAAGATCGCCGGTGAGTAGCCGCTGACGGCCAGCGGCGCCAGCACGCCGGCCGCCGAACCGATCTGCACCGCCGCGGTGTAGAGGCTGGCGCCACCGGCGGCGCCGGTCTTCAGGAGCCGGCCCAGCAGGGTCATGCCGACGGCCTGGAAGCCGGCCGTGAACACCGCGTACACGATCTGGGAGACCAGCAGCACGGGTCGGCCGCCGCCGATCACGACCAGCAGGAAGGAGACACCCCCTACCGCGGCGATCAGGGTCAGCACCGCGCCGTCGCGGTAGCGGCCTCCCATGCGGCCCAGCGGGCGCAGCACGGCGATCTCGACGACCACGGTGACGGCGAACAGGGCCGACACCCACTGCTCGGACCAGCCGCCGTGCAGCACGTACAGCGGGAGGTAGACGCCGCGCAGGCTGTCGGCGGCGCGCAGCAGCACGATCGCGGCAACGGTGCAGCCGAGCACCCACAGGCCGGTGCGGGCCGGGCCGGGGCGCTGCTCCTCGGCCGGCTCCCGCTCGCCGGGCTGCTCCGCGGACTGGTCGTCAGCCGGGACGGGGGCCGGTGCGGCGGGCCTGGGCAACAGGGCGATGACGGCTCCGATCAGCAGTGCCCAGTTGATCGGCCGCAGCACCTCCGCGTACCTGTCGAGCGCGCTGACCACGCTGAACAGGCCCAGGCCGGCGACGTAACCGATCACGTAGAGGGTGCGCAGACGCGCCACCACGCGCAGTTCGGGGGCCGGGCCGGCCAACTGCTGTGCCGCCGCCATGTACTGGGGGTAGACGAGGCTCATCGCCATCGTGGCGGCACCGGCCGGGAAGACCGTCCAGGACCACGGCAGGTAGGACAGGGCCGCCAGTCCGGCCACGGAGACGACGGCGGCGGTCCGCACCACGCGGGCCCAGTTCCGCGGGCGCCGCCCGACGAGGAGGTTGAGTGCCGCCGCGAAGACCGCCGTGAGCAGGAAGAAGGCGGCGATGTCGACCTTTCCGTGGCCGCGGTCGGCCAGCCAGAGGGGAAGCGTCACGCTCAGCAGGCCGGCGAAGGCGGCGTTCAGCAGCAGCCCGGTACTCAGGGCGGCCGGGACGCTCACCCGGTCGCGCCGGAGGTCCCCTGACGTCACGTTGGCCCACCTCTCGTGATCGGACGGGCCGATGCCCGGTCGAGTGGAGCGCGGCAGCGAGGGTCGTGCGCCGCCGGTGAAGTGGCCTCTCGGCGAGATGTGAAAAAGCAGCTCAGCCGCTACTACCGGCACTTCGGTGCAGACGCGGACGTAGAAAAGCGGCACACCTCAAGGCGGCAGCGCATTATATGCAGGCGGCTCCTGCCGGGCGCAAGACGCTATCGACGGGAGAATGGGGCCGCCAGAGCCCGTTTCTTACAGTCCTTGACAATCTCGTGCGCGCTCGGAGAGTCTTGAAACCGCTCTCCATCCGGGCCGCCGGACGGGGCGTCCGCCCTTATTCAGGAAAGCGCACTTCGCTGTTCGGGGTGCGGTTGCGGTGTGGAGTGTTCGGCGTTCCGGTTCGGAACTCGGTACCGGTGGACGCGGGCCACGGGCTGCGGCACCGTACCGCGTCGGAATTCGCCGCCCCGCCGTACCGCCCGGCCGTGCCCGCCCGGCGGCAGAGCCGGTTCGCTCAGGATGTGAGGAGACCCCCTTGGATCCGTTGGCCAACTCGCCCGTGTTCGTGGTTCCGCACTACGGGGACACGCCTCTGGCCTGGGACTATCTCGACCGGACCGTACGCAGCCTGTTGGCGCAGTCGGATGCCGGCTGGCGGGCGGTGATCGTGGACGACGCGTCCCCGGACCCCGGTGCCGACGACCGACTGGCGGGGATCGCCGCGCTCGATCCGGAGCGTCTGCACGTCCTGCGGCAGGACCACAACGGCGGCCCGGGAAGCGCCCGCAACGAGGGGGTGCGCTGGGCGGCGGCCCGGGAGGCGCCGTTCGTCCTGTTCCAGGACTCCGACGACCTGGCCGACCCGGAACGGCTCGACCGCACCCGGCGCCGGTTCGCCGAGGAGCCGCGGACCGACTTCCTCTACTCCGCGTTCGAGGTCATCGACGAGCACGACAAGCCGGTACCGCGGGACGAGGTCACGCCGTCGGTGCGGGAGATCCTGGAGGCCCTGGAAGCCGGCCCGGTGCAGGGTCCCGACGCCTGGCTGCCCATCGGCACCGCCACCGGCTACGCCACCCTCACCAGCACGGTCGCCGTGCGCACCGGCCTGGCGCTGCGCCACCCGTTCCCGCACACCGCGGTCTCCGAGGACGCCCACGCCTGGTTCCGCCTGCTCGCCGGCGGCGACGGGCTGGGGTTCCTGCCGGATGTGACGGCGGGCTACCGCATCCCCCGGTCGACCTCGGGGTCGGCGAGCCGGGAGCGGCTGGGCGACGACTTCTACAGCCTCATGCTCCTGGTCGACCTGGACGGGTTCCTCGGCGCGGCGACGGCCGCGCTCGACGCGGGACGGATGAGCCTCGCCGACCTGCGGGAGGCCGTGCGCCGGTTCCACCTGCGCCAGGCCGACACGATGGCCGCCGAGGGGCGGGCCGCGGCCGCCGAGACCTGCCGGGCCCTCGCCGCCGTGCACCCCCCGGCGGCGGAGCGCGGGCGCGCCCCCGCGCGCGGCGTTCCGTAAACGCCGTATTACGGGAACCGTGGTTCGAAATATTTCGACGGAGCGGTACGCCCGGAGAATCAGTTACCCTCCCGAAAAGCAACCGCCGTCCGGAGCGTCTCCGGTACGGCCCGCACCAAGGGGCAGGAACCCGAAGCATGACCGAAGCAATGCGGGACAGACTCAGAAGGATTTCCGTCTTCGCGGACGTCGGACCGGTTGATTTCAAGGAATCCGAGCTTCCCGAGAATCCCGTGCCGAGGGTGGCCGAGTGGATCCTCGCGGCGCATGCGGCCGGACAGCCGGAACCCCACGCGATGAGCCTGTGCACGGTCAATGCCGAGGGAATTCCGTCGAGCCGGGTCCTGCTGGTGAAGGACATCGACACCGACCGGTTGTTCTTCGCCACCCCTGCCGACAGTCGCAAGGGAATCGAAATCGCGTCGAACCCGCACGTCGCCGCCCACTTCTACTGGCCCGTCACCGGTCGGCAGGTGCGGATCACGGGGACGGCTTCCGGCCTGGACCGGGACGCCTCCGAGCGTGACTTCGCCGAGCGAGGCCGCGGTTCCCGGCTCTCCGCCCACCTGCACCGGCCCGGCCCGCTGCCGGACCGTCACACCGCGTACGGCGAGTTCGAGCGCCTCGACGCGCTCTACCCGGACCAGGTGCCGTGCCCGCCGAGTTGGACGCTCTATGCGATCACCCCCACCGAGGTGGAGTTCTGGGAGGCGAGCACGGACCGCGTCCACCACCGCGTGCGGTACCGCAGGGACGCGGACACGGCCCGGGGCGCCTGGCGGCGGGAACTGCTGTGGCCCTGAGGAGGGAGGGCACCTCGGTGCCCCCCTCGCCGCGGGCCGGTGCGGCGCCGGTGCGCGGCCGTCCGGAGAGCGGTCGCTTAGGGCGCGGCCGCAAGATCCTCCTGATCGTCGCGGACCAACTGCGCGCCGACGCCCTCGGCGCGTACGGGAACCCGGTGGCGCCCACCCCGCACCTCGACGAACTCGCCGCCCGCGGAGCCCTCTTCGAGCAGCACTACTCCGTCTGCGCGCCCTGCGGTCCCGCCCGGGCCTCCCTGCTCACCGGCCTCCACCAGGCCGAGCACGGGGTCGTCTCCAACTCCGCGCCGCTGGACCCCGCGCTGCCCACGCCGGCCACCGCCCGCATCCCGTGCCACGTCGTGGGCTACACGGACAGCGTCTACGAGGACGGCCACGACGGGGTGGAAGGGGTCCCGCCCGGCTTCTCCTGGCACACCCGCTTCAACCTGAACGACCCCGGACTGCGCGGCTGGCTGGAGACGCTGCGCGCCGCCGGGCACCCCGTCCCGCGGCGCCCGATGGACGTCTTCCGTCCCGTCGAGGGGACCGCGCACCGGGCGCGCTACGACGCGGAGCTCAGCGACACCGCGTACGTGGCGAACCGCACCATCGACTGCCTGACCGAGCACCGCGACGAACCCTGGCTCATCGTCAGCACCTTCCTGCGCCCGCATCCGCCCTGGGTGGCACCGCCCCCGTACGACACGATGTACGAGTCGGCCGCGATGGCGGCACCGCGGCGGCTGCCCACCCGGGAGGCGCAGGGCGCCGTCCACCCCTTCCTGCGGCGGTGGATCGGCCGGCCGGGTCTCGACACCGCGCCGGACCGGCTCACCGACACCGCCGTGGCGCGCGGCCGTGCCGTGTACCTGGGGCTGCTCACCGAGGTGGACCACCACGTCGGCCGTGTCCTCGCCGCGCTGCGCCGGACCGGTCAGGCCGAGGAGACCCTCGTCGTCTTCACCGCCGATCACGGCGACGCCCTGGGCGACCACTGGACCCTGGGCACCGGCGGGTTCGCCGCCGGCGCCTACCGGGTGCCGCTGATCATCGCCGTCCCCGGAGCCCCCGCGGCACCGGACGGGCCGCGGCGCACGGACCGGTTCACCGAGTCCGTCGACCTGGTGCCCACGGTGCTGGAGTGGGCCGGGTTGCCCAGCCTGCCCGGGGCGTGCGGCCGGTCGCTGCTCCCGTTCCTGCACGGCACACCCGACGGCTGGTTCCGGCAGCACGCCGTGGGCGAGTTCCACTTCCGCGCGGCCCTGCGGGACAGCTGGCCGTGGGCCGCCCGCGCGGAGCCCGACGCCTGCCGGCTGACCGTCCTGCGCAGCGCGTCCCACACCTACGTCCACTTCCCCGCGCTGCCACCGCTGTTGTTCGACCGGACCGTCGACCAGGGCGAGTTGCGGAACCTGGCCGGCGAGCCCGGCAGCCGGCCGCTGCTCGACACCTTCGCCGAGCAGGTCCGGGAACACGAGCGGCGCCACCGGCGCCGGGCCGCCGAGAGACAGGGGGTGACTCATGCACACGGCTGACCTGCTGGTACTGAAGATCGGCGGCAGCCTCTTCTCCGACAAGCGGCTCGACCGGCACCTGGACCCGGCGGCGGTGCGCCGCTACGCGCGGATCGCCGCGGCCCTGCACCGGGCCGCGCCGGGACGCGTGGTGCTGGTGTCCGGCGGCGGAGCGTACGGACACGGTGCCGTCCGCGGTCTGGACCCCTCGGAGCCGTTCGCGGCGCTGGCGCTGACCGGCGCCAACGCCGAACTGCGCTGGGCGTGGACGGTGGCGCTGCGGGAGGCGGGCGTGGCCGCTTTCCCGGTCCAGTTCGCGGCTGCCGCGGTACTGGGGCCGGAGGGTGACGCCCGGCTCTCCGGGGAGGCGGTCGCGCGGCTGCTCGCCGCCGGGGTGCTGCCCGTGCTCAGCGGAGACTGCCTGCCGGACCGCTCGGGCCGCCTCCACGTGGTGGGCAGCGACCTGGTGCCGGGCGCTCTGGCCGCCCTCGCACCCGGCGCCACCCGCATCGTGATGCTGACCGACGTGGACGGGGTGATGGACGGGGAGACCGTGATCCCGCGCCTCACCCCGGACGGGGCCGACGCCGGGCTGCGGGCCCTGTGGGAGGCCCCGCGATGGGACACCACCGGTGGGATGGCGGGGAAGCTGACGGCCGCACTCGAACACTCCCGGAAAGGAGCGGAATGTGTGATCCTGCACGGCGCCCGGATCGGCGCGGACCCTACTTTTCTGCTGGCTCCCTTCGAAGAGTGGCCGAGGGGCATCCCACGCACGGTGGTCGCCGCGCAACCACCCGTTTCGAAAACCGCGGGATGAGCCGCTTAGGCACTCTTCCGGCGGAGTGGCAAGCCCCCGGGGCCGTTTTTATGACCCGAAAGTTTCTGTGATTCCTCTCCGTCGCCCTGCTCGATGCGGTTCGCGCGTACCAACTGTCGAACCAGGCGCCGGCTCGACCAGATGAACCCCATTTGACCTGCGGTGATGTGTCTGAATTCGTCGAACATGCCTGTATCCCGCGGTGACGTCGAGAAGGTGAATCGATGGTGCACGGTGAGAAAACACTGGCCGCAAAGAAAGGCTCGATGATATAGTCCCTTCCACTCCGCAGTAGTGCCCTGAATCCTTTATCGAGGCGTGTGTCGATTATTGCTGAACTTGACCTTCGGGGGTTCGCGTGAGCATGGCCGGGAACGACTTAGAGATCGCGATGGATGAGATATTCGAGGAAACCTCCACCGCCTCGCCGAATCTGACCGGGGGAGTCGCACGGAAGCAATCCGCGCGACTCAGGGAACTCTTTGCGCGACCCGGGGCGCTGCGCATCGTGGGCGCCCACAACCCGCTCGGCGCGCGACTGGCCGAGCGCGCGGGATTCGACGGCGTGTGGTCCAGCGGGCTGGAGGTGTCCGCCTCCCAGGGGCTCCCGGACACCGACCTGATGACCATGACGGACCTGCTGGCCGTGGCCGGCTCGATGGCCGCCGCGGTGGACATCCCGGTCGTCGCCGACTGCGACGCCGGCTACGGCAACGCCCTTAATGTCATGCACATGATCAGACGGTACGAGGCGGCCGGAGTCGCCGCGGTCTGCATCGAGGACAAGCGGTTCCCCAAGGTCAACAGCTTCATCCCGGGCCGCCAGGTACTGGAGTCCGTCGAGGTGTTCGCCGCGAAGGTGGCCGCGGCCAAGGCCGCGCAGCGCGATCCGAACCTGATGGTGATCGCCCGGACCGAGGCGCTGATCGCGGGCTGGGGCATGGACGAGGCGCTGACGAGGGCGGACGCGTACGCGGCGGCCGGCGCGGACGCGATCCTGATCCACGCCAAAGGGTCCTCCCCGGAGCCGGTCCTGGAGTTCCTCGACCGGTGGAGCGGGCAGCTTCCCGTCGTGGTGGTCCCGACCACCTATCACACCATCACCTTCGACGAGCTGGCCGAGGCCGGTGCGAAGCTCGTCATCTACGCCAACCACGGGCTGCGCGCGGGCATCACCGCGGTCAGCGAGGTCTTCGAGGCCATCCTGGACGAGGGCCGCACCACCGGCATCGAGGCCCGCATCGCTCCCCTCGCCACGGTCTTCGACCTCCAGGGCATGGACCGGATCAAGGAGAGCGAGGCCCGCTTCGTCCCCGCGCCGGCCGCCCCGCACGCGGCGGTCGTCCTGCCCGCGCCCCCGGGGCCGCCCGACGTGCGTCCCGCCGTCGACGGCCGGGTGGGCGCCCTGCGCGCGCGGGGGGTGCAGACGGTCCTCATCCCGGTCGGCACGGCGGGCCACGACGCCGAGGCCGTCGCCGCCACCGATCCGGGCGACCACTGCCGGGTCGTGGTGGTGGGCGGGACGGAGCCCCCCGAGGACGGCACGCTGCACCGGCTCCTGACGGAGTCCGCGGACATCGCCACGGCAGGCGACTCGCTCGCCGCCCTGTCCGGCCCGGCCTACAGCGCCCTGCGCGAGGTCGCGGGCAAGCGCATCGCCGACGGGCAACCGGACACGGCCCTGCACGCGCTCATCGGCGACCTGGCCGACACCGGCTGGACCGCGGTCGACGTCACCGCCGCCCGCGCCGGCTCCACCACCGCCGGAGCGGACGCGTGAGCCCTCAGCCCACCCCCGCCCCGCCCGCGCCCCCCGCGACCGGGCTGGACCCCGCCGCCGTCGTACGGGCCTTCCGTCAGGCGGGATTCGGCCCGTTCACCGGTGTCCCCTGCTCGTTCCTCGGCCCCGTCATCAGCTGCCTCCAGCAGGAGGCGCCCGACTCCTACCTCATCGCCAGCAACGAGGGCGAGGCCGTGGCCGTCGCGGCCGGGGCCCGTCTCGCCGGCCGCACCCCCGTGGTGATCCTGCAGAACTCGGGACTCGGCAACACGGTCAACCCCGTCACCTCCCTGCTGCACACCCTGCGCATCCCCGTCCTGCTGCTCGTGACCTGGCGCGGCGAGCCCGGCCGCCCCGACGAGCCGCAGCACGAGCTGATGGGCCGCATCACCCCGGCCCTCCTCGATGCGATGGAGGTCCGCAACGAGCCGTTCCCCGCGCGCGTGGCCGACCTCGACGAGCGGCTCGCCGTGGCCGCGGCGCACATGCGGGACACCGGACTGCCGTTCGCCTTCGTCGTGCCGAAGGGCGCCATCGGCCGTTACGGCGGCGCCCCCGCCCCCGCGACCGACCCCGGACTCATGCTGCGGGCCGAAGCCATCGACCGGATCATGCGGGCGCTCGACCCGCGGACCCTGGTGGTCGCCACCACCGGCAAGACCGCGCGGGAACTCGAACGCGACCGGGACCGCCCCGGCAACCTGTACGTCGTCGGCTCCATGGGCTGCGCCTCCAGCGTGGCGCTCGGTGTCGCGCTGCACGCCCCCGGCCGCCCGGTCGCGGTCCTGGACGGCGACGGCGCCGCGCTGATGCGCCTGGAGGCCGTCGTCGGCATTGGCCACCACGCGCCCGCCAACCTGCTGCACGTCGTCCTCGACAACGCCGCCTACGAGTCGACGGGCGCGCAGCCCACGGCCTCGCCCGGTGTGGACCTGACGGCCGTCGCCCTCGCGTGCGGCTACCGGTACGCCCGGGACGTCTCCACCGCGGACGGCCTGGACCGGGCCGTCGGCACGGCCGCGGCGGCCGGACCCGCGATGGTCAGGGTCCGTATCGCGCCCGGCTCCGACCCCGCGCTGGGCCGCCCCGCGCTGGCCCCGCCCGACTCGGCCGCACGCTTCCAGAAGGAGGTCCGTTCATGACGGCGCCCCAGCGGACCGGCCGGCGGCAGGCGGCACCCGCCCCCGAGCCGCTGGACGGCCCCGGCGAGACCACCGCCGCGCCGCGGCGCACGGTGCTCATGAACCCCGGACCGGTCGTCGCCGACGAGCGGGTCCGGGCGGCGCTCGGCGGCCCCGACCTGTGCCACCGCGAACCGGAGTTCACGGAGTTGATGAGCCGGGTACGGGACCGCGTCACGCGGATCTGCGGCGGAGGCGACGAGCACACCGCGCTGATCCTCACCGGTTCGGGAACCTCCGCCGTCGAGGCGGCCCTCACCTCGGTGGTGCCGGCCGACGGCGCCCTCCTCACCCTCGACAACGGGCATTACGGCCGCCGCATGCACGACATCGCCGTCGCCCACGGCCTGCGCAGCCACCGCCTGGACTTCGGCTGGACCGTCCCCCTCGACCTGGACGCCGTCGACCGGGCGCTGGCCGCGGACCCCGGACTGAGCCACGTCGCCGTGGTGCACCACGAGACCAGCACCGGCATGCTCAACGACCTCGCCGCCGTCACCCGCGTCGCCCACCGGCACGGCCGCGAAGTGGTCGTCGACGCCGTCAGCAGCGTCGGCGCCGAGGACATCGACCTGGTCAGGGACGGGATCGACTGGCTCGCCGGCTCCGCCAACAAGTGCCTGGAGGGCATGCCCGGCCTCGCCTTCGTCACCGGCCGGCGCGCCGCCTTCGCCGCCCTCGCCGGGCACCCCCGGCGCTCGTACTACCTGGACCTGGCGCGTCACTTCACCGCGCAGGAGACGTCCGGAGCACCCGCCTTCACCCCGGCGGTGCCCACCTTCTACGCCTTCGACACGGCCCTCCGACTGGCCCTGCGCGAAGGGGTCCCGGCCCGGCGCGACCGGTACCGCGCGCTCGTCCGCCTCCTGCGGGACGGGCTCGAACGCCTCGGGTTCACCCTCCTGCTGCCACCCGAGCACAGGGCGGTCGGCCTCACCGTCGTCCGACTGCCCCCAGGAGTGTCCTACGACGCGTTGCACGCCCCGCTGAAGGCGGCCGGCTACGTCATCTACGCGGCCCAGGGCCCCCTCGCCGAAGGGCACTTCCGGCTCTCGACGCTGGGCGCACTCACCACGGAGGACATCACGGGATTCCTGGACGCGCTGGCCCGCACACCGGCCGTCGCCAGCACTTTCGAACAGGGAGGAACCAGCCGATGAGCGGCAGCGGAGACGACCGCCGACCCGAGCGCGACCTGCGCGTCAAACAGAACAAACTCGACGAGAACCTGCCGCACGACAGCGAATTGCGCCTCTACCTGGCGGAGAAGGACGAGACGGCCCGTGTGAAGCGGCCCCACAAGGCCCCCTCACTGGTCGACTTCCGTCCGCCCACCGGCACCTTCCCCCGCACGCTCCTGGTCCAACCGCCGATGTGCCTGTACGAAGGCGCGGTCAAACGCGTCATCCCGCCGCTGGGCCTGTGCTACGTCGCGGCGGCCCTGGAACGGGACGGCATCGACGTCGACATCCTCGACTGCATCGTCGAGGGCGTCGACGAGGAGGTGCCGGTCACCGAGGGCGTCTGGCGGCTCGGCATGTCCGAGGAACGCTTCCGCGCGTACATCGCCGAGCACGACTACGACGTCGTCGGCTTCACCATGATCTACTCCTCCGACCTGCAGAACCTCTACCGGTACGCGCAGATCGTCAAGGAGGTGCGCCCCGGGACCGTCGTCATCGCCGGCGGCCTGCACGCCAGCATCTACACCAAGCGCTTCCTGCGGGACGCCGTCGTCGACGGGGTGCCGACCATCGACTTCGTCCTGCGCGGCGAGGGCGAGATCCGGCTCGGCCCGTTCCTGCGCCACCTCCAGGAGGGGCGCTACGACCGCAACGCCGACGGCCTGGCCGGCTGGCACGACGGCGAGGTGTTCGCCAACCCGCAGCTCGCCCGGATCACCGACCTCGACGCCCTGCCCTTCCCGGCGTACCACAAGGTCCCGTTGGAGCGGTACTTCGAACACAACGTGCCGTTCTCGCCCTACCCGCGGGGCCATCGGGTGATGCAGATCTACACGTCCCGCGGCTGCCCCGTGGGGTGCACGTTCTGCTCCAGCACCAACTTCTCCAAGGCGTACGTCGCCCGCTCCGTCGACAACGTGATCGCCGAGATGCAGTACTACAAGGACGAGTACGGCATCGACGAGATCCAATTCGCGGACGACAACCTCACGTTCGACAAGAAGCGCGCCATGGAGCTGTTCCAGCGGATGACCCCGCTGAAGCTGCCCTGGTGCACGCCCAACGGGATCATGGTCAACACGCTCAGCCCGCCCCTGGTGGACGCCATGGTCGCGTCCGGCCTGTACCAGATCACCCTGTCCCTCGACAGCGGCAGCGCGGAGACCCTGAAGCAGCAGCACCGCAAACCCGTGGACCTCACGCGGGTCCCCGACCTCATGCACCACCTGCAAAAGCTCGGCGTCCTCATGCACGGCACCCTCGTGGTGGGCATGCCCGGGGAGACCGAGGAGCAGATCGAGGAGGGGTTCCGGTACGTCGAGTCGCTGCCCTTCAACTCCATCAACGTCTTCATCGCGCAGGCCATCCCCGGCTCGGAACTGTTCGAACGCGCGGTGAGCAACGGGACGATCAGCTACGAGGGCGCCCTCCACATCGACACCGCCCGCTCCACGCTGCGGCTGGCCACCATCGCGCCGGACCGGCTGGAGGGGCTCGTCGAGGATTTCCTGGAGCGCTACAACAAGAGCATCTACCTGCGGGACCCCGAGGCGTGGGAGCGGAAGTACGCCCAGCACCGGGAGCGGATGGCGCGCATCTGCGTCGGACGTGCCTCGGCCATCACCTCGAAGATCATCGAGGCAGGCGACGTTGTTCCCTCCTGAAGCGACCGAAGCCCGCGCCCCGGCCACCGGCCCCGGAGCCGGCGGACCGTTCCGCCTCGCCGTCGTCGGCGGCGGACCCAGCGCCACCTACTGCATGGAACGGCTCTCCATGACCGTCGGCCGACTGGGCCCCGGCGAACGCCTGGAGGTCCACCTCTACGAACGCAGCGGCGAGTTCGGGGCGGGACGCGTCCACAGTTGGTCCCAGCCCGTCACCAGTTTCCTCAACCGCATCACGGGCCAGGTAGGCTTCGCCGCCGACGAAAGCGTGCGGGGCGCGCATCCGCTGCGCGCCCGGGAGGCCCGTCCCACCCTGTACGAATGGTGCCGGCGCCGGTTCGAGGCCACCGGCGACCCCGACTTCGACCTGCGCCCGGAGGACTGGCCGAAGCGCTACGTGCACGGCCTCGCGCTCAAGGAGATGTTCGAGGCGTACGTCGCCGAGCTGCGCGCCCACCCGGGCGTGACGGTCGAACTGCACGCCGTCGAGGTCGTCGACGTGCGGGAGGAGCACGGCGGCCTGGTGGTACTGGCCGCCGACGGCAGCAGCCGCCCCGCCGACCACGTCCTGCTGCTGACCGGCCACTCCCACAACCGGGCGGACAGCAGCGCGCGTACCGAGCGGCTGGCGCGCTTCGCCGAGCGCGGCGACGCCGTGTACGTGCCGTACGCCTACCCGCTCGACGTCATGCTGCCGCAGTCCGTCTCGGGGCCGGACACCGTGGTGGGCTGCGCGGGGCTCGGGCTGACCGCGATCGACGAGATCCTGTACCTCACCGAGGGCCGCGGCGGCATCTTCGCGCCGGACGGTGACGGGGAGCTGCGGTACCGGCCCAGCGGGCAGGAACCCCGGCGCATCGTCGCCTTCAGCGACACCGGCCTGTTCACCTACGCCCGGCCGCACAACCACAAGGAGCGGGACCCCGAGCGCCTCGAACACCGCGGGGTCTTCCTCACGGAGGAGGCCGTCGACCGGCTCCGCGCCGCGGTCGGCAGCCCCGCGGGGCCCGGCGGCACGGGGCGGCGGCAGCTCGACTTCGAGGACCACGTGCTGCCGGTGGTGATCCTGGAGATGGCCCACGTGCACTACGCCACGCTGTTCGGCCCGGGGGCCGCCGCGTTCGTCGCGTCCCGTGCCGAGCCGCGGTGGCGGCGTTTCCTCGACGGGGCGGTGGAGGGCGGCGCCGACGCCCTGCTCGCGCCGGTGCGCGCCGCCGTGGCGGAGATCGCCGACGGCCTGGACGCGGTGCTGGCGGCCGGGCCGGCGGCCGTACGGGCCCGCGGGTGGCCACTGCGGGAGACGGTGCTGCGCTGGATCCACGTCGTCCACGGCGCCGACGTGGCCGCGCTCGCGGCGGACCGCTACGCGGACCCGGGGGCGCTCGCCGGGCTCCTTCGGGGCCGGACCTCGCCCTGGCACCTGGAGACGAGCCCGCACGGCAACGTCTTCGACTGGGAGCGGACCGTTCACCCGCTGCCGGCCGACGGCCACCCGGATCGGGAGGCGTACCGGGAGGCGCTGCTGGACTTCATGGCGCGCGACCACGCGTGGGCGGCGCAGGGCAACCTCGACAACCCGCACAAGGCCGCCGCCGACGGAGTCTGGCGCGACCTGCGGGGCGTTCTCGCCCATGCCGTGGACGGAGCCGGGCTCACCCCGGATTCGCACCGCGTCTTCCTCGACCGGTACATGCGGCACCACAACAAGCTCGCCAACGGGGCGGCGCTGGAAGTGATGGAGAAGATGCGCGCGCTGATCCGGCACGGGCTGCTGGACGTGGCCACCGGCCCCGGGGCCCGCGTCGAGCCGGACGAGTCGACGGGCCGGTTCCGCGTCGAGGGCCCGCACACCGGGTCGGTCGTCCACGTCGACACCCTGGTCGACGCACGGGTGCACCCCTTCTCACCGGACAAGGACGTGCTGCCCCTGTACCGGAACCTGATGGCCGGTGGACTCGTGCGCCCGTGGCGCAACTCGGCGGCGGACGGCTCCTCCTTCGCCCCCGGGGGGCTCGACATCACGCCGCGCTTCCACCCGGTCCGGGCCGACGGCCGGACCGAGGAGCGCCTCACCGTGCTCGGCCCGCCGTCCGAGGGGGTCATGTTCTTCCAGTTGGGCGCGTTGCGCCCGAACCAGAACCACCACGTCATGCAGGACGTCCTCACCTGGCTCGAGGACTTCTGGGAAGCGTGCTCGACGGCACGGGCCGCGCGGCCGAGCGAGGTGGTCACGTGACGCGGGCCGTCGTGGTCCTGGCCGCCGGGGCGAACCGCCGGATGGGGGACGCCGCCCCGGTGCCGAAGGCGCTGCTGCCGCTGGACCCGGGGGACCCGGACTCGCCGACGTTCCTCAGCCGAGGGATCGACCTGTTCCTCGCGACGGGGGCGCAGCGCGTGTTCGTCGTCGTCGGCGAGCCCGCGGCGGAGCGGTTCGCCCCCTGCCTGGGGGAGGGGGTGGAGCTCGTCGCCCTCCCGCGGGAGTCCGCGCCCACCGGGTCCAGCGTCAGCATGTTGGCCGGCCTGGACGCCGTCCTGCGGCACCGTCCGAGGGGGGTGGACACGCTGGTCACGGACGCGGACGTGGTCTACGAACGCGCCCTGCTCGCCCAGTTGCTGGCCCGCTGCGACGCCTCCCGCCTCTTCACGGTCGACCGGGTGACCGGCGACACCGAGGAGGTGTGCGTCTACGGCGCGTCCGAGCACGTGCCGAGGCTCATCGGCAAGGGGATCGGACCCGAGGTGTCACGCGGCCTGGAACTGCTGGGGGAGAGTCTCGGGATGATCCACCTCGCCGCCGGGGACGTGCGTCCCTGCGCGGAGCTGACGCGGTGGATGGTCGGCGACCCGCCTTCCCGGCCCGCCTACGGCTACAGCCGTCGCCTGTCCGAGCACGAGGAGGTCTGGCAGTACCTCTTCGGGCTGTCCCGGCTCGGTGTCGCGCGGCTGCCGGGCTCCTTGCTGTTCTCCGAGTGCGATTTCCCGGAGGACTACCGGCGGATCACCGAGGTGCTCTACCCGGCCATCCGGGAGCGCGACGCGGCGCTCTCTCCCGCCGGCTGACGGCGGGCCGCCGCCCGTTGCCGTCCCGCCGGCCGCGCCGGGTCCCCGGCGCGGCCCGGTGTGGCCGAAGGCGCGGCGGAAGACATCGATGAACGCGCTCGCCGAGGACCGACCGCACCGGTGCGCCACCACCGTCACCGGTGCGTCCCCGGCGGGCAGCACCAGGGCGTGGAAGAGCCGCAGTGGGGTGCGCCACTGCGGGAACGTCATGCCGAGGTCGGCCTTGAACAACCGTGACGGCGTGCGGTCGCCGGCACCGACCCGCCTGCCCAGGGCCGCCGCGGCGTCGCTCAGGACGCCAGCCGTTCCGGGGAGCGGTGGGTGGGGCCGGCGGGCCCGACGGCGCGTTCGGCTCCGCTGATCTCGGCCCACACCGCGTCGAGGGAGAGGCCGAGGACGTCGGCGATCGCCGCGATGGTCGGGAAGGCGGGGGTGGCCACACGGCCTGTCTCGATCTTCCGGAGAGTCTCCGGCGAGATGCCTGCGGCGAGCGCGGTGTCGAGCATCGAACGCTCTCCCCTGGCCCGGCGCAGGAGGGCGCCGAGCCGCTGTCCGCGTTCGACCTCTTCGGGAGTGAGCGGCAACCTGACCATGGCGCGAATTCTATACCGGTACAGTAAGGCCGGTATAGTTATTGGGCCCGCGAGAAGGACGCCACATGATCGAGATCCTGAACCCCACCCTGCTGTCCCGGGCGAGGGACACCGGCGCCCTGGTCGCCGACATCCTGCAGACGGTGAAGAGCCGCAGCACGGTCGGCACGAACCTGTTGGACATCGACCGGTGGGCCAAGGAGATGATCGTCGAGGCGGGAGCCACCTCCTGTTACGTCGACTACGCCCCGTCCTTCGGGCGCGGCCCGTTCGGCCACTACATCTGCACCGCCGTCAACGACGCGGTCCTGCACGGGCGTCCGTACGACTATTCGCTCGCCGACGGTGACCTGCTGACCCTCGACCTTGCCGTCTCCCTCGGCGGAGTCGCCGCCGACGCCGCCATCAGCTTCATCGTGGGCGACACGAGACCTGCGGAGAGCGTCGCCCTGATCAGCGCGACCGAACGCGCGCTGGCCGCGGGGATCGCCGTCGCCGGGCCCGGGGCGCGAATCGGTGACATCGCCCACGCCATCGGCACGGTCCTCTCCCGAGCGGGGTACTCGATCAACACCGAGTTCGGCGGTCACGGCATCGGCTCGACGATGCACCAGGATCCGCACGTCCCGAACACGGGACGGCCCGGCCGCGGCTACACACTGCGCCCCGGACTGCTGCTGGCTCTGGAGCCATGGGTGATGGCGGACACCGCCCGACTCGTCACCGACGCCGACGGCTGGACCCTCCGCAGCGCCACCGGCTGCAGGACGGCGCACAGCGAGCACACGATCGCCATCACCGAGGACGGAGCGGAGGTCCTCACCCTGCCGAAGCAAGCACGGGCGTGAGACCGAACGCCGTCCTGCCGGCGCGGAACGCCTACGAGGTGGTCCCCACCACTTCCAGATCGCGGTCCATCAAGACCAGACGGTCCCGCTCCAGCCGCGTCTCGTAGCCGATGTCGTCCCCAGCCGTCGCACAGTGGTGCCGGCCCGCGAAGCCCTCGCCGTCTTCGGCCCGGCGGAACCCCCGGGCCGGCACCACGGACCCGAACGGCGCGGTGAGCCAGGAGCGTCCGTGAACAGCGTGCCCGTACGATGGCGGCTGTGACCGGCAGCATGCGACCGAGCCGCCGCCCCGTCGGGCGGCTGTTCGCGCTGCTCGTGCTGGCGGTGCTGGCCGGTGTGCTGGGCATGCACGCCCTGCCCCCGGGCGGGGCTCCCGTGCCGGAGCACGCCGTGGCCACGGCTCACGTTCCGGCCGCCGAGCACGCGACCGGAGCGTGCTCGCACGGCGACGGAGGCACCGGGCACCTCGCGCACGCGGACGGTACCTGTGCGGCGGCCGGTGTCGGCTCCGCGTACGTGCCGCCCGCGCTGGCCGGTGCCCTGCCCGACGCCCCGGCTGCGACGGCGGCCCGGCTGTCGACCCTCCCGGCGTCAGCCGTGCGGGTACGGGCGCCGCCCGACCTTTCCGAGCTGCAACTCCTGCGGGTGTAGAGCGGCCCGCACGGCACCCCCGCACGCCCCGGCCGAGGCGGGTGCCGCGCTTCCGCCTGTTCTCACACCCACCTGTGTTCCGCGCGCCCAAACGTGCGCGCGAAGAGGAGTTGCACCCCCATGACCAGTAAGCGTTCCCTCGTCCGTCGCGGCGCCGCCGTGGCCGCCGCCGGCATGGCCGCTCTCGTTCTGGCGGCCTGCGGCGGCAGCGGCGACGACCCGGCCGGACACGACGGGCACACCAGCACGTCGGCTTCCGCCACCGCTTCGGCGTCCGCGTCGCAGGGCCGGCACAACGCCGCCGATGTCGCCTTCGCCCAGGGGATGATCCCCCACCACCGCCAGGCCGTCGAGATGGCCGAGCTGGCCCCCGACCGGGCGCGGTCGACCGAGGTGAAGAGGCTCGCCGCGGACATCAAGAAGGCCCAGGACCCGGAGATCAGGACGCTGTCCGGCTGGCTGGCCTCCTGGGGCGAGGAGGTGCCTGCCGAAGGCGCCGTGGACCACTCCGTGCACGGCGCCGGCGGCATGATGACCGCCGAGGACATGGAGAAGCTGGAGAAGGCGTCGGGTGCCGCGTTCGACACCGCCTTCATGGAGATGATGATCGAGCACCACGAGGGCGCCGTGGCCATGGCGAAGACCGAACAGGCTGACGGGTCCTACGCGCCGGCCAAGGAGATGGCCGGGCAGATCATCAGTTCTCAGACGGCCGAGATCGAGAAGATGAACGAGCTGCTCGGCAGGGGCTGACCACACCACCCTCACGGGCAGGGGCGGCACCCGCAGGTGGCCGCTCCTGCCCGTGGCGTGTCGCACCGGCGTGCGGGCGGCCAGGCGCGACCGCCCGGTGCGACGCACCGCCCGGCGTCGGCGCGGTGCGGGAGCCCCGTCGCAGCGCCTCGGCGGCGGACTTCGGATCGCGGAGGGGTCCGGCGGTGACGCGTGCGTCCCGTCGGCACTCCCACAGCGCGGCGGCCTGCCGCACCACGGGGTCCGGGCCGGCCGGCAGCGCCGACCGCCCGCCCGCCGGCAGCGTCTTCCCTGCGCGCGCCGCGCTCCGGCACACTGCCGGAGCGCGGCGCGCGGCCGGCGAGGCCACGAACGACGGCACCAGGTGGGGCGGGGCCGGCAGGGCGGCCCGTACGGAGGGGTCGGGGTCGTCGAGCAGGCGGGCACACACGTCGTCCGGCAGCGGTGCGACCGTCGTACGGGGGGTGCGCCATTCGGATCCGTGAGCGAGAGCGGCCCGTACCCCGGGGGAGGGGCCGTCGGCGAGCCGGGCCCGCTGCTCCCGGGGCGGTGGCCGTCCCGCTCCAGCTCCGCCGCCCACCCGGCGGGCAGGGCCGGGCTGTCCACGGCGTCGAAAGCGCGTGCACTTCAGGACATTGACCGACTGGCCGGCGGCCGGAGGCGACTCCGGCCGGTCACGTCGGCCGACCCGGTTCTCCACGCCCACGCGTCGGCGATGCGCGGCAACGACTCCCCAGGTCGGCTCGGTGTCGGCCCTCAGCAGCCGTCACCCGTGGAGCTGTTGCAAGCGTTTCATCTCGAATAATCGCCTGTGAACTGGGCGATCTACTTGATCGCTTGACTACGTCTGAAAAAACCTTCATGAGATTGCGCAAGAAGCGTGAGGGTCACAAGGATGGGCGCCCGTCAGGACCTGACAGACCTTGCCGTCACCATCCGAAAGGACGTTTCCCATGGACCGCACCCGTCCTCGAATCCGCCAGCGCCTGGGTTTCGCAGCGGTGTTCGCCCTGCTCCTCGGGGCGCTCGTGGCTCCGCCGGCGCTGGCCGCACCGGCCGCAGGAGCGAACCAGAACTCAGTGGTGGCGACGTTCAACGTCACCGCGCACACGCAGTGGGGCCAGCAGGTCTACGTGACCGGCAACCGCCCGGAGCTCGGGTCGTGGAACCCGGACAAGGCGGTACCGCTCTCCTCGGCCTCCTACCCCACCTGGTCGGCGACCGTGCTCCTGCCGGCCGACACCAAGGTGGAGTACAAGTACGTCATCAAGGCCGTCAACGCCCCCGTCATATGGGAGAGCGGCCCCAACCGCACCACCGTCACCCCGCCGACGGGCACCTACATCACGAACGAGACATTCCGTAACTGACCGCCCGCGGGCGAGGGCCGGACGGGCGCACCGTCCGGCCCTCCACGGGGCGCTACGGCAACGGGTGCCGCGTTCACCACCGTGTCGAAGGCGACGCGGTGGTCCTGTGCCTCGCCCCCCGGTCACGGGCGGAGGGCCGGGAACCAGCGGTTGCCGGGCTGCTCAGGGCAGGATCGAGTCGACGTAGCCGCCATCGACGCGCAGGGCGCCGCCGGTCGTCGCGGACGCGTGGGGCGAGGCGAGGTAGACGACCATGTGGGCGATCTCCTCGGGCTCGATGAGGCGCTGGATCAGGGACTGCGGGCGGTGCTTGATCATGAACTCGCGCTGCGCCTCGTCCCAGGGCAGCTCGTTGCCGACCAGCTCCCGCACGAAGTCCTCGACGCCGCCGGTGTGCGTCGGGCCGGCGATGACGGAGTTGACGGTCACGCCCGTGCCGGCCGCCTCCTTGGCGAAGCCGCGGCTGACGGCGAGCAGCGAGGTCTTGGTCATGCCGTAGTGGATCATCTCGGCGGGGGTGACCACGGCCGAGTCGCTGGCGAGGTTGAGGACGCGGCCCCAGCCCCGCTCCGTCATGTCGGGCAGGTAGGCACGGATGAGCCGGACGGCGGAGAGGACGTTCACCTCGAAGTAGCGGCGCCACTCGGCGTCGTCGATCTCCAGCGGGGCGGCGGAGCCGAAGATGCCGAGGTTGTTGACCAGGATGTCGACCGTGGGAACGGCCTCCAGTACGGCCGCGGCGCCCTCCTCGGTCGCCAGGTCGCCCGCGGCGGCGATGACGTCGCCGCCGGAGTCGGCACGCACCCGGTCCACCGCGTCCGCGACGCGCTCCGCGCCCCGGCCGTTGACGGCGACCCGGGCTCCGGCGCGGGAGAGGCCGACGGCGATGGCGTGTCCGATGCCCTGGGTGGAGCCGGTGACCAGGGCGGTGCGGCCGGAAAGGTCGATCTGCACGATGTCCTCCTCGTCGGGGGCGGGCGGCTGTACACCGGTGCCGATGTACGTCGACGCCGGTGCACGGCAGGGTGTCCCGAGTGCTTGTTCCCGTGACACGAGGGACGGGCGCTCGGGGCGGTGGTCAGTTCAGGGTGTCGGGGTTCGGGCCGGTGCGCAGCCCGCGGTCCCGTCGCATCGAGCCGGGGCGGTTCGCCCCGCCGTTCGTGCGCTCGCCCACCGGTTCATGGAACCGGAGGGGGCCGATGCCGAGACCGTCCACCTTGATCGTGGCGTACCGCGGCTTCGCGTTCGACAGCCCTTGGGAGTCACCGGACGGGAGACGCTGCTCATGGTCCCCCGCGGCGACGGGTTCACGTCCGGTCAGAGCGTGGTGGAACGCGACCGGGGCGTCCGGATCCGAGGCCGGGATCCCGAGGGGGGCGGCCCGGGTGAGGTTCATGGGGGTACTGGCGACAGCCGCGATCCTTCCTCCATCGCCTGCGGTCTGCGGACGCGGACCACTGCGCAGGCCGGGTGTCCATGGCCCTTCCGGGGGTCATTATCCCGGTTTCAGGGGAGTGGGAAACTTTCGTCCCGCTTCCTGTGTGCGACCGTCGGTTTCCAGCCTCCAGATGTCGTTGCGGTCGGACACGGCGGGTGTGCCCGGTGGCCACCTCGGTGACGAAGGTTCGGGCGGCGTGCGGCCGGGACGTTCCGCGCGAGGCGATCTCGCGGTTCTCGCGCGCCGGTGCGGCGGGCTGCCGCTGTGGCTGGAACGCCGGACCGGGAGGCCCTGGCGTTCCTGGAACGGGAGCACGGGACGGGGGCGCCGCACCCCACGGCCGTGATGGTCTCCGTGACGGTGGGACGGATGCCTGGCGGTGAACTGGATCCGGCGGGGTCGGGAAGAAGTCGGGAACGGTGGCATCTGTGCTGTTTTGTGACGGCGCTGCCGGTGATCCTCACGCAAGCCGGTCGTGCCGTGCGGGACGATCGTGGCAGTGGTGAGGTGCGGGGCGGCTGCTCGCGTGTCCTCCGGAGGGGTGACGGGCAGGCCGCCCCTCCTCGAACCGATGTTGAGGGCGTACGGGAACGCGGTGCTTTCGGGGCAGGGGCGCGGTCGCTGCGAGATCGGCAAACTTCTCCGGTTGCCCGTCCCTTCATGCGTCATGCGTGTCACTCAAGTCACAGGTGACAGTGCATCCGTGCAAGTCGCAACTAAATGTGAGAGCTACCTGGAAACGTTCGCCCAAGACGGGCGGTTTGCCGTCCCTTCGCAGGAAGTTCCTTGCGAAAACCATGAATTGACGGCGCGTTAGGTAAGTAACGCTGCGTGTTGTTGTTCATGGAATCCACGGTTCCGTAGGGGCTTCAGAAAGAATGCGAAGGCGCATCGGCTGGTGCGCCTTCGTTCTGCGCGAGCTGCCTGGACTGCTTGTGTTGGGCTCGGGGGCTGCGCTTCTTCACAGAGGGGGATGCACGTGCGACGTGTGCGTTTGACGGTGGCGGCGACGGTGGCGGGGGCCGCCTTGTCCTTGCTGGGAACGGGGACGGCCTCGGCGGGTACGGGGCCGGCACCCACGCCGCAGCAGCGGGAGGCCACCGAGGCGGCGGGTACGGCGGGCACGGAAGCCGGCAACCCGGCCAGCGCCGTCGCCGTCGCGACGGGGGTGTGTTCGGACGCCTACCAGATCGGCGCGACCGAGTACATCTACCGGGGCAGCGAGAAGATCGCCTCGGTCAAGCAGTTCTACTCGCCCGGTTGTGACAAGAACTACGGCTACGTGTGGGCCTGGAAGTCCTTCCTGGACAAGAACATCACGTTCGACCTGACGGTGGGGGTGTGGTCATTCGACCGCAACGCCCTGGTGGGCCGGAAGGACGCCTTCGACACCCACGCCCAGGAGTTCTGGAGCAACGGCGCCGACACCGTCGACGAGTGCACCTCGGCCGACGGCACCCTCAGCATCACGGGCGAGGCCACCTACCACGCGCGTACCGAACGCCGCTGCTGACAGACGTCGACCACCCCATCGTCATCACCTCGGGGAAAGGGCGGGGCGGCACCCCGGCACGGGTGCCGTCCCTCCAGGCCCTGCTCCTCTGACATCCACGCATCGGAGAGACCTTCGTGAATTCTCGCATGCCCGAAACCCGGCGCCGCAGACACTGGCTGTCGCTCACGATCCTCGCCACGACCGCCATGATGACCACGGCCATCCCGGCCAATGCCACACCGCGTCCAGCTGCGGCGCCGGCCACCACCAAGGCAACGCCCACACCGCTGGGCACCACCAAGGCGCCGGCCAGCTCCCCGGTCAAGGCGGCCGAGACCGACGGACCACTGGTGAAGTCGGCAGCCGTCGAACCGGGCGTCTACGCCCTGGGCGTCGGCCAGGTGCCGTGGTCGGAGTTCTTCACCGCCCAACTGTCCGACGGCGTCAGCGCCCAGGTCAACTACGGCAGCGGCAACCTGCTGTTGACCGTCGACGGCTTCGACATCGCCGACGCCGGGCCCGGGCTGGCCTACGGCAACGCCTTCAACAGCCTCAACCAGGCGGGTTGGAACGCCACCACCGGCGTCGACTACCGCGTCAACGAGGCCACCCCCAACGCCGTCGTCGTCGAGGGACCGTCCGGCACCATGGCGGTCTTCGCCCGCGACGGTGCGGGTTTCACCCCGGCCAAGGGCTACAAGCAGGACCTGACCGAGGCGGACGACAAGAAGTCCTTCACCCTCACCAGCCGCCGTACAGGAGAGAAGACCACCTTCACCCGCTCCGGCACCACCGGGGACGCGCGCGTGACGAAGGTGGAGGACAAGAACGGCAACGCCACCACCATCGCCTACTCCGGCGCCTTCACCTCCAGGATCACCTCGGCTTCCGGGCGCACGCTGACCTTCGCCAACGACGGCGAGCACATCACGAAGGTCATCGACGAAACCGGACGGTCGATCAGCTACACCTACACCGGTGACCTGATCAAGACGTTCACCGACACCGCCGGCAAGACCACCGTCTTCGACTACGACGCCTCCCACCGCCTGACCAGGGTGACCACAGCAGAAGGGCGGCAGACCAGGTTCACCTGGGACAGCACCAAGGTCGCCTCCCTCACCCGCGTCGTGAACAACGCCACCGGAGCGGGCAACACCACCGCCTTCCGCTGGATCCTGCCCGCCAACAACACCAACGCCGAAGGGGTCGTGCGGATCACCGACCCCCGCGGCAAGCACACCCTCAAGACCGTCGACGGCTACTGGCGCACCAAGAAGACCGAGGACCCCCTCGGCCACACCCGCTCGACGTCCTGGGGCCCGGACAACAACGTCGTCACCGCCACCGACGCCATGGGTGCCACCCCGGAGGACGGCAACGTCACCAAGTTCGAGTACGACTCGGTCTTCAACCCCACCACCGCCACCCTCCCGACCGGGGCGACGGCGACGGCGACGTGGGTGAAGAAGGGCAGCGGCTACTTCCCCGAGACGCTGACCTCCGCTTCGGCGGAGAAGACCGCCAACAGCTACGACGACTCGGGCAACCTGCTCACCTCGCAGGACTCCACCTCCGGTGGCACCGCCGCGAAGTGGACCTACACCTACAACCCCAAGACCGGTGAGATGGACTGCGGCGGCCTGCCCGGCCAGCGCTGCACCGCCACCGACCCGCGGGGCAAGAAGACCGGCTACACCTACGACGCCGAGGGCAACCTGACCAAGGTCACCCCGCCCAGCCCCCTCAACCCGATCACCTACACCTACGATGCCCTCGGCCGGCAGAAGACGATGACCGACGGCCGCGGCACCACCACGACCTACACCTACGACGACCGCGACCGCATCAAGACCCGGACCGCCGGCTCGGCGACCGCAGCCTTCACCTACGACGGCGACGGCAACCTCACCACCCGCACCACCCCGGCCGGCACGTCGACGTTCACCTACGACGAGCAGAACCGCGAACGCACCCGCACCCTGCCCGGCACCCCGGCCACATCCATCACCTACGACGCGACGGGGAACGTGGCGAGCGCCACCGACGCCGGCGGCACCGTCACCTACGGCTACGACGACGCCAACCAGCTCACCTCGGTCACCGAACCCGGCGGCGCCAAAACGTCGTTCGAGTACGACAACAACGGCAAGCGCACCAAGACGACCTTCCCCGGCGGCATCACCCAGACCGTCACCCCCGACGACTCCAGCCGCCCCACCAAGATCGAAGTGAAGTCCGGCACCGCGACCCTGTCGTCGATCTCCTACGACTACAGCAACAGCGGCAAGGACACCGACAAGATCCGCAAGCGCAACGTCGACGGCGCCACCACCACCTACACCTACGACACCCTCGGTCGCCTCACCAAAGCCGTGGAGACCAAGAATGGCTCCACCACGGCCGGCTGGGCCTACTGCTACGACAAGGCCGGAAACCGCACCGCCGGCTCCACCGGCACGTCCCTCCCGACCTGCGACGACGCCCAGCACACCTACACCTACGACGACGCCGGTCAACTGACCGCCTACGACGGTAACTCCGGCTTCGCCTACGACGGCGCCGGCAACGAGACCAGCGCCGCCGGCCCCACCGGCACCCGCACCAACGCGACCTGGACCCCCTTCACCCAGCTCGCCGCCTACACCCACTCCGGCATCACCACCGAGCAGGTCTACGCCGGCACCGACAACACCCAGCGCCTCACCCGCGACAACACCACCTTCACCAACGCCGCCGTCGGCATCACCGGCCAGAGCGTCTCCGGCGCGGCCACCGGTTTCGTCCGCGAGCCCTCGGGCACCTTGATAGCCATGCGAAGCGGGGGAAGCAGCCAGTACTACCTCACCGACGCCCAGAACTCCGTCATCGGCCTGGTCGACACCGCCGGCAAGCGCACCGCCGCCTACGCCTACGGCCCCTACGGCGAGCCGCGCACCCACACCGGCACCCAGCAGCCCTTCCGCTACACCGGTGCCTACCTCGACCCCTCGGGGCTGTACAAGATGGGCGCCCGCTACTACGACCCCCACCTCGGACGCTTCACCCAGCCCGACCCCAGCGGCCAGGAGAACAACCCCTACCTCTACGCCACCGGCGACCCCGTCAACAACACCGACCCCACGGGGCTCCTCAGCATCGATGGCATCGGCAATGCCCTCGGCATCGGCGGCATCCTCTACTCCGGCCTGACCGAAGGCGCGGACGCGGCCGAGGCGGCCACGGCCGCGATGATCGCGGAGGTCGGCATCACCGGCCTGTGCGTGGCGGGAGCAGCGGCCTTCACCACGGTGGGAGCCGCAGCCGCAACACCCTACTGCATGGCCATCGGTGCAGCCGCAGCCACGTACGTGGGTGCCACCTACCAGAACGATCTGAGCTGACGCGATGAGGGCCGGGGTTCGGCCCCGGCCCTCATGACAGGGGACAGGAGACAGGAAAATGATCCAGCCAGGACGCGAGAAGACCATCGCACCGCTCGGCCTCCTGCAGGTCGTCTGCGGACTGCTGCTCGTCACACTGTTCAACCAAGCTTCTGTCGCACTCGGCTGTGGTCTGCTGCTCCTGGCGTCGGGATGCGTTTCACTGGTCCTTGCGTACGTGAGCATGAGGAAGGCCCGACGATGAGCACCGGCGCCCCGATGCCTCTGGAGTCCTCGGAGGCCGGCGTCCTCTTCGTGATCCTTTTCGTCATCATCGTGGTGCCCCTCATCGCATGGTTCCTGTACCGCAGGTAGGGACAAGGGCGCCCCGGTCCCGTCTTCGGGTAGGGATGAGGGCGGCCCCCGCCCCGCCCCCCTCCGCCCCGGTCTGATCCGCCCACCGGGTCGGGGCCGGGGCGGACCGCCATTCCGCAACCGCCCCGCCCATCGGACACGGGGGAGGGGCGACGTCGCCGGCGGGCGGCCCGGGTCAGGCCGCGGCGCTGCGGCGGTCTGCTTCGTCGGCGCGGTGAGAGGAGGGCGCCGGCCTTTCCCCACCGCGCGGCTGCTCCGCGCCCACCGGCTCCCAGCGGCCCCGGCCGCTCACCCGTCCGCTGTGCTCGGCCAGTGTCGGCCCGGGGCCGTTTGCCCGCGCCGCACCGCGCCGCCGCTCGCGCCCCGGCCGGCCACCGGTCCCACCTGCTGTCCGGGATGCGGGAGCACGGCCGCCCGGGCCAGGGGCCGCCGCGCGAGTGCCGGGGTCGCGATCAACGGCGGTGCCTTCGTACCGCTGCGGCGGTCCGTTCGAGCGCTCGCGCCCCTGCCGCTCGACACCCGCACTGCGTATCGCCTCACGCACGCGGACCCGTCGACGCCTGTTGATCCCGGTTCAGGCGTTAACCACGTGATAGGGGGTAGCAAGAGCCAAATCCAGCCATGATCGTGAAAGGTGCTGCCTGTGTCTCAGGAGCGACATAAACCGGGGCAAAGGATGCGCCTACCCGTGAAGGCGGCCCTTCCCGGCCGTCACCCGCACGAGGACAGGGCACCCGTCACCGACCCGGTCGTCTTCGGTGTGACGGCGGTGCTCACCCTGGGCTTCGTGATCTGGGGCGCCACGGCGACCGACACGCTGGAGAGCGTCTCCGACACGATGCTCGACGGTCTCATGCACAATGGCGGCTGGGCGTTCGTCCTGGCCGCCTCGGGCTTCGTCGTCTTCGCTCTGTGGCTCGCGATCAGCCGGTACGGACGGATCCAGCTGGGGCAGGAGCACGAGAAGCCCGAGTTCAGCACCGTCTCCTGGGTCGCCATGATGTTCAGCGCCGGCATGGGCATCGGCCTGATGTTCTACGGCGTCAGCGAGCCGCTCGCCCACTACACGACCCCGCCGCCGGGCACCGACCCCGCCGACCCGGCGGACGCCATGCAGACGGCCCTCGCCACCACGCTCTTCCACTGGACCCTGCATCCGTGGGCCATCTACGCCGTGGTCGGCCTCGCCATCGCGTACAGCACCTTCCGGCGCCGGCGGCGGCAGACCATCAGCGCCGTCTTCGTACCCCTCATCGGCCAGAAGCACGCCGACGGCGTCCCCGGCCGGGTGATCGACATCCTCGCCATCTTCGCCACGCTCTTCGGGTCCGCCACCTCCCTGGGGCTGGGCGCGCTCCAAATCGGCAGCGGCATGCACGAGGTGGGCTGGCTCGACAGGGCCGGGACCGGACTGCTCGTGACCATCATCGGTGTCCTGACCGTCTGCTTCGTCTTCTCCGCGGTCTCCGGCGTGGAGAAGGGCATCCAGTGGCTCTCCAACACCAACATGGTGCTCGCCGTGGTCCTCGCCGCCTTCGTCTTCGTCTTCGGTCCCACCATCCTGGTCCTCGACCTGATCCCCACCTCGCTCGCCGCGTACTTCGACGAGCTGCCCACGCTGGTCGGTCGCACGGAGGCGTCCACCGGCGGCGGTGACGTCGCCGACTGGCTGAGCAGTTGGACCGTCTTCTACTGGGCCTGGTGGATCTCCTGGACGCCGTTCGTCGGCATGTTCATCGCCCGCATCAGCCGGGGGCGGACCATCCGCCAGTTCATCGGCGGCGTCATCCTGGTGCCCAGCACCGTCAGCCTGATCTGGTTCGCCGTCTTCGGCGGGACGGCCATGCGTCTGAAGGGGGAGGGAGACCTCGGGGGTGCGTCCACGCCCGAGGCCCAGCTCTTCGGCGTCCTCCAGGAGTTCCCGATCGCCGGCGTGATGAGCCTGCTCGTGATGGTCCTGGTCGGCATCTTCTTCATCTCGGGCGCCGACGCGGCGTCCATCGTCATGGGCACCCTCTCCCAGAAGGGCACCTTCGAACCGGCCCGGCTCGTCGTCGTCTTCTGGGGCGTGGTGACCGGCGGCGTCGCGGCCGTGATGCTGCTCGTCGGCGAGGGCAAGGGCAACGCCCTCGCGGGCCTGCAACACCTGACGATCCTGGTCGCCGCCCCGTTCGTCCTGGTGATGATCGGCATGTGCTGGGCCTTGATGAAGGACCTCCGCAAGGACCCGCTGATCGTCCGGGGCGAACTGGCCGAGGAGGCCGTCGAGGAAGCGGTGATCGCGGGACACGAGAAGTACGCGGGTGACTTCGAGATCCGCATCGGCCCCGCGCAGGACGAGGCACCCCGGCCCACCGGGGACCGCGCCCCCAAGAAGGACGAGCCCGGCTGACGGGTCCGCCCCGACGGGGCCACGGGAAGGGACCCGCCAGGGAGGGCCCGGGCGGGCCCTCCCGTATCTCCGGCACCACAGGGCCGGGCGTCAACCCGCCGCCCCGGCCGTCAGCTCCGCCACCGGGCGCACCCCACCCGACCGTCACCCCAGTGCCCCAGTGCCCCAGTGCCCCGGCGGTCGTAGTCGTGGACCACCATCCCGCTGTCGCCCGGGGCCGACTCCGTCACCGGGCGCGCCCCCACCCGTCCTCTTTCGAGCCGGATTCCGCATCGCCGATGTCTTCGTCCGGTCCGCTCGCTGATGCGAGGGGGCCGCTTGGCGGGGGGTCAGTTCCACGGTTCCTGGTGGGGGTCTTCGCCCAGCACCTTCGCGGCGGCCACGCAGAGGTCCTCGCCGTAGAGCTGGTTGCTGCCGAAACCGGAACCCCACAGGTCGGACGCGGCCTGGGCCACGGCGCGCCAGGAGAGGTCCTCGTCGACTCGCCACGTACGGATCCGGGCGGCCATCTCCGGCGTGATCGTCGCCGGATCCACGGTGTCGTGTGCCATTCCACCGATCCTAGAGACCTCGCGAAGGAACCGGCCATCCGATGACGTCCTCACCCGCCCGCTGGACCGCGCCCCGACCGGCGGTCCCGGCGGCCGGCCCGCTCCCCGGCTCGTACGCGCGGGGGCTCGGCCCGGACGAGGCCCCCGAGGTGACGGTGGCGCGGGGCCACTGCCGGATGGAGGAGGCGCTCGCCGACGACACCCTGGCGGTCCTCCTCGCTCCACGGGCCGCCGGACAACGGCCTGGTGAGCCTGGCCAAAGCCGTCCCCGCCCGAGCGCGGGCGCCGTCAGCTTCGGCATGCCCGCGGCCGGAGCGGACGGCGGTGCCGCGGACCAACCGATCGCCGTGCCGCTCAGGCTGCCCAGCGGACGGGGGACGCCGACCGCCGCGCCGCCGAGGACGATGAGCCACCGCGCAGCCGAGGACGAGCCGGCGCAGGCCGCTGAACCAGGCGGGGGACATGCGGCCGACGCGCCCCCACCCTGGTGCTGCGCCTGGGTCGACCGCGACTCCCGGCGGCAGCTCACGGCTCAGGCGCGTGGACCGGCGCCGTGCAGCAGGGTGTCGATGATGCGGGCGGCGAGGGTGTCCGGGTCGGCACCCTCCGCGTTGCCGTGCAGGGATTCCCCGATGAGCGCGTAGTAGACCCGGCGCACCCAGTCGAGGTCGGCCGCTTCGTCGATGAGCTTGTCGTCCTGGGCCCGCTTCAGCACGGCGATGCAGCGGCGGGCGATGTCCTGGTGGAGGACGGCGGCCTCGCTGTCCGGGTCGGCCGGCAGCTCCAGGGCGAACGCCCAGGCGCTTTTGACCTGCAGCACGTTGGCCGTGATCCGGTGCATCGCCACCAGCGGCGGCGCGGTGTCCGGCCTGCCGTCGTCCACTGCCCGGGCGAGCTGACGGGCGGCCGATGACGCCAACGCCTCGATCAGTGCCTGCCGGTTGGCGAACCGCCGGTGGATCGTCGTGCGGGCCACACCCGCGGCTGCGGCGATCTGCTCCATGGAAGCGCCGGGTTCTTCGGCGAGCACCCGCTCGGCCGCTTCCAGGATCGCGCGCACGCTGCGTTCCGCGTCAGCCCGCAGCGACCGTCCCGCCGTCTCACCCATCACGCCTCCTGCTGGACCCCTTGACCGGAAACATCATACATCTGTGACGCGATGCCGCATATAACTGCAACACTTCTGTTGCGACTCATCAAATTGTTGATACATACTCATCTCAGTTGGCCTCGGTTGAAGGAGAAGCTTGTGAACAGCACCGCCCTCATCACCGGAGCGTCGTCCGGCCTCGGCGCGGAGTTCGCCGCGCAGCTCGCCGCCCAGGGACACGACGTGGTCCTGGTGGCGCGCTCCGGCGACCGGCTTGTCGCCCTCGCCGAGCGTCTGATCGCCGAGCACGGCGTCCGCGCGCACGTGCTGGTCCAGGACCTCGCCGAGCCGGACGCGGCCCGCCGCGTCGCCGACCGGTTGACCGCCTGCGGTCTGAGCGTCGACCTGCTGGTCAACAACGCCGGGTTCGGTACCTGCGGCCGCTTCGAGGAGATCTCCGGGGCCCGCGACCACGACCAGTTGATGGTCAATGTCGTCGCCCTCGTCGACCTCACCCATGAACTGCTGCCCGGCATGCTGGAGCGCGGCCGCGGGGCGGTCGTCAACGTCGCGTCCAACGCCGCCTTCCAGCCCGCCCCGTACTTCGCCGTCTACGGTGCGGCCAAGGCCTTCGTGCTGAACTTCGGCCTCGCCCTGCGCCAGGAGTACCGCCGGCGTGGCATCCGCGTGCTCACCTTGTGCCCCGGCCCGGTCGAGACCGCCTTCTTCGACACCATCGGCACCCGCCGGGCGGCTGTCACCGGCTCCATGACCACCCCGGAGCCCGTCGTACGCGCCGCGCTGCGCGCGCTGGAGCGCGACCGCGGCTACGTCGCCCCCGGACTTGGCAACGCCCTGGCCGCACACCTGTCACCCCGCCGCCCCCGGACCCTGGTCGCGGCCATCGCCGAACGCGTCACCCGCAAGGTCCTGGCCACCTCGGCCGCCCCCTCGATGTCGCCGGAGCGCGCCGCATGAGAGCCTCGACCGCCCCTGTCGGCGCCGCCTCGGCGATGCTGCTCGTCGGCACCTCGACCGCGGTCTCCGCCACCATCGCCGACTACCCGGTCTTCACGGGGCAGGCCCTGCGTTATGCGCTCGCCGCGGCGATCCTGCTGGCCGTCGTGGGCCACCGGCGGCTGCCCCGCGTGCGCCTGACCGCACGTGACGTTCTGCTGTTGTTCGCGCTGGCCGCCACCGGCCTGGCGGGGTTCAACGTCTTCCTCGTCGAAGCCACCCGGCACGCCGGGCCCGCCATGATCGCCGCTGTGGTCGGAGCGGTCCCTCTCGTGCTCGCCCTCGTGGGACCGTTGACGGAACGCCGGCGCCCCGCGCCCCGTACCGTCGGCGCCGCGGTCGTGGTGGCACTCGGCACAGCCGTCGCCGCCGGCCTCGGCTCGGGCAGCGTGAGGGGCCTCCTCCTGTCCCTCGGCGCACTCGCCGGCGAGGTGGCCTTCTCCCTGCTGGCCGTCCCGCTCCTGCCCAAACTCGGCCCCCTGAGGGTCGCCGCCTATCCCGCCGCCCTGTCCGTCCCCATGCTCCTGGCCGCGGGTCTCGCCCTGGACGGTACGACCTCCCTGCGGCTGCCCACCCCCGGCCAAGCAGCCGCCTTCGGCTACCTCGGCGCGGTCGTCACCGCTGCCGCCTTCTTCCTGTGGTACGACGCACTGCGCCGCCTCGGCGCCGACCGTGCGGGCCTCTTCGCCGGCCTGGTGCCGGTGGGCGCACTGCTCACTGCCGTGGCACTCGGCCTCGGCCGGGCAGGCCCCGCCGACGTCACCGGTGCCCTGCTCGTCACAGTCGGCGTCGCCGTCGGTCTGCGACGGCCGAGCCCAGGACCACACCCTTCCCAAGCGGCTGTTGGCGAGTTGGTCTGATCGGTGTTCACCCGGACGACAAGAGGTCGCGCGGACAGGCGGACGGCAGGGGGCGGCACCGGCGACGCCTCCTCGACCGCGAGGGCGGCGGCCGTCCCTGCCGTGGTCTTCTGCGCAACGGTCCGTCCCCGAAGGTCGACAGACCTCAGTAGGCCCGGCGAGTCGACCTTGTCGGACCCGGGCGCGGGCGGCCCGTCCTTGAGTGCCGCCCAGTCCGGGTGACGAGCTTCGAGGCCGCCCCGGGCGGCCCGTCCGGCCACCTGCCGGCCTCTCGCTGCGCTTGGCCTCGGCGACATCGTCGACACCCACGTCTGCCCGCCGGGTGCGCTGCCGTCCCTTGTTCCCTCCGAAGCCGTAGGGGAGGGCGATGCCCATCGGGCGGACCGCACCGGGCAGAGCCCCGGCACCGGTACTCGCATCGTGGCGGTCTCACGCGGGGGCGGGCCCGGGAGCACGCCGTCTGCTCGGTTGGTGCGGACCTCGCGGTCTGCTCGACGATCCGCCTCCTGGGGGAGGGCCGCACGGCCGGGCCATTGTCGTCCTTGACGTCCTCGGGGTCGTCCGGCGATCACGACGGCAAAGGCCCGCCTCGGGCGGCGAGGGACCGTTCCTGCGCACCGGTGACCTGGCCTTCCGCCACGACGGCGCGCTCTACCCGTGCGGCCGCCGCAAGGAACTGATCATCATCCGCGGACGCAACATCCACCCACCGGACGTCGAGGCCGCCGCAGCACGCGCCCTTGCCGGGCCGGCACCGGCGCCGGCGGCCGCGTTCTCCGTCGACACCCCGGAAGGGGAGCACGTGATCGTCGTCCAGGCCGTCGCCGATCCCGAGAGACACGATCTCACCGCCCTGGGCACCGCCGTGCGCGCCGCAGTGGCGGACGACCTGGGCGTGGAAGTCCACCAGGTCGTCCTCGTGCGTTCCGACGGGTTGCCGACGACCCGGAGCGGCAAGGTGCGCCGCACCGCCTGCCGGCAGGCGTACGTCGCCGGACTGCTGGATCCGATCTACACCACCCCCGTACGCGGCGTCTCCCCGGCCGCCCCGCCCGGGACGCCGCCGCGGAGCGAGATGCGCGCGACGGTCGCAGCCCTGCCGGCCGGGCGGCGCGCCGCGGCGGTCGCGGCGGAAGTGCGCCGCCGCGTGGCCGACCTCCTGGCGGTCCGACCCGCATCGGTCGAAGACGACGTGTCGATGGCGGCCCAGGGGCTGGGGTCGCTGCGCGCCATCGAGCTCCACGGGTCCCTGAGCCGTGACTTCGACGTCCGCCTGCCCTTGTCCGACTTCCTCCAGGGCGACATCACGGCGGTGACCGCCGGTATCCTCCGTCGGCTCGACGAGGGCTGAAGCCCTCAGGCGAGGGCGAGAGGCGGGACCGCCCGGCCGATGGCCAGCACCCCGCCGTCCAGCCGCAACCACAGGGGGCCGGGATCGGCGCCCAGGGTGCGGCGCAGGGCGGTGGGAACGTAGTCCATGGTCGCGAGCCGCTCGGTGTAGTGGAGGAAGCGGTGGCAGCCGACGGCACGCAGGGAGGAGCCCCGTGCCGCGGCGGCCACCTCGGGCAGGGTGAAGCCGCCGGGGCCCTCGCCCTGGATCACGTCGACGGCGTCGACGTGCCGGTGGCGCACGCGTTCGGGGAAGAAGCGCGCCGCGAAGTGCCGGTAGAGGACGTACTCGGAGGCTCCGGTCCACTTGCCGGGGTCGGCGGTGCGCAAGAACGCCTGCCAGAAGGGCTCGCCGTGGGCGTCCTGGGCGCGCTGGACGAGGTCGCCCAGGACGGTGCGGTCGAAGACCATGTGGTGCTGCATGCCGCTGTAGGCGTCCACGGGCAACCAGCCCGGTACCAGTCTCCCGGCGGCCTCCAGCGCCGAGTGGCGGGCGGGCAGCCGGTGCGTCCGGGAGCCGGGGTGCCAGGAGAGCGGATAGCCGTAGGACAGCAGGGACCTTCCCCGTCCGTCGACGAACACCGTGTCCCGCAGGAACACGAAGTCCGCGTCGACCACCAGCACGTGCTCCGGCGCGTCCGCGGGAAGGAGGGTGAAGCACTCCAGCTTCACCAACTGCTGGAAGTACCACGAGGCGGTGGAGGGATCTCTGCCCAGGTCCCGCAGGTACGCGCGCACCGTGCTGCCGGCGACGGTGCACCGGCGTTCGTCGTACCACACGATGCGCGGATCGATGTCGCCGCGGGGCCGCTCCGGCACGCGCTGGGCGATCACCTGCACCGTGGTGATGGGATTCAGACAGTGATCCCGTAGGCCCCGCACGCAGACGTCCAGCCCGGGCATGTCCTTCTCCGCGGCCAGGACGACCACGCCGATCGGCGGTAGCGCTTCGTCGTGGTGTCCGCCGGATCGTCCGGTGGCAGCCGTGGGGGCGGGAGCGAAGGCGGAAGGATCTGCCCGATGCTGCTGCACCCGGCGAACGATAGCAAGGCGGGAACGGCACCCGACGGCACCGTTGATCGTGTCGCCCCGGTCGAGCAACCACTGCGTGGGTCGGGCCAACCGGTACTGGGGATGCGGCCGGCTCCGGCCTTGGAGTCGACCGCATGCCGTGATCGAGCCCGGCTGTCAGCGGTGGCTGCGAAGCCGATCGGACGGACCGTGATGACGAGCACTTGCTGTGTCATTGGGTCTACGGCGTCGACCGTCGACCACCCGGGCCCGTAGCCCAACCGGTGCTGTGCCGCAGCCCCTCCCAGTCGACCTCGGGGCGCGCGGCGACGAGCGCGTCGACGGCCGCCGTGTGGGGGAGCGGGACGTCGGCCGCACCGGCCCGGTTCCTGCCGAACTCCACCTCGACCGTCTCGGTGGTCATGAGCGGTTCGGTGCCCTCGGACTTCGTGCTGCTGTCTACGGTCACGCGTTTCGTGGTTTGCCCGGCGGACTGCCGGACCACCGTCCCGTCGGTCGTCGCCCGATGCCCGGCCTCCCGCTGTGCCGTGCTTTCGTCGCCTGCGGGGCCTGCCGGGCTGAGGGCGCTGCTGTCGTGCCTGCCGGGGCGCTGGTCCGCCATCCGTCCGATGCGTGGGACGTGTGTGATCGGTGCGGGTGGGCTGTGCACGCTGACGGCTCCCGTCCCGCGCGTGGGGGAGGGAGCCGTCCGGTTTGTCGGCGAGGTACGCCTTAAACGGGTCACGCGTGGCGGTGCGAGTGCCGGTTGCCGGTGACGAGACGGTAGAGGAGGAGCAGGATGACGGAGCCGATGATCGCGGCGATCCAGGTGGAGAGGTCGAAGAACCCGTCGATGGAGTCGACGCCGAAGATGACCTTGCCGAGCCAGCCGCCGAGCAGACCGCCGGCGATGCCGATGAGCATGGTGATGATGATGCCGCCGGGGTCCTTGCCCGGCGTCAGGGCCTTGGCGATGGCGCCGGCGAGCAGGCCGATGATGATCCACGCGATGATGCCCATGGTGCGTCTCCGTCTCTCCGTATAAAGGCAGTGTTAGCTCCTCGTGTGCACCGTCTGCGCCCAAACAAACATCCTCCCGGCCGCCGGCCCGGCCGGGGCCGGTCTTGACCCCCGCTCGGCGCCGCCCTGCTCTTCCCGTACGGCCACTCCGGCCCGGGCGCCGCGAAGGCGGCTTGTTCATGGCGGGGCGCTGGTCGCTTCTGGCCCTGTACGGATGTGAAGGCCCCCGCCGGTGGGCGGGAGCCTTCAGCGTCGATGTCTTCGCCTCGACCGTGCCGGCGTCGTGCCGGCGGGTCTCCCCTCCGCTCACCTGCCGCGCATGCCGTGCTGGGGGCGCTGCCCCGGGCGGGCGGTTCCCTCCTGTGACAAAGCCCGGGGTCGTACGCGGCCCGCTGCCCAGGCATGGGGGCCGGGCAGTGGGCCGGGTACGGAGGCGTGGTGGGGGAGGAGGTCGGGTCAGACGGCGGTGGCGGTCCAGCGCTGCTGGACCTGGCCGTGGCACTGCCACTGGGTGAGCTGGGTGAGTATGGGGTGCTCCTTGCCGTGCGGCCGGGGCTCGGGCACGGCGAGGAGCGTCCATGGAGCGGGCTGTCGCCGCTGCGGGGCCGGTCGGGGTGGTGCGGCGCGTGGTGTGTGCCGGGTCAGGTGCCGCAGGTGTGTCCGTTGAGGGTGAAGGCGGTCGGTGCGGGACCGTCCTGGGTGCGGCTGCCGTTGAAGCCGATGGTGGTGGAGGCGCCCGCCGCGAGTTTCGCGTTCCAGGTCAGGTTCTGCGCGGTGACCGTTGTGCCCTGTTGCTCCCACTGTGCTGCCCAGCCCTGGCCGACGCGTTGTCCGGCTGTGAAGTCCCAGCGCAGTTGCCAGCCGTCGATCGGTTTGTCGCTGGTGTTGGTGATCTTCACATGGGCCGTGAAGCCGCCGGGCCATTGGTTGGCCACGGTGTAGTCGACCTTGCACTGTTGTGCGGGAACTGCCGCTGTGCGCACGGTGACGTCGGGCGAGGGCGGCGAGACGTTGCCTGCCGCGTCCCGGGCCTTGACGGTGAAGGTGTATGCGGTGTCGGGTCGCAAAGAGGTGATGGTGTGTGAGGTGCCGGTGGTGCTGGCGATCTTGACGGGTGTGTCGCCGTCGAGCCGGTACACGTCGTAACCGGTGACGCCGGTGTCGTCGGTGGCCGCCGGCCAGGTGAGGGTGAGGCCGTCGGCCGTGATGTTCGAGGCGCTGGGTTTGCCCGGTGCGGTGGGCGCTTCGGTGTCCTGCTCGCCGCCTCCGCCGGCGGGCAGGACGAGGTGGGTGATGGAGTCGGCGGGGAAGTCGGCCGTGAACGCGCCGGCCGTGACGGCCTGGTCGTCCTCACGGACGATGCCGTCCAGGTGCCGGGCGCTGTAGCGGTGGACCTCGGCCGTGCCGGTGCCGGCGCCGTTGATCCTGACGGGGCTGGTGAGGTCGGCTCCGCTCTTGTTGACCACCACCACGGTCAGGGCGTCGTCGGAGGCGCGCCGGGCCGCGTAGACGGCGAGCTTGTCCTGGTCCTCACTGGCTGCGGGAAGGGAGGTCTCTCCGAACGCACCGCCCTTGCCGTCGTAGTTGCGGTAGACGCGAAAGGCGTGCGCGACCGGTTCGTCGCTCTCGGGGGCGGTCCACAGCGAGGCCAGGTCCATGCCCTCACGGCCGAAGATGCCCAGGACGTCGGCCTGGGCCAGGGCGCCGTTGATGTGCCCGTGGGCGCCCCAGCTGTACTCGGTCATGGCGAGCTTGGTGCCGGGGTAGTGGTCGTCGACCAGCTTGCGCATCCGGGGGATCATCTGGACCGGGCGGTTGATCCAGCTCTCGTCGACGTAGGTGGGGTCCCACAACTGCCGCGTGGAGCGCAGCCGGCGTTCCTGGGTGGCGGCGTCACCGGCCTCCTCGCCGTGCACTCCCGCCTGCTGCGGGTACAGGTGGATGTCGAAGTAGTCCAGGATGCGGGTGCCGTGCTCCCTCTCGTAGGCGCGCATCTGGTCCAGGTACCACGGGCCCAGGTCCTGGCCGCCGTGCGCTGCCCGGTCGGGCGGGTTGCTCCAGCAGCCCGTACGGCCGCAGACGTCCTGGTCGAGTCCCGAGTAGAAGATCGAGTTCAGTCCCCAGCCGACCGGTCCCAGCGTCTTGGCGTCGGGATCGGCCGCCTTGACGGCGCCCGCGTACCGGTAGGTGAGATCGCGCAGCTCGTCGTACCCCAGCCCTTCGCGGCGGACGTCGCGGTGCGTGGAGTGCCACAGGTCGGGCTCGTTGTCCAGGTTGTAGAACCGCACTCCGTCACCGGCCGCGCCGCCGTAGCGGCTCTTGAGGTGGTTGATCCAGTCGGTCACGTACTGCGGACCGATCTCGACGCTGGTGTCGGCAGGGTCGTTGCCGGTGATGGGGGTGCCGTCCGGTTTTTTGCCGTTGCCGCAGTCCGGCGCCCAGGGGTCGGTGGACTGCTGCGGTCCGTACTTCTGCACGCTGAAGGCGCACGCCTTGGACCGGTCCTTGGCCACCTGGCCGAGCAGGGGGACGGTCAGGATCGTCTGGGTGCCCGTCGCCCGGTTCTGCTCGACGAAGCGGTCCGTCTCCGACCCGTTCGGCAGGCTGCCGGGGTCGGGGTTGTCGTTGGGGATGTTCTCGAAGTACCAGTCCGAGGCGCGGTTGGTGGTGTCGTTGCGGAAGTTGTAGCGGGTGGTGTGGTTGCCGCCCCAGCGGTGGACCGGCAGACGCAGGTCGGCCGCCAAGGCCTCGTCGGCGAAGTTCATTCCGTAGACGTACGGGCTGATGGAACGCCCGGCCGCGGTCGCGTCGACGGTCAGGGCCGGCCCGACCGCGGCGGCCGCCGTCGCGGGCACGGAGACACCGGTCGCGACGACCCCGGCGATCGCGACCGGTGCCAAGGCGGTTCTGAGGCGCATGAGGTTCCTCTCGTTTTTCTCCGCAGGGGTGGGAGCGCTCCCACGATCGAACCTCCAACGAACTGTCATGGCTCTGTCACATGCTGTCAAGGCATCTCACAACCGCTTCCTCGGAAGGCGGGCGGTGCCCCCTGCGGAGGATCCTTCGAGAAGCCCCCGTGCCGGCGCGGGGACTTCGCCGCCCGCGCCGACTGCGCCGGTGCCCGCTCCCGCCCCCCTCTGTCCTTGACCGCCGACGTGGTGCGGCAGCGAAGGCAGGAGTCCCTTCGTCCCGTTCTGGGAGGCGAACCGCAGGGCCGGGTCCTGGCCGTTCGGTTCCTGCGCCCACCCACGGGGCAACCCGATGTCGAGGAGGTTGGCGGCGTACCACCGCCTGAAACCTTCGTCGTCGAGCGGAAGAACGGCCCGGGGCAGCACGATCCGCCGTTACATCGCCTGGCGGAACGAGTACACCGCCGATATTCGCTTGCGCACCGTCGTCACTCGCGCCAACGTCGCCTGACACCGCACGAAGGCAGAGAAGATGACCACGCATCCCCACCCCGTCGACCACGAACTCATCGCGGCCGCGGCCCACGTCGCTCGCACTCGATGCCGCGGCGACAACCACACCATGGCAGCCGCGGGCCGTGCCCGGGACGGACGGATCGTCACCGCGGTGAACGCCTACCACTTCACGGGAGGCCCGTGCGCCGAGTTGGTCCTCATCGGCACGGCGGCAACCCAGGGCGCTTACGAGCTGGACACGATCGTCGCCGTTGGCGACCGCGACCGCGGAGTCGTTCCCCCGTGCGGACGTTGCCGCCAAGTCCTTCTCGACTACTTCCCGGCCCTGAAGGTCATCGTCGGTGCAGGCGACCGTCTCCGAACCGTCCGCATCACCGACCTGCTTCCCGAAAGCTACGTCTGGGCCGACCACCAACTCGACGCCGAACGAACCGCACCATTCAGTACGAGCTGACGCCAGGCGGCAACAGGGCGAACGTTGCTCGATGCGGCACTGGGCAACTGCTGGGGGAAACCGCTCATGGACACCCCACCCGCGTGTGGAAGGAGGAGCTGATCGAGTGCTGGAAGGTCGCAGACGAGGACGGCCCACCGCCGCCCCGCCCCGCCCGGCGCCGCCGCTGCGCGCGGGTCGATGGCCGCCGGGCGTCGGCGCCGACCCGGTGCGGGCCGGCCGACTCCGGTGCGTTGAGGGCGTTGCCCCGTGAGGATCGCGGATAGTCCGTGCCGGCAGGGGCGAACGGACGGGGCGTCGTCGACCCGGGTCTGGATCTCGGCGGGTTCACTTCCGGTCGGGGCGCAGTTGTGCACCGGCACGCTCGCGGTTCAGCGCAGCAGGGCGTCGAGGAAGGGGCTGGACAGTACGTGGTGGGGGTCGAGCCGGTCGAGTGCTGTCACCGCCTCGTCCCAGCCCGGGCCGCCCCCGGCGCGGTGGCCGGCGGGGATGTGGCGGGCGAGGACGTCCGGGTCGGACCATGCGGCGGTGTCGGTGTAGGCCCAGCCCTTGGACCACTCCACCCGGACCGACGCCCGGTCGCCGTCCAGGGCCAGGAGGAACTGCTCGATCTCACGGTAGAAACGGTGCAGGGCGGGTGTGCCCGGCAGGGAGAGGACGTCGATCCACACGGCGGTGTCGGCGTCCGGCCGGTCGGGACGCGGTCGCAGGGCGGACAGCAGCGGGGGCTGTGCGCCGGGGACGCCGCACGCGGACGGATCCTCCAGGCCGGTCACACGGATCTCCACCTGGCCGTTGACCGGGTACTCGCCGCGTGCCGCGTACTGGGCGAGCAGCGTGCGGTAGAAGTCGGCGAACTGGCTGACCACCCACTGCAGATCGGCGCGGCGGACGAGGACGGCGTATCCGTTGGCCGTCTCGCGCAGCGTGGTGGGCCGCACGTACTGCAACAGGTTGCGGGAGGCGCCCCACAGGTCCGAGCGCAGGCCGCCCGCCAGGAGGTGGGTGAGGACGTCGCCGGTCAGCACCTCCCGTACGAGGTCGTCGGAGAGGAGGACGTCGGTGATGTCACCGGTCAGCGCGACCTTGGTCAGCAGGTACTGGACCCGTCCGAAGAGCGGGGCGCTCGCCCAGGCCCCGGAGACCAGGGAGCCGGCCAGCCGGGCCACCGGCTCGGGAAGGGAGTCGGAGAACGGGTAGTTGTACGGCTCGTCGACCGCGCGGGCCGCAAGGGGTCGGTGCGGGCTGACGCTCCAGACCTTCAGCCAGGGCTTGTCGGTGAAGGCGAACCAGATCGCCTCCGCCCGGCCGGTACGGTCCACGAAGCCGGCCAGCGTCCGCGTGCCGGCCGGGGCACCGGGGGCGGCGAACAGTTCGGTGGCGGGAATGTCCACGAAGGACTGGCAGCGCAGGTTGTGGTCCGCACCCACCCGCAGGACGGCCTCGGTGACCAGCGAACGACCGAGGTGGGCCAGGAGCGCGCCGCAGTCGGGCTCCGCCCGGCCGACGGTCCGCAGGACGTAGCGGCCGGAGGCGGCGTCCCAGACGACCGCGGTCAGCTCGGTGACCAGGTTGCTCAGCGAACCGTAGCCGTGGCCGGGGGACGGGCTCTCGCCGACGGCGGGGACGGCCGTGCCGTGCGCCCCGATGGCGAGCGCGCCGCCGACCGAGAGCTCGCCGGGCGCCGGTGCGGAGACGACCCCGTGTCCTCTCGCGCCGGCGAACGCGAGCAGGTCCTCCAGGGTGGCTCCGGTCTGGACCCGGACCTCGGCCGACCCGTCGTCGGCCCGCCGCTCCAGTGACATCGCGGTCAGGTGTGCGGTGGTGTCCAGCAGGACGACCCGGGCCGTCGCCGGTGTGCCGTCGGCCACCGTCAGGGGAGCCCAGCCGTGCCGTTTGCCTTGCGCGCGCACTTTCCAGCCCGCGCCATGGGCCCAGTTGACGACATCGAGCACCTCCTGAGGACCGCGCGGCACGCACGTCCACAACTGGTCGGTACGGATTTCACCGGCCCAGTTCTCGTAGACGCGCCGGTGGAGGTCGACCCCGGCCGGGAAGCCCGGCGGCGGTGCCGGGGCCGCATGGGCGCTGCCCGGCCGGATGAGCCCGCGCAGCAACCAGACCGCACCGCCCGCGGCGGCCGACGACGCGAGCAGCCCGCGCCGCGACAGCCCGCCCTCCCGGATCGAAGAATCGTCCGTCATCCCCGCACCCCTGCCCCTGACCGTCGCGAACCGGCTCTGCCGGGCCGTCCGGAACGCACGGTACCCGGAACAAAGAAACTACGGTCAAAAGTTCGATCAATTCACCTGGACGAGTGGAGATCGCGTCTCGTGGAACGGCTCAGGTGATCCCCTCACGGGGACGAGGCGCTCGGTCGGCCGGAACGGTGGAGGGGCCTCCCCGGCGGGGCCGTCACGTGTCCTGTCGCGTCGAAGGCCGAGCAGTCCCATCGAACCCCGGCGACCGGGCGGCTTGTCTCACTGGAGTTTGTTTGCGCAGGTCAGAGGGGTGTCGTAGGCGGCCGGGTGATGTTGTTGTCGTTCAGGCCGCTTCGCATGCACAGCGGAGGAAGGGTCAATACGTGTCCGCTCTGGACTTCTACGCTCATGTCGCCACGCGCCGCGACGTGCTCGGGGTGGGGATGGGTGCGCACCCCGACAGGTGGGAAGCCGCCCTGGGCAGGGGCTTCCTCGATGTGCCCGGTGACGGCCTGCTGCGACGGGACTACGGACTCGTGGAGATCAACTTCGCGCCGGACCCGCAGGGACGGATGTCCTGCTTCGGTTTCGGCATCGAGATCCACCGTCTCCTTCACGACCGGTCTCCGAGCGCCGTACCGGTACCGCTCTCGCGGCACTACGGGGAGTTCGCGCCCAGGGTTCCGTTCGGAGAACTACAGGCCGCCGTTTCGGCCCTGGGCCGCACGGCCGAGCTCGACGACGTGTCGCGTGACATGCACCGCTATCGCGTCTCCGGGTCGGGTGCCCGCATTCACGTCATCGTCGATCCCGGCCCCCACGGCTCGGATGCTCCCGGCCCGGCCGGTCATCGGACCGGCGACGTATGGTCCATCGACGTGTGGTGACCGAGCGCCCTTGTCACCAGTCGAAGCGTTCCCCGGCCGGGACAGGGGACGCGAGTTGCGAGAGCGACTCCGGACCAGGCGCGCCGGAACGCCCCTGACCTGCGCGGCCGAGCTCCAGTAACACAACGCGTGCCGCACGCCTCAGGCCGGGCCCCGCCCCTCGTGCCCCTGCGCCGGCACCCACCCTGAAGGCCGGCGGCACGCCCGCCGCGTACGCGGCCGTCCCCTCCGTGTCCGTGCGGCGGACGGCGCGCCCGTACCCCGGCTCGCAGCGGCCCCGGCTCCCGCCCGGGCACCGAACTCTCCTCCGTGGGACACCGGCTCCCCGACCGCCGTTGCGGTGCGCCCGACGCCACGGAACCGCCGCGGGCGCCGGGCCCGCGGTGAGCCGGTCCCCACCGAGGAGCAGCGGCCGGACGCGGTGGAACTCTCCGACGGCGGTGGGTGTGGCCTCCTCGCCGGTGGGCAGTAGGTGAACACACCCTGTACGAGGGGGCGTACGGACCAGCCGGGGCGGTGTTCCCCTCGGCGGTGCCGCGCGGGCCGACGACCGGGCCCCCGCTGGTCCGTGCGAGCCCGGCGATCCACTCCACCCGGTCGTCCATGACGTTCCAGGGACCGGCCGAGCCACCGCCGAGTGCGAGGATCCGTCACGACCGATCGGGGACCAGCCGCGGGGTGACGGATCGAGGCGTCAAGGCCCGATCCGTGATCCTCCGGGAAGCCGACGGCCCACGCACACGACCGCCACTGCCCGATCGCATCACACCATCGACGCTTGACTGCCTCTTCGCGCTGGTTTCCACCTTTGGTGGTGACTGAAACAGCTTGCGGGGAGGAAACCATGACTTGCCACTCCTTGGAGTGATTAATTCGATTCACCCGTATGGCTCGGTTGGATAGTCGTTACGGTGATTCGGTGTTCGATGTCCTGCGCACCCGCTTGGTAGTGACCGCCGCCCACTTGCCGTCTCCGTACCGCACCGTGGAGGAGACCCGCGCGAGAATCGCCGCCCCGGGCGGCTACGCCCCGCTGCCCGGCCTCCTGGAAGACCACACCGGAGTACGCGGCGTCCACGTCCGTGAGCAGGGTGAGGACGCCTTCGACCCGGCGGTGGCGACCGGCAAAGCCCTGGACGAGGCGGGCGTAGGCGTCGGCGACGCGGACCTCCTGCTGTTCGCCGTCACCGCGCAGGATCCGGCTCGGGCCCGCCACCTCCCACATCACGGCCGCCGAACTGGGCGCCGGCTGCCCGGTGTCCGATGTGAAGAACGCCTGCGGCAGCGTGCTCAACGCCATGGAGAAGGCCGCCGCCCTCATCGCCACCGGCCGCTGCCGCACCGCGCTCACCGCCTGCGAAGAAGTGGGCTCACCGGCCACCCGCTGGCACGGGCCCGACCACGAGGCACTGATCCGGGCGGTGCCCGGTCGCACCGTCCCCGGCACCGGTGCCGCGCTGGTCCTGACCGCCGGACCCGCGGACCAGGACGCCCCGGCGTGCTGACGTCGAAGCTCGCCGCCGACTCCACCGCGTGGAACGCCTGCACCGCCGCCTGCGGAGGGACCATGTGTCCGCGCTCCCTGTCCGACGAGCACGTCACACTGCGCCTCGACGGCGACCTGCTGCACACGACCGTGGTCAACGGTCTACCGCTGATCCCGGAGGCCGCACGGGACGAGCTGCGCGCAGTGCGTTCGAGCGCGTTCACCGCCCAGCGCCAGATCGCGATGCCGCAGTACCACGAGACGCTCGACGCCCTTTCTCCGCCCGCAGACCGGTGCGTGCCGGCAGGCGCCGGGCACGGCGACCACGCCGCCGCACCACCGCCCCTGCAACTGGCCGAGGCGCGGGGAAGCCGAACTCCTCGAAGCGGAGGACACCGTGGCGATGCTCGGTTCGGGCGGCGGCCTCAGCTTCGGCCCGACCCCGATCCGCTGGTGAGGCAAACATGATCGATCCCACGGCCGTCCCCGCGCACTCCTCGATCTTCCAGCAGTTGCTCCCCGGCTACCCCGGGCGGGAGCACTGGCGGCTCGTCCCCGCGACCGACCAGCACTACCTCGACCTCGGAGCGGGCGACCCCCTGCTCTTCCTGCACGGCAACCCCACGTGGAGCTACGCCTGGCGCAAGCTCCTGCCCGAGCTGGCCCCCCACGCGCGCTGCCTCGTCCCGGACCTGCCCGGCCTCGGCCTGTCCCACCACCTCGCCCTCCCGCCGGACCCGGCGGCCCGGAACCAGGCCCAGTTGGACCACTTGGACGCCCTGTACCACCACCTGGTCCACCGGGAGGGGGTGGCGCCGCGGGGCTGGACGCTCGTCGTGCACGACTGGGGCGGGCCGCTCGGCGTCGCCTGGCTCCGGCGCAACCCGGGAATCGTGTCCGCCCTGGTCGTCCTCAACACCATCGCCTTCCCCTGGCCCGACGGCTACCGTCTGCCGTTCCACCTGCGCTGGATCAGGGACCATCGCCCCGTGGCCGCCGCCGTGCACGCCACCAACGCCTTCGCCCGCCTCACGTTCCGCGTCGGCGTCACCCGCCCGCTCAGCCCCGCCGAGCGACGCGCCTACCTGCTGCCCCACGTCCGCCGGGGCAACCGCCGGGCGATCACGGAGTTCATCCGCGCCATCCCCCGGGGCGACACGGACGAGGCATGGCGACTGCTCGAACCGCCCGGCACGTCCGACGACTTGCGGAGGATGCCGATGTTCGTCGGCTGGGGCATGCGCGACCCGGTCTTCACCCCGCTGGTCCTCGCCGAGTGGACCCGCCGCCACCCGCACGCCGTGGTCCACCGCTACCCCGGCGCCGGCCACCTGGTGATGGAGGACGCCGCCGACGAACTCGGCCCCCACATCCGCGACTTCCTGCGAGGACAGCGATGACCGCCGCAAAGGACGACGTCCTCGCGCGCCCGGCCGCCCTGGTCGAGCACCCCGAGGCGGACGTACCCATCGGTCGCACCGGCGCCCGCGCGTCACAGGCCGTCTCGGCGGCACAGCCGCTGGACGGCTGCCGCCGCACCGCGCACGCCCTCCGGGCCGCCGGAGTGCGCCGCGGCGACAAGGCCGTGGTGATGACCCAGGACGCCTACGAACTCTTCACCGCCGTCCACGGGACGGTCTCGCCCGGCGCCGTCCCCGTCCTGATCGAGCCCCACGCCGAGGTGCGGCGCCGCCCGGAGAGGATCGCCCCCGATGCCTTCGTGGGGAAGCCCCTGGCCCACGCGGCACGCCGCCTCCCCGGCCGGGGCCGCGGCCACGTCCGTACGGCCCTGGTCACCGGCCGGTCCTTCCCCGGTCGGGACAGGCTCCTGGGGCAGCGCCTGCCCGTGGTGCCGGACGGAAGCGGGCCCGGACCGCACGCTCCGCAGCCGCACGCCGAAGGCCCGGCGATGAACTTCTTCACCTCCGGCTCCACCGGGCGGCCCAGGGGCGCGGAGTACCACCACGCCACCTCGCCGGCCAGCTCACGGCCCTCGCCACCGTCCTCCGGCCCGGGCCCGACGACGAACCGCCGGTCACCTTCGACGCGGGGATGGCCGAACCACTCCGGACGTACCGCCCTAAGACGAGGGGGACGCGGCGGCGGAACCGGTGAGGAGGAGCCGTGCCGCTCGGCCAACACATCGGTATGCAGTGGATCCTGACCGGACCGTTCCCGCCGGCGGGCGGACCCAGCCCGTGCCCCCCCGGCGCGCGACGGCACGGAGCACCGGACGGGTCCGAGCCCCGGCCGCCCACGAGCGCTTCCGGGCCCGGCGGAGCGCCGGCACCCTCACCGCCCCCCTGGAGGCACCAACTGCCGGGGCCGCCCGGCGGGGCGGGACGGACCCGCCCCCGGTCGGCGCGGTCTCCACGTCCGTCCTTCCCCTTTCCCCTCCGAGCGGGGTCGACGAAGAGACGCTCCCGCCGCCGCATCGGCCCCGCGCCCCGGCCGGAGCCCCCGGTTGACAGGGGTGGCCGGCACGACGAGAGCACACGTACCGCCCCGCGTGCTCCCTACGCCCCACCCGCCCTCCGCCCCGACGACCCAGTGAGGTGCCCATGCCTTCACCCACGCACGCGTCCGACCCCGCGGAGACCGACCGCCGTCTGGCCCGCGACCCGATCGCCGTCATCGGCATGGCCGGCAGATTCCCCAAGGCCGGTGACGTCCAGGAGTTCTGGGACAACATCGTCAAAGGGCGGGACTGTTCGGACACCGTACCGGAGAGCTGGTGGAGGACCGATCTCCACTACGACCCGGATCCGTTCGCCGAGGACAAGACCTACTGCAAGCGCGGCGGGTTCCTCACCCCGGAGGTCTTCGACCCCCGTGAGTTCGGCATCCCGCCCAACACGCTCGACTCCATGGGCCTGGTGCAGTTGCTGAGCCTGGTCGTCGCGAAGGAGACCCTGCAGGACGCGGGCCGCGGCCGTGCGGAGTGGTACGACCCGGCGCGCGCGGGCGTCGTGCTCGGGGTGTGCGGCACCAACTCCAGCCTGATCCCGCTCACCGAGCGGCTGCTCGCACCGCGGATCACGGAGACGATGGTCGCCTTGGGCATTCCCGAGGAGAAGGCCCGCCGTATCATGCGGACGCGACTGGCCGCCCTGCCGGCGTGGACGGAGGACTCCTTCCCCGGCATCCTCGGCAACATCGTCTCAGGCCGGGTCGCCAACAGGCTGGACCTGCGGGCCGCCAACCACACCGTGGACGCGGCCTGCGCCAGTTCCCTGGCAGCCCTGCGTTCCGCGGTGGACGAGCTGGTCAGCCGCCGGGCGGACCTCATGCTCACCGGCGGTTGCGACACGGACAACACGATCGTGTCGTTCCTCTGCTTCAGCAAGACCCCGGCCCTCTCCCCCAGCGGTCAGGTGCGGCCCTTCGACGCCGAGGCGGACGGCACGCTGATCGGCGAAGGCGTCGGCATGGTCGCCCTCAAACGGCTCGCGGACGCCGAACGCGACGGCGACCGGATCTACGCCATCCTGCGCGGCCTCGGCAGCTCCAGCGACGGCCGGAGCCAGAGCATCTACGCACCCTGCGGCACGGGCCAGCTCACCGCGCTCCGGCGGGCCTACGAGGACGCGGACTGCCCGCCGCAGTCGGTCGAGCTGATCGAGGCGCACGGCACCGGAACCCGTACGGGGGACGAGGTCGAACTGACCGCCCTCAACGAACTGCTGGCCCACCCCGAGGACCACCACCGCACCGCCGTCGGCAGCGTGAAGTCCCAGATCGGCCACACCAAGGCGGCAGCCGGGACCGCCGGGCTGATCAAAGCGGTACTCGCCCTCCACCACAAGGTGCTGCCGCCCACCATCAACGTGCGCACCCCCAATCCCCAGGCGGCCCGCGAGGACGGGGCCCTGTACATCAACACCGTCGCCCGCCCCTGGGTCCAGGACCCCGCCCGGACCGTACGGCGGGCCGGGGTCTCGGCCTTCGGCTTCGGCGGCGTGAACTACCACGCCGTTCTGGAGGAGTACACCGGTGACGGGACGTGCGGCGAACCCGAACCCCCTCTGCACCGCATCCCCCGGATCCACCTGTGGCACGCCCCGGACACATCCGAGCTGCTCCACGCCCTGGAGCGGGGCGACACCCCGCAGCAGGAACCACCACCGGCCGGCCACGCCCGCGTCGGCTTCGTCGCCACGGACGCGGCGGAGTACGCCGATCTGCTGGCCCTCGCAGCGGACCGGCTCCGCGACAAGCACGGCCAGGACAGCTGGAGCCACCCCCGAGGCGTCCACTTCCGCTCCACCGCCCTGCCCGCCGGAACCGGGACCGCCGTGCTCTTCCCCGGTCAGGGCAGCCAGTACGTGGACATGGGCCGGCACGCCGCCCTCGCCCTGCCGCCGGTGCGTGAGGCCTTCGACGAGGCCAACGCGCTGTTCCCCGCGGCGGACAGCCTCGCGCACACCGTCTTCCCGGCGCCGGGCACCGCGGAGCCCGGCGTGCTGGAGGCGCGGCTGCGCCGGACCGCCTACGCACAGTCGGCGATCGGCGCGCTGTCGATGGGGCAGTACCGGTGGCTGCGGAAGCTGGGACTCGCCCCGGACGGTGTCCTCGGACACAGCTTCGGCGAACTGACCGCGCTGTGGGCGGCCGGTGCCCTGACCGACGGGGCGTTCACCGCGCTGGCACGGGCGCGGGGGCTGGCCATGGAACCGCCCGCCGGGCAGGACGCCGACGCCGGGGCGATGGCCGCGGTACGGATGCCCGCCGAGGGCCTGGCGGAGGTCCTGGCCAGCCACCCCGGGCTGGTGGTGTGCAACCGCAACGCGCCCGACGAGTACGCGGTCGGCGGTCCGAGCGCCACCGTCCGGGCCTTCACCGACCGTTGCGCCGCCGAGGGGATCTGGGCACGGTTGCTGCCGGTCGCCGCCGCCTTCCACACCGCGCACGTGCAGCACGCCGTCGACGCCTTCGCCGAAGCCTGCTCCGGGACGGACTTCACCGAACCCCGCATCCCGGTGTACGCCTGCACGGCGGGCGCCCGCTACGGCCGGGGCGCGGCAGCCGACCGGCGCACGCTGGCCGAGCAGCTGCGCGAACCGGTGGACTTCGCCGCCCGATTGGAGGAGATGTACGCGGACGGCATCCGCGTCTTCGTCGAATGCGGCCCCGGGCAGACCCTGACGGGGTTGGTGCGGCGGACCCTGGGCGACCGGGGCGTGGAGACGATCGCCTGTGACGCCGGCCCTCGTGCCGACGGCTGCGCGGCGCTCCAGCAGGCCGCCCTGCGACTGGCCGTACTGGGACTGCCCCTCACCGGCTTCGACCGGTACGCACGGCCCACCGCGGCCGCGCGTCCCGCCCCCCCGAAGATGGCCAGGACCTTGGACGGCCCGAACTTCGCGGTGGTGCGGCTGCGCCAGGCGTACGAGCAGCAGCTCGCCCGGGCGGTGGCGGAGGAGGAACAGGACCGGCAGGGCCCGGAGCGGGAGCGCTCCGCTCGTCGGGAGGCGGCGCCGGTGACGCCGGCTGTCGTGCAGGAGGTCGACCCGCTCACCCGGGCCGCCGCCGACCACCTCGCCGTCCACACCCGCTACCTCGACAGCCAGCTGCGCACCGCGGAGCGGCTGACCGGGCTCCTGGCGGAGCACCCGCTCGACGAGACCCTGGCGACGGTCATCAGCACCGTCACCGACCACAGCGTCGCGCTGGGTGAGAGTCACGCCAGGGCCGGCGAGGCCGTCGCCGCCATGCTGCGGCTGCCCCACGACGGGCGGCCGTCCACCGGAGCGGACGCGGACGCCGCATCCGTGTCCGAGGTGGGCCCGGTCCCCCACCGTCCCCCGGCCCCGGTCGTGCCCCGGCAGGACGATCCCGCGGCGCGGGCGTCCTCTCCGGAGACCGGTGACGCCTCCGAGCCCCGGGAAGGTCCCGTCCGTTCCGCGCTCGCCCAACTGTGGGCCGCCGAGCAGGACGGGCACGGGCCGGCCGGGGAGGCCACCACGGACATCGGCGAAGTGGACCCGGAGGAACTGGAGGAGGCCTTCCGCAGGGTGATCGCCGAGAAGACCGGCTACGACATCGACATGATCGAACCGGACATGTACCTCCAGGAGGACCTGGGCATCGACTCGCTCAAGCTGGTCGAGACCGGTGCGGAGATGTGGCGCCGCTACCCCGTCATCGGCCGTTCCGACGTGTACCGCCTCAGCGAGGCCAGGACCGTCCGGGAGCTGACGGACATGCTGTACGAGATCGTCACCGCCCCCCGGCCCCAGTTGCTCCCCGGCGCGGAGGCGTCGCGGAGCGGAAGGGTCTTCGTCACCCTCCGGGACCTGCCGCCCGTCGACGTGTGCGTCGACGCCTTCGGCTCCCGGCCGCAGGCGCTGCTGCTCGACGACGGCGGTGAACTGTCGGACGTCCTTCGGGACGCGCTCGCCACACGGGGCTGGGGGGTCCACCGCCTGCTGTTGCCCCGTACCGGCCGGGACGACGAAAGGACCGGCACCGCCGTCCGGCTCGTCGACTGGGAGGAGGAGACACTGGCTCGAGCCCTGGGGAAGGCACTGGGCGGTGCCACGCGGCTGGACCTGTGCGTGCTGCCCGTCAGCCGCACCGCGGACGCGGACACCGACGCGATGCTCGCCCGGCTGCGGCACGCGGTCCTGGTGGCCAAGCACACCTGCCCCCTGCTGGAGGCCGCCGCGGCGGACGGCACCCGCGCCGGGCTGGTCGCGGTGACCCGGCTGGACGGCGCGCTCGGCTACTTCGGGACGGGCGGCGACACGTGCGCCGCGCTCGCCGGTGGCCTGGGGGGTCTGGTGAAAACCCTCGCCACCGAGGCGACGACGTTGTTCTGCCGTGCGGTCGACCTCGCTCCCGGCCTGTCCGACGAGGACGCCGGCGACGCCTTCGCCGCCGAACTCCACGACATCGCCACCGACGTCCGGGAGACCGGTGTCGACGCGGAGGGACGCCGCACCCCGGTCGTCTCCGCCGACCCGCCGCCGCGGCCCTCGGCACCGGATCGGCCCGGGGGGTTCACCGACGACGACCTGCTGCTCGTCACCGGCGGCGCCGGCGGCGTCACCGCCTGGTGCGTCCAGGCCCTGGCGGCCGAACACCGCTGCGGTTACCTGCTGCTGGGCCGCACCCCGCTGGAGCCCGAACCGGAATGGGCGCACGGACTCACCGACAAGGAGGGGCTGTGCGCCGCCCTCGCCGAGCGGGCCCGACAGGCGGGCGAGGACCCGGAAGAGGACACGGTCCGCGACCGCCTGGAGGACGAGGCCGGACGGATCCTGGCACAGCGCGGCATCCGCTCCTGCCTCGACGCGCTGCACGCCCGGGGCGCGGAGGCCACCTACGTGTCCGCGGACGTACGGGACGCCGACGCCGTGTCCGCCGCCCTCGCCCCCTACGCCCCGCGGATCACCGGTGTGGTGCACGGTGCGGGTGTCCTACGGGACCGGTCGCTGCCGGAGGCCACCGCCGAATCCGTCGCCACGGTGGTCGACACCAAACTCGCCGGTCTCCACACGGTCCTGAGCGCCCTGGACACCGGCCGACTGCGCCATCTGATCCTGTTCTCCTCCGTCGCCGGTGTCTGGGGCAACGTCCGGCAGGCCAACTACGCACTGGCCAACGAGAGCCTCAACCGCTTCGGCTGCGCCTTCCAGGCGGCCCACCCCCGCTGCCGGGTCCTGCCGCTGGCCTGGGGCCCCTGGACCGGTGGCATGGCCGACCAGATCCACACGATGTTCACCGAACTCGGCATCGCCGTCCTCAGCCGGGAGGAGGGCTGCGCCCATTTCCTCGCCGCGACAGCCGCCGACGCCCCCGCGGGCACCGTCACCGTCATCGGACCCACCGGCCCCCTCCACCACCGCCAGGAACACCTGCCCGCAGCCGGCCGCACCGCGCACCGGTCACTGCGCGGCATCACCGCGGAACCCGTCCTGCGCGACCACTCCTTCAGCGGCGTCCCGGTGCTGCCCATGACCGGCGCCGTGGGCTGGGCCCTGCACACCGTCGAACGGGCCCACGGCGGTTACCGCCCCGTCGTCGAGTGCCACGACGTGCGGATCACCCAGGGCCTGGCCTTCCCCGACGGCCACGAGGAACGTTTCCGACTCCACCTGACCCCCGAGGAGAAGCCCACCGGCGTCCGAGTGACCGTCCACGACGCCACGGAACAGGGAAGGCTCCGCTACGAAGGCTCCTTCCGGCTCGCCGAGCGGCCCGGCGAGCCACCACGGCTGGACGTCCCCCCGTTCACCGCCGACGGGGACCTGCACCCCGGCTACGCCGACGGCAGGCTGTTCCACGGGCCCGCCCTCCGAGGTCTGCGCGACGTGCTCGTGGAGGAACACGACCGGCTCGTGATCACGGCCCGCATGCCCGACCCGCCGCTCGCCAAGGGCGCGTACGCGGGTCTGCTGTACAGTCCGGCGCTGTCCGACCTGCTCCTGCAGGGCGCGTTGCTGGCCCTGCTCCGCCGCGCGAACACCGAGACCATCCCCATGCCGGTGTCCGTCGGCCGACTGGAGTTGTTCGCCCCTCTGCCCGACGACGAGCCCTTCGCCGTGGACGTCGAGATCCACCACGACGACCCCTCGCCGTTCTTCTCCGAATGCACGGTGACCGGGTGCGCCGCGGACGGCCGGGTCCTCCAGCGGTGGCACAGGGTGCGAACGCTGTGGGTCTCTCCCGACGCGGTCGTCAACGGCATCGCCTCGCAGGCCGACCGCATCGCGTCATCCGACCGGAGCTGACGGGAGACAGCCGTGGACGAACTCGCCTTCGAAGGCACGCCGCTCTCCCCGGGGCCGTCACCCGCGGCCCCGGGCCCCTCGGGCGGACGACCCGCAGGTTCTCCGCCCCTGGCGCCGGCCCTCAGGCTCGTCGCCCAGATGCAGCGGGCCCATGCCGCCGTCCTCAGCGCCCACCAGGCCATCGAGGACTGGCAGATCACCCGCGCCGTGCGGGCCGGCCGCCTCCCCGCCGCTGCGCCCGACCCCGTGTTCGAACCCGGGCACAGCACGGGCGGGGTCCTGGCGGCGGTGGACCGTGCCGTCCGGAACACAGGCGCCGTACCGGCCCCCGGACGCTTCACCGTGACCTGGCACGGTGAAGCGTCCGGGGACGCGGTGGCGCTCCGGGTGGTGCGACAGGACGACGGGTGGCAGGTGCGGGACGGGTCCCGCCCCGTCGCCACCGTCGCGCCGCACGCGGACGCCGGGTGGCCGCGGCGTCCCGTCCCCCGTTTCCCCCCGGACCCCCGCCCGCTGGCCCGCACGTCCGTGCACCGGCTGACCCCGGCGGACCTGACCGCCCTCGCGGCGGGTGACACCGCAACGGTGTTCGGCCCCGGCTTCGACCAGAGCCACCTGCCGCCCGACGCCTTGCCGGCTCAGGAGCCCTTCCGGCTCCTGACCGCCGTCACCGGCATCGACCCCCGCGGCGGCGCATACGGCCAGGGCAGCTCGCGTGCCGCGCTCCGCCTGCCGGAGGGCGGCCCCGGACACGTCTGGAGCCACCTCGTCGCCGCGGCCATGGAGGCGCTTCGGGTGCACGCGCTGCGCAGCGGCCTCCACCTGTGCCTGCCGGGGGCGCGGGTCCTCCCCCTGACCGGGTCCCCGCTGTTGGTCGAGGTGGTCGAGGCCCCCGCGCCGGGCGGCGAACTCGGCGTGGACACCGAGGTCACCGCGACCGGCATGGTCGATCGTCCCTTCCTCGTCGCGGACTGCGCTTTCCACGAGCGGGGGCGCACGGTGGCCCGGCTTCGTGACATCGGCATCACGCTGCATGAGGGCCGGGACGTGGACCTGACCGTCCGGTACGACCGTCCCACTTGCCGCAGGAGCCCCGGCGGTGCTCCGGTCCTCATGCACGAGCTGCACGCCGCACACCTCGCGGAGGGCAGGATGGAACTGTCCTTGGCCGCGCCCGACAGCGGTGACGTCACCGCCCGGGTCCGTCCCCGGCTGCCGCGCGGGGACATGAGGATGCTCGACCGAAGGGTGGAGGGCACGGACGAGTGGCAGGAGTACCGGCCCGGCAGCCGGGGGGTGACCGAGTACGACGTTCCCGGGGATCCGTGGTACCTCCGGGAGGGCGGCGGGTCCGTGCCCGCGCTGGCCCTCATGGAGATCGCCCTGCAACCGGCCGGGATGCTCAGCGCCTCGCTCGGTGCGACGCGTGAGCACCTCGATCAGGACCTGCACCTCCGCAACCTGGACGGCCGGATGCGGCTGCTCCGCGAGGTGGAACTGGGCGGCACCACGGTCGAACAGCACGCGACGCTCCGGTCCCACTCCCGGCTGCCCGGCGGGCTCCTGCACCGCTACGACCTGGAAGTGCGTTCCGGCGGCACCCCCTTCTGCACCGCTGAGGCCGCCCACGGACTCTTCACGCCCGCACTGATGGAACACCAGCAGGGCCTGGACGGTGGACGGTACGTACCGCCCTGGCTGGAGGCCCATGGCACGGCGGGACGCACGGTACGCCGGATGGACCTGCGGGACGACGAACGGCTCGGCCGAGGCCGGCTGGCCCTGCTGGAGGAGGTGGTGCTGGTCCCCGACGGCGGGGAGCACGGCGCGGGGTACGTGCTGTGCGACAAGCCGGTGCGGCCCGACGACTGGTTCTTCGACCACCACTTCTTCCAGGACCCGGTCATGCCCGGCTCGGCCGGGGTGCAGATGCTCTTCCAGGCCGTGCACGCCTACGCCCTGCACACCGGGCTGACGGACCACCTCCTCCACCCCCGGTGCTCCGTGGCCGTGGGGGAGGAACTGGGCTGGTCCTACCGCGGGCAGATCCTGCGGGAGCACGAGCGGGTGCGCGGGGAGATCCACGTCCGCCGCGTCCACCGGTACGCCACCGGTGTGCGGCTGCACGCCGACGGCAGCGTGTGGCGCGACGACCTGCGGGTCTACCGGGTGTCCAACATCGCCGTCGACCTCACCGACCGGAAGCCCGAAGGACACGAAGGACAGGAGGTGCCCGCATGACACCCGCAGCGGTGCGCTACGACCCACCGGGCGTGTACGAGGTGCTGGCCGACCTCGCGAGTCCCTGCTACATCGTCTCCGGCGGCGGCCGGGTCGGCGCCGCCCCGGAGCCGCCCGCACCCGGCAGCGGCCTGCGTCAACTGGCCGTCGCCGGACCGCTGTCCCCGGGAGAACTCGGCTCCGGGGACTTCCGGCGGCACCACGGGGCGCGGTACGCCCACATGGCGGGGGCCATGGCCGGCGGCATCGCCGGCGAGGAACTGGTCACCGCCTTCGCCCGTGCCGGACACCTGTCCTCCTTCGGCGCCGCGGGGCTGCCCGACGCCCGGGTCGACCGGGTGCTGGAGCGGTTGCGGCGGGTGCTGGGCCCGTCCGGCGCGCCGTACGCCTGCAACCTCCTGCACCACCCCATGGACCCCGCCCGGGAGCGTGCCTGCGTCGACGCGTGCCTGCGGCACGGGGTGCGGTGCGTGGAGGCGTCGGCCTTCGTACAGCTCACCCCCGACCTGGTGCGCTACCGCGTTTCCGGTCTCGCACGCGACCCCGCGTCCGGCGGGACGCTGGCCGGCAACCGGGTCGTCGCCAAGGTCTCCCGCCCGGAGACCGCGGAGCTGTTCCTGCGGCCCGCCCCCGAGGCGATGGTGGCGGACCTGCTCGCCCGAGGACAGGTCACAGCCGAGCAAGCGGCACTCGCCCGTACCGTCGCGATGGCCGACGACATCACCGTCGAAGCCGACTCCGGCGGCCACACCGACCGCCGGCCGCTGGTGGTGATGCTGCCCGCGGTGCTCCGCCTCCGCGACCGCCTCGCCTGCGGCGTACCACCCGCCGCGCAGGTCCGCGTCGGCGCCGCCGGCGGGATCGGTACCCCGGAGGCCGTCGTGGCGGCACTGGCCCTCGGCGCCTCCTACGTCGTCACCGGATCGATCAACCAGGCCCTCACCGAGTCCGGCACGTCGGCGGCCGTCAAACAGCTCCTGGCCCAGGCCGGCCCGGCGGACTGCACCATGGCCCCGGCCGCCGACATGTTCGAACAGGGCGTCACCGTCCAGGTCCTCGGCCGCGGCACGATGTTCGCCGGGCAGGCTGGACGGCTGTACCGCCTCTACCGCGACCACGACGGGCTGGAGAGCCTGCCGACCGCGGAACGCGCGTACCTGGAGACGCGGATCCTGCGCCGTCCCGTGGCGGACGTGTGGCAGGACACCGCCGCCTACCTGCGGGAACACCATCCGGAGTGGTTGAACCGTGCCGCCAGTGACCCCAAGCACCGCATGGCGACGGTCTTCCGCTGGTACCTGGGCATGGCCTCCCGCTGGGCCACCGACGGCGACACCGCACGCCGAGGTGACTGGCAGGTCTGGTGCGGTCCCGCCATGGGCGCCTTCAACGCCTGGACTGCGGGCAGCGTGCTGGCCGCGCCGGAGCACCGGCACGCCGCCGAGGTCGCCGGGCACCTGCTGCGCGCGGCGGCCTTCCACAGCCGGGTCACACAGCTCCGCCTCGCCGGAGTACGGCTTCCCGCCGTCTGCGCCACCTACCGGCTGCCGGCCACCACTCCGGAAGAACCCGGTGCGTCCCGGGGCGCGCGTACGGCCGGTCCGCCGCCGGCCCGGGCACCGGCTTTCGCCCCGGACTGATCCGCCGCGCGGGACGTCCCGGCGCCGGGCCCGACGCGCGGTACGACCTCCGAGGAGGCGCGCGAACGCCACCGCCGGACGGCCGCCGGCGGCTCCGTCTCCGCCTCGGTGCGGGCGTTGCTACGAGGCACCTTTGGCCGGGCAGCGTGCTCCAGGCCGTCAGCGTTACGGTACCGGGTACCGGCGTCCTGGCCGCCGACGCTCCGGCATCGGGGGTGACGGTTCACGCGACCGCGATCGCCGCCTCTTCGAGATCGGCGTGGGCCGACGCCCGGCGGCTGTGGAGCCGGGGCGTCGGCCTTCCGCGGTGAGCCGGTGTTGTCAGTGGGTCAGGAGCACGCAGCCGGGGTTGCCGTCGTATCGGGTGAAGACGCCGCCGGCGGCCCCGTCTCCGCCTCGGCCGGTGCTGGCGGCGCAGGAAGCCGGCACCGGGCCTCCCGCTGTTCCGCCGATGCCTCCGCTGTTGCTCTGGAAGCCGCCGTTCCCGCCGTCGGCGCCGGGGTTGCCGGCGCGGAGGGTGGCTGCCGTGCCGCTGCAGCGGACGGCGGCTCCGCCGGCGCCCCGAGACCCCCGAGCAGGAGCGAGGGTCCCGCTCCACCGGCGCCGCCGTTAGCGGTGGCCTGCTGCGTGCCGCCGATGGTGACGACGGAGGTGCCTCCGGTCCCGCCGCCGTTGTGGAGTGGGCCCGCTGTGCCTGCCTCTCCAAGGGTGATGGTCAGGGCGGCGCCGGGGGTGACGGAACGGGTCGTCTTCGACGCCGCGGCCGTCATCCTCACCCGGCACGTCCTTGAGCTTGTGCGCCTGGTCGCCGACGAAGTCGGCTACCACGGAGGCCGGACCGTCCTCGGGGGCGCCACCCGGCTCCGCGGCCGCCGCCACACACCCGAGTCGGCCTTCCCAACCGATCACCGCCACAGCGACGACACCTACGAGGAAGCCACCGGCACCACGTGGGCCGGACCGGAGGAGGCCCCGGGCGCCATCACGCGCAGACCGCTCGGCCCCCTGCTCCGCTCGCTGGGCTCCGAGAACCTCCTCACCAACGCCCTGACCGACGACATGTGACCAGGGCCAGGCCCAGGCCGGCCGGCCGCCGCGCCCCGAACCGGAAGCCCGGCCCGTACCACGACCAAGCGCAAGGGTCGGCCTCGCCAGCGGTATCGGTACGGGCGAACAGGACGGTCAGCTCCGTGCCCGGATCCGTGCCGTCCTCGGCCTTCTGCTTGACGAGGGCCTCCATCGGGGCGGCTCCAGGCGGGGAGGAGCAGTGAACGCGACCGATCTGCCGATCCGCGGGGACAGCGTCCATCGAGACCTTCTCAAGCGGTCCCGCAGCCCGGCGTCACGCGCCCCGCCGAGCGGGTGACCTCCCGGTCCGACCCCGACGGGGCTGAAAGGCCGGGTGAGGGGTAGTCGGCGTCGTGAGAGCCGGACGGCGGCGCCTGCCGCCCCGCGAGAAAGAGGTCGGCTCATGACCACTCACCCCCGTACGGCGGCCGCACGGACTCCCGTACAGCAGGCCGCGCTCCTGGTGGGCGCGGTGTTCCTGCTGGTGGGAATCCTCGGCTTCATCCCCGGGATCACGACGGACTACGACACGCTGAAGTTCGCCGAGCACCACTCCGAGGCCAAGCTGCTGGGCCTGTTCCAGGTGTCGGTCCTGCACAACATCGTGCACCTGTTGTTCGGGCTCGCGGGCGTCACCATGGCCCGCGCGGCCTCCACCGCCCGCACCTTCCTCATCGGGGGCGGTGTGGTCTACCTGATCCTGTGGATCTACGGCCTGATCATCGATCACGACAGCGCCGCCAACTTCGTGCCCGTGAACACCGCCGACAACTGGCTGCACTTCGTCCTCGGGGTGGGCATGATCGCCCTAGGAGTCCTGCTGACCCGCGGCAGCGGCCGTCCTACGGGCCGGTAGAGGGGCGCTGCGCCCTCTCCCCGGTACGGCGGACCGCGGAGGGACCCGGCGGGCAGGGGAGTCCGGTCCGGCAGCGGTATGACCCGACGGGGGGCCGCCGGGACATGATCGAGCCCGAGAAGGGGACGTCCGCCGTGCCGGGCGGCAGGGGGGGGAGCGGTGATGCGCACGACCGCCTCGGTGACGCGCCGCGAGACGGCCGAGGGCGTCAACCGCGTCGAGGGCTACCTCCTGGCCCAGGCGGAGCTGCTCAACGCCCGCGAGCAGGGCGAAGCCTTCGCACGCCGCATGCCGTGGCTGACCACCGCCCAGCACGAGGAGGTCGCCCGCCTCTACGCCGAGGACCGCATCGAGCTGTCGAAGAAGGTCCTGCGGACGATCGCCGACCGCTGCGTCGAACTGCGCGGCGAGTACACCGCGCGCTACACGCGGCTGCGACAGCGCCTCCTGCGCGCGAGCGTCGCCTCGCTCCTCACCGCGGCGGCACTGTGCGCGAGCGCCTGGACCATCGCCAGGTGACCTGAGGGGCGGCGGGTCCGGGGCACCCCGCCCCGTCCGTCACGCTCCGTCACCGACCGTCGGGACCGCACCCGGGGACGGCCCCGGGTGCGGTCCCCGTGTCGTAGGGGCTCCACGGGGTACTCGGCGCGTGGACGCCGTTTTCCCACGCTCGCGAAGGGCACCGGGGAGGGGCGTTCCCAGAGTCAGAGCCCTACGAAGGAGGTGCCCGGTGAAGCGCGTCACATCCGCCCTCGTGGCGACGTCGTCGCGGTCTGGGGGTGCGGCGCCGTGGGCCAGATGGCGTCACGGGCCGCGATCCTGCTGGGTGCCGAACGGGTGATCTCCATCGACCGTATCCCGGAGCGGCTGGCGATGACCGAGCGGTACGTCGGTGCCGAAACGCTGAACTACACCACCACCGACGTCGCCGCGGAACTACGCGAACGCACCGGTGGCCGCGGGCCCGACGTGTGCATCGAAGCGGTCGGGATGGAAGCCCACAGCCACGGGCCGATGTACCTGTACGACCAGGTCAAACAGCAACTGCGCCTCCAGACCGACCGGCCCACCGCCGTGCGCCAGGCCATCCACGCCTGCCGCAAGGGCGGCACCGTGTTCGTCCTGGGGGTGTTCGCCGGGATGGTGGACAAGTTCCCCCTCGGCGCGGTCCTCAACAAGGGCCTCACCCTGCACGCCTCGCAGCAGCACGGCCAGCGGTACATCCCCATGCTCCTGGACCGCATGGCCAAAGGAGACCTCACCACCGCACACCTGGCCACCCACACCATGCCCCTCGACCAGGCCGTGGAAGGCTACGACATGTTCAAGGAAAAGACCGACGGATGCGTCCGCGCCGTCTTCACCGGCCCGGGGCGGACCGGGTGACCGGGCGGTCCGCACGGCGGGGCACGCGCGCGGCGTGGGGGGAGGCGGCTCCGGTGAGGCGCGTCGGACCCGGCTCCCCGCGCGTCGATCCGCGGACGGTGGCCCGCGCCCAGGGCCTGTTCAACGTGGTCGGCGGAGTCTGGCCGCTGGTGTCGCTCCGGACCTTCGGCCGGGTCTACGGCCCGATCGCCGACGGATGGCTGCAGAAGACCAGCGGGGCCCTCCTGCTGTCCGCCGGCTGGAACATGCTGCGCGCCGCCTCCGCCTCCGACGGGGAGAGCGTCCGGCACGCGCGCCGCACCGGCGTCGGCACGGCGCTCGCCTTCCTCGCCATCGACCTGGCGTACGTCCCCAGAGGACGCATCCGCGCCACGTACCTCCTGGACGCGGCCATGGAGATCGCCTGGCTGGCCGCCTGGTCGATGGCGGACCGGCCACCGGCCGACAGCGGCCGCCGGGCTTCCCGGCGGACCGGATGCCGTACGGCGTGACGGCGGGACGGGCCGGCCCCGGGCACCCTCGTGCGGGCTGGCCCGGGGAGCCTCCGTACGGGGACGGTCTGGAGGCCCTCGTACGGCCGGGGCCGAGGCGCCCCCGCACGGGAGAGGCCGCAGCACCCCCCCGCACGGTCACGGTCCCGGAGCGCCCCGCACGGGGTCGACCCGGGCACGGGCGGCCGCCGCCCCGCGGTCATTACCTCCGGGGTAATCGACCGGGCGGCGACCGACCGGCAGAGTGGTCCGTGCCGGGCACCGGGTGGCGCACTCCACCCGGCGTCCGGTCCCCGCACCGCCCCGTGATCCCGTACGTACCGCCCCGCCACGCACTTCGCGGCGGTCGCGACGGTCGTCCACGTCACCCGCGTGCAGGACGAGCCGAACCACCACCCCGACCTGACCCTCGGGTACGGCACGGCCGCCCAGGCGGCGAGCACCCACGACGCCGGCGGCGCCTCACCGGGCGTGACTTCGAACTGGCCGCCCGCGTCGACGCCCTCACCGGCCTCAGGTCTCCTCCCGCTCCCGGTCGAACAGCGTCCCGCCGCCGCACGACCACCCCACCACCCACCCAGCACCAGCGGAGCCACCCCGAGCCGACCAGCACTGCCACACCACGTCGCAACGGTGCGGCCCCGGCGTCCCACCGCCCCGTCCCGGGCCGCCGTCCGGCCGCACGACGGGCGGCACGCCCAGCCGTAACGGAGCCGCCCCGTCGGGGGTCGCGGTGCCGGGGCGGCCCGCCCCTGCAGGAAGATGACCGGCACGTCCAGACGACCGGGTGGCACTCTCGCGGCAAGCTTTGGCGTACCCGCTCCGCCCGGGCGTTCCACACGAAGCGCCCTGCCCAGGACCGTGTTCTGGAAGGCTCGCTGTATGCGCGAAGAGGCCGGCGTCGACTCGGTCGTGTAGCCATACGGAGTCGCCCGGCGGGCCTTGACCCCTGGTCTTGGACACGCGGGACGCTGGATCCTGAGGACCTGAGAACGGACGTCTCGTGGTCATGAAGCACTACCCGCCACAGTTCGAGGCGGACGCGGTCGCGCCGTACCAGTCGCGGCCCGAGGCGACGATCCGGCAGGTCATCGCGGATCTGGGCATCAACCCGGAAACCCTGCGGAACTGGGTCCGGGCAGCCGGGGCAGGCCGACCCCGGGGACGCCGCGCGGAGACGTCCGCCGAGCCACCTACGCCGCTGGGGGCGGAGAACGCCGCCCTGCGCGAGAAGATCGACGGGGTGTGGACAGGGGTGTGCTCCGGGGAGCCCACCGGTACGGACGCGTGCGCGAACGGCCCCTTCACGCGGGCCGCCGGGCGGACTCGCGCCCGTGGTCTGCCGCGGTGTTGCCGGGTTTGCTGTGAATGGCAAATAGGCGCTGTTGCCGCCAGGCCGGAGGGACCTTCAGGATGTGGCGTATGGGCTATCCGGGAAGCTGTCCGCCTGGGAAGATCCGGGACCTGTCCACCTTCATGGAGGGGCTGCGTGACCTCAAGAGGTGCTCGGGACTGTCGTACCGGCAACTCGAGGAGCGAGCGGCGGCCGTAGGGGACGTCCTGCCGCGCAGTTCCGTTTCCAGCATGCTGAGCAGGGACATGCCGCCTCGGCTCGATCTTTTGATGGCGTTCGTGAAGGCGTGTGGCGAAGGGGATCGGGCCGCGGAGTGGGCCGGGGCCTGGGAGCGGGTCGCCGGCGCGTACGGGAAGGGACCCTCGCTGGAGCGGGCCGCGTCGAGCACAGCGCACGCCTCCCGGTGGCGGCGTGTGCGGCCGGCCGCCGTGGTGGCGGCGGTGGCGGCTGTGGCGGTGCTCGTCGTCGCGGCAGCGGTGCGGACCTCGTTCGGCGGAGGGGAGGGGCGGGCGGGTTTTGCCGCTGTGAGCGGCTCGCCCGCCGCGGGCACCGCCCCGCCCCACGGGTGGGTGACCATCCGTGTCGCCGACAGCCCCGACCTCTGCCTGACCGACGGGCGCGTACCGGGCTGGCGCTACACGCCTCTGGTCGCTGTGCAGCGGCCTTGTGAGGAAGTCTCGCCGCAGGGCACTTTGCTGGAGCCTCTCGGCCAAGGGCTCTACCGTATCCAGTGGCACCATCCCGATTACGGGAAGGGCTGCCTCAGGGCGCTGGCCGGTGGCAGCGGCAAGGGCCTGCTGGAGCCCATGGACGACTGCGCGCAGGGCAGTGCGTTTTCCATCGAGCCCTCACGGCGGCTCGGTCGGGGCACGTTCGTGCTGCGCGTCCAGGGGGAGGGCTGTGTGGGCATCGCGCGTCCGGGGGGCGCCGCGGGGACGGAGGCCGTCATGCAGCGCTGCGACGGCGAGAGCCGTCAGGTGTTCCTCATCCGCGCCGTGGACGGGGGCGTGGGTGCGGGCCGGCCGGCCGTCTGGACCGAGCCCAGCACCCGCGCGGCCGGGAAGTATCCGACGAAGCGCGAATCATAGCTGTCGTCCTGGTTGTCACCGAGCAGTACGAGCATGCCCTCCGGTACGGTCTCCTCCGTGACCTCGGCCAGGGCGGGGACCCGGGCACGCGGCACCGGGTCGCCGGCGATCGCCGCCACCCGTTTGATGAACCAGTGCCGTGCGTAGATCACGTGAGCGGGCGCGTTGCGGGCCACGGGGGCATCTGGCCAAGGCGCCCGGTAGGGCGGCCGTTCCACGATGACCACCGCGCCCCGCACGGGAGCCGACCGGCGCCACGCCACGACGCGGTCTCCCTCCCGGTAGGTCGGTTCCATGCTCCTCCCGGACACGCTCACCGCCACCCACCGCAGTTCGGCGGCCCGGGAGAGCGCCAGTCCGGTGGAGACCAGGAGGGCGGTCAGGCCGCTCACCGCCGCCCAGACCGGGCTGCCGGCCGCCGCGGCCAACGCGACGGCGTTCACCCAGAGCAGGGCGGCGGCCGCGTACAGGGCGATGCGGAGGGCCTGCGCCCGAAGTGCGCGGGAGCGTGCCCGGGCGACTGCCGTCTCGGCCCGGGCGCGTTGCCCGGTGGAGGACGGGACGACGGGGCGGTCGACTTCGCTCATGTGCCTTTTCCTCCACTGGTGGGGCTGGGGGCCTGGGACGGGACGGTGGCGGGCGGGGCCGTAGACGAGCGGTAGCCCGCGGCTTGAAGGGCGTACAGACGGGCGTACTGGGCGTGTTGCGCCAGGAGTTCGTCGTGCGTGCCCTGTTCGACCACCCGTCCCCGCTCCAGTACGACGATCATGTCGGCGTCGCGCACGGCCCCCAGGCGGTGGGAGATGAGCAGGCTGGTGCCGCCCTTGCGATGGGCGCGCAGCGAGGTGTGGATCTCGTGCTCGGCTGCCGCGTCGAGTCCCGCCGACGGTTCGTCGAGGATCATCAGGTCCCGCCGGTCCCGGACGAACGCCCGTGCCAGGGCCAGTCGTTGGCTTTGGCCCCCGGACAGCATGACACCGGTCGCCGGGTCCTTCTTGTCCGACTCGGTGAAGAACATGCGGGACAGCAGCGTGTCGTAACCGTGCGGCAGCGCGCTCAGTGTGGCGTGCACTCCGGCGCGCGTCGCCGCGTCCTTGATGCGGTCGGGTGCGCCGAGCGCGCCGAGGTCGCCCTGCGCGATGCTCTCCGCGGCCGTCATGTCGTACTCCATGTAGTCCTGGAACACGGCGCTGATACGGTTGCGGAGCTCGGAGGGGCAGACGTCCCGCAGGTCGACGCCGTCCCACAGGATACGGCCGTGCGTCGGGTCGTAGAACCGGCACAGCAGCTTGACCAGCGTGGACTTTCCGGAGCCGTTGAGGCCCACGAGAGCGATCGTCGCCCCTGCCGGCAGACGGAGGTTGACCCCCCGCAGTGCCCAGGGGTGATCGGGGGAGTAGCGGAACCACACGTCACGCAGCTCCACGCCGCCGCGCAGCGGTGGGAGCTCGCGCGGCTCGACGGCCCGGGGCAGGTCCGGCCCGGCCCGGACGACCGCCTGGTAGTGATCGAGGAGCAGCAGGGCGTGGTGGGTTCCGGCGAGGTCTCCGGTGAGCGCGGTCAGGGCCGCCTGGACCCCGGCCACGGCCGCCAGGAACACCGCCACGTCACCCGGGGTCAGACTGCCGCCCCGGGCCGTGCCGACCGTCCACAGCAGGCCGGCGCCCGCCACTCCGGCCGCGAGCAGGCCGAGCCCGCAGCGCAGGCCGGCCTCCCGGCGGTCGACGGCCCGGCGGGCCGCGTCCGCGCTGCGCCTGCTGTCGATCATGCGGCTGCGCAGGAAGGCGCCGGTGCCGAAGAGGCGTATCTCCTTCGCGGCCTCGACGTTGGCGAGCAGTCCCATGTAGAAGAACTGGCGCCGTTCGTCGGGCCCGATGGACCACGCTGTTGCGGCACGCCGACGGGACAGCAGCATTTCGGCGACCAGGGTCGGCACGGCGGCGAGCAGCACCAGTGCCATGGTCGGTGGGCTGATGACCAGGAGGGAGCCGAGGAATCCGACGACCGTGACCGCGGCCCGTACGGCTCCGAGGACGCCGTCGAGGGCCTGCACGGCGACAGGCGGGCCGACGACGGTCTGCTGGGCGAGGCGCAACCGGTCCAGGAAGTCCGGATTCTCGAACCGCTCCAGTCCGGGGAAGCCCTCCACGGAGGCGAACAGCCGGTCCTGCGCGAACAGCCCCACACGGCGGTCGAGCTCGGTTCGCAGGTACCGCGCCAGGTGCGGCACGGCCCCGGTGGCGATGCCGGTGGCCACCAGCACCAGTGCCGGGACGAGGAGTTCCCGCACGGTCGCCCCGGCGGCGAGCCGGTCGACGATGAGCTTCACGGACCAGGCGGTGACGACCGGGAAGAACCCGGTTACCAGGGCGGGCGCGGTGTAGAGCAGGAGGGTTCCGGTGGCCGCACGGGCGACCAGCCGCAGGGCGTCCGGCACTCCGCAGCGGTGGGAGCGGTCGCCGGGCGGCTCCTGCGCCGGTGCGGAGGACGCCCGATGCGAGCCACCGCCCGGACACCGGCTCGAGCTCGACTCGGACGGCATGCGTTTCCTTCCCCGTACGCAGGACCGGCAGGAGGCGGGGGCGAGGAGCGGTTCGGCGTCAGTACGAGGCGACGGCCGGACGCTCCACGTCGACGTCGTCGGTCATGACGAGGAGACGACCGTCCGTGCTGCGGTTGACCTTGAGCACCACGGGGAACGCCCGGACCTTGCACGCTTCCGCGACGGCCTCGGCGTCGTGCCCGGTCAGCACCCGGGCCACGGGCGTCAGCGCCGTCACCATGGGGGTGGCGGCCTCCGCGTCGCGCGGGTCGTCGGCCGTCACCACGGCGAGCACCTGCTCGCGGCCCCGCGGGACACCGCGCGCGTACTCCACGAACTTCGGCAGCTTCTCCTTGCACGGCCCGCAGGTCGGGGAGAAGAACGCGACCACCGTCTCGCTCGAGATCATCGCGTCGTGCACGGGCTCACCGTCCACGGAGACGGCGGAGAAGTCCCCGACCTCGTCGCCGGGGCCGAGCGACATCCGGCCGCCGCCCCGCTCGGAGAGCAACTCGGTGTGCTCCCGCAGGCGTTTGACGACGCCGACGGTGAGAATCAGGTCGAGGGTGCACAGCAGGCCGACGAGAACGACGGCGGCAACGAGGACGGGCACGGACGTCTCCCTTCAGACGGGGCGGGACAGGGCGGGGAAGGACGGAGCAGGGCGGGACGGGAGGGCGGGCTGACGGGTGGTGCGCGCTACGAGCGGCCTCAGCGGCCCGGTTGCAGGGGACTGCCGGAAGGGGGCGAGTGCGCCGGCCCGACGGGACGGAACAACTCCGCGACCACGTCGAACGCGGCCACACAGCCACCGACGAGCAGCCCCGCCAGCGCGGACAGCGCGAGCGCCCACGGCTCGGCGGGGGCGGCCTCCCGCAGCAGCGTCGTCCCCGCTGCGCACGCGGCGAACCCGGCGAGCAGCAGGTTGCGCACGACGTGCCGGACACCGAGCGGCTCCCTCGATCCGCTGCCGAAGCACCGGCAGACCGCGCGAGTGCCCCGGGCGACGACACGGGCGATGACGGCGGCGAAAACGACGAGCAGCACGGCGGCGAGGGCCAGTCCGACGCCGGCGAGGGAGGCCCACGGCATCAGGACCAGCGAACACACCAGCCACTCCGTCGCCACCACGGCGACGGCCACCGCCCGGATCACGGTGCCGGGCAGGACGTTCAACTGGCCCAACGACGCGGTGAAGGCGGTGAACGATCGTCTGCTGCTCACCTTGCCGGCGGCAGCGACCAGAAAGACGGTGGCGATGAGCACGCGCACGGCGGACTCCGCGTAGGGCACGGGCGACACCTCCTGCGGGACGGGCCGAAGGGCGGAGAAAGGGACCGGGGACACCGGACGGTCACCGAACGGTCGAGGCGTGCGGCCGTTGCGCCACCCGCGACACCGGTGTCCCCGGTCGCACTTCAGGTCACGTCACCGCGTCAGCAGCCCGGGCAGCTGCGCCAGCAGTTGATGGAGCCGCAGTAGGTGTTGACGCAGCACGCGCTGCGCGCGCACTGCCAGCACTCGTTGAAGCACTGACAGGCCTGGGCGGAGGCCGCGGCCTCCACCTCGGGGACGAACAGGCCGAGAAGCCTGCTGCTGAGGGATTCCAGTGCCTTGGACATGAAGTCCTCCTTCCGGAAGGCGGTCGGGAGGACGCCGTGAAGCCGCGAGACGGGCGCGTGCCTGGTGCCCGACGCGTGAACGACTTCGTACTGCCGCGCAGTCGCTTCACGACGCCCACCCCGGAGCCTAGGGACGCCGCGTGTGGCGCTTCCAGCGTCCGGCCGTCCAGGACGCCGTCCCGGATGACGCGCCTGTCCGGGACGGCGTCCGGGCGGTGTCCCAAGACGTCGTGCGACCGGTGTCTTGGACGCTGCAGCAGTCAGGCGGCAGGAGGCGGACACCGCTACCGGACCTGTTCCGGGGCCGGGGACGATCACCGGCTGCCGTTCGTCCCCCGCACATGCCTGATGAACCACCTTCACCGCAGGAGATCGAAGCCGCCCGCACGCCCGCCGGCGGCTGGAAGCGCGCCCGGCTCGCCGCCCGGGACGTCCCTGGCCCCCGCCCAGGGGCTGGAAGGACGAGCTGGCCAAGCGCTGGAAGGCCGCCCACCAGGACGGCACACCGCCGTCCCCGTCCCGTCCGGCCCCGGCGTCAGCCGACTTCGCGCAGGAGAACCTCGGCTTCGGCTGATCCGACGACAACGGCGCCTCACCGACAGGCGTGAGGACCTACCCGTCCCAGACGGGTAGGACGTGAGCCCGGTCGCGTCGTGCGGCCGGGCCCGCCGCCTCGCCCCGGCCCGCCATCACCGTCGACCGGCCGGCGTCGACCGTCGTGCTCGGTGTCCGGCCGTCCTGGTCGGCCGTCGGTGCGGCAGGGCGTCGCCGGGCCCCGGTCGTCGGTGCCGTTGCTTCGACCGCAGAGGGCGGCGCCCTGCCGTTCGGCCCCGCCGCCCCGCCGCCCCGCCGCCCCGCCGCCCCGCCGCGCCGCCTCGCCCCACCGCCCCGGCCGCCCCGTCGTCCTGGTGTCGAGGTCGCTGTTGCGGAAGGTCGCCTTGGGCGTCTGTGCACGCGACTTCGGCACCCCTGCGTCCATGAACACGCCTGCATCCGCTGCCCCGTCCTGCGGCCCGGTCCCGGGCAGATGCCCGCCTGGAGGAGATCCACGCGAACCTGCTCGAAGGAGGTCAAGGAAAACAGGGCTGCCTCGGCGAGGTCGCCGCGATCGAGGCCGGCCTCGCCGCCGCCGGGCAGAAGCTCGCCGCCATGCGCGACCTCGCGTCCCGGCACACCACCGTCCACCTGGGCATGCCCGATCTCCGTGGCGTCGTCGTGCATCGACTCCGGGCAGCGAAACGAGGATGCGAAGCGGCGGTCCTGAGCACTACAACGAGGGGAGTGGGGGATCTTTCCCTCCGGCACCGCAGTCGTCCACGGGCGGCTCACTGCGTCCCGGGGGTCTCGCCGAGCCCCCCGGAAGTCCGTCCGCTCGACGGCCGTGTGGTCAGGGCGCGTCGACGAGGGTCCGGTTGGTGGGCGCGAGCGCGGCGGTTCCGCTCGCGTAGGTGGACTGTACGCGGGAGCGTTCCGTGGTGTTCGGCGTGGCGTTGGTGCAGGCCGTGCCGGCGCTCGACCCCGACATCAGCTGTGAGCAGGGGCCGGGCTTGGTGTCCGGCAGGCCGAGGCTGTGCCCCAGCTCGTGAGCGGCGATCCGCGTCTTGTTGTAGCCCTGGGTCACGGCCTGGCTGCCGAGCTCGACGCGGACCTGACGGCCCGGACGGACAGGGCCGAGCGTGGCCTGCGGCCAGCCCGTGGTGGCGACGATCACGATCTCGGCCGTGGTGCCGGGTGCTGCTTCCACCAGACGGACGTTGCTCACGTTCGCGTTCCACGAGGCGACTCCGGCCGCGATCGCGGCCTCCCAACCTGCGGCGCGGCTGTCGTCGTAGCGAAGGGTCACCGCTGCCGCCTGCGCGGTGGATGATTCGCTCGCAGGAGCGGGGGCGGCGGTCGCGGCGCCCGCCATGGCGAGGACGAGCGCTGTGGCGGAAGTGCCTGCCTTGAGCCAAATACCGAGGGGCATTTGCTGATCCTTCATCTGTGTGTGGGGGGATCCGGCCTCGGCGGGGCCGGGGGAGTACGCGAAGGAGTGGCACGGGTGGTCCGGTGAGGGCCGGACGCACCCTCGACCGCCCCTCCGGGGTGTAGCGATGGTATGCCCTTCCATCCGTGTCCGTCATGTACCTGCCATGTTGAATTCTCGTCAGAATCCTCTTCTGCGGGGCCTCAGGTGCGATCTCTCGGTTTCGGGACAGTGGGGGTGAGAGTCGGCGGGGGTCTGGGTGTGTTGATGCTGGTGGGTGATGGTTTCGGGGTGTGGTGCCGCTGTCTCGGGCATGAACGGTCCGTGGGGTATCGCTGTCGTGGGGCGTTATTGCGTGCAGGGTGACGCTGTCTCAGTTTCGTGAGTTCTGATCCGCCGGCCCGTGGGTGGTTGGTGTGCTCGGGGTGTGGATCAGGAAGTAGGGCGCCCGGTTTCTGAGGAGGCGGCCCGCCGTCGACTGCCGCTGCCGTCTCGCCGCGCCGTCCTGCTCCGCCGCGCTGGCCGGGGCCCGGCCGACCGCCGTACGGCGCCGCCCCGCGATCACTGTCGTCGTCCCGTCGACCGCTCCGTACGGCGCCGTCCCGGCCCCCGGAGCCGTGCCGTCCAGCTCCGCCGCGCTGGCCGGGTCCCGGTCGACCGCCGTACGGCATCGCCGCGTCCCGAGCCGGCGTCCCGAGCCGGCGTCACGGTCACGGTCCGGTCGCGGTCCGGCTCCCAGCGGCTTCCCGCAGTGGGTGCCTCGCCACTTGCCGCCCGCCGGGCCACCGGCCCCGCCACCCTGTTGTCCGGTCCCGTCCCGGCCGCCAGCGCTCGACCCTGCCGTCGGCCCCCGTACGGCGCCGCCGTGTCCTGCCGCCGCGCGGGCCCGGCCCCCGCGCCGTACCGCCGTCGGCGCGGGCACTCGCCGTACGGCGCGCCGCGTCGCCCCGGGTTCCGCTGTCCGGCTTCTGTCGTCCCGTCGTCCCCTCGTGCTGTTGTTTCGTCGTCCGGTCTGCGCCGTTCCCCTGTGCCTCGGCCGCCGTGTCGCGGCCGCTTTTGGGCCGGGCGCCGCCTGTCCGCCGCCCTGTGCCCCGGTCTCGGCCGGGTTCCCGCGCCGCGACCGCCCGGAAAATCGGAGGCCGTCCCGCTCGCGCCCCCCTACGCTGTGGTCTTTCGTCCCTCGGCATGCCGGGCGTACCAAGAATGCAGGAGGAGTGATGGGTGTCCGCAGTTTGACCCGTGCCGAGGCGCAGGAGCGAGCCGCGCTGTTGAGGGTCGAACGCTACGACGTGGCCGTCGACTTCACGGGATTGCCGGACGGCCCCGACGTGCGGTGCGTGTCCACCATCACGTTCTCCTGCGCCGAGCCGGGCGCCGCGACGTTCGTCGACTGCGCGGCGACGGTGGTCTGCGCCACGCTCAACGGCACCGCCCTGCCCCCTGCCGTCGAGGGGCGCATCGCGCTGCACGACCTGGCCGCGCACAACACGCTGCGCGTGCAGACCGTCCAGTCGGACACGACCCACGGGCCGGGCGTGCACAAGGCCGTCGACCCCTTTGACGGCGAGGTGTACGTCTGGACGTCGTTCGAGCCGGACGAGGCGCGTTTCGTATGGGCCTGCTTCGACCAGCCCGACCTCAAGGCCCCGCACGCCTTCACCGTCACGGCCCCGGCCGGGTGGACCGTCACCAGCAACGCGGGGACCGCCCGCGTCGAGGCGTGCGACGGCGCACGCCGGTGGGTCTTCCCCGACACCCCGCCGCTGTCCCCGTACAACACGGTCGTCAACGCGGGCCCCTTCCACGAGGTCCGCCAGGAGGTCGACGGGCACGACCTCGGCCTGTACGTCCGCCGGTCCCTCGCCGGCGTGCTGGAGCGCGACGCGCAGGAGATCCTCACCCTCACCGCCCAGGGCCTGGCCTTCTACGCACGCGCCTTCGCCATGCCGTTCCCGCAGCGCCGTTACGACCAGGTCTTCGTGCCGGAATTCGGCGGGGCCATGGAGAACTACGGCTGCGTCACCTGGTCCGACACCTTCCTGCGCCGCTCCGACCCGACACCGGCCGAGCGGGAACTGCTCGCCAAGGTGCTGCTGCACGAAATGGCGCACATGTGGTTCGGCAACATCGTCACCATGCGCTGGTGGGACGACCTGTGGCTCAACGAGGCGTTCGCGGAGTTCGCCTGCCACTGGGCGGCCACCCGCGCCACCGCCTACACGGACGCCTGGGCCGGACACCTCGCCGGCGGCAAGCTCAAAGCGTACTTGGCCGACCAGGGGCCGGCCTCGCACCCGATCCGCCAGCCCGTGCACGACGTCGCGGAGGCCGCCGCCGTCTTCGACGACATCACCTACCCCAAGGGCGCCTCCGTCCTCCAGCAGCTCATGACCTACGTGGGAGAGGAGACCTTCAGCGCGGGCATGAGCGACTACTTCGCCCGGCACGCCTGGGGGAACACCACCCTGCAGGACCTCGTCGACGCGCTCGGCCGGGCCTCGGGGCGGGATCTCGACGCCTGGCGGGCCGGATGGCTGGACGCCGCGGGTCCCGACCGGCTGACCCTCCGCCACGAGTCCGGTGGCGTGGTGCTGCACGCGGTTGGGCCGTCCGGTTCCGCGCCCCGTCCGCACGTCCTGGCCGTGGGTGCCTACCGCCGTACGGCCACCGGCCTGGAACGCGCCGCCCGCGCCACCGTCGAGGTCCGCGGCCCCCGCACGCCGGTCGACCTGCCCGCCGGCGCGGACCTGTACCTGGTGAACGACGACGACCTGACCTTCGCCACCGTCCGGCCGGACCCGGCCTCCCGCGACGCCCTGCTACGACACGCCGCCGACCTGCCCGGCGCGCTGTCGCGGGGCGTCGCCGTGGCCACCGTGTGGGACATGCTGGCCACCGGGGAGGCCACCGCGGCGGAAGCCGCCCGCGCCATCGGCGCCGTCCTGGAGACCGAGACCTGCGACGCGGCCGTCGAGCCGTACCTCACGCTCGCCGGGGACATCGCCGAGCTGTGGGCGCCGCAGGACGAGCGGGCCGAACTGACCGCGGCGTTCGCCGCCACCTGCCGCCGGCTCGCCGACCGGGCCCGGCACCCCGCGCGGCGCCGCGTCGCGCTGCGCTTCCTGGCCCGGGCCGCGGCCGGCGGCGAGCTGGAGCGCCTGCGGGCCGAGGCCGAAGCAGGTGACGACCACGACCTGCGGTGGCGCGCCCTGGCCCGCGCCGTCGAGCTGGGCGAGGCCGCCGTGGCGGACGCGGCCCGCCTGCTGGCGGCCGATCCCGACCCGGACGCCTGGGTCCAGGAGCTCTGCGTGCGCGCCGGCGCGCCGGACGCCGGGACGAAGGAGGCGGTCTGGCACGTGCTGGCGGACGAACGGGCCGTGCCCGTCTCGTGGGTGGGCCGGGTGGCCACCGCGTTCTGGCGCCCCGGACAGGACGCGGTGCTCAGACCGTTCACCCGCCGCTACCTCGATCTCGTACCCGGCCTCGACCGCGGCGGCATGATCCCCGCCATGGTCTACACGGGCCGGCTCCTGCCGCGGTTCGCGATCGACGGCGGCTTCCTCGACCAGGTACTGGAAGCGGCCGAGGCGGCGCCCCCGGTCGTGCGCAAGACACTGACCGAACACACCGACGTCACACGCCGCATGCTCCGCTCACGCGGCATCACGAAGCCCGACGCCACGTGAGGTGGGCAGCCGGCCCGCGGGCAGCTGCGCCACCTCCTGGCCGTGATGCCGCTCGCCTCGGTGTCGCTGGGGATCATCCCGTTCACCGCGCAGCGCACCGTGTGGCCGCTGGAGGCGTTCTACGTCCACGACGAGACCACGGCCGTGGTGGAGACGCTGACGGCGGAGATCAAGGTGACGCAGCCGCGCGAGGTCGCCGACTACGCCAAGGCGTTCGCCGGCCTCGTAGAGATGGCCGTGCACGGCGACGCCGCCCGTGCCCTCATCCAGGCCGCGATCGACGCCCTGGAGTGAAGTTCCGCGATTCTCCGCAACTTCGTCGAGGGCGCGCCCCGTGGATGCGTAGCGTCGACGGCACCGACGCGCACACGGTCCTGTACGGCCCCGACGGCCTGATCGAAGCCGGGTTCCCGCTCGATTGCGAACCGTACGAGGCCTCGTCACGGCCGTCCTCGCGTGGACCAGCGTGGACACACCCACCACCAGCGACTTGGAGCAGATCGCCCTTCAGCTCACGGGCCACGCCCGCGCCGCCGCCGACGTCCGCCGCCGCGCCGACCAGTTGTCCAAGGACAGCGGCCCCCGGGCGCTCTCCGACGTCGTCCTGCGCGAGGCGGGAGGCCGGCTGTCCGTGACGATCGAAGGCACCGTGCGCCGCGTCCGAAACCACGTCCGCCTCGTCCGCGCCCTCTACGAGCGTCTGGATCGCCCGAGGGCGGCCGCCATCCCGCCCGTTTGCCCCCGGCCACGTACGGCCGCGGATCTGACCGCTTCGACACCTTCAGCTTCCCCGCGTGCGTCAGTAGCCTGTCGCGCGTGTGGACGAGTCGGTGGGACCGCGAACGCCAAGTGAACGAGAACGTCGCCAGGGCGGAGGAGCTGCGCGCGCAGGGGCGTGTGCGGGAGGCCCAGGAGTTCGCGGACCGCGCCATCGCCGCTGCGGAGGCCATCGTCGCGCAGGACCCGGCCGACGCACAGGCCCGCTGGGTGCTGGCCGGACAGTTGTACAACCGCGCCTCCCTGCACAGCGAGCTCAACGACTACGCGGCGGGTGCCGCCGACGCGTGGCGGTCCTTGACCCTTTACGAGCCCCTGGCCGAAAAGTCACCGCAACACCTGCCCACCTGCACGGACGCCAGGGCCCGCCTGGCCTGGATGCTCGCCAACGCCGACCTGGCCAACACGAACATGGGATCTGCCCGCGACCACGCGGCGCAGGCCGTGGCGACCTACGAACGACTCGTGGCGGACACCCCGGCCCTGCGCCCGGACCTGGCCCGCGTGCACTACCTGCACGCCGAGGTGCTGCGCGTCCTGGAGGGCGAGGGATCGCCCGCGTCCGTGGCCGCCTACGCGGCCTGCGTGCGCGAGTACCAGTCCCTCGGCCCGCTCACCGGGAACAGCCTGCGGCTGTGCGCGGACGGCGCCCTGCGCCTGGCTTACGGCTACGCGGCCAACGGCGCGCACACCGACCAGCGGGACGCCGCCCAAGAGGCGATGGACCGCCTTGAGGAACTGCTCAACCAGGGGGTCGGCGCCCACGCCCATTACGCCCGCGCCATCCTCCTGCTCTCCGACGCCCAGGCGGCACTGGGCGACCCGCAGTGGGAACAGTCCTGGGTCGACTTCGAGTACGTCCTCTCCCGGCTACCCGCCCCCCTGCCCGCCGACCTCGCCCCGTTCAAGGAGCAGCTCAAGCCCAGGTGACCCCCGCCTCCGCCCATCCCCGCACCGGCCCGTCCCGCAAGCGCGAGACCAACGTCGACCACAGCCGCTCCGTCCGCCGCGTGCGGTGAGGCGGAGGCCGGTCTGCGGACTGAGCACGACCGCTACGCCACCAACCCCGCCCGGTGCCTCGGCCACGACCTGCCCGCGGCCGCAGCCGTCGTCGCCGTCCACGCCCCCGGCGGCCAGTTCTCACTCGCCTGGTCCGGTGACGCCCGCGCCTGCCTCCTCCACGACGGGCTCGACGGCCCCACGGATGCTCACTGAGGACCACGACGCCCGCCGCGCCTGCGACGGCTACGGGGACCGGGACCTGATCACCGCCTGCCTCGGGGAATCCCGCAACGACGGGGAAACCGAACGGTGGTGGGGCCACCCGGCCACCGAGCACCTGCGCGTCCCGGTCCGGCCGGGGTGGTTGCTGCTGGGCTCCGACGTCGCTCACGAGTCCCACGGGGACACCGGCCACGACCTGGCCCCCTACCTGAGCGGTGACCTGCGCACCGCCGCCGAGCGCCTGGTCGACGACGCCGTCCGGCGCGCCCACGCGCTACCGGACCGTACGCGGACGCCACCGCTCTGATCGCCCGCATCACCTGACCGGGCCGCCAAGGAGCACCCTACGGACACCCCGCCCGCTCCCGCAGGCGACATCCGTGACCAGCACATCGCCGACCTGCGCGCCGCGCTCCAGCGCGCCATCCCCCTTGCTCGCCTTCGCCGTCGGGCGGGAGGCGGCCACCGACCCGCGCCAGTCGGAGCTGCTGGTGACGGCCGCCGAACCGGTCGACGACCCGCCGACCGACATCACCGTGCGCCTCACGATCGGCGGCACGACATGGAAGGGTTCACGGGGACCCGCTCCAGCTCGGATCGGACCAGACCGGGGCTGGTGGCGCGGATCTGTTCGAAGCCGTCGGCGACGGTGTCGCCGAGGACGTCGAGGAAGGAAGGCGGGCGACCCGCCGGAACCAGGTCGGCGAGCGGGCCGGTTCCGACCGGGAGGGAACGCAGGACGCGGCCGCGCCACGGCGCGAACAGCGGCCCGCCACTTTGGGTCACGGCCGTGGTCAGGGCGGCGTGCAGTTCCTGGAGCGGCGCCGGGCGGGGCGCGAACCGGGTACGGGCGAAGTCCTTTGCGGTGAAGTGGACTCGTAGCACCCTCACAGCTCCCCGTCGTGGGCCGGCCTTTCGGTCGGAGCCTGAACCTTCGCGTCGTGACGGCCCCGCCCCAAGGATGTTCGCATGACTTCTCGACGCACTCTTCTGAAAGGCACCCTGTTCGGGAGTGCCGCCGCCCTGCTGCCCACGGCCGCGTCCGCCTCCGGTGGCGGCCCGGTCCTCCGGCTGCCCGCGCCCACCGGCCCGTACCCCGTAGGCGTACGGACGGTCCACCTGACGGACCCGGCCCGTACCGACCCGTGGGTGGGCGGCGTGCGGGAGTTGATGCTGACCGTCCTGTACCCGGCCCGATCGGTACGCGGCTCCTCCCGGGCCCCACAGCTCACCCCGGCCGAGGCCCGGGAGTTCGCCGGCCTCGCGCCCCACGTGCATCCCGGACTGCCGGGGCCGGGGACCGTGGACTGGGGTGCGGTCCTCACCCACGGGTATGTGGGCGCGCCACCGCTGCCCGGGCGGCGGCCGGTGCTGGTGTACTCACCCGGCGGCGGTGACTCCCGCACGCTCGGCACGACTCTCGCCGAGGACCTGGCGAGCCACGGTCGTGTGGTCGTCCTCGTCGACCACCCCGGTGACGCTTCCCCGGTGGAACTGCCGACCGGGCTGCGGACGACCGTCCTGCTCGGGCCGCCGGACCCGGCGACCTTCCGCACGATGGTGGACACCCGGATCGCGGACCTCCGCCTGGTCCTGGACCGGCTCGGTGACCTGCCGCTCGCCCGGGTCATGGACTCCTGCCGGATCGGGTTGTACGGGCACTCCGCAGGCGGCACCGCGGCGGTGTACGCGGCCCATGACGACCGCCGGGTCGGCGCGGTGGCGAACCTGGAGGGCTACCTCGACCTGTACCCGACGCCAGTCGGCTTCGCCCGGCCGCTGCTGCTGTTCCGCACCGACGGATTCGACGGCGCCGCCCGTATCGAGTCGTCCTGGGCGGCCCTTCCCGGCCGCCGCGTGCTGCTTTCCGACGCGAACCACTGGGCGTTCACCGACTACGGCTCGCTCGTCCCTCGGCTCCAGACCGCCGGACTCGTGACAGCGACAGCACGGGCCGCGCTCGTCGGCACCGGCGACCCCGCGCTGACACTCGCTGAGACACGGCGCCGGGTGGGGACCTTCTTCGCCCGCCATCTGTTGCAACGGGACTGTGAGGCGACGGCCTGATCCCGCCGTCGGGTCCCGGCCGCGCCTCGGCGTGCCCTTCGCAGACGTCCGGCTCGCCATGGCGCCGGGCCGGGGTTCGTCCGTACGCCCGCCCGGGTGGGGCGGCGCGGTACGCCGCGCGAGCCGGTGCCGGATGGCCACCGGGGCTGTCCTGGACCGTCCGCGCGCGCCCGCAGGGGCCGGTCGCGGGCCGCCTGGGTGCGCTCCCGCCCGGCTGCTTCGCCGCGGTCACCGGTCTCGTCCGACTGCCGTCCGCCCAGTCCACTGGGCCCCGGCGTCCATCGTCCCGGCCCCACATCTGCGCCGGCGGACGCCCGGCTCTACTGCGTCGTCCCACCCGCTCACCCGTCGTCGCGCCGCGCACCACCGGGGAGCCGCCGCTGCTCGCCGCCTTGTAGATCGGCCGCGGCCTGGCCCGTGGCCCCGGCCGCCGTCCGGTCGACCCTGGCGCCGCTGGCCCGGCCGTGCCGGTCGACGCCGGGATGGCCCCCCACAGGGTGGCGGAGCCGAGGTGCTGCTGGGCGGCCGTGCAGCCCGGCGGGGCGCCCGGGACCAGGGGGTGGTCCTGTCCGACGGCGCCTTCCAGCCGGGTGGGGCGCAGGCGGTTGGCGAGTGGCCGGGCGGGTTCCCCGTCGAAGAGCGGCAGGACCGGTTCCATCGGTCTCTGGGCTGGTGGGAGGCGGACGGGTGCGGGCGTGGCGAACCTGGTACGGAGGCTGACGTGCGAGCTCGGCCGCTGGTGGGGGAGTTCGCGGTACTCATCGGGCACGGGGGCGGTCGCGTCGCGGCAGCCGCGCGACGACCAGGTCGTAGGAGTCCTCGACCGCGTCGGTGACGAGGCGCTTGGTGATGCCGGGTCCCGGCCCGAGTGAGATCCAGTGCCGCTTGTCGAGGTAGCGCCCCGGGGCGATCGAGGCGTAGTCGTGCACCCGCGCGCGGGCGTGTTTGGGTTCGCACTTGACCGTGATGATCTGCTCGTCCTGATCGTCGGTGACGATCAGGAACACCTTGCCCGCGACCTTGTACACGTCGAGCCGGGAGGTGAAGGGGCGTGAGTGGCTGACGTCGGGCAGGGCGAGGGCCGCCCGGCGGGCGGTGTCCTGGAGCCGGTCGCCGGCCGCGCTCACCGGGGCGCCCGCGTGCCGCCGGCGTAGGTGTGCGGGTCGACGGGCCGTTCGGCCTTGGGCAGGTGGGCGACGACGAGCCGGTAGGACTCGGTGACGAGCTCCCTGACCAGCTTCTCGTCGATGCCCTCTCCGTCCTCCAGCGTGATCCAGTGCTTCTTGTTCATGTGGTAGCCGGGGATGATGTGGCTGTGATGTTCCCGCAGGGCGAGGGCCTCGCCGGGGTCCGCCTTGAGGATCACGACGGGGCGCCCGGGTACCTCGGTCATCAGCATGAACACCTTGCCGCGCACCTTGAAGACCTCCCAGTCGTCGCCGAAGGGATGCTCCAGACGGGCTCCGGGAAGCTCTTGCGCGCAGTCGGCGGCGGTCTTCTGCAGGGTCGATCCGTTCATGGGCGTGGGCCTCCTCGGGAAGTGACGGTCCGCGGCGTCGAAAGGCACGGGGGGCGCGCCGCCAACCGCGGCAGCACAGTCCATCCTTGCCCGGAAACAACCGAAAAGGAGCGGTAGGCTGCGGACACCTGATGGTCGACGAGCGACATCCAGCCCCGAATGGCCGGGCCGGACCGGCCGCGGTCCCCTCGTACGGTTTCCAGCCCCCGGTCGGCACTCCCTGCGGGCTGGAGGTGAGCATCGTCGAGGGCTTCTTCACCGAGCACGACGACTGGCCGTGGAACCCGCCCCGTCCGGGCCGGGCCACCTTCCACTACCTCATCGCGGTCACCGAGGGCGTACTGCGGCACGACGTCGACCACGTCACGCAGACCGTCGTCCCCGGCCAGTGGCTGTGGGTGCGCCCCGGACACGCACAGTGCTGGCATCCGCCCGGCACCGCCCGCAGGCCGTTCGTCCTGTTCGAGCCGGACGTGCTGACACCCGGCACCGCCCGCCTGCTGGCCCCGCTCACCGTGCACGGGGCCCCTGCCGTGCTGAGCCCGCCCCCGACGACGCCACCTGGCTCCACCAGACGGCACCGCAGCTCCTGGAGGAGCACCGGGCCCTCGGACGCCGCCCCCTCGACATCCACCACGCACTGCGTCACAGCCTGCTCGAATCGCTGCTGCTGCGCCTCGCCGACGCCCCCGGAACCGCCCTCACCGGCACGACGGCCGACATGGGCCGTGGTGACACCCACAAGCGGTTCGTGGACGCCCTGGAGCTGCACTTTTCCGCGAACTGCACCGGGCTGCGGACTACGCCGAGCTGCTCGGTGCGCATCCTGAACCGCGCCGCCCGGGACGCCACGGGTAAAGGGGCGCGTGAGCTCATCGACGAGCGGCGCCGCCTCGAAGCCCGGCGCCTGCTGGGACACGCCCGGTGGGACACCCGGGCCGTGGCCGCCCACCTCGGCTTCACCGATCCCGCGAACTTCGGTCGCTTCTTCCGCGACCGCACCGGCACCACCGGCCGCCTTCGCCGCCGGGGAGGACACGACCGGTCCGTGAGCGGAGTGCGGTGCCCTGAGTCCCCGGCTCTCAGTCGTTCAGGACGACGACGTGCTTGCCCGGTGTGGCGCCGGACTCGACGTCGGCTTGGGCGTCACGGACCTGTTCCAGGCCGAGGCCGGTGGCGAGGGAGCCGTACGCGATCTGGACGTCTTCGGCAGCGCGCCGACGACGTCCCACGGCAGGCTGGTCCCGAACGGGGTGGCCCGCCCCGCGGGGACGGTCACGTACGGGGCGTAGGCGCCGTCCAACGAGCGGCCCACGCCGCGCCCGTCATGGTCACCACTTGCCGGCCCGGGCGCGGCCCGCTGCCCTCGTCGGCCCGGTCGACCACGCCGACGCCTTCGATGCCGAGGACGTGGGGTTAGGTGGCCTCCGGGTCCGACACTCCTTCTCGAGACGCCCGTTCGCGGCTCGTGGGTCCGCAGCGCCGCCGAGCAGACCGCCGAGGCCGAGCCGGCCCTACCGTGCCCGGCACCGCCGCTGTGCGCGAGGCGGCGGATATCGGGCTCCGGACCGGTCGGTGCCGCGCCGCCGCTCCGGTCGGACGAGGATCGGCACGTTCAGCCGCAACGGCCTACCCGCCGTCCGCGCCGTCTCGTTGCCCCGACTGCACTGCTTGCCGCCCCGGTTGGTCCGTTTGTCGCCGGGTGTTCCCGTGGCCGCTTCGGCCCGGGGCCGCCGCGTCCGTGTCGCTGTCAGCCTGGCGGCGGGGCCGGGACGGGGAACGCCGGCATTCCGATGCTGTCCTTCGGCGGGCGGGCCCCCGCCAACGGGTGAAGGGGGAGAGCACCGCCGGGGGAGGTATCGCTGTGGTCGTCTGTTTCCTGGGTGGTCCGTTCGCTGGACGTGCGATGGAGACGTCCGACGGCCCGGGGGCCGGGGGCTGGCGCCGGGTGTGCCATGGTGAGGGCATGACGTGGAACGGTGAGGAGTACCAGGAGCGGTTCGACCGCATCGCTGCCGAGGGGAAGGACGTTCACGGCGAGGCCGCGCTGGTCCGCTCCTTCGGGCCGACCACGGTCCTGGACGCGGGCTGCGGCACCGGGCGGGTGGCCATCGAACTGGCCCGCCACGGGCTTGCCGTGGTGGGCGTCGACATCGACGAGTCGATGCTCGCCACCGCCCGGCGCCGGGCGCCGGAGATCCCCTGGTACCGGCGCGACCTGGTGGGGCTCGATCTCGGGCAGTGGTTCGACGTCGTGGTGATGGCGGGCAACGTCCCGTTGTTCACCGCGCCGGGAACGCAACCGGCCCTGGTGGCCGGGGTGGCGGGCCACGTCCGGCCGGCCGGGCGCCTCGTCGCCGGGTTCTCCCTGGACCGCGGATACACGCTGGACGACTACGACTCTCACTGCCGTGCGTCGGGCCTCGCCCTCGAAGCCAGGTACGCGACCTGGTCCCGCGACCCCTACACCGGCGGCGCGTACGCCGTTTCCGTGCACCGCAGGCCCTGACCGTCCCCGCGCCCGCGTTCGACAGTCGGGGCACCGGGCGGAAGCACCGGCATGGGCACCGAGGCGTCCGTCCCGCTTCGCCATTGCGGCCGCGCACGGCCCCTGCGACACGCCGATCCTGCGGACGGTGCCCGGGCGCGGATGCCCGCCGTCCCGGGCTCAGGTCAGAGACGGGAGCGGGAAAGGCGCGCCGGCCAGTTCCTCCGACAACGGCCCGGCCGGCTGCCGGCGACGCATCGGCGCACACGCGCGCTGCGGTCAGGTCGTCGAAGAAGAGGTGCGCCTGACGGTGGTCGGTCGACGTGACCGTGACGACGCGGGGGGTCGTCTCCGCTCGTCATCAGGTCCAGCAGCACCCGCTCTGGTCACGGTCGGCGCCGCTGATCGTTTTGGCGCGGGCCTGCTCTGCACCTCGTTCCGGCCGGGCACCGCCGGCCGTCATCGGGCCGTCCTGGCCGGGAGACGGTCCGTACCCCCGGGCCATGGCAGCGCAGGCCGCGTCGCCGACCTGCCCCGCCGGCCGCCTCACCGTCGCGCTTGACGCCCGACACCGTCGGCTTGGCCGTGCTCGTCGACCTGTTCGGCGGCCCCGCCACACCCGGATTTGCCGCCGCGTTCCGCCTGGCCGCCATCGTGTCGCTGCTCGCGCCGTCGGGCCCGCGTCCGGCCGTCGCCCTGCCCCGAGTTGGCGCCGTCCTCGTAGCCGGGCTGGCTGCTTCGGTGCCGTCCGCTGCCCGGCGAGCCCGCTGGTAGCTGACTTCGGTCATGGATCTGCTCCGTGCCGGTCGCGTGGGCCTATGTCGCCGGGGCCGTGCGGGGCCTGTGGGCTGATGGTGGCCTGGGGGAGGAGGAGCTACTGAAGGGAGCGACGTGTTCACGGGCGTGCCGCGCTTTTCTCACCCGCACCCGTACCAGCGGGAAGGAGTCGGGGCGGCATTGCGGGGCGCGCGGGCGGGTCGTCACGTCCGGTCGCGCGAACGCCGTCTCCTGCGGGCCACCGTGCTGACAGGAGTCCACCGCCGCCGACCCCGGTGCCGACCGGCGGCTCGGCGGCCGGCCTGCTTTCGACCCGGTCCCGACTCCGCTGCCCCGCCACTCCGGGATCTTTGCGCAGGTCTCGTCCGTGCCGTCACCGGCTGGCCCGGCCGTAGCCGTGACGACTGAGCCGGCCGCCGGCCACCCCGCCGCCGCGCCCGGTGTCCGGTCATGCCCACCCCGGCCGCGCCGTCACCCGCACCAGCCACGATCGTCACGTTCCGCCGTAACGGTGCGAGTCCGCCCGGAGTCACCGTCTGCCGTCGTTGACCGGTCCCCTCCTGGGCTGCCCCGCGCGGCACCGTGCGGTTGTGTCATGGGCGTGGATCCGGCTTCGACCGATTGGGGGATTGCCCTTCACGAGGCTCTGTGTCCGCAGTGAGGGTGCGGTTTTGGACGTATGCAGGAGTCGGGTCGCGCGTACCTGGCCGAAATGAGGCGGGTCCGAGGGCCGGGCGGTTCTCTGTCCGAGGTCAGGGGCCGGTGGGGACAGCGAAGGCGTCCAGGGACTCGGGGAGGGTTTGGCCGCCGTCGACGGTGAGGGACTGGCCGGTGACGAAGGAGGCTTCGTCGGAGGCGAGGAAGAGCACGGCGTGTGCGACGTCGGCGGTCCCACCGAGCCGCCCCAGTGGGATGGAATCGGTCATCCGGCGCAGGTAGTCCGGCCCGAGACCGGTCAGCCCTTCGGTGTACACGTTTCCGGGCAGGACGGCATTGACCGTGATGCCGTATGGCGCCAGCTCCAGAGCCGCGCTGCGGAGGAAACCCAACTGTCCTGCCTTGCTGGCTCCGTAGTGAGACCACCCTGCGTAGCCGGTTGTCGGGCCGGTGATCGAGGAGGTCAGAACGATCCGGCCGCGTCCGGCCCGTTCCATCGCGGGCAGACAGGCCCGCACTGACAGGATGGAGCCCCGGAGGTTGACGTCCAAGACCTCGTCCACGTCCTCGGCGGTCAGCTCGCGCAGCGGACGTTCCGGGAAGATCCCGGCGTTGACGCACAGCACATCGATCCCGCCGTGCTGCCGTTCGGCTTCGGCCGCCATCTCCTCGATGTCTCCGGGCCGTCGCACATCCACGCCCATGCCCGCGACCCGCCCGCCGGTGACCTGGGCGAGACCGTCCGCCACCTCGCGGGCCCTCTCCTCGCTCCGGCCCGTGAGCAACACGGCGGCGCCCTGCCGGGCGAAGAGTTCGGCGATACCGAGTCCGATCCCCCGTGTACCTCCGGTCACGATGACGGACCGGTCCTTCCAGCGCGTGAACGTCATGCCGTCTGCTCCCTTCCCTGCCGTTCCTCCATTGCCGGGAAAACCCGGTCGCTGTCCTGATCACGCTAACGACAGACCCGGATGGGGCGGCGAAGACCGGCCAGCACGTGAACACGCAGCGCAGGTCCGACAACGAGGAGGAGATGTTCCAGCGCTGCACAGGTGACCGTCACGTCGCCGCCCGAGCCCCCGGCGGCTCAGAGCCGCGCCGTCCCGGCGCGCGAGAACCTGGCGAAGATGCCCGAGTCCGCGCCACTGATCGGCTTCGGCGCGGGAAAGAAAGAGGTCTCCGTCGATTCCCCGCACGTCCTGGTCACTGCCGGTACCGGCGGCGACAAGCCGGTGGTCCTTTGCTCCATCGTCTGCCGGATGCTCCCCTGCTCCGCGCCGAGAACACCTGGTTTGTCGTCGGGTGACGTCTGTGGGTTTCGGCAGCACTTCAAGCCTCGCTGTGCGAGCATCGAAGCGCTCCATCGGGCGAGGCGAGGGCAGGTACGGCCCCGGCAGTCTCAAAGTGGCGTGCGGTGCGCGGGCCGGATCGCCGCGGTGACGCAGGCGCGGGTCGTCGCTCGTCCCGCCGCACCGTGAAGCCGCCGCAGTGAAGGGGTCCCTCCATGACTCACGTGCACCATCCTGTATGCGCGCGATGCGGGGAACACCGATACGGCCGCCGTTACGAGTTCCGCATCGGCGTGCCGAAGGCGATGACGAACATGGTGGGTAACCCCTATCAGAACACGATGATCAGGTATGAAGTCCTCGGCACGGAGTCCGCGTTCCTGTGTGACCGATGCGCCTGCCGCCACGTCTCTGTCCGGGGCCCCCTGCCCCTGCTGGCGTGCCTGGCCATCGAGGCGGTGCTGTTCGCGGGGCTGCCCTTCCGCGACGTCCAGCTGCCACAGCCCGTACTGCTGATCCTCGTCCTGGTCCTGTTGGCGCTCTCCTCCTACGCGAGCAGGGAGACATGGCGCGCGCTCAAGCTGATCTGCGTCAACTGGCGGGAGGGATGGGAGTTGGCCTGGACGCTGGTCTCCTCGGTGCTCTTGGTGATTGCCCACCTCGTGGGCCCGGTGATGATGGGTTTCATCGTCGGTGACCTGGACGAACCAGGCCAGCATTCCGTGCTCGACAAGTACCCGGCGACCGCCCGCGGAGCCACGTTCGCGGCGGTCGTCTTCGGTGGTACCGCGAGCCTCCACCTACTCCTGCTGGCCACGTGCTGGTTCGGTCGACGAGACTCTCTGGAGAGACTGGCCTGGAAACACCGCAGGAACACCCTGCGCCGCACATGGCCCGGGCTGCGCGGCTTCAGCAGCGTCGAATACAAGGCACTGACCCTGTCCGGCACCGGCACCGGTGATCGACCGTAGACCTGCCCGCGCACCGGTGCCGACGTCGGTGCGCGAGCGGGTCCGGCATTCCACGGCCTGAGGTCCCTCCGCTTTTGGCTGGTTCCGGTAGCTCACCCGGTTCTGCCGTGGAAGTACCGTTAGGGCGCCCCTGCGGCGAGCCGCCGGGGTGGTGTATCACGCGGCACGGCCCAAGAGCACCGACCGACAAGGAGGACCATGATGTCGTGGGTGACCAGCAGCCTTCGGGCGCTCAGCGGTGAGATGCGTGCACGGTGGCACGGGTATTTCGTCGGTTACGGACAGCGGGACTAACCCTGGGCAGCCGGACCGGGCGCAACCCCGACCGACAAGGAGGTCAGCCGCGATGTCATGGATCATAAGGAGCCTTCGGGCGCTCAGCGGTGAGGCGCGTGCGCGCCGCAACCAGTACGGCGACAGGTACGGGCACAACGCCTGACATCCCCTCCGCAAAGGAATGGGACGAGCGGCTGGACCGCCGGGTGTCCCGTCCTCCGTCAGATGGGCGGACGCCCCATGTTCCTTGACAGGAAGAGTCTGTGGCCGCATCTGCGGCGGTGGGAGGAGCAGGCCGCGGACCGCGACGGTCCGTTCAGGCTCCGCTTCGGCACCCTCTTCGTGGCCGACGCCGACGCGGCCCGAGGCGTCCTGGTCGACTCGGCCGACGACTACCTGTCCCAGTCAGGGTTCTTCCGCCTCGGGCCGCAGTCCCTACCCGAGGCGGTACGGAGGGAAGCCTCCCGCGAACTGCTCGGGGTCCTGGCCCGGCACGACCTCGCGTCGTCGTTCGACCTCGACTCCGCCCTCGGTGAGGTGAGCGACGGCCGCGGTCGCCTGCGGCACCACCGTTGGGGCGTCGAACTGGTTCGGCGGTACTTCGCCCCGGTCATCGCGCACCGGCGTCACACCGAAATCAACGCCCTCGTCGACGCCTACGTGACGTCGAGCGTCGTCGCCGACGACATCGTCGGCCATGTGTTGAGGCGCTCGCACCGTACGGTACCCGCCATCCGGGCCGGGCTCGCCGAACAGCTCGACCGGCTGCCGGCGCGGGAAAGCGGCGCGCAGGACCTGGTCGACCTGGTGCTGGGCCTGCCCGGAGAGCTGTCCCCGGCCGATCGCGCGCAGTTGCTGCAACGCCTCGTCTTGTCCACGGTGGGCTTCACCGGCGTGACCCTCGAATGGGTGGTGATGCTCGGCATCCAACACGGCTACGACACCCCGGTGGTGCGGCAGGAGCAGGTCCATCGGCTGGTCAGGGAGGCGCTGCGCCTGTATCCGACCGCCTGGCGCCTGATCAGGGTGGCCGCCACCGACCACGATGTAGCCGGCTCCCGGGTCCGTGAGGGCGAGCACGTCCTGATCGGCACGCACGCGATCCACCGGTCGGAGGCCGTGTGGGACAGGCCCCTGGACTTCCGTCCCTCGCGATGGGAGCGACTGACCGACGACCAGCGGCGCTCCTACCTCCCCTTCGGCAAAGGCGAGGGCATGTGCCCGGCGAACGGCTTCGCCGTCAAGGCCCTCGAACACCTCGGCCACCTCATCCTTCACGGTTACCGGGGACACGTGCGGTTGCGTACCCGCAAGCCCCACGTCCGCACGCTCCTGGCCCCACCTGCCGGCTGGACCCGCCTCACCCCCGCCCCGGCACCCGATCGCCCCTCTCGGCTCGTGTTCGACACAGAGGCGCGCTTCCGCCGAGATTAGAGGCGCCGACGACTGGGGGCTCATGGAGGATGAACCGTCCGACACGCCAAGACGGATGTGCAGCGCATCAGGAAGGTGACGAAGACCTGTCCCGTCTGTGAGCGCGAATTGTTCGGGCGCACAGCTGACGGCACTACTGGCGGGCAGTCCCTCTCCGCAGGTCAGCACGTTCTGAGCGTCCGGTGGCCGGCGCCCTCGCCGTCCGCCCTCGGGCCGTCTCCCGCTCGGCGTCCCGACGTCGGCCCGGCGGACCCGTACGGTGTGGTGGTCCGAGTTGGCCGGTCGCGACGCTCCCTGCCGCCGGAGCCGTGCGTCGCCTGCGGACTGCTGGTGGTCCGGGGCGCGGAGAAGCTGCTGCAAGGGGTGACGTGCTCGCGGGTCTGCCGGATGTTCCTCACGCGTACCGGTAACGGCGATGCGGGGGTCGGGATGACGCTGCGGGGCCTTGCGGTCGACCGGTCACGACGGGGCTCGCGGACGCGGTGTGCTGAGGGGCGCCGTGCCGACAGAAGGCGTACCACCACCGCCGCCGCGCCGCCCGGCCCCACGACGACCGGCGCACTCAGCCATAACGGCGGGGGAGGGGCAGCCCTTCCCCCCGGTCCCGCCGACGTGGTTCGTCCTGTTCAGGTGTGACGGCAGCGAAGCCTGAGTACCTCTCATCCGGGTCGGCGACCGCGAGCGGGGTGTGGCATGGGAAGTCGTTGCCGGGGCGGTGGCCAGCGCCGGGGCGAGTGTCGACGGGCGGTGCCGCAGCCCTTCGGGTGCTACCGCGTGCTGGCCTTCACCGGGTTAGCCGGCCATGGGGTGTCCGGCGGCTTCGGCGTCCTGGGCGGTGGGATGGGTGGGGAAGACCTGGTCCAGGCCGACGATGCGGAAGATCCGGCCGACGCGGTCGGGTACCGCGGTCAGGGCGATGAGCGCGCCGGTTGCCAGGGCGTGGTTGCGGGCGGCGATCAGTACGGTGATGCCGCTGGAGTCGCAGAAGGTGAGGCCGCCAAGGTCGAGAACGAGTTGCTGGCCTGGGCGCAGGTCGACGTCGGGTAGCGCGGCGCGGACCTCCGGCGCGGTGTGGTGGTCCAATTCCCCCATTAGTTCGATGACCGCTCCTCTGGGGGTGGTGCGGGTCTGGAGGGTCAGGTGCTTGGTCACTGATGCTCTTCGCTGGAGGGTCGGGGCACGTGGATGGCGAGGACAGCGGTGTCGTCGTCCACGCCGGTGCCGAAGGTGTCGAGCAGGTCGCGAACCGCGCTGATGGTGTCTGATGCGGTGGTGGGGGCGAGGGCGCGGCCGAAGTCGAGGAGGGCGTCGTCGCCGTAGCGTTCTCCGCCGCCTGCGGTGGCGTTGGTGTGAGCTTCGGTGAGGCCGTCGGTGTGCAGGAGCAGGGTGTCACCTGGGGCGAGGTGGACGGTGGTGGTGGCGATGTGGGCGTCGGGCAGGACGCCGATGAGCTGTCCGCCGGGGGTGGGCAGAAAGTCGGCGGTGTCGTCGGCGCGCATCAGCAGGGCTGGCGGGTGTCCGCCGCTGGCCAGGGTGATGTGGAAGCCGCCCCGGTCGGGGTCGGGGGTGAGCAGGCCGAAGATGACGGTGCAGAAGCGGGGGTCGGTGCCGCTGTACTCGTGGTTCAGGACCGTGTTGAGGTTGCCGAGGACGGCGGCGGGGTCGGGGTCGTAGACGGCGGCGGCGCGCAGGGTGTAGCGGGCCAGTGAGGTGATGGCTGCGGCGGGGGCGCCCTTGCCGCACACGTCACCCAGGAAGAGGCCCCAGCTGCCGGCTGTCAGGGGGAAGAGGTCGTAGAAGTCGCCGCCGACCTCGTCTACGGAAGCGATGTGGTAGTACGCGGCTACCTCTAGGCCGGGGACGTCCGGCAGCGCGGGCGGCAGGAGGGTCTTCTGCAGGGTGGTGGCCAGGATCTGGAGGCGGTCGCGTTCCCGGTCGGCTTCCTGGCGGGCGCGCAGCAGCTCGGTTTCGTAGGCGCGGCGGTCGCGGGCGTCGAAGACGGTGGTGCGGATGAGCAGTGGCTGCCCGTCACTGCCGGATTTCACCGTCGAGGTGACCAGGACGGGCAGCCGGGTGCCGTCGGCGGCCTTCAGTTCCAGGGCGATGCCGCTGATCTCGCCCTGCATCCGCAGCAGCGGGGCGAAGTGGGTCTCGTGGTAGAGCTGGCCGCCGACCGTGAGCAGGTCGGAGAAGTGCTTGCGGCCGACCAGGTCGTCGCGCCGGTAGCCGAGCCAGTTCAGCAGGGTGGCGTTGATCTTCACGATCCGGCCGTCCAGCTGGGTGGACAGGTAGCCGCAGGGCGCGTGCTCGTACAGGTCCTCGGCGCTGTCCTCCAGCAGCGCGGAGAACTGCCCCTGTTCCTCCGCCGGCCCCTCGTCTCCCTTCGGGCCGCCGTCCTCTTCGCCGTTGGTCTTGCACATCACTGGAGGATTCCTGCGAAGGTGGCGGCGGTCTCCTCGGGGGCGGCGAGCTGAGGACGGTGTCCCGTGGCATCCAGCGTGACCAGCCGGCTCCCCGGGATCTGCGCATGGATGAACGCACCCACCTCCGGCGGGGTGATCGCGTCGCTGGGGCACTGGGCGACCAGCGTGGGCATCGCCACGTTGGCGAGGTCGGTGTGGTTGTCGGACAGGAACGTCACCCGGGCAATCTCCGGATCGGTGCAGCAGAAGCTGTTGGTCAGCTCCTCACCCAGCTCTGGCCGCTGTGGGTTTCCCGTGTTGACTGGGGCCATCGCGCCCGACCAGCCCGGATAATTCGCCTCCAGCGACCCCAGCAGCTCCTCGATGTCCGTGGCACTGGACCTGCTCCGGTAACCGACCTCCAGATCGTGGGTGAAATACGACGGAGGGGTGATCAGTATCAGCCCGGCGAATGCCTCGGGCTCTCGCGCGGCGGCCGGTTCACTCATTGTGGCGCCCACCAAATGTCCCACGAACGTGACGGGCCCAGCGCCGGCTCCCGGCACAGCTCAAGCATATCGACAGCTTACCCGCCCAGCATCGAATAGCGGTCCCGGCTCCACGCCGACAGATCGGGGTTTCCCGAGCCCACGTGATCGGAGAGGACCACGGTGAGGTCGCGTTCCAGTGCCGGCGCCACCAGCCGCCACATGTTCTGATCCCACCCGGACCCGTGTGCCAGCATCACCATCGGTCCGCCGGGCCGTCCGGCCACCGTCACATGGTTCATGCTTCGCGCATCCATGTGGCCCATCTTCGCAGACAGATCCCACGACCCGGCTCTGGCCGTCTTGCTCAACTTTTGAGGGGCAACATCCCGACCAACCTTCGGTGGGATCGCTCGGTCTCCGCTGCGAGAGGTCACCTTTGTTGAACACGATGAGGTCACGGCCGGCAGCTTTTCCAGGGTCGCCGTCACACGCGGGCCGAAAGCCCAACCCGCAGAAGGTGCGCGGTGGGATCAGCCCACCCCACCTCCAGGGGCACCTCGTGGTGAGCACCGCCGACGAGCCGGAACAAACCCCCTCCGCAGCCCCCTCCATCACCCTTTCCGCGCCCCATCGCCAGGAATCAGACGTTTTCACAGGTCAGGCCAGATGTTTGGGGGCCGGCGCAGGTCCATCAGCACATGTCCGAAAGTGTCCTGTTCGCAGGAAGAAATCGTCGGAGCCTCGGTGGAGGGGATCGCTGCGAGCGCTGGGGACTTTTCAGAGGGCGACGCCCGATCAGTTGTGGAAGCTGACCCGCCCGGACGACCGGCACGACGAGCTCACGCGGGACAACCTCTGGATCTCCAGGACCACCACCTCGCCAGGATCGGGACCGTCCGGACGACCAGCGGCAGGTGCGGGTGCTCACCACCCGAGGGCAGCGTGAGACGAAGAAGCTGCTGCAGCCAAAGGGCATACGGGTCTCGGCGCTGCGCAAGGAGGAGTACGACCCGGTCGCCGGTGAGCTGCTTGGCACCGGCTGAGACGACCACGCCGCGGCGGTCACCTCGACGGCCGCCGAACTCCACCGCACCGGGATCGGACACCCGCTGGCCTTTCAGACGGAAATCGGCTCGGCGAACGCCTGCCCCGGCGGACTCGGCCAACTTTCCCGGCTGAGCCAACCGTCGCGGCTCAACGCTGCGCCGTCTCGGCCGCCCCTGCCCGCTCGGCGCCGCCCATCCCTCGGCTGCAGGCCGACCGGGCCACGCTGAGCCGCCTGCCGCGTCGACCCTGCCACCCCGGCCGCCTTCCGTACCGGCTTCGTGGAGTGACCACCCAAGCAGCCCCGCTCGGGTCTCCTTGGGTGGGGCGCCCCTTGTAAACCGCTCAGACTGCCGTATAGCGGCTTTCGTGCGCCGGGCGCTTCGCAGGGACATGACCGCGCGGACTGCCAACGGGCTGCCCGCGTGACCACCCGAATGGCCGCCTTTGCCGTGCCGAGGTGGCGGGCCCTCGAAACCATTGTCTGCAGCGCCGCAAGTTCGCCTCGTTGAGTCCTTTCCGGCGGGCTTTCGAAGGCCGCCCTTGGAGGGAGAGACCGTGATCGTCACGATTGTTGTGGCCGTCGGCGCTGTACTGGCCGGAGTATTCGGTCGCCGCCTCTTGCGACGCCAACTGGAATCCCTGAAAACGCCGACCCTGACCGTACGGGACTTCGTCCTGCCCTTGCAGGCCCTGACCGTCTTCGTACTCGCCTTCGTCTTGGTGATGGCATCGAATTCCAACGGTCGGGCCGAGGAAGCAGTACGCAAGGAAGCCAAAGCTCTGGGCCACATGTACGACGTGGCCGACTTCGCTCCGGCACCACAGCGTCAGAGGCTGCAAGCGGACATCCTCTGTTACGTGCGCTCCGTGCGGTCATCGGAATGGCCTGCGATGGCCCGCGGCCACGGCTCCGCCGGCCCGGCCCACTGGGCCTCTGACTTCCACACGGCGTTGAAGGACATGGGCACCGACGCAGCTCCCTTCGCCATGCTGCTGGCTGCCGATAAGGAGCGTGACCAGTACCGGCAAACTCGGGTGGCGGAATCCACGCCTGCTATCCCCAGCGCCGTCTACTGGGTCATGCTCGCTGCGTTGGCCGTCCTCATCTTCGTCTTCGGGCTGTGCCTGCCCCAGACGAAGAGCGGGACTGTCACTGCCACCCTGATCGTGACGACCGCCCTGCTTACCAGCGTCCTGCTCGTCATCCGTGACGTAGAACGTCCCTTCAGCGGCGTGATCCGGATCAGCTCCGGTGTCATGACAGCGGTCGAAGACGACTTGACCGAGAACTTCACCGCTGCCTACGGCGAGAACCGCCTGCCCTGCGACAGCCAGGGCAATCCTCACCGCGCCGCCCGGTGAGCGACTCTGTCGGCGACCTTGAGACTCGGGTGCATTTGCCTTGCTGCCACCAGCACTCCTAGGGCAGACCTCTTGAGTCGAGGTGGTGAGGCTTTTCCGTCATCGGTTCGAGTAGGCCAAATGCAGGGCGAGGACGGCCTGGACGGGGCAGGTGATTCGGGTGGGCGAGCACCGGTGTTTGCGAAGGGGCCGCCAGGACGTGAGGGTGGCCAGGGCCTGCTCGACGAGGGCGCGGATCTTCGCGTGGGACCGGTTCACGGTCTGCTGACCGGTGGACAGGGTCCCCCAACGTCTCGGCACGGGGTGAGGACCGTGCCGTCGCTGCCCCGGTAGCCCTTGCCGGCCCAGCACGTGATGTCGGCCTTGGTGCGGGGCGTCGCCGGCTCTGCCCGTGCCGTCCACGACGTCGGGGCCGCCCGGGAGCACGGCATCATCGACGCCCTCGCGGCGGTCGGCACCACGTGCTGGGCGTACATCAGGCCACGGCTACGAGGCACGTGGGTGGTGTCGGCGACGGCCCACGCCTCCTGCTGCGCCGTCGCGGCGGTCCGCGCCGCGGTGGCCGCCCTGGTGGCCTGCTCCTTTGCCTTGGCGACCAGGGAGGCCACGTGTGAGCGGATGCTGGCGAGGTCCGCCTCGCCGCCGCCCGCGAGGCACCAGCGCTTGAGGTAGCGGCTGGTCACCGTCGCCGATTGCCGGAGGGCGTGCGCGGACTCGCAGTCGGAGTGCTCGTCGGGCGCGGCGGTGAGGTGGTCGGCCAGCAGCAGCGCGCCGAACTCACCGACCGGCCGCGCCGGCTCCGGCCCGTCCGCGTGGAACTGGGCGAGCTTGGCCTCGTCGTCCTTGCTGCCCTGTTCCCGCCAGACCGGCTCCACGTAGTGGGCGGCCCTGGTGAGGGCCCGACGCCGCGCTCACCGACGTCAGCGGTGCGGGGAAACGTTTCAACGTGATCCCGAGAGCCTCGCCCAGCTGATCGGGCCGCGCACCCTCGCCTGGACCGGCGCACACCATGATCGGCGCCGACGGCAGTCGAAATCGGCGGGTTCGTCGCATCTTCCAGAGGGCGAGCCGCGAACCCGCAGCTGTGTGCGTCTACCGCCTGCAAGCGGGTGGGGGATCACCGGCTGCAACCGGTCGTGAGGACAAGGCGAGGGGTGGCGGGCGGGACTGTTCTCCACAGGGTGACGTCAAAGGCGCGCCGCGGCTTTCACCCTGGCGTTTCCGCGAAACATTGACACGGCCCAGTGAAATTCCTATCAGATAAGCGCACTTCTGTTGCGGGTAATCGCGGCACGGATGGGTCGAACGGCATCTCCCGTGGTCGTCGAGGCTGCGGCTGCGGGTGCATGGAGCTGGTGAAAGGCGTGTAGTGGGACGCCTCTTGAGTAATTTCGATGACCAATGGCCGCGTGGTGTCGCGTTACGTTTTTTCATGGGGTGCGCGGTCAGGAATCCGGCGCTATCCGATTGATGCACTGCCCTCTTGACCCGCCCGGTCACCACCTCCACTGTTGCTTGATGTGTTTGTGCCAGTGCGGATAGTGACGAACTGGGGTGTCGGTATGACGGAGGCTCCGCTCGGGACGGACGGGTTCGCCATCGTGGGGCTGGGGTGCCGGTTGCCTGGCGGGATCACGGATCTGGTCGGGTTGTGGGAGGCGTTGGTGGCCGAGCGGGACTTGGTCACGGAAGTGCCGGAAGATCGGTTCGAGGCCGCGAGGTTCGTCGACACGGCGATGGCGCGGCCGGGAAAGTCCTACACCGCCTGCGGCGGTTTCCTCCCCGGGATCGCGGAGTTCGACGCGGATTACTTCGGCGTGTCGCCGCGCGAGGCGGCCCAGATGGACCCGCAGCACCGCCTGCTGCTGGAGACGACCGCCGAGGCGTTGGACGATGCGGGAATCGACCCCGGGACGTTGGCGGGCTCCGACACCTCCGTGTTCGTCGGCATCTCGGATTTCTCCTACGGCGGGCTGCAGATGGCCAGGCCCCGGCAGACGAACGCGTATTCCGCGCCAGGCGCTGCCCACTCGATCGCGGCGAACAGGCTCTCGCACTTCTTCGACCTGCGCGGGCCGAGCATGGCGGTCGACACAGCCTGTTCCTCGTCGTTGGTCGCGGTGGACCGGGCCTGCCGGGAGCTGGCATCGGGCGGCAGCCGGGTGGCGCTGGCGGGCGGGGTCAACGTCCTGCTGAACCCGGGCGTGTTCATCGAGTTCAGTCAGGCTTCGATGCTCTCCAGGCGCGGGCGCTGTGCGGCGTTCTCGGCGGACGCCGACGGCTTCGTCAGGGCCGAAGGCGCAGGCATGGTGGTGCTGAAGCCGCTGGCTGACGCCGTGGCCGACGGTGACCGCATCCATGCCGTGATCGCAGGGTCCGGCAGCAACTGCGACGGGCGTACCCCTGGTCTGGCCATGCCCAGCGCACAGGCCCAGGAGAGCCTGCTGCGGCAGGTGTACGGCCGAGCCGGTATCGCTCCTGATGAGGTCGCGTACGTGGAGGCGCACGGCACGGGTACGCCGGCGGGGGACCCGGCCGAGTGCACCGCGCTGGGCCGGGTGCTGGGCACGGCGCGGACGAGGGGGCCGCTGCCCGTGGGATCGGTGAAGTCCAACATGGGGCACCTGGAGCCCGCCTCGGGTATGGCGGGGCTGTTCAAGGCCCTTGCGGTGCTGCGCTACGGCGTGATCCCGGCCTCGTTGCACCTGGAACCGCTCAACCCGGGCATCGACTTCGCGGCTCTGGGGCTGGAGCCGGTCGGGCGGGCGCGTCCACTGGTCCACCGCGACGGGCGGTGTTTCGTGGGCGTCAACTCCTTCGGGTTCGGCGGCGCGAACGCGCACGTGGTCCTCGGCCCGTCGCCGAGCGCCGTGCCGCGCCCGGACTCCGAACACACGGGCCGGTTGCCGGTGATCGCTTCGGGGCGCACCGCACAGGCAGCCGAGGACGCGGCGCGGCGACTGGCCGCGCGGCTGGCGTCCGCCGCGCCAGAAGAGTTCTACGACATCGCGGCCACCGCGGGTGTGCGGCGGGCCCTGCACCGCCACCGGCGGGTGGCGCTGGCCTCCTCCCCGTCCGAGGCGGCGCAGCTGCTGTCGGAGCAAGGCGTTGCCGGTGAGGCGGTCCAGCGGGGCCAGGTCGCTCTGGTCTTCGCGGGGAACGGCTCGCAGTGGGCGGGCATGGGGGCCGACCTGCTGGACGGGGACCCGGCGTTCCGCGCCGAGGTGGAGGCGGTCGATACCGCGCTGGCGCCGCGGTTGGGCTGGTCGGTGGCCGAGCGGCTGCACCGGTCGGCGGTCGAGTGGGGGCTGGCGGCCACCGAGGTGGCGCAGCCGCTGCTGTTCGCCGTACAGGCCGGGATCGTCGCGGTGCTGCGTGAGCGGGGTGCTCAGTGGAAGGTCGCGCTCGGGCACAGCGTCGGGGAGGTGGCGGCCGCGTACGCCGTGGGCGCGCTGACGCTCCAGGAGGCGGCGTGGGTGGTTGCCGAGCGCGGCCGGGCCCAGGCGGTGACGGCCGGCCGTGGCCGGATGGCCGCGGTGGGGTTGCCGGCGGCCGAGGCCCAGGAGGTCTTGGAGGCGTACCCCGAACTGGTGGTGGCCGCGGTGAACAGTCCCAGGGACGTGACGATCGCAGGTCCGAAGTCCGTGCTCGAGCGTCTGGGCGCCGAACTGTCGGTCCGGGGGGTGTTCTTCCGGCTCATGGACCTCGACTACGCCTTCCACAGTCCGGCCATGGAGTCGGTCCGGCTCCCGCTGGTGACCGCGCTTGACGGGCTGGCCCCGCAGACCGGCGGCGACGCTCTGATCTCCACCGTCACCGGCGGGCCGGTGCCCGCCTCCGGCCTGGACGCCGACTACTGGTGGCGCAACGTGCGCGAACCGGTCCGGTTCGCCGATGCCGTCGGCCGGGCCCTGGACACGGGCGTCGACGTGCTGCTGGAGATCGGCCCGCATCCGGTCTTGCGCACCTACCTGCGGCGGATCACTACCGGGCGCGACCGGACGGCCGTCGTCGCCACCCTCCACCGTGACACCGCCGGACCGGTGGCGGTGCGCCGGTCGATCGAAGCACTGCTCGCCGCCGGGGCCACCTGGGACTGGGCGCGCTTCTTTCCCCGGCCGCCCCGGGTCGTGGAGCTTCCCGCCTACCCCTGGCAGCGGGAACGGCACTGGTGCGGCAGCCCCCGGGACTGGCTTCCGCGCGTCGGATCGGGGCGGCTGGACCATCCGTTGCTGGGTGAGCGTCTGCCGACGGCGGAGCCCGCCTGGCAGGGGGCGATCGAACCGGCGCTGGTGCCCTGGCTGAGTGACCACAAGGTGGCCGGTTCGGTGGTGTTCCCCGCGGCCGGCTACCTCGAGATGGCCCTGGCCGCCGGCCACCGGCTGCTGGACGGTCCGGTGGAAGTGTCCTGGATGGAGGTGAGTCGTCCGCTGGTCATCCCGTGGGACCGGGCCGGTGACGTCCGTGTGCAGTTGGCGTTCTCACCCGAGGACGGCATGGTCTCCATCACCAGCACCGAGGCCGTCGACGGCATCGAGGACGACCACGTCCAGCCCCGTGCTCACGCCCGGTGCCGGGCCCGGGTCCTGATCGGCCGCCCACCTGCGCGGATCGACCTGTCCGAGGTGCAAGCCCGGTGCACCCGCCGGGGTGATGCCGGCGCCCTGTATCCCGAGCTGGCCGCGAGCGGTCTGGACTACGGTCCTGCGTTTCGGCAACTGGTGCGGCTGCACATCGGGGACGGGGAGGCGCTGGCCGCCTACCGGCACACCACGACCGCCGCGGACACCGCGCGGTACGTGGTGCATCCGGCGTTGCTGGACGGCGCGCTGCAGGCGTGTGTGCCCCTCGTGGCGGCCCGGACCGGTGCCGGGCAGGCGTGGCTTCCGGTCTCGATCGAATCCGTACGGGTGTGGCGCGCTCCGTCCGCGGCGGGGATGCTGCACGTGCGCGACCGCACACACAACGTCGCCGCCCTCTGTTTCGACGTCGTGGTCACCGATCCGGACGGCGGCGTCAGCGTCGAACTGTCCGGTGTGCGCCTGCGGCGCGTGCCCAGCCCTGTCGAGCGGGCGCCGCAGCGGTACGAGACCGTGCTGCGCGCCGCGCCGCATTCGCACCTGCCTGCCGGGCCTTCTCCGCTGCCCGGCAACTCCGTCCTCGCCGGGGCCGTCACAGCCGGCGTCGAGGCGTCCTACGCCGACGCGCGCGGTACGCGCGCCGTGGAGTTCATCGACCGGCTCAAGCAGGTGAGCGCTCATGTGGCCGCCGTTGTGTTCGCGGAGCTGCTGGGTGGCGGCGCGACCGGGTTCACCTGCGATGATCTGGTCCGGCAGGGAATGCTCCCGCAACACGACCGGCTGGCGCGGGCGCTGCTCGTGGTGATGTCCCGGTACGGCCTGGCCGTCGCCGGCGAGGACGGCCGGTGGAAGCTGACGGGGAAGCCGACCCCCGCCCCCCTGCTGACGCTGCTGCCGCTGGACTTCCCGGCCTTCAGCGCCGAGGTGCAGATGGCCGTACGGCAGTTGTCCCACCTGGCCCAGGTTCTGCGCGGCGAACGGGACGCACTGCATCTGCTCACCGGCCAGGGCGCGGTAGAGGCTCTGGAACAGTTCTACGACGTGGCGCCGTCCTGCCGTTTCCACAACAGGATGCTGGCCGCGCTGGCGGCGGAGATCGCGCGGGAGTGGCCCGAGGACCGCCCCCTGCGGATCCTGGAGGTCGGCGCGGGCACAGGCGGCGCCAGTGCCGCGCTGCTGCCGCTGCTGCCGGCGGACCGCACCGTGTACCACTTCACCGACGTGTCCGCGGGTTTCTTCGCCCGCGCCCGCCACCGGTTCGCCGACCATCCCTTCGTCGCCTACCGGACCCTCGACTTGAACGCCGACCCGGGCCGGCAGGGTTTCACCGGCAGCTCCTACGACCTGGTGGTGGCGGTGAACGCCTTGCACGCCGCCGCCGATCTGCGGGCGGCCCTGCGCCGGGTGCGCGCGCTGCTGGCGCCCGGCGGCCGGCTGCTGGTCGCCGAGACACACGACACCGGTTATCTACTGCCGTTCTTCGGCATGCTGGACAGTTTCTGGAACCACGACGACGAGGCGCGACCGGACTCGCCCCTGCTGAGTCGGAAGCAGTGGTTCGACGCGTTGCGCACCTGCGGTCTCACCGACGTCGTCTGCCTCAACGACAGCGGCGAGGTGATCAAGGAAGCCTTCTCGGTGCTGCTGGCCGCAGCGCCCGCGCACGAGACTCCGCGGCCCGCACTGCCCCGGTGCCAGGACGGCACCCGGTGGATCGTGGCCACGGAGAGCGACACCGAGACACCGCTGGCCCGGCAGGTGGCGGCGCTGCTGGCCGGGCAGGGAGCACCGGACGTACCGGTGGTGCCGGCCACCGCCGACGCCGCGAACTGGACGACAGCACTCACCGGTGACGGCGATCCGGCCGTCGTGCTAGTCCTGGGGGAAAGCCCCGCCGACCCGCAGGCAGCGCTCGACCGGGCCGTGTGCCGCACAGCCGTGCTGCGCGCACTGGCCACTGCCTGCCGGCGTCTGCCCGACGGAGTCCAGCCCGCTCTGTGGCTGGTGACGCGGCCCAGCGGGGCGCTGCCCGCACCCGAGCGGGCCGACCACCCGCAGGACGCCGTCGCCTGGGGCGCGGCCCGCACCCTGGCCAACGAACACCCCGATCTGCGGGTGACCCGACTGTCGCTGGAACGCCTCGGTGACCCCGTGGCCGATGCGCACCGGCTCGCCCGTGAACTGCTGGAACCCTCCCCGACGGCCGAGGACGGCGAAGACGTGCGAGGGCGCGAGGACGAGATCGTGCTCACTTCCGGCGGGCGCTTCGTGCCCCGGGAACACGCCCTGCCCGTGGGCGAGCGCATCGAGTGCGGCAGCGAGGAACCCTTCGTCCTGGAGATCCGTGCGCCCGGCCTGTCCTACGAGCCCGTCTGGACGCAGGCACCTTCCCGGACGCCGGGCGCCGGGGAGGTGGTCGTCGCGGTGCGCGCGGCGGCGCTCAACTACCGGGACATCATGCTGGCGACCGGACTGTTGCCCCCCGAGGCGAAGGTCGGAGTCTTCGGCGAGGACGTACCCGGTTACGAATGTGCCGGGATCGTCACGGCCGTCGGAGACGGGGTACAGGACCTGGCCGTGGGGGACCGCGTGTTCGCGGCCGCCTCGGCCTGTCTCGCCTCGCACATCGTGGCCCCCGCGTCAGCCGTGATGAAGCTCGCCGACGGTATCGGGTTCGCGGAAGCCGCGACCGTGCCGGTGGCCTATCTGACGGTCCACCACGCGCTGCACGACCTGGCGCGCCTGGCAACCGGGGAGACCGTCCTGGTGCACGGGGCCGCGGGCGGAGTGGGGCTGGCGGCCCTCCAGTACGCACGCCTCGTGGGCGCCAAGGTGATCGCCACCGCGGGCAGCCCGGGCAAACGCGATCTTCTGCGTGCGCTGGGCGTCGAACACGTCCTGGACTCCCGCACCCTGGACTTCGCCGAGCAGGCCCTGGCGCTCACCGGCGGACGCGGCGTCGACGTGGTGGTCAACTCGCTGGCGGGGCAGGCCATCGACCGAGGTCTGGAAGCACTGCGGTCGGGCGGCCGGTTCATCGAACTCGGCAAACGCGACATCTACGAAAACAAGCCGCTTCTCATGCGGCCCTTCACCCGTAACATCGCCTTCTTCGGCGTCGACATCAGCACTCTGCTGATCGACGAGGACGGCCTGGAGAAAAGCCTCCGCCTGATGGCGGCGATCGCCGAACGCATGGCGGACGGACGCTACCGGCCGCTGCCGCACGTCGTCTACCCGGCCGCTCGGGTCAAAGAGGCGTTCGAGCTGCTGCAGCACTCCCGGCACGTCGGCAAGGTCATCGTGAGCCTCGATCCGCAGGACGGCCCGGTCCCCGTACGCCTGCGGCCCGAGACGCTCCGCCTGGACCCCGACGGCAGTTACCTGGTCACCGGCGGACTGGGCGGCTTCGGCGCCGCCACCGCCCGCTGGCTCGGCGAACACGGGGCCCGTCACCTGGCTCTGGTCTCCCGGCGGGGTGCCGACGGCCCCGAGGCGGCCGAAGTGCTCTCCGACCTGGCGGCGTGCGGAGTGACGGCCACGCCCTACGCCGCCGACGTTACCGACATGGCCGCCATGGCCGAAGTGATCGGCCGCATCGACACCGGCGGACACCGGCTCGCAGGAATCGTCCACGCCGCCATGACGCTCGACGACGGCCCCCTCACCGAACTGTCCGACGAGCGCGTCCGGGCAGTGCTGGCCCCCAAGGTGGCCGGCCCCACGGTCCTCGACGCCCTGACCCGGGAACGCGCACTCGACCTGTTCTGGCTGTACTCCTCCGCCACCACGACCGTGGGCAACATCAAACAGTCCGCCTATGCCGGCGGAAACCTGTTCAGCGAAGCGCTGGCCCGCCAGCGGCACAACAGGGGATCGGCGCTCGCCGTCGCCTGGGGCGCGATCGAGGACTGCGGCCACGTCGCACGCGAGGACCTGGGGACGGCCATGCAGGCTCTCGGCATCGCCCCGCTCGGCTCCCGCGAGGCACTGGACGCGCTGCCCACCCTGACGGCGTCCGGCACCGCCGTCGCCGGAATCGGCCGCTTCGACTGGGCCCGGCTGCGCGCCCTACTGCCCGTAGTCGCCGCACCCCGCCTCGCAGCGCTGCTTTCCGCTGACGGCGGGCCGCACGGACACACCCGCCAAGACCTCCTGGCCACCCTGGCCGGTCTCTCCCCGCAAGAGGCGCTGGAAACCGTCAACGGCACGCTCGCCGAGCTGATGGCCCACATCCTGCAGACCGACGCCGCCCGCCTCGACGCGCGGCAACCGCTGCAGGACTACGGAGTCGACTCCCTGATGGGCGCCGAACTCCTGGCCGCACTGAAACAGCACCTCGACGTCGACATCCCGCCCCTGGAACTGCTCCAGGGCGGCGTCACCCTCACCGACATCTCCCGCCACGTGCTGCTACGCCTCGGCGCCCGCACCACCGACACCACCAACGGCTGAGAGCGAGAACCACCGATGACCCGCCCGCACACCCACGACCTCGCAGCGCACCGCGCCGACCACTTCCTCAGCTTCGCCTCACTCCTCGACGGCACCAGCGCCTGCGACTCCCCCGAGTGGGTCTACACGCTCCGCGCGAGCGCACTGATCGACGACCCCCTCGGCGCCACCTGCTACCGCAACGCACTCAACGCCGGGCGCATGACCCCCGACGCCCACCCCGACACGATCCTGGGCCGCTGCGCCCTCGCCGGCCCCCAACAGATGGACACGGCACTCCACGTGGCCCGTCGCGCGGCGGCCGAGTGGGGCGGCAGCGCGCCGGCCCGACGCGCGCGGGTGGCCGAGGCGTTCCGCGCCCGGCTGCACGAACACGCCGCCACACTGACCGGCCTCCTCGTCGAGGAGGGCCACCCGGTGCGGCTGGCCCGGATGGAGGTCGGAAACCTCCTCACCTTCTTCGGCCCGGAAACCACCGACTGGTGTCTGCGACAGATGGAGACCCGCCACAGCCTCGACGGTCGGACGGTGGAGTTGCGGCGGGTACCGGACGGCGTGGTGTGCGTGCAGCCACCGCTGAACACCCCGGCGCTCAGCGTCGGCGCCGCCTTCCAGTGCGTCCTGGCGGGCAACGCGCTGGTGGTGCGCCTGCCCCGGCAGGCACCGATCGCCGCGATGTACCTGCTGCAGCGGATCGCCGTGCCGGCGCTCGCCGACGCCGGCGCCCCGCCCGGCGTGCTGTCGGCACTGTGCACCGACCCCGCCCAGGCACTGGACACCTGGCTGGCCAGCCCCCTGGTGGACGACGTGCTGTACTTCGGCGACTCCGTCCGCGGCGAGCAACTGGAGAAGGCATGCCTGGCGGCGGGCAAGAAACCCGTCCTGGAACTCGGCGGCAACGACATGGTCCTGGTATGGCGGGACGCACCCCTGGAACACGCCGTCGAGCTGCTGATGGAGTCCTTCCACGGCGGCGGACAGATCTGCTGCGCGCCCAACATCGCACTCGTCCATCCGGAGATCGCCGACGCACTCGCCGACCTGCTGACCGAGCGGGTCCGGACGCTGCGGCCCGGCTTCCCCGACGACCCCGAGGTGGTGCTGGCCGCCTCACCCCACATGGCCGGCTACGACGCCACGCTCGCCGACGCCCGCAAAGCGGGTGCCCGCGTGCTGACCGGCGGACGCCACCTGGACGTGAACGGCCGGGAAAGCGACATCGCCGTCTTCGTCGAACCGGCGCTCGTCCGGGCCGACGGACTCGCCCACGCCCGTCGACTGCGCGCCGTACGGCACGAGACGTTCTTCCCCCTGCTGACCCTGGTCGTCCCCGACCCCGCCCGCGACGACGACCTCCTCACCGAGATGACGTCGTTCGTCGCCTCCGGCCGGTACGGCCTGCGCAACTCCCTGCTGGCACAGGACCCGAAGGTCATCGACCACTTCGTCCGCGAGGTCCGCTCCTGCGGCCAGCTCCGCGTCAACGACTCCCACCTCGCGGGCGTGGCGTACCTGTCCAACCACGGCGGCCCGGGGCTGAGCGGTGACCGCCACGGCGAGCTCAACTACCCGATGCTGCGCACCAGCCGCCTCCAGGGCGTGTCCGTCGCGCAGGCCCCACCGCTTCCCCGGGAGACCATCCCCAACGTCCCGGCGTCGAGGCCCCGAGTCGAGGCGAAGCGGTCGTACCCGCCCGGCTGGCCGCCCGAGGACCTGCCCGGTGGCCTGCCGGCCCCGTTCACGGAGGCGTTCCAGCACGATCCGTACCCCACACTGCACTGGCTGCGCGAGCACCGGCCGGTGAGCCGGATCGTCAGCCCGGACGGCCCGGGCTGGCTGCTGACCCGCTACGGCGATGTCCGCCAGGCCCACACCGACCCGCGGGTGACCTGCGACAGCACCCGCACCACCGCCGGCCGGACGTGGCTTCGCCATTGGCCCGACGACCTGCGGGAGCGGCTGTTCACCCACCTGCTGGACAGCGACGACCCCCGCCACGCCGACCTGCGCGCGATCATGCGCCCCTTCTTCACGCCCGCCCGGCAGGAACAGTGGCGTGCCCGGGTGCAGCACATCGTCGACACCCGCATCGACCGGATCGCCGACCGGGGCCACGCCGACCTCATGGCGGCCGTCGCCTACCCGCTCGGCGGCAACGTCCTGTTCTCCGTCCTGGGCGCCGCCCCGCCCCAGATGGACCACCTGCGGGCGATGATCTGGCGTACCGCGGACTGGAACAACGAGGTCCCCTATGTCGCGGCGCTCGCCTATGAGATCGACGCGTTCGTCCGCAAAGCCGTCGCCGAGAAGCGCCGCTCGCCCGGCGACGACCTGATCTCCCTGCTGGTGACGGCCCGCGACCGGGACGGTCTGCTCAGCGAGGACGAACTGCACGGTCAGGTCATGATGATGCTCGCGGCCGGCCAGGACCCCAGCATCAACAGCGTCGGCAACAGCCTGCACGCCCTGCTCTCCCACCCCGACCAGCTCGCCGCACTGCTCGACGACCCTTCCTTGATCGAGGCGGGCATCAACGAGCTCCTGCGCTACGAAAGCCCCCTGCCGTTCACCAGCTGGCGCGGCACCCTCGAACCCGTCGAGTTCGGCGAGGTGACCGTCCCCGCGGACGAGTCCCTGTTCCTGTGCCTGGGGGCGGCCAACCGCGACCCCGCACGCTACCCCGACCCCGACCGCCTCGACCTGCGCCGTCCGACCCGGAGCCATCTCGCCTTCGGCCACGGCAGCCACTACTGCCTGGGCGCCCACATCGGCCGGATCACCGCCGAGACGGCTGTGGTCACCGTTCTGCGTCGCCTGCCCGGCCTGCGGCTGGACGGCACACCACAGTGGCGGCCCAGCATGTTCGAGCGTGGTCTGAGCATCCTGCCCGTCGCCTGGGACGAACCCCGCACCACGCACGCGCCCCACGGGGGAGCCACCCGATGAACCGCTCCGAGATCCTCGCCGAAGTGAAGGCGCTGCTCGCCGAGTGCGGTGACGTCGATCCCGCGCAGGTCGATGAACAGACGGCGTTCATCGCCGACCTCGCACTCGACTCACTCGTCCTGATCCGCATGACCGTCCTCGCGGAGGAACGCTTCGAGGTGCGTATCCCCGACGAGGCCGCCTGGGAACTGCACACGGTCGGTGCCGTGGTCAACTACATCGAGCACCACCTCGAAGAGGCGCAAGCCGGGCGGAACGGAGCACACGGTGAGTGAGTTCGTCCGGTTCCTGCGCGAAAAGCTGTGGCTCCTCGGCGACACCCGCTGGTACGCGCGGGTGGACAGCGTCCGCGGTGAACTCGTCGAGGTCGAACGCCTCGGTTACGCCCAGCTCGATGCACGCGCCCGCTCGGTGGGAGCCTGGCTGACCGCCCGGACACCACCCGGTGCACGGGTCATGCTGATGTACCCGGCGGGCCTGGAATTCCTGACGACCTTCCTCGGCTGTCTGTACGCCGGGCGGATCGCCATCCCCGCTCCGCTGCCGGACACCGACCGCCGAGCCCTCCAACGCGCCGAGGGCATCATGCGCGACGCCGACGCCGGCCTGGTCCTCACCGACACCGCGCACCAGCCCGCTCTCGCCTCCTGGCTCACCGGCCTGGGTGACGCACGACGGGCCGAGTGCTTCGCCACCGACGCCGTCGCCCTGCCCGACCCCGACACCTGGTCCCCCCTCGCACAAGACCTCTCGGCGACCGCCTACATCCAGTACACCTCCGGATCGACCAGCGAACCACGCGGTGTCGTCATCAGCCACCGGAACCTACTGCACAATTCGCTGTCCATCAGGAAAATGCTCCTTCCCGAAGAGTTCCTGGACGAGATGCGCCACACCCCGTCACCAACCAGCGCCGGCTGGCTTCCGCACTACCACGACATGGGCCTGGTCGGCATGCTGCTCAGTCCACTCGCGAACTACAGCAACCTCGTCTTCTGCTCCCCGGTGTCCTTCATCTCCCACCCTCTGCTGTGGCTCCAGATGATCAGCCGATACCGGGCCTTCTGCACCTTCGCCCCGAACTTCGGCTACGACTGGCTACTCAAAAGCCTCAAGACCAGCCAACTCGGCGACCTCGACCCCGACCTGGATCTGCACCCCCTGCGATTCGCGCTGAGCGGCGCCGAGCCCGTACGCCCCGACGTCCTGACCACAGTCGCCCGCCGCCTCGCCCCCATCGGCTTCCGCCCGGACATCTGGGCACCCAGCTACGGCCTGGCCGAGGCCACCCTCCTGGTCACCGGCACGCCCTGCGGCAACGGCCCCACTGTGCGGAGCTTCGACCGCGAGGCGTTGGAGGCCGGCCGCGCCGTGCCCGCCCCGGGCGGCACCGACCTCGTCGGCTGCGGCCGTCCTGTCGACGCTGAGGTCCGCATCGTCGACCCCGCCACCTCACGCCCTCTGGACGACGGTCACATCGGTGAGATCTGGGTGGGCGGCGACAGCGTCGCCGACGGCTACCTCGGTGACCCGCAGGCGACCGCCGACACCTTCGCCGCCACCACAGCCGACGGTGACGGACCCTTCCTACGCACTGGTGACCTGGGCTTCTTCCAGCACGGTGAGCTGTACGTCACCGGCCGTGCCAAAGACCTGATCATCGTCAACGGCCGCAACATCCACCCCCAGGACATCGAACGCCTCAGCGAAACCGCCGACCCCGCCGCCGGTCCGTGCGTCGCCTTCGCCCTGCCCGATCCCTCCGGTGCCGAACGCATCGTCCTGGTGCAGGAGATCCGTCCCCTGCACCTCAACGGCCGCACCCCTGCGACTCTCGCCGACCTGATCAAGAAGCGTCTGGCCCACGAGCTGCGGCTGGCTGTTCACGTCGTCATCGTCGGCCCGATGAGCGTGCCCCGGACCACCAGCGGCAAGGTCCAGCGTGCACGTGCCCGGGAGGAACTCCGCTCTTCCCGCTTCACTCCTTTGCACTCGGACCTTTCCACCCTCGTGTGAGTTCTCATCCGTGTTGCCGTAGGGGATCGCCTTGACCTGCGAAGCTGCGGACGGCTGAGAGGTATCCCGGCGTGTTTTTCGGCGCCCGCCCGTCAGACACCGCCCTTGGCCGACCGCCAGGGGCTGCACCGGCGCGCGCCAGGCGGTGGCGCGCGGGCGGCGATCCACGCGTTCTGTCCGAGGTACCGCACTGAGGCGGCCATGCGGCGCGTGCGGCCGTCCCGTTACGGCTGGGCGCGCGGATCCTGGTACCGCGTGCCGGCGGTGCGCTGGTGGAGGTAGGGGGCGTGCCGGGGGAGGATGCCGGGTTTGTGCGTTGGAGGTCGAGGTTGTTTTCGATGTCGGTGAAGGGGCGGGTAAGGAGGGAAGGACGAGCTGATCGAGTGCTGGAAGGACGCCCGCCAGGACGGCGCACCACCAGCGTCGCCTCGCCCGGCTTCGCACAGGACACGCTCGACTTCGGCTGACCGACGACAGCGGGGACGGGCGGGCGGGCCCTGTACGGGCCGGCCGATCCCACCGAGCTGCTTGTGCGGCACTGGGAAGGCGACGTGCCGTGTCCACCGGCGCCGCCGAACCCGCCCGTCCCGCTCGACGAGCCACACCACGCCGCCGTCCCGCTGCCCCGCAGCACAGGGAGCTGTTCCGTGGACAGCACAGGAATCGCCGCCCCGGCCACCGCCGCGCCCGTCCTGCCGCGCGCCGAGCGTCTGCGCGCCTTCGTCCGGCTGGGCCGCCCCAAGTTCCTCGTCCAGAGCATGATGGTGGTCGGCCTCGGCGTCAGCATGTCGGTGCACGACGGCCACGCCTTCGTTCCCGGCCTGGACGCCTGCATTGCCGACCAGGCCCTCGCCCGCCACGCCCGCCCAAGCGCACCGAGCTGCTGTCGCTGACCGAGCTGCGCAAGTGGTGGCGCGCCTCCGCGATCCGGGCGTTCGGCGCTTGCACCGTCTACCGGCTCGCGCAGCGGGCGCGGGCGGCGGCCGCGGCGGTGTGGGCGCGGGTGCGGCCGGTGGTCGACATCGCGCTGGCGGCCGTCGACGTCGTCGCCGTGGTGTACGTGATGCGCGGCGCCTTCGCGCGCCACCGCCTGCTCGCCGAAGCCCGCCGCGACCTCTCCTACGTCCTGCGCGGCCGACCCCACCAGCCGGGCCTGGACGAACAGATCGTGCAGAGCGTCGTCGACGACTACACCCGCCCCGTCGGGTGCGGCCGGATGATGGCCGCCGACCTGCGCGCCCTGTACCCGCGCGACACCGAGGACCAGGCTGTGCTGCGCCCGCTGACCCGCAAGCGGCCCGCGACTTCGTACGAGCGGGCCCGCCTCGCCGCTGACACTCTGGCCACCCGGGTCGGCTCCGGCCGGAAGGACGGCCGCCTCCTGGAGCCGGAGGCCGACGTCGACACGGTGGAGCAGCCCCGCCGGACCTTCGAAGCCGCCGCGAAGGTGGCCGCCAAGCTCCGGGACGGCGCGCGAGAACGCGCCGCTGCCTACGGCCCCCGAACGCAACCCGCCCCGGCGACGGACCGGCCGCCGCACACCCCGCAGCCCGGCACTCAGCACACGCCGGGCCGGACCACAGGAGGAGTCGCCTGAAAACCCTGGAAGAACGCCCGCGGCCGCGCGCCGCGATGCCCGCGCCCTGTCACGGTGCGGCACTCCACCGCCTGGCTGTGGTGACGATGCCGGGCATCGTCCACTGAGTGGAGCCCACGATGTTCTGCATCCAGTGGCGATGCACGACATCGGGTGGGCTCCACTCAGTGGACTCCACCCGATGGACTCCATCGAGTGGACTCCACTCTGGTGCGCCGCACTCGATGTTCCGCACCGCACCGGTGCGCTCACCGCCGACCGACTCCTGGATCAGGTGCGGCTGGAGGCGCGCGACCCCTTGTCCGGCTCCGCTACACCCCCTTGATCGCGAAGAGGTTGAACAGCGGCGCGGACGTCACCGCCGAGCAGCTCCGCGCCGTCACCGCGCGTCCGGACGCTGCAGGTCGAGCACCATGACCCGCGCGGCCGGGTCGAGGCCGCCGAGGTCGAGCACCAGTTCAGGTCTGATCCGCGGCGCGCAGGGCCCGCGCCAGCCATTCCAGCTCCTCGGTCGCGTCGGGCGACGAATTCTGCCCGCGCACACGGGCGACGAGCCTGCGGTAGTGCTCTGCTCCTGCCTCGATTCCGGCCTCCAGGCTGCGCAGCACGGCGGCCCGATCGGCGTCACCGAACAGCTCGGACAGCACCTCGGCCGCTGCCGGTCCCTCGGGAGCGACCCCGCCTCTTCTGATCTCCGCGACGGTCTGCACGATCTGCCTGGCCCACCAGATGGACGCTCCGGGGGGACGGCCCTGCCCTGGTACGGGCGTGTTGAGCTCCATCCATGTGCGCAACCGGGCGCGGAACCCGGGGTCCGCAACCAATTCGGCCAAGTCGATCCAGGCGTCGACCTGCTCAGGTGTGGGATCGTCGGGCAATTCGATGCTGAAGGCGCGCATGCGGTCGCGCAGGCGCGGGTCGTCGAGGCCGCCGAACACCTCCTCCTTGAACTCGTCGATGACCTGCTTGCGCTCGGCGGCGGAAAGCCGCGCCAACCGGTTCATCATTGCTGTCTCCTCAACGGTCGAACCCCGTTTCGCCACGGTGGACAGGACGGCCCGACTCACCTTGAGGGAGCGGATCTGCGCGTCGAGCGCGGCCACATGCACGGCGGCGACCCCGGCGACCGTGGTGCGGCCACTCAGGACACGACACACGTCGTCGAGCCCAAGGCCCAGCTCCCGCAGGGTGCGGACCAACTCGACGCGGGCCACGGACTCAGCGTCGTACAACCGGTAGCCGCCCGCGGAACGACCCACAGGCGGCACCGCCCCCTCGTCCGACCAGAAGCGCAGGGTACGTACCGGAAGTCCAGTGCGGTGCGCGAGCCGACCAATGGTGAGCACTTCGGGGCGTTCGTCGTCCATGAGTAAGATCCTGAACCCTCCGGCGGCTGGAGACACAAGCGCTCAGTGCGACATCCCGTGAATTCTCCAGAACTCTGCCGAGTTTTCTCACCACCGCCAACGCCGACAGCATGCGCCTCCCCGCCTTCGACCAGACTGCAGACCGATCAGATCGGACGAGAAAGCTTCAGGAATCCCGAAGTCACGTCACTGACCGGCCGATCACGAGAACGAGAGAGAAGCCCCAGGCCAGGGGCCAGGATTCCGGCAAGAACCACGGGAACCGACGGGACGTCCCACACGAGCGGTGGTGCCCGTCCCCGGTCGGCACGGGGAGGGTCCAGCTCTGCTACCGCGATGTTTTCCCTTGACATCGGCTGTTTCGGCTGGCGATCAGGTCGCGGTCAAGGGGGTGTGTGATAGAGGAGCCCGCCCGGCCGTGGCGCGCCCCGGGGCGGTGCGGCGATGTCGGCGGACCGCACCGCCGAGCGCCCGACGGCGGTGCGGTGCGGCGCGCGGCGGTGGCGCGGGCCCGAGGCGCGCCGCACCGCACCACCGCGTTTCCAGCGGCGCCCTACGCGATGGTCAGGCGCACCGGAGGCGAGCCGGCCGATGCGGGGTGCGCGTCGAGGGCCTGGCCCACGCCGACGGCTTCCAGTTGGCGCAGGGTGTCGGTGACGTTCTCGTAATCCTCGGTGAGGAACTGGGCGGCGAAGTCGATGACCGCGCGGGTGATGCCCTGTGCCGTGTTCGGCCCGGTCTGCGCCCAGATCCGCAGCGAGGTTATGAAGACGCGCCCGAGGGCCTCCAGGGCGAAGGTGTCTTTGGACGGCTCGCCCGCGCCGGCGTCGGGCAGCGCGGTGACCGGGACGACGATCCGCGTCGCGGCGTCGACGAGCAGCTCGGGCATCTGCGGTTCGGCGCCGGCGAACTCGCGGGCGGCTTCGATGTCGTCGGCCTGGACGGCCCGGAGGTGGTTGAAGGCGCTGATGGCCACGTGAGGCGTCATCGGGGCGAGCGGCATGCTGGTGGTGGGCATGTCGGCTCCTGAACGTACGGGCCGCCCCGCTGATCGTGGCGGCCTCGACCCCGATGCTCGGGGTGCGGCCCTGTGGACAGAGTCCGGCCGGAAGGGGGAGAACCCTCCCTCCTCCCGTGTCCCGTGACAAGGAACTTGGACCGATTGCCATCGAAGTTGGACCGCCACTCGGTGCGTGACAGCAAAGCTGGACCGGGAGCCGAGAGGCCACAGCCGTGGTGTTACCGCTGGCACCTCGCCTGACCTGAGCGATGCCCATGAGGTCGAGGAGCGTGCTGGGAAAATCCGTGCTTGACCTCAACCATGGTTGAGGAGCGAGTGTCGAGTCATGGCCGCTCACGATTCGACGAGTCTCCTCTTCCGGAACACCATGCGCATCACCGAAGGTCACCTGGAGGGCTTCCGTGACGCCATCACCAGGGCAGTCGCGTTCGCACAGCAGCACGGTCCTCAGCTGATGGTGGAGACCTTCGTGGACGAGGAGCGGATGCTCGCCCACAGCTTCCAGCTCTACCGGGACTCCGACGCGGTCCGCCTCCACTGGAAGCTGGCGGATCCGTACATCCAAGAGGTGATGAAGCACTGTCAGGTGGAGCGCTTCGAGGTGTTCGGCGCGCCGGACGCCGACGTGGTAGCGGGCGTACGCTCGGCTCTCGGCGAGCAGTGCGCGCTGACGTTCAGCCCACGCATCGCCGGCTTCGTCCGCTTCGCCACCGGGCACCGCGCATAGCCCCCGACCTCTCGTCGCCTGGCATCAGCGGTCCAACTTCGATGGCAAACGATCCAACATCACTTTCAGAGGACACCGGCTGATCACGATGCGGTCACGGCGGAGGGGTTCTTCACGACCGGCGTCACACGAGAGCGGAAAACCGAACTTGTAGAAGGTGAATGGCGGGATGGGCCCGCCCCACCTTTCAGGAGCACCTTGTGGCGAGCACCGCAGACGAGCCCGAGCAGCCCCTTGACCGGGGCGAGCAGCCCCCTCTGCGGACCCCTCCATCACCCCCTCCGCGCCCCGTCGCCAAGATTCGAGCGTTGTTACAGGTCAGCCCCGGAGGACAGGGGGGCGCCACAGGTCCGACAACCTTCTTGCCTCAAGGCGTCCTTTGCACAGGAAGAACTCGACAGGGTCCCGGCGGAGGGAGCTGCTGCAAGCGCTGGGGATCTTCCAGAGGGCGACGCCCGATCAGTTGTGGAAGCTGACTCGTCCGGCCAACCAGCACGACAAGCTCGTACGGGTCACCCTTCTGGATCTTCAGGACCACCGCCTGGTGAGGATCGAGTTGGTACGGGAGGACCAGCGGCAGGTGTGGGTGCTGACCCGGCGAGGGCACGGCGAGGCGAAGCAGCTGCTGGAGCCGAAGGGCATACGGGTCTCGGTACTGCGCGAGGAGAGGTACGACCCGGTCACCGGGGCGCTGCTCGGCGCCGGCTATGACGACCATGCTGCGGCGGTCACTTCGACGGCCGCCGAACTGCACCGTGCCGGGATCAGTCATCGGCTCGGCTTCGCCACCGAGGTTCCGCACCGGCTTGGCCACGGGTACGTTCAGCGGGCGGACTTGGTGGTGCGGGCGCCGGCGGCCAGGGTACCGGTGATGCTGCTGGAGATCGACCGCCGCACCGAGAACGCCGACGACCTGGTGCACAAGCTGCGCCAGTACTGGGAGTGGGGCCGACTGCTCCCGAAGGACGCGGACACGTACACCGTGGACCTGGCTCGGTCCCGGCCGGACGCGATCGAGCACGTCGACCACGAGGAGTGGCTGTGGCGCAGGTTCTACCCGCCCACCGGCCGTGAGGGCCTGGTCCCGCTCGCGTTCGTGTTCGCCGACACCACCGAGGCGAAGGTCGCCAACACGGTCGCCGTGCTGGAGGAGGCAGGCCGCCGCTTCTGGGCGCCGCACCGGTACGACACCTACTACCGCGAGGCGATCACGGCGAAGGACTACAGCCGGGCCGTGCCGGTCGTCTACACCCCCCTGGAGCAACTCCAGGAACACGGCGCCGGCGCGGCGGTGTGGCGGCGCCTGGGACGGGACGGCGAACAGACCCTGACCGACGCGCTCGACAACCCCGACGGCGACGCCCTCTACCGCGAACAGGCCGCCCACGCCGAAGCGGAGGAGGGGCGGCGCCGCGCCGCTGAGCGGGAGGCGCGGCGGCCGGTGCGCAAGCGGTGCGGAAGGAACTTCACCGACCAGCGCTGGGAAGAGACCACCGCGAGGACGGCCTGGAAAGCCAGGGACCTGTCGGTGTGCGGCACCTGCCACGCCGACGACGTCGCCCGCGAGGAAGCCGCCGCCGAAGCCGCCCGCGTCCAGGCCGCCACGCCACCGGAGCATGACCACGACCAAGAGCCGGGTAAGCTCCGCGGGCTGTTCCGTCGCCATGGCTGACCCCACACGGCGACGCCGCCCTCCCGCCGGACACGGGGGAGAGGCGGCGTCGACGAGCAGCGGCTCAGGTCAGGCCGAGGCGGCCTGCCTCGTCAGCGCGGCGAGTGGGGAGTGCCGGCCCTTCTCCACCGCGCGCAGATGCTCCCAGTCGACCTCCGGGTGTGCGTCGACGAGCGTGTCGACGGAGGCCGTGGTGTAGAGCGGCACGTCGACCGTCCGGCCCGCGACGTGCCGAATTGGGCCTCGACCCACTCTGTCGTCGTCACGCCCGGCAACGTCAACGACTCCACCGTCTTCGACACGGTTATGGACGATCTGAGAGTGCCCCGGACCGGCGCGGGGCGCCCC
>NZ_JBWKJG010000019.1:0-115182 GCF_056432325.1 Streptomyces sp. NPDC045287
CGCACTGGTCCGACGAGAGCAAGCAGTCCTCGGCCCCGGCGAAAGCCGGATCCCACACGGCCGGGGCCTCGGCCGCGTAGTGCATCGGCAGCTCAGGGTGGCGGGCCCCGCAGCATGTGCAGGTGAATCCATGGTCACTGGTCATGGCGCTGGAGCCTAACTCGCACACAAGAACGACTTGACCGAACGGGAGTCCGACAAAGGCCTCCGCCCCCGGCCCCTTGAGCCACCCCCGCGCGCCCGGCCGATGCAGGAAGGAGACTTCCCCCCTCTTCCTTACATGTGCATGGTGGCGGCTCACTGCACGATCTCACCAGCGTCGGATCCGAGCCACCTGCCACCAGAGCCCCGCCACGAGGCGCCATCCCGGGAGAAGGCCCTGCTCCCCGCGTACCGGGGCCGCAAGGAGGTCTCGAGGCAGCAGGTGTCCTGCGTGAAGAAGTCCCCGGTCCAGAGCGCTGGAACCGGGGGCAGAAGAGGCGGCGGGCACCGGCAGGCGATCACCGGGCGGTGGCAACCCGGTGGTCGGGCAGAGCTGCTACCGGGGCCGGCACAGCTCGGCGGGTGCAGGCTTCCTGCGCTGGCCTTCAGAGGTGAAGGCGTGGTGGAAGGGGCCTTCGCCTAGCCATTTCGTTCGGATCTTTTAGAGCGGGTCACCGACGGCTGCCGCCAACCCCGACCATGAACCCGGCCATGGCTGGTCAGCGGAACCTGGCCGGCCGCCCCCGGCGCCACGAGCGTGGCGCAAGTCCAGGAAGCAGCGCGGCCGTACACCGGGCTCGCCGGGCTCCAGGCTCGTACGGTCCGCCGGTGCGATCGCACGGAGCGGCGGGCAACTCCTGGACCGCGGGTGCGGTTTCGTCATCGGCTGCCGCGATCTCCACTATCGCCGGAGATCGCGAGAAGCCGGGCGAGCCGGGCGAGCCGGGCGCCGCGTGGACGACAGCGGCTGGGTGAAGGTGCCGGCGGGGGCGCCCACTTGGGGTGTCGCGGGCCGAGTGCGGCAGTCCGTCCTTCAGGTGCGCAGGAAGTCGGCATGACGGGCGTGGGGTCCGGCCGTCTTCCGGCCGACGGCGGTGGAGAGCACGCTGCGGTGGAGCCGGGCTCCCTGCCGGTCGCGCCGGAGCCGGTACGGCACTCGGTTCGACGGTTCGGTCGGCGTCCAGCCGTGCGTGGACGTCGAGCGGTACGTCTTCACGGAGTCCGTCGAGAAGGTGGCTTTCCCGGCACCGCACCCGGCTGCACGTGCGACTCCGTGTTTCACTTCCGACCCCCGAGTATCTGGTTGGTATTAATCATTTGTAGATCGAATGTAAATCGGGGCCCATGAGGATGCCTGTGCCGTCTGATCACAGACTGCTACGCCAAGAGGAAAGGCATACTCATGAGATACGGCAGAACCAGCCTGTGGGCTGCGGGTTCGGCCCTGGCCGCGGCGATGGCGCTCGTCGGCACCCTCGCCCCGGGCGCCAGCGCCGAGCAGCAGCGCGACGGTAACAGTGAGAAGAGCGTCCCGATCTCACAGGTTGTCGGCGCCGACAACCTGCGGAAGATGAACGAGCAGCGACCCCTCGTCGCCGCTGCGAGCATCCTGGCCAAGGCCCAGGAGCGGGGCCACTACGAGGGCTACACGGGCATCGGCCTTCAGGAAGACCACGTCACCCTGTGGTGGAAGGGCGACCTGCCCGAGCCCGTACAGCGTGCTGCGGAGCGGGCCCGCAGAACCGCCCCCGTGCACATCGTCGCCGCGGACCACTCGCTGGCCGAACTCAAGGACGCCTCCGAGCTGTTACAAGCCCGACTGGAGAAGGACCCCTCGCTCGGCCACAGTGTCAAGATCCCCACTGACGGCAGCGGACTGGTCCTGGCACAGGACACCACCCGCGCGGCACGCACCGCCTCCGTCGCGCAGGACCACAGCACGGTCGACCGGATCGCCGGCGTGTCCGTGAAGACGATCAGCGAGGAGCCTCTCCAGGAACGCTCGCGTGTGAACGACGGTGCGCCGTGGTCGGGCGGAGCACAGATAAACTTCAATGGCGGGGCGTGCACGGCCGGGTTCGGTGTGCGTGACGCAAGCGCGACCTACCTGCTCACCGCTGAGCACTGCGGTCGGAGCGGCAATCGGTTCACCAACCCGCAGGGCACCTACATCGGCACCTCCACCAAGTCCAGTGACGCCCACGACGTGATGCTCATCCCCACGAACTCCGACAACTTCATGTACACCGGGGGACCCGACAGCGACGCGGGCGTGCGGGTCGACGGCTGGGACCACGTCTTCCCGGGTGAGTACCTGTGCCAGTCCGGAATCACCAGCGCACGAGTCACGGGCGGCCCGGTCTGCAACATGAAGGTCCTCTTCTTCTACAACGACTCCGAAGACCTGGTGGAGGCGGAGCAGATGGACGGTCGGGAGGCGGCCCGCAGCGGTGACAGCGGCGGCCCGATCTACACCGCCTCGGCCACCGGCGGCGCGATCGCCAAGGGCACGGTAACCCGTAGTGCGGGGGCGCGCCTGGGCTTCCAGGACTTCTACACGGCCACGCGGGACTTCGGCATCTGGATCAACAGGTAGATCCGTCCTCGCGGCCCGTGCCAGGGCCCGCCCGGCGTCCTCGGCGGCCGTGAAGGCCGGGAGGACGCCGGCTTCCGTCGCGGCGGCCTCGGTGAGTCGCAGCGCGGGCTGGTGGTGGGAGCCGAGGCGGGACGGCTGTCAGTGCGGCAGTTCCTGTCCCCGCACCAGCGGCAAGGTGTCGGCGAGCCGGACCGCTGGTGGGCCAGGCGCCGCCAGACGGGGCCGGGGACGCCCGGCAGCCGCAGCGGCCGCTCGCCGGCGGCGCGCAGGATGCGATTCTCAGCGTGTCAGCGGTGTACGCGTCGTAGCCGTACACCAACGCGGCGGCGGCCGAGGAGGAGTTGCACTCGATGTCCCGGGCCGCCACCCAGCGCGCCCCGGGGCCGGCCGGGGCGTCCACGAGCGCGCCGCTCGCCCGCAGTTCCGCCCGGAACCGGCGTGCTACGACAACGGCTTCTGAGACAGCCTGCTCCTTGCCTGACCGACCCGCCCAGCCAGGGCTGGCCCTCGCCACACCGGGCTCCACGCGGCCGTGGACCCCGCGCTCTCGCACGGTCGCTGTCGAATGCGGCCGGTACTTCCACGCGGTCCGCGTGCCGCGCCGACATCGCCGCGCCAGCCCTCCAGCGCCTTGGAAGCGGCAGTCGAACCCACAGGCCAGTAATCCACTCAGGTGTTCGAACCGCATACGCCGCCGCCCGCTACCAGGCCGAGCAGCACGGCGTCGCCGGCGAACGCGCCACCAGCCAGGCCCACCGCGCCCTCGTCCTGGCCTTCACCGACCCCGACACCGCCGACGACGAAACCCACCTCGCCCAGCAACTCCTCACCGACCTCGACCTGTGCCCCACCGGCTTCACCGTGAGGATCACCGCCCTCGTCCGCGACGCCGGCACCCCACACTGCCTCGAAGCCGCCCGCGCGCTGCGCGCCGAGATCCGCGACGCCGTCATCACCGCAATCGAAGCCGTCCTCGAACTCGCCTTCCACCACGCCGTGTGGGGCGAGCATGACAAGGTCCGCGCCGTCATCGACCGGCGCGAGCCCTCCGAGAGACGGTCACACGAGCCTTTGAGCTGCGACTTCAAGGGGGCGGAAGCTCCGTGTGAGGCATCGCGGTCTCCCCGCCGTCAAGGTGATCGCGCTCAACCGAACAGCCCGGAACCGAGCGGGCGTCGCCGGTCGAAGCCGGGGAGGACCAGGAAGGTCGCGCTCGCGGTTGTGGTGGTGAAGGGCAGCAGCGCGTCGGAGGTCTCCATGTGGGTGAGGGTGGCGGTGAAGGTCCGCAGGTCGTTCTGGAAGCTGATGAAGAACAGGCCGGGGGCGGGCTCGTCGGTGCTGTAGGAGCGGCGGAGCATGAGGCCGACCCCGACCACGGTGGCGTGCGCCCTGCGCACATGGGCGTCCGCGGGGACGAGATAGCGCCCGTCCGGTGTCTTGGCTCCGAGTTCCGGGCCCGAGGCGGCGGTACCGCCGGAGAGGGGGACGCCGCCGGCCCGGCGCCGCCCGATGACCGCTTCCTGTTCGGCTACGGACAGGGCGGCGAACCGCGGCAGGTCGAGTTCCATACGTCGCAGTACGGCAAGGGTGCCGCCGGCGACCGCAGGGGGCCCCGCCAGCCACAGGTCGCGTCGTTGTTCAGCGGTCGTGTGGGGGCCCACGATGCCGTCGATGAAACCGAGCGGGTTGCGCGGCGCGGCAAGGCCGTCGCCGACGGATACGTTCGTACCGCGGCGTGCGGACTGGCGCCAGCGTTCGCGGATGCGGTCACCGGCCTGGTCCACAAGCGCGGCGGCGACGACCGGCGGGAGCAACGCGTCGCTGGCGCAGATCTGGATCAGCAGGTCACCGCCGCGTGCTTGCGGGGCGATCCGCTCGCGGGAGAACCGCGGGAGGTCGGCCGCGCCGGGCAGCGAGGCACCGGCCGCGCGCACCAGCCGGGGGCCTACGCCGACGGTCACGGTGAGGTCGCCCGGCGGCAGGCCCAGGAGCCGCGCGTCCGTCCCCGATGTGAGGGTGCGGATGGCCTCGCCGAGTTCGGCCAGCAACGGACCGGGAGCCACGGTGGCACCGAGGTCCGCCACCACGGCGAGCAGGTGGGGCTGGGCCGGCTGGGGAAGCGTGATGCCCGCCTGATGGCGGCCCGTCGCCGACACCTGCAGGGGCGTGGCCCCTGGGGCAGGGGCGTGCCGGCCCGGCCGGGTGGAGTCCGATGTGCACCCGGCGGTCAGACCGGCAACCATCATGGCGCCGGTGACTTCGAGGAACGTGCGGCGTGTCGGGTGGTGATCGGCTCGGCGCATGGGGGCAGGGTGCCACACCCGCATCGCGCGTGCTGCTCAACATGGCAATTCTGGCGTGGAATTGGGTGCCATGTCAGACTGGGATCATGCCTCGATTAGCTCTTCGCGTGCTGGCGGCGGTAGCGGGCGCGCTGACCCTGGTGGCCGGCTGCGGTGGCGATGGCGGATCGGGAAAAGGCCGGCGTCCGGCCGGTGCGCACGTGACGATCCGGGTACCTGCCGACGCCCCGACGATCTCGGATGCGGTGTCCTTGGCCCGGCCCGGTGACCTGGTCCTGGTCGCGCCGGGCGTGTACCACGAGTCGGTGAGGATCGACACGGCGCGCATCACACTTCGCGGTCTGTCCCGGGACCAGGTCGTCATCGACGGGCGGTTGCAGCAGCCCAGCGGCGTCGTCGTCTCGGCGCCTGGGGTGGCCGTGGAGAACCTGACCGTGAAGAACAACACGCAGAACGGGGTCCTGGTCACCGGTTCGGCGAAGGCAGCCGCCGGCCTGCCCGGGGGAAGCGGCGGCTACGACACCGGCGACGAGCCCGTCACCTTCCTGAAGTCGTTCCTGGTCTCCCACGTGACCGCGACCCGCAACGGCCTGTACGGCATCTATGCGTTCTCCGCCCAGAACGGTGTCATCGAGCACTCGTACGCCTCGGGCGGCGCCGACTCGGGGATCTACGTCGGCCAGTGCAAGCCCTGCAACATCGTGGTGCGGGACAACGTCGCCGAGCTCAACGCGGTCGGCTACGAGGGCACCAACGCCAGCGAGAACATGTACGTGGTCGGCAACCGCCTGGTGGGCAACCGGGTCGGACTCACCACCAACTCCAACCACCAGGAGAAACTGCTCCCGCAGAAGGGTTCCGTCATCGCGGGCAATCTGATCGCCGCCAACCAGCAGACGGCCACCCCGGAGCAGGCCGACGGCGGGTGGGGCATCGGCGCCGGCGTCGACGGCGGCAGCGACAACCGGTTCGTCCGCAACCGCATCACCGGCAACCGCAACGCCGGGCTGGTGATCACCGCGACCGCCGACATACCTCCGACCGGCAACCAGATCGTGGACAACGCGTTCACCGGCAACGGCGTCGACGTCGGCTGGGCGTTCCCCACCGCCACGCGGGGACGGGGCAACTGCCTGCGGGGCAACGACCTGAGCACCACCGTGCCCGCCCGGCTCGCGACGACCGCGGTCTGTCCGCTGCCGGCCGGGTCGTCCTCGCCGGCCGGCACCTGGGCGGCGCCGACGGCCCCCGGTGGCATCCCGTTCACCGAGGTCGCGGCGCCTGCTCCGCAGCCGCAGTTCCCCGACGCCGCCACCGCCGGCGCGACCGTCGTCCCGCCCGTCCCGGACCTGCCGAAGACGGAGGACATCCGGCTGCCGCCGGCGTCCCTGCTCGCCGCGCACGCGCGGGTGCGGACGTCCTGAACGGCGGCTACCGGGCCGGGGTGGTTCCGGGTACCGGCTCGACCGGAACGTAGGTGTGGGTGTCGAAATCGATGACCACCGGCTCCGGCTGCGAACCCACGCTGACGCGGACCCGGTACATGGTGCCGTCGGAGCCGATCCAGTAGCGCACATTGCCCGCCGTACCGGAGCGGTCAGGGGAGGACGGCCCGGCCATGACATCCACCCATCGCCCGTCCACCCGCTCCCGTCCCCACCAGGCGGCGCCGTTCTGCGGTAACAGTTCGGCGTTGTCCGGCCGGTCGCCGCCAAGGCCGAGCGCGATGGACAGGGAGGTGTCCAGCGCGCTGCCGGACGACAGCAGCGGACGGTCGTACCAGCCCGAACGGGGCGGCGACGCGGGCGCGTGCGCCGGAGCGTCCGTCATCGGGCGGACGCGCACCGAGGTGGGCGTCCATTGGATCAGCCCGTCGCTGGACTCGCTGCGCCCGCTCCCGTGCACCACGCCGTAACCGACCTTGCGCCGATAGTCGACGGACCCGGTGACGGTCACCCCGCCGGCAGTGCCCGGCACGGTGATCGTCACCGCGCGGCCCTGTGCCTGGTAGTTACGGAATCGCGTGATGGCCAGTCGGTTCGCCTCGTCCGTCGTCAGCGAGCGCGGGCCGTCACCGCCGGAGTCGCCGTCGGCGATCAGGAAGGCGGTCACCGCGGCCAGTGTGGCCACCGCGATGCCGATGGCGGCTGCGGCCCGGCGCGACCGCGGCCATCGCCGCCGGTCAGCCGGACGCCCCAGTGGGGCTTGCCGGATTCTCACGCTCCGCACGCGGTTCGACGCTGACACTCTCCGATTCACCCTTTCGATCACCACACCGTCCGGCCGCCGCGGGCTCGCGGTGGCCGGACGGTGTGGTGGCGGACGACGCGAAGGCCGGCCCTTGTGGACCGGCCGAGACGTGATCTGCCCGCCCGCGCCGTCCGGGTTCGCGGACGGGCAGATCACCGTGGTGCGGTTCGTTCAGTGTTTCCGGGCGTGACGAGTCCGGGTCACGAACGCGATGACCAGGCCCGCACCCGCCAGCAGCCCGGCGATGCCGATCATCTCCGGCAGCCCGGCCGTACCGGTGTTCGCCAGCGAACCCCCGCCTCCACCGGCCGGGGCCGGGTGGTTGGCGGGAGGTGCGGGCGACGGCGGCGTGGAGGCCGCCGGCGGCGTCGGAGCCGGTGTCGGGGTCGGAGTCGGTGTGGGAGACGGGGTTGGTGTGGGAGTCGGGGTCGGTGTTTCCTTCGGGATGTACACCCCGGCGTCGATCGTGTGATCGACCCCGCCCGGCTTGTCCGGGGCGGTGACAGGCGCGTAGCCGTTGCACAACCGCCCGGTGGTCGGCGGGGTCACGTTGGAGTCGTGCGCACGGTCGGCACCGGCCCGCGGCAGCGTGAACCTCAGCTCACTCGCCGGGGGCTGCTCGGGCACCTTGCTGGTGTCCGCGGTGCACACGTCGAACTGCACCGTGTACTTCGCGCCCGGCGTGAGCTCGTACGCGGCGCCGACACCACCGAAGTAGTACTCGCCGGCGGCATTGGTCCTGGTCGTGGCGACCTGTTTGCCGTCCGCGTCCAGCAGGTTGACCGTCGCCCCCGGCAGCAGCACGTGCCCCGGGTCCTGGATCCCGTTGCGGTCGCCGTCGAACCACACGACGTTGCCGATCTGGATCGGCGCGTTCGCCGCCGCGTACGCGATGTCACCGAGCCCGCCGGCCTTGCCGAACCCGCCCTGTTCCGCGCTGACGAACTGGAACCCGTTGGCGGTCGGGTCATTGCCCGGGCCCTGACCGGTCGTGATGTGGTGGTACCCGGTCCCCGAGGTCGCGACCTCGACGACCGGGTCGAACTCCGTGCTGACGACCCACTGCTGCTGCGGAATATAGGCCACCGACCCCAGCGCGGTCTCCTGGTGCACGCCGCGTCCGTAGAAGTCGCCCGGGAAGTACTCGACGACATCGGCGTCCTGGGTGCCGCTGTTGGCCGGGGTGGCGCGGTTGGGGCAGCTCCCGGTGCCTTCCCACTCGTACCCACCGGTGGGAGTGGCGCAGACCATGGTGATGTCACCACCGGACATGCCGTTTTGCGGCGTGTCGTTCCCCGGGCGCGGGTCCAGCCCTCCCCAACTGAGCACGTCCATGAACCGGTCACGGAAACCCAGAATCATCGAGCCGTCGCGGGTGAAGGCGAGCGAGGCCAGCTCCGGCTGCGGATTGATGAAGGTGTTGCGCACCTTCCGGTCGTCCCATGTGTCCAGGCTGGTGTTCCACGGGTTCCAGTGGGTGGCATGGTCGGCGTCGGAACGGTGGACGCTGCCACGTTTGGCTGTGAGCGGATGGCTCAGCAGTGTGGTGAACCGCTTGCCGTCGAAGGTGTGGACGACGGCTTTCAGGTCCGTGCGCTGCTGCGTGCTCTCCGCGCTGCACACGCCACCGACGTACAGCCTGTTGTCGTGGACCTCAAGACCGAAGGGCCGCCAGTCCTCGGGGCTCGCGCACCCCGGATCCGGGATCGGGACCGTGGACCTGGGCGCCGCGGCGGTGGCCCCGGTCGCGTCGAAGCTCACCAGGCTGCGGGTCCGCAGGTTCACCGCGTACAGCGTGGAGCCGTCCTCCGACAGGGCCAGGCCACCGATGCTCTCCTTGCCCGGCGCGTCGGTGAACCCGGCGTCCTTGATCATGTTGGTGGTGTCGTGCGGCGTCACCGCGGCGTCCGGCACCCGCGCGAACAGCTTCGGCGCGCCCGAGCCGTTGACCGGCACCGTGTAGATCGCGCCCCCGCCCTGGGGCCCGTACGGGGCGTACCGGCGGGCGAACGCGCTCTGGAACAGCCGGGTCCGGTACTTGTCGTACGCCAGCCCGAACGTCGTGCCCACCTGGTCCTGTGTGGCCAGCGTGGTCGGGCACGCCGCATCGGTGGGACACGTGCCCCGGGCCTTCGTACCGAACGCCACCAAGGCCCGGTTGTCGGTCGCGTTGGGGCCGTTGTGGACCGGCACGAAGTACCGGGAGTCCGGCAGCGTGTAGTCGGCCGGATTCCACACCGCCGTCACCACCGAGGCGTTCTTTCCGTCCGACACGTCCACGAACGACGTGAAGCTGTCGAAGTGGTTCTCCGCCGTGGATGCGGGCGCCGCCCGCAGATAGTCGCTGTACGGCGCCGGGATGCTGACGTCGACGCGGTACCGGCCGCCGCTCAGCGCGGCCGACGGCGACACCACGACCTTTCCGGTGGCATCCGTGACGCCGGTGACCACGCGCCCGGCGGGGTCGGTGACCGCCACCTTCATGCCCCGCTGCGGCACGTCCATCGTCGCGTTGATCACGCCGGTGCCGAAGAAGTCACGCAGCACCTCGACCGTCAGCGTGCCGTCGGCGGTCGAAGCGGCGGCCGGTCCAGCCGTCGCCCCCACGGCGCCGCCTGCCAGGAGGAGAACGGATAACGCGATGCGCGCCGGCGGCTCCGCGAGCCTCCGGGGTAACCGGCGCGCGGTCCTGCCTGATCGGTTCATGGCATCACACTCCAGATTTCTCTCGTCGTGAAAACGAAGCACCCGCTTCTCGCTGCGCGTCCGCTTCCCGACCCCGGGCGCGGACACCGGCCGCGAACGTCACGGAAGGAAAAAGGGTCCACTCCTGTTTCGTGGACCGCTTCGTGGTGATCGCAAGAAGATTGTGGGTGAGTGGTAAGCGCCGCAGGCAAGGAAAAGCAAACATACGTTCACGACTTCGGGCAGGACCGCTGCGGGTTACGTGTTTTTGCAGCTCAACCACGGCGCCCTCTCCCCCAACCCCCGACCTCACCGACTGCCAACGCAAGCAGCGCGCGATATCGTATCCCTGGCATCTCGCCGTCACCAGCAGGATCCCTCACATCCATCGGCATCCGCGATCGTTTCCGAGCGCTCGGAGAATGACAACCGGAAAGAATGTGCGACAGTGAAAGTGATGGCCGAATCCCGTCCCTTCAGGACCGGTACCGTCCGGATGACGCGAGCACTCCGAACAGGTGGACTCCTCCAGGACGCCCAGGACGGCTGCACCCCCCGATTCTGCCGATGTGAGACGCCGCGTCCCCGGCCCCCGGCGGGCCCGGCTCTCGCTGGGTCTGGGCCGGCAGGACGGCGTGGTCGTACTCCTCGACTCCCCGGCCGGGGAGGATGACCGGGCCGGCACGGTGCGCCGGGCCGGGCTGGTGCGGGCCGTGGCCGACGCCTGCGGCGCCGCGAGGCCGGACCGCGGCGGCGCGCTGTGGCTGGTGACCGGGAAGACCGGTCGTTCCCGGAGCCGACCGGGCCCGGACATCCCGCCGACGCCGCAGTGTGGGGGACGGACGCGTGCTGGCCAACGAGCGACCGGGGCCGACGGTCCGCCGGCTGTCGGTGGAGCACCGCGCCGACCCGTCCACGGCTGCCGGGCGGATCACGCGGGAACTGCTCGACCCCACCGGTGACGACGAGGTGGTCCTCACCCGGCGGGGCAGGTTCGTGCCCAGGCCCTTCGACTGCGCTCCCACCGCGTGGAAGGAGGACGGCGCCGGCCGCCCCCACGCCCTCCGGCTGCGCGAACCAGGGCTCGCACACCGACCGGCGTGGGTGCCCGGCGGGCCGGCGCTCGGTCTCGAATGCGCCGGGGACGTCGTCGCCGTCGGACCAGGGGTGACGGAACCCGCGCCCAGGGACCGGGTGTTCGCGTTCGGTCACGGCACGCTCGCCTCCCACGTACGGGTGCGAACCGAGCAGACCGGACGCATCCCCGACGGCATGGGTCACGGCGAGGCCGCGACCCTGCCCGCGGTCTACCTCACCGTGCAGCACAGCCTGGAAGAGCTGACCCGGCTGGCGCCCGGGGAGACGCTGCTGGTGCACGGCGGGGCCGGTCTCGCAGCGCTGCGGTACGCCCGCGACCTGGGCGTCGCACGGCCCTTGGGCACCGTCCTGGCAGACGACCTTCACGGTCCTCGTCACGGGGCAGTCGTTCCCGGGCTGCGTGTACCGCCGGCTTCCGTACAGGACGGCGCAGGAAGGTGCCCGCTCCGTGGCGGAGGCCGCGCCGCTCCAGGGCCGTGGCGACCTGAGGGCGTCAGTGCCGACGTCCCCGGGCGGACCAGCCGCTGCCGACGCCCGCGACGTGCAGGGCCAACAGGGCGAGCCCGACGAGCATGAAGTTGGTCGAGGCGAAGACGTCGTTGGTGGCGATGTCCGCCGCGTTGATCAGGAAGGCGATGAGGAACAGGACGGCGGCGACGATGGCGAGCACGGGACCTCCTGGGGGTGAACGGCGCCGCCCGGCGCCGTGACACCCGTATGCCCTCGACCGGGACCGAAACACGGGGCCGGGCGGACCGGTGCGGCCCCGTACGGTGGAAGGATCGTCGAACCGTTCGCCCGTCGGCAGGATGACGCGTACATACTCGGCCGCACGCAGTTCCGCCTGCGGTGGCTGCCAGAGAGGATCGGTGATCCTCCTCCACCACAGGGCCCGGGTCTCGGTCTGCGCGGGCTTCGGCAGTCCCGGCCGGCTCTCCACGGTCCGGTCGAGTCGGCCGGATCCGACGAGCGCAGCGAGCTGCTGCTGCGTCTGGAGACGCTGCTGCTCGGCTTCCGCAGCTCGCTGGTCGGCTTTCTGGACGACGGCGTCGGTCTCCGGAGCGTAGCCGCCGATGGTGGTGGTGGTGGTGGTGAACAGCCGCACGGTGCACCCCCACTCGGCGACTTCGGCCAGGCCGCGTTCGTCATCGACCAGGTCCTGGCGGTCGTGGTCGAGATGCTGCCGCGGCCGGGTTTCCTCGAGCACGGCCGCGGCCTCGGTCGCGGTCATTCCGGCGGCTCGTCGGCGGACCGCACGGCGGCCGGCCTTCGCTGGTCCCGCTCCACCGGCGTCCTCGAAGGCTGGATCGCCGCCGACGTGTGCGCGGCACCGGGGCGCCGGCGAAGCAGCCGACGCGTCCGTCGGTCCGGAGCGGTCGATCGCGCCGAGCCGGCCGGGAGACACCGAGCCCGCCCCGGCGCACGTCCATCAGGATGCCGGGCAGAGTGCGCGGGGGGCGGGGCCCGGCGGCACGTTGTCACGCCATCGGTCGGCGGTGAAGGCGCCCTTGGCCCATCTGCACAGTGACCGCACCGGATCCACAGTCGCCTCGATGTTCCACACCCGTGCCGTGCCGTCCCTGCCCCAGCTGACCATCGTGCTACCGCCGGGGCCGAAGGCCACACCGGTGACGTCAGCGCTGTGTCCGTCGAGCGGATCGCCGATCTCGCGCCCGGTGGTGACGTCTCAGAGCCTGACCGTGCGGTCCATGCCGCCAGTGACCAGGATCGTCCCGTTGGGGCTGAACTCCACGGACGTGACGCCGCTGCGGTGGCCGGTCAGCGCATCCCCGATCTGCTCGCGTGTGGCCGCGTGCCACCGCCCACCCGCGTCAGCCCGACGCCCTGCTCCTGGCCGGCACAGGCCGACCGTGTGCGGCACATCCCACGCTCTGCGTCCGCCTCCGTCGGAGCCCGGTGAAGCCGCCAGGCGACCTCTGCCTCGGTGTCGCCGGTACGACCGGGGATAAGAAGTCCCGCTCGGCTGCCATGGCGCGGCGTACCGGCAGGGGGGTGGGGGCTTCGTCGTCGGTGATGAGGGTGGTCAGGGCGGGCAAGCTGATCCGGCGGTTCGGGAGACCGGGCTGTCCTCAGTTCCCCGCAGGGAGCGGAGTCGGGCGGACAGGGAAGGTCGGGAAGGCGTCCATGGGAGGTGGGGAGGGGGCGGGGGTGAGGGTGGGGCAGACGTGGCGGAAGGGGACGCCCGGGGCCATCCGTTCCCATTCGGTGAGGGTGGGGTTGACTGCGGCGAGGCGGCAGGCGCGGGCGACCGGGTCGCGAAGGGTGGCGCCGAGCTGGGCGATGTTCCAGCGGACGGCCTGGCCGGGGTAGTTGTAGGTGGTCAGTGTGGTGCCGTCGGAGGAGATGCCGAGGGCGCGCGCCTCGTCGTCCAGGGTGAGGGTCGCGACGGGGTGCGGGGCGGTGGGGTCCCACACGTCCCAGGCGAGGAGCCGGGTGCCGGAGCCGGTGCCCGTGAGCAGTCGGCCGTCCGCGCTGAACGCGTAGGGTCCCATATCGCTGCCCTGGGGGAGGTGGCCCCGGAACCGGGGCCGGGCCGGGTCGGAGACGTCGTAGAGGAAGCCTCCCCTTTTGCCGAATTCCGTCGCTACCAGTCGGGTGCCGTCGAGGGAGAACGCGCGCGGCGTCGGATAGGGGCGGCTGCCGTCGGCGGAGGGCAGGACGGACAGCCGGTCGGGCTTGCGCGGGTCGCCGACGTCGTACAGTGCCCCGTCGATGGCCAGGACGGGGTCGTTGGGGGCGAGCAGGACTTCCGGGACGTGCTTCCACTTCTGTTTGACGAAGCCGAGCCGCTTCTCCCGGCCGGGCCGGGAGAGGTCCCACAGGGTGGTTCCGGCCTTGGAGCCGATCGCCATGAGGCTGCCCCGGATGGAGACTTTCAGATCGTACGTGTCGCCCGCCGCGCCCGCCTGGAACCGGAATTCCCGCTTCGGGCGGGCGGGATCCCGTACGTTCCACACCGTCAGGACGCCTGCCGGGCCTTCGGCCGCCAGTCGACCGCCGTCGGCCGAGAACCACATCGCCGCGTTCCGGAATTTCCCGCCCTTGTCCAGGCGGACCGTGCCCGTCCGGTGGCCCGCGGACAGCCCCGTCAGCGGAACCAGCTCGAGCCGATCGACCGCGGTGGCCACGGCCAGCAGGCGCCCGTCCGGGGACAGGACGTGGGGGACCACCGATTCCAACCACCGGTAGTAGTCCAAGGCAGGTACGGTGAACGGCCGCGCCGCGACGGTGGGGAGCAACCGGTCCGTCAGCGACCAGAACCGTACGTCCCCGTCGCGGTCGCCGGTGGCGAGCGTATGGCCGTCGGGCGCGAAGGCCAGGGCCGTGACGGTGGTGGCGTGGCCGGACAATACGGCCGAACGGGCCGGGCTGGCCCCGGAGACGTCCCATACCGTCGCCGAGTGGTCGGTGCTGCCGAGGGCGAGGTGGCGGCCGTCCCTGCTGAGTGCGACGGCTTCGACGGGGCCGCCGTGGCCGCTGACCACGGCGGTGGGGCGGCGGTCCACGGCGGCAAGGCCCCTGCTGGCGGCCGCGGAGATGTCCCACAGTCGGACCTGGGCGTCGCCGGAGCCGACGGCAAGGGTGCTCCCGTCCGAGCTGACGGCCATGGAGCGGGCCGGGCCGCCGGTGCCCTGAAGCGTGCCGAGGGTGCGCGGCCGGCCGGGGTCCCCGACGTCCCACAGCTCCACCGTGCCGTCCTGCCAGGCCAGCGCGAGGAAGGCCCCGCCCGGCCCGAAGGCGGCGGCCTGGACGTTGCTCTTGCGCTGCGGGAAGGTTGCGCGGGCGCGGACGGCGCCGCGTTCCGGCTCCACCGACCAGAGCCTCGTCTTGTAGGAGGAGGACGTCATCAGCAGCCGGCCGTCGGGGCTGAACTCCGCCTGCTCCACGAACCCCTCCATCGGCAGCGCATACCTGCCCTGGGGCTGCGGGCGGCCGCGGTCGGCGGCGAGCGAGAACGCGCCCACGGACTTCTCGTCGTCCGCCCCGGTGAGCAGCAGGGACGTGCCGTCGCCGATCCAGATCGCGGTCTTCCCTTGGAAGCCCGGCTCTTTTGCGACGACCTCGGCGAGCTTGCGCGGCTCCCCGCCGGCCCGTGACGCGTCCCACAGGCCGACGACCCCGTCGTACTGGCCCACGGCCAGGGTCCGGCCGTCGTCGCTGTACGCCATCGTCTCGACCGCGCCCCCGGCGTCGAGGGAGCCCGCGTACTGCGTTCCGCTCAGTACGTCCATCAGTGTGTCGCGGCTCTGCGACGACGGGGCCTCGCGGTAGGCGGCGACCGCGAGCAGCAGGGCCGCGCGCGGATCGGTACCGAGGCCAGCGCGGGCGGCCGCCTGGAGCTGACGATTCTGTGCCCGTTCGCCGTTGGTGCGGGCGTTCGACCTCTGTTGGAGCGCGATTCCCGTGGCGACCAGGGCCAGGCACAGTATCCCGCCGATCACCCCGGCAAACTGCCTCAGCCGGCGCGCCTGGCGCCGCAGCCGTAACCCCGCCTGACGGAGGCTCTCCGCTTGTTCGTGCTCCCGTTCCAGCGCTTCCCGAAGCTCGCGCGTACGGCGCTTCTCCTCCTCCAGTTGGCGCCGCTCGCGCAGCCGTTCAGAGCGGTCGAGGGCCCGGCTCGCGGCGACGAACTCCCGGTCGAGGGGGCGTACCAGCCGTGCGTGCCGCTGCTCGCCCAACCAGTCGTCGGCCGCCACCAGGCGCGTACCGCGGTAGCAGTACTCGGGGGAACGCCCGGCGTGGTTCCAGGCGTCCGCGGCGTCGGTCAGCTGCTGGCGGGTCACCAGCCCGGCCCGGTCCTCTTCGATCCAGCGCCGGAGCCGGGGCCAGGCACGCAGGAGCGCTTCGTGGGAGATCTGGGCCGTGGTCTGGTCGACGGTGATGAGTCGGGCCCGGGCGAGCCGGTCGCGGACGTCGGTGACCGTGCGCCGCCGGGCCTCGGAGCGGTCCTCGAGCAGTTCGTCGAGGCCGATGCGGCGGCGGACGGCCTCGTCGCCGCTGCCGGTGAGGGTGACCATGGCGAGGACCAGTTCGCGGACGGCTTCGCGGCCCGGCTCGTCGAAGCCCTCGTAGATGTCCTCGGCCGTACGGGCCACGGATTCCCAAATTCCGCCGGTCGCCGCGTATCCGGAGAGGGTGAGGGTCGCGCCGCTGCGGCGCATCCAGGTCTCGCGCAGGGCGTGGGCGAGGAACGGCAGCGCCGAACCGTGGTCGCGGCCGCCGCCCTCGCGGGTATCGCGGAGGAGGAGATCGACGAGGCCGGTCTCCAGCCGGAGTCCGGCGTCGTGGGCCGGGTGCTCGATGGCGGCGCGCAGGGCGTCCTCGTCCATGGGCCAGATGTTCCACTGCCTTTTGAGGGCGGGACGGAGTTCGGGGTGTTCGAGGCAGCTGCCGTAGTGGTCGGCCCGCAGGCCGAGGACGATGCGGGGGTTGTCGCCATCCGTGGCGGTGGTCGCGCCGCGGCACAGGGCGCGAATGAACCGGGCGCGCTCGTCGGTGTCCTTGCAGGCGGTGAAGACCTCCTCGAACTGGTCCACGACCAGCACCCGGCAGGCCCCGTCGTCGGGCAGGCGGCCCTCACCGAGCTGCCGCTCGACCTCCGCCCGCGGTGTGCCGGAGGCCCGGGACCACAGGTCGGCGAGGGCGCGCAGCGGGTGCGGTCCGGGCGACGCGAGCAACAGCGCGGGCCAGGGCGTGGCGGGGTCGGACTCGTAGCGGCGTTCGAGACCGGCGAGTAGACCCGCCCGCAGGACGGAGGACTTGCCGACGCCGGAGGCGCCGACAAGGACGATCGGCGCGGGGGCCGCCGCCTCCGGCGCGCCCGTCGGCTGTGCGGGCCGTACGACTTCGGCGATCAGGTCGCCGACGAGCGCCTCACGGCCGAAGAACCGCTCGTGGTCCTCAGCCCGGAAGGGTTCCATGCCGGGGTAGGGGCAGGCTACGCCGTCGGCGGGGTGCGCGGGCTCGGGCGTCGGTACGGAGGCGGCGGGGTAGGCCCGGTTGGCGGCGACGACGAGCTCGCCCGCCCGGTCCTCGCTCTGCCGGTGGGGGCGTACGGGCCCGTCCTGGAACCGGCGGTCGAGGTGGGCGTACACGCCGTCCAGGGTGAGCCAGGCGGGTGCGGAGGGATCGCCCTCGTGGAGGAGGTCGAGCAGTTTCCCGGTGAAGAGCGTGTGGCGCTCGCCCTCGGGGGCGAAGGAGACGGCGTAGTTCGAGGCGGAAGTCAGCAGGAAGCTGCCGTCGGGCCGTGCGGTGACGTAGGGGTCGCGGACGGATCTCCGGGAGGCGGCCTGCGCCATGCCGGAGAAGCAGCAGTCGAGTAGGACGACGACGCGGGCGCCGCTGTTGCCGAGCGTGTCCCTGATGACCTGGTACGGGATGGAGCGCGCGATGCCCTGCGCGGAACTGGTGGCGGTGGCGAGGTAGAGCTGGTCCTGCGGGCCCAGCAGCCCATGGCCGATGAACGCGAAGAGGACCAGGCCGCGGGCGTCGGCGACGGCCTGCTCGACGGCCTCGACGACGGTGGCGCCGTCGGCAGGATCGAGGAGCAGCTCGATCTGCGAGAGCTCCATGCCGCAAATCCCGTGGAGGGCGCGGGCGAGGTCGCGGGCGGACGCTTCGACGCTGGGCAGGTCGAGGAGTTGGGACCCGACGCCGTGGACGCTCGTACCGACGATCACGGCGCGGACGCCGGGGCCCGCGAGGTCGCTGGTACGGCGCGGTGGAACGGTCACGGACGGCGGTCGTCAGCCCCGGGGTCGGGCCCGGGTTCTTCCCGTCCGTCACCGGGTGCCTGGGCGGTTCCGTTCGCCGCCCCGGGTTCTGCCGGGGTGACGGACGGCCCGGCCTGGACCTCACGCTCGCCTGGCTCGGCCGGGTCCCTGGGCTGTATCGGGACGCCCAGCTGCCCGGCGATCTCCTGGGCGAGTGCGCCGGCCTGCTGGGCGTTGAGGCCCTTGACTCGGTCGGACGTCACGGTCACCTCGGTGCCGTCGGGCCGCGTGATGGTCACGGTCTGACTGCCGCTGCGGTTCTGCACCCAGGTGACCACCGCAGCCACCAGCACGGTGACGATGCCCCCCGGCTCCAGCAGCACGGTGACGAACTCGGTGGCCGTCCCCATCGTCCCCGGCACCGGCGGCTCACCGGCCCCGCGCTGCACGCGCCCCCGCAGCTCCCGCTGCTTCCCGAGCCAGCCCCTGAGATCGTCCGTACCGACCCGACCGCCGTCGTCCCGCGCCGTGATGGCGATCTGCATGGTTCTCCCGCCTGGAACAGTACGAAGGTCAACTGCCCCTCACTGTACTGAAGATCGTCTCTCGGTAGCGCCCGCTTCCGGCCGAAGCAGCCCGTCCCCGCTCACGGCGAACGGTCGCCGAAAGAGAAACGGATCCTCCCAACCCGTACCCCTTACCCCCCCTGAACTGCGACGCCTGACCAGCCGGCTCGACTGGTCCCGCCCGAGCATCGACCGCGCCGTCGGCCACGGGCGCGGGCGCGGGCGCGGCGGTGCCCGCGCCAGCGGGAGGGCGGGACGGCGGGACAGGCGAGGACTGGGCGAGACGGTAGAGGCGGTTCGAGGCGACCGGCAGGTCGTCACGAGGTCGACGTCGGTGCGCCACGCCAGGGTGAGCAGGTCGAACAGCGCCTGGACGGCGAACAGGCCAGCGGTAGGGGTCAGTTGGCCGACCACGGGGGCGGGCAGGGCCCGGCGCAGCGTGAGGACGGCCAGTACCGCCGGGGCCGGGCCGGCCAGCGACGCACCGGGACGGTGCGCGGCACTCGAGCGGCGGCGAGCTCCCCCGGACCAGGGCGGCGGGCGCGGCTGATGGTCGAAGCCGGGCTGCTGCACCGCTGCGTGGACGTGCGCTGGGCCCGGACGGCCGTGTGGCCCACCGAGCGCGGCGCGCGGATCGCCGGGCACCGGCCTGAGCGCCCCGCGGCCGCCGGGCGAGCGGCTGCTGCACCGCCTGGCCGTCGCGGGCGCCGGTACCTTCCTGGAGGCGAGCGGGTACGCCGTGCTCTCCGAGCAGGAGATCCACGCCTCCGAAGCAGTGCCTGGTTGGCCGGCGCAGCGCTTGGAGGCCTTGCGGGTACCCGGGGTGCCCACCGGCGCCCGGCGCGGCGAGACCCTGGCGGCGCCCGTCGGCGCCCACGCCGTGCGCTGGTCCGACCTGGTCATCGTCGAGCCCCCCGGCTTCCCGATCGCCGTCGAGGTCGAGCTCACCCCGAAGGCCCTGGCCGCGATCCGGGCGATTCTGCGGGCCTACCGGCACACAGCGTTGCGTCCTCTACCTGGCCACCGCGCCGGTAGCCCGTCAGCTCCAGGGTGGCCCAGGCCCGGACGGCGTGTGGGTCGACGGAGCCGCCCAGGACGCGGGCCTCATCCCGCCGGGTAAACCGCGTCCGGGCGTCGTCGAGCACCTCAGCGCGCGGCCGTTCACCGCCAGCGACCCGGCCGTGGCCCGCCGGACAACACAGCAGACCACCCGGCTACGGGATGGATAACGCGCAGCTCACACCCGTTGCACCCCCGGTATCCAGAGCCGTTGCCGTCCGGAGCGTCAGCCTTCCTCTACTTGTCGTCAGGTTCACCGAGCGCGGCGAGGATGTGCGCGCGGGTGGCGGCCGCGGCTTCCTGCACCGCCTGGTCCTCGGCGTCGGCGAACTGGTCGAGGAGGACGACGGTGGCCTGGAGGACACCGACGGGTACGGGCACGGTGCGCAGGGCGGCGAGAGCGGCGGACGCCTGCTCGGCCGGCGAGACGGCCTGGGGGCCGGCCGGGATCAGGGTGCGAACGCCGCGGCCGAGGCCCGCGCGGTCACGAGAGGGAGTAGTCACGGGCCTGATCCTCCCGCAGGTCCCGCGTCCGCCAGGGCGAGGGATTCGTCTGTCGCCAAGCGGACAGGGAACTGTCTACCTGCCCGCCCGGCGGGCAGCGTCTACGCGTCCAGGGCATCATTACGGTAACCGCGGCCACCGCCAGTGCCTTCGACCGAGTGAGCGCCCGCTGGTGTTCTTCGTTGAGGGTGTGGCCCGGCCCGGTGAACTGGGTCACGACACCGGCTCACGCTTCGGCCAGCTCGTCATCGGGCAACGGCGCGGGGCGGCGGAGCGGGACGCCCCGGGCGGGCGTGCGCATCGGCACCACGTCTGCCGGCAGCGCCCCGAAGCGAGGAGCCGGCTCCCGCACCTGCGCTCCCGGCGTTCCGGCTACGGCGAGCGCCGTGAGGCACGTGCTCCCGCCGGCTGATGATGGACTACCCACGCGGGCGCAGGGACGACTGCGGATGACTGTTGAGGAGCACCCCGACCGGCGTCGTCCCCGCACCCGCGGGGGTAGCCCGACCTGTGCCGCACCATCCGCGCGTGGTCAGGGCAGAGGAACTGACTCGGCTTCGACAGCCCTGGGTAACCTGGCCTGCTGCTGCACTGCCTGGGTGGTGGTCGGGTCCACGGGGGACGGCGGCGCAACCGCGCGGTGTATTCCGAGGGTGCGTCGGTAGCCGACCGACGGAGCGGGGCGTGGTGCTGGCGCGGTCGGTAGATGCGACTGTGGGGTCGGGTCGGCGGCCGCCGTGGCGGGGCCGGCCTTCCCGGGGATGGACGGCAGGACGTGCAGGGCGCGCGCTCGCGCCGGGCACTTGCTCGTTGGCGGCCTCGATCAGCTCCGGCGCAATCCAGCGCGGCTTCGTGCCGTACGCCGGGGCGCTGGGGGCGGCGTCCAGGCGGCCGGTGTCCGCGTCGCACTACGCCGCCTTCACGTGCCCGGCGAGCTCGGATGCGGCCGCGGCGACGATGTCGTCGAACTGGGCGAGGACGCTGCCGGCGGCCGGGGCGACCAGGCCGCGCTCGGTCATCATCATCGTGATCGCCGCACCCGGTCCGAGCGGCTCACGGCTGTCACAGCAACAGCCCGGGGCGGGCTGGGATCTCAGCGTCCCCGCGCCCAGGCCCAGCCCGATCCGTACGGCCCGCAGGTCCCGCTCCCACACCTCCCGAGGAGCGGAGTCCGCGCACGTCCCGCGCCGTCTACTTGACGGGCTTCCACACCGCGCAGTTCGTCGACGTGAACTGACCGTCCGACGCCCGGATCGTCACCGTGATCTCCTGCGCTGACGTCGCGAACTGGTTGTCGATGATCTCTCCCGACTTCGCCGTCCGCTCCCAGTAGCAGTCCGTCATCTGGCCCTTCGCCCGGTACGTGCCCGGCGGGATCGTCTCCTTCGCCACTTCATCCGCCGGCCGCTCACCGTTCTCGTCCGTGACGAAATCGTCCGGGTCCGGCGGCCCCGACGGGCTCGGCGACACCTTCGCATCGGCCGCGACTACGTACGTGCCACTGGTGAACCACCGCTCGTACTTCCCCGACCCGGCCTGCTTCACCACGGTCGTCCACTTCGGACACAACTTCGGCACACCCACCTGCAGCATCTCGGCGCCGTCCCCGCCTAGGCTCCCGGACTCCGCCAACCACTGCGGCCGCGACATCCCCTTGACCCCGCTCACCGGCAACGAGTCACAAATGTCCTGCACGAACGCGGACGCACTGTCGTACAGGTCGTCGACCACCCAGCCCTTCTCATCGGCGAGCTTGTCGATCTCACCCTCCGGCGTCGACGGATACACCGGCTCCGACGGCACCTCATCCGGCACGTCCGGCACCTCTACCGTCTCCGCGGGGCCCGTCGGCACATCCGACCCCGCCTCAACGCCTCCCCCGCCCCCGCTACACCCGGACACCAGCGCCACCACGACCATCCCGGCCGCCAGCGCCCCCACCCTGCGCACACGATTCATCCGCGCAGAATGCCACCCCCACCCCCACCATAGGAGTCCAACCCGAAAATCGGGGATCGCCGAACCAGACGCGGGGCCCGGCCGGTCGGTTCGAACGCGGTCATGATCGTGTACCTCCTCCTCGGGAGAGGGAGCGGGTCGGGCGTCCGTACCGGACGTGGAAACGGCCTCGGCCCGAAAAGGGCTCCCGGCCTGCGGACACGTCCAACGTCTCATGCGGGACGGACCGGCACATCGTCGAAGGGTCCCAGGAGCCACCGGACATTTCGGATGACCCGGCCCCGCCGGGACGTCCTCCCACGGGACGAGCCGGCCCGGGTGGGTGGTCCGGTCGCGGATCGCCCGGGCTTCGCCGGGCGGCCGGGCGCCTGGCTCACCCTTCGTCCCGGCCGCCGGTGGAGGGGTGCCGGCTCCGCGTGATGGCGAGGACGCCGCCCGCGACGGCGATCACGGCGATGGCCAGCGCGATGCTGACCCCGCCTTCGGTGTCCCAGTACACGTCCTCCAGGCTGATCAGCAGCGCCGCCTCGTCCAGGACCAGCGCCAGTCCCACCCCGTAGGCAAGGCCCATCCAGGCGCGCGTCCGCGCGGAGCGCTGGACCAGGCCTACCACCCCCACGGCCGCGAGCATGAGGATGCCCCACACATAGTGGTGGATGTGCACCCCGCCGGCCTGGACGTCGCCCAGGCCCGCCACATCGATGTGGATGAGCCAGGTGAGCAGGCGCATCCCGCCGAAGGTGAGGGCGAACCCCCACCAGGCCAGCACCAGGCCACGCCGCTCCGGGGAGACGCCGGGCAGGACGCGCCGGTGCAAGGGCCTTCCCCCGTGCCCGGTCCGGGTACGGGGGGAAGTCTTCGACGGCTCCACGGGCGCCCTCCTGTCGAGAATGCTCTGGTCAGCGCGGCCATCACGCCCGGCGCACTGTAGTGGGCCGCGTGCGCGGCGACCGGGACCTCGGCGACGTGTCCGTCGACGACCGTGCGCGCCACTCGCCACACCCGGGCGCCGGAGGCGACAGGACCGCTCGCCCCGCGCACGACGGGCACCGGCGCCCGGACCCGGGCCGGGCCCGTCTCGAAACCCCGCACGAGACGTACGGGCGGACCTACCCGGGCCAGACCGTCCCGCGATCCGCCGGACCGTCCCGCGGTCCCGCCTCCGTCAGGACCGGACCGATGCCGCTTCCCGCCGGTTCGGCCCAAAGGCCAGTCGAACCTCCCAACCCCGCCACCGTCGGCGCAGCCAGCGGTCGTGGCCGGCGACCACGGCTGCAGACCGGGGTGCACGACGCGCTCGTGGGACCGGGCGGTGTGCCGGACGTTGCAGCGGCCTGCAGGAACCTCGCCCAGGACCAGGAAGAAGCTGTCCGGCGGGGCGCCGCGCAGATCTCGGCGTGGACAGGCGACACAAGGTGTTGACCTGAATCGGCCTGCCCGTGGGCTGGTTCATGCAGCCGTTGCTTGTGGGAGGCGGGGTTCGTAGAAGGTGCCGTCGCGGAGCATTGCGAACAGCACGCTGATCCGCTGTCGGGCCCTGCCCGGCCCACCCAGCCGATGCCGACCGCAACACCGTGCGCGGCAGCGGGGACACCCATGGCCGGACTGCAGCCGGGCGGCGGCCTCCAGCTGTGCCACACCCGCCGCGCCGCCACGAGCCGTCACGGCCTGGACCTGTCGGGGCCCGCTCGGCGCGGGCACGACGCGGGTCTGCTTTTCGGCGGCGCGGGGCGGCAGCCGGGTCGACGCGCCGTTCGGGCAGGCCGGCGATGGCGGCCTGGTGGGCGGTGAGGGCTTGGCGGTAGCGGGGTGAGGCCGTCTCCCCGGTCTTCACCGGCCCGGCAACCATGCTCCCCGCGCCCGCGGGGATGGTCCCGCTGATAACCCCCGAGACACCGACGGCCCACAGTGCTTCCCACGTCCGCAGGGATGGTCCAAGGGCGGCAAGCCCGTCGAGGTGACCGTGGGTGCTCCCCGCGTCCGCGGGGATGGTCCCGCGGTCCTCGACGGATGTCGGCGTACACGTGAACGTGCACAGCCGAGTACGGATGAACGTGCCCACCTGCGGGCATGGTCAGGCGTCTTCTTGACCTGAAGCATAATTGAGGTTCTAGCGTGTCGCCTGCTCGATCATCTGACGATGGGAAATGCGCTCGTGATCCTCGTGACCGGAGCCACTGGAAACATAGGCAGTCCCCTGCTGAAGGAGCTGCACGCGCGCGACGTCGGGCCGTTGAGAGGGCTCACCCGTGATGCCGCACGGGCCGTCTTCCCTCAGGGGATCGAGGCTGTGGAGGGCGACCTCGCAGAGCCGACATCGTTAAAGTCCGCGCTGGAGGGAGTGCGCTCGCTGTTTCTTGTGTCGCGTCTGGGCTCGGACGCCGACGCGCTCGAAGCCGCCCGGCAGGCGGGAGTGGAGCACGTCGTGCTGGTGTCGTCCATCACCGTGCAGACCCACCCGCACCTCGGCCCCGCCGACGAGAACCTGGCGGTGGAGCAACTACTCAAGGAAACCGGCATGGACTGGACGATCCTGCGGCCGACGCAGTTCGCGTCGAACGCCCTGATGTGGGCTGCGTCCATCCGTGGCCACGAGACCGTACGCGTGCCGTACGCCGAAACCGCGCTGCCGACCATCCACCCCGCGGACATCGCATCGGTGGCACGGGTGGCACTGACTGGGCCCGGCCACCACGGACGCACGTATGCCTTGACCGGGCCAGAGCCGATAACCGCCCGGCAGCAGGTCGAGGCCATCGCGGCAGTACTGGGTCGGGAGATTCCCTTCGCCGAGATCAGCCGTCGGCAGGCCCACGCGCAGATGGTCGCGGTCTTCGGGATCGAGGCCGCGGACGCGGTGCTCGACATCACTGGCGGAGACGTGAACCCCGAGCTGCTGATGGTGCGCGACACGGTTTCACAGGTCACCGGAACGCCGGCTCGCCCGTTCCGGCAGTGGGCTTCGGAGAACGCCGACGCCTTCCGTTGAACCGCCAGGACCTGAGCACGTTCGTCCGTACCCAGATGCGCATTTTCAGGAGTACGCCGGCATGAGGGCCTGGGCCGCTCACGGGGCGGGTTCAGCAGCAAGCTCCACCTGAGCGCGGACGCCCGCCCCGGCCCCCGCTGTCCCTGATCGTCGCCGCAGGCCAGCGGGCTGACTGCACCCAGTTCAAGCTGGTCCTAGAGAAGATTCGCGTGCCACGGCCCTGGGTGGGCAGGCCCCGCAAGAAGCCGGACAGCCTCACGGCCGACAGGGCCTACAGCAACGAGCCGTGCCGCGAATACCTGCGACGACGCGGTATCCGGCACACGATCCCGGAGAAGACCGACAGCCAGGCCCCTCGCCCGCGCAAGGGTGCACGCGGCGGACGGCCGCCCGACTTCGACGAAGAGCGGTACGAGAAGCGCAACACCGTCGAACGGGCCATCAACCGATGGAAGCAGCACCGGGCGGTCGCCACCAGATACGACAAGCGCGGCTATGTCCACCTCGGCACCGCGACAGCGGCAGCCCTCACCATCTGACTCCGAACGTGATCGCCCGGACAAGTCCAATCAGGCCACCTGCCGCGTACTCGGACCCTGCCCGCGCCGGGTATCGAGCACGGGCCGGGTCCCCCGGTCTGCCTGCTCGCGCCCCGTCGACCGACGCCAGTGGGCACGGCGCTGGCCGCTCACCCTCTACAGCGCTTCACTGACGTGCCCAACCCATCTCGTTCTCGCCGACCGGGGGTGGCGTTCCTCCGGCTGCTGCGCGGCAGCCGGAAGGAGGCCCTCTCATAATCTGCTGTAGCCGGTTGGGCCGCTGGGCGGCCTGGTCCGCGCAGCTCGTTGATGGCGAGGCGTGTTCAGGCGCAGAGGAAGATGCTCAGGTTGCTGAAGGGAGGCTCGCAGACCGCGATGCTGAGCGCGCTGGGCGCCTCTTCCACGCCGTCGCAGTCCCAGGGGGTCTTCATCATCTGGAGGTCCAGAAGTGCCATGGCCGTTCCCACCCTTTCCTACGTTCCCTTGTAGCGCTTGACTGTGCGCATACAGGAAGGTAATCCCCTTGTGGGATTGTGTGAAGACGCCCGCACCCGACGGTGATACGGAACCCCCAAACGAGTGAGAGCACAGCGCGGGGCACACCATCACTGAGCCTTCACCAGGCTCACGCTGGGTACAACGAAGAACGACGGCGGCGGGGCAGGGTGGCAGGACGCCGCCCTCCGCGGCGAAGCAGCGGAGCTGACGGCCAGAGGCCGGGGACGTCGTCCGCACCGACAACGAACCGGTGCGGCGGGACGGCCGGACACCGCCCTCCGAAGCGGCAGGACCGGCGGCGAGCCGGGACGGCGAAGTGGCGCGGCGAGGCGGCGGCCGACTCACGGCGAGCACCCGCGCCAACGGCTGGCGAGCGGCACGGCGGCGAGGACGGCGGCCATCGTCGACGGCAAAACGGCGCGGCGAGACAGCGCTCGACGACAGCCGGCCGACGGCGATACCGAGCTGGGGGGCCAGGACGGCGCGTACAGCGGCACGGCGACACCGTACGGCGGGTGGTCGATGGTGGGCCGGGGCAACAGGCCGGGACGACGGGGCGGCAGAGCAGTGCCGAAGCGGTGGTCGACGACGGGCTGGGCGGCCGGACACCACCCTCCGCGGCGAAGCAACGGCATCGACAGCCAGAGCCCGGCGACGACCTGACGCACCGACGACGGACCGGTACGGCGGGACGGCCAGCCGCCCCCCCTCGGCCGCATGGGGCGGCGGTCGGCGACGCGGCCGAAGCGGCGGTCAAGGGCTCGGCCGGGAGACGGAGGCCGTACGGGCGAGCGCCGACGCCCGGAACGGGGCGGTGGCGGGGACGCCGGGACAGCGGTGGTCGACGACGGCGGCCGACGACGGAGCGGGACGCCGCACGAGGGACGACGGTGGTGGTCGACGACGGGGCGCCGACACCGTACAGCAGCGGCGGCGCCCACGACGGTGGGCAGCATACGAGCTGCTGGATGCTCCAGCGGTCCGGATGGTCGGGACCGGTGGGGCGGGCGAAGACGTTGAGCTCGCTGGAGCGGCCCACGGTGACCTCGGCGGGTGCGGACCGGAAGGCGTGCAGATCTCGGTCCTAACGAGCTCGTGCACGGTAAGGCGGTGAGGTGTCGGGCTCCTGGTCGTCGATCATGGTCGTGTGGCGGGGAACGCGTTTCGTGAAGTGATCGTCAGCGACCGGAGGATCACGGGCCTGTCGGCTGACGTGATCGCTGAACTCGTTGCCGAACTGGGGCCGCTGTGGCGCGACCGACACCAGGCCAAGCTCGCGGCCAGACCGCGGAAGCGGGCTGTGGGCACGGGTGCGAAGCACCGGCTGGTCTTCGTCGACCGGCTCCTGGCCGCGCTCGTGCATCTGCGCCATGCCGTCACTCATGACGTGCTGGCCTGCTGGTTCGGTGTGGACCGCTCCACCATCACCCGTGCCATCGGCGAGGTGCGGCCACTGCTCGCCGAGCGGGGGTGCACCATCAGCCCGGGTGTGCGGCTGCGGGCACTGGCCGAGGTCGTCGGCCACCTGGGAACCAGCGGGAAGACCGGCATCATCGACGGAACCGAGATCCGCGTCAGGCGCCCGGCCGCCGGGCGCAAGGACCGGGACAAGTTCATCTCCGGCAAGAGCAAGCAGAACGCGGTCAAGAGCATGGTTGTCACGGACGACGACGGTCGCGTCCTCTTCTGCAGTCCGGCTCAGCACGGCAGCTGCGCAGACATCACCCATGCTCGCCAGTTAGGGCTGGTCAGGCTCCTGGACGGCGGCCCCGCACTGGAGATCCTCGCGGATGCCGGTTACCAGGGCCTGGGCACCCAGACCGGCGGGCGCGTGGTGACGCCACCACACCGCAAGTTCAAGAAGAACGCCCCGGACTGGTACGAGGAGATGCACGAGCGGCAACGCAAGGCGCACTCCTCACGTCGTATCCGCGTCGAGCACGGCATCGCGCATTTGAAGAACTGGCGGGCACTGGCCCGCCACCTCGGCCGCCGCGAGCACATCAGCGACATGGCCCAAGCCGTTGCCGGCCTGCTGTCCCATCAGCAGACTGCGGACCTGACCTCGGCACGGCAGAAGTGAACACTGATCCCCGCCGCAGTCCTCGACGCCTCACCGCCTACCGTGCACGAGCTCGTAAAGCGTGTTGCGGAAGGCGGCGAATCGGCCATTTCCCGTGCATGCGTGGGGCGTTGAGGATTGAGCCGTTATGGGTGGAGACGTTCACGGGTCTGCGGATGCGGCAGTTCGAGCGGTTGCTGAAGGTCGTGTGTGAACGGGGCGGGAACGGGCCTGGCGGCGGCCGGCCGTGGTGTCTGCCGCTGGCGGACCGGACACTTGGCCGGGGCCGCACGTTCGCGACACTAATCGGCGACAATGCCGCGGGCGCTGAGGACGTTTCGCAACTCCGGGCCCAGGAACTCGGAGCCAAGGACGCGCCGGAGGTTCGGAAGTAGCACGAGGTCGTCGAGGGAAGCGACGTCGAACAAGTCGTCCTCGCCGTCCCAGACGGGGGCGCACTCCTGGTACACCCGGTTACCGCCGTCCATGCACAGCTCCTCGACGCCGGCCAGGAGTTCATCGCTGATCTCCAGTGATGCGAAGTAGCCGCGTGCCTCGGGCACGACCTGGTACGCCAGGCCGTGCTGCTGCGCGTACTCCCAGGGGGCGTCGCTGATCCCCTTCTCCTTAAGGAGATCGGCGAGGCAGAACTGAGGCGTGAGCGTCTCATCGATGTACATCAGCTGCTCGACGACGATGAGCTTGAAGTTGAAGTCCTTAAACGTTGCCATGCGCACAATCTAGACGGCACCACTGACACCAAGACCTCCGCAGCCTGGCAACCACCCTGATCCTGCGCGGATCGCCTGCCGCCCGGTGGTGCTCCCTGCGCCCGCGAGGATGACTCCTCGGCAACGTCCCGACGACAGGTCCCGGGGCGTGCTCCCCGCCCCTGCGGGGATGATCTCCTGGCGGCTGGCACGCCGCTCCCTCCGGCGTCGTGCTCCTCGCCCACGCGGAAGTGCCCCTCTATCCACGGTGCTCGGTTCGTTGTCCTCGTCACCAGCGGCCGCTTTACCCTGTCGGTGCAGGAAGGAGTGAGGTGTACGGTGTACACCTGCGTGGTTGGGCCATGGGCCACCGGCGCCGGAAGGGCAGCAGGCTGTTCAGGCAGCAACTGGAGCAGTGGCTCCGACGGCGACCCCTGGCTGCTCGGGCCCGCTGTGCCGCTGCCTGGCCGTCAGGGTCGGCCGAGGGCTTGGTAGGTCCACCCGGCTGCGCTCCAGTCGTCGGCGTTGAGGGTGCCGAGGGCGTCGATCAGCTTCGGGTTCGTGACGCGGGAGGCAAGGCGGGTGGGGTCGATGTGCCGGCATTGGGGCCACTCGGTCAGGTGCAGCAGCAGGTCGGCGTCTTCCGCTGCGGCGATGGGGTCGTCGGTGTGGTCGAGGTCGGGGTGGGCCTTGCGGGCGTTGTCCAAGCCTTTGGGGTCGGTGACGGTGGGCCTTGACCCCGAATCCTGGACACGGGTTATGCGGGTTGTGCCAGCGTAGTTGGTGTGAGAGGGGAAGGCGTTCTCGAAGGCGATCGGTGATCGTTGTTCAGGGCGGGAGTGTCGGCGTCGGGTGTTGCAGCGGTGGAGCCATCGGAAGGCGTCGAGTCGGTCCTCATGCTCGGTTGGCCAGCTCTTTCGTCCTTGCAGGGTCTCGCGTTTGAAGGTCGCGTTGAAGGACTCGGCGAGTGCGTTGTCCGCGCTGGACCCGACCGCGCTCATGCTCCGCCGATCCCCTGCTGACCTGCAGGCGCCGGCGAATGCCCTGCTTGTGTACTGGGCTCCGTGGCCGGTGTGCATGATCGATCCGGTGAGGCTGCCTCGGGTGCGGACGGCTGCGGCCAGGGCGTCGGTGACGAGGTCCGCACGCATGTGGTCGGCGATCGCCCAGCCGGCCAGACGTCGTGATGCGAGGTCGATGACGGTGGCCAGGTAGCAGAACTTCCCACCTTCGATGGGCAGGTAGGTGATGTCTCCGACGTATTTCGTGTCGGGGGCTGTGGCGGTGAAATCGCGGCCGATCAGGTCCGGGGCCTTGGCCGCGGCCGGGTCCGGGACGGTGGTGCGGTGCCGGCGGCGCAACCGGACCCCTTCGATCCCGGACACCCGCATGATCCGGGCGACCCGCTTGTGGTTGACCGCCTCACCATTCTCCTCGCGGAGCTCGGCGGTGAGCCTCGGGGCTCCGTAGGTGCCGTCCGATTCCTGGTGCACGGTCCTTATCCGGGCGGCCGGCTTCGCGTCGGCCGCCTGCCGGGCAGCCCGGTCCGCGGCTGTCCGCCGCCAGTAGTAGAAGCTCGAGCGGGCAACGCCGAGGATTCCGCACAGCCGCTTCACGCCGTAACGGCACTGGAGGCCGGCGACGCACTGGAAGCGGTTCACCAGCGTGTCTCCCCGGCGAAATACTTCGCCGCTTTACGCAGGATCTCGCGTTCCACCTCCAACTCGCGGACCTTCTTGCGCAGGGCGGCGTTCTCCGCCTCCAGCGGGGCCGGCGGCTGGGACGGTTCCTGCGCCCGGCGTCCCCGGGGCCGGCTTGCCCCGGCTGCCCTCACCCAATTCCGCAGTGTCTCAGGGTTGATTCCCAGATCGGCGGCGACCGACCTGATCGTCGCCTCCGGCCGCGACTCGTACAGCGCGACCGCATCCGCCTTGAACTGAGGCGGATAGTTCTTCATGACCACGAGATGTCCGTTCTCAGATCCTCAGGGTCCAGTGAGCCTTTTCCAACCTCACTTTGAGCTGGCCAGATGCGGGGGGAGGGCCGCCTGGACGGGGCTCGTGATACGAGTGGTCGAGCAGCGGAGCTTGCGGAGCGGCCTCCAGGACTTCAGGGTGGTGACGGCCTGCTCGACGAGGGCCCGGATCTTCGCGTGGGAACGGTTGACTTCCTGCTGGCCCGTGGAAGGGGTCTCCCGACGGCTCCGGTACGGGACACGGCCGGTGCCCCTGGCGCCCTGGTAGCCCTTGTCCGCCCAGCACATGATGCCGACTTCGGCGAGGGCGTCGATGACGCCGTGCTCACAGAAGGTCCGGACGTCGTGGACGACGCCCGGCAGAGCCGGTGAGGCCCACAGCGGTCGGCCGGATGGAGCGGCGAGGACCTGCACGTTCATCCCATGCCTCTTGTGTCTGCCGGAGTAGAAGGGGCGGTCGGCAGCGATCCGGTCGGCCGGCGGGAGAGTCCCGTCCGGCAGCACGCACGCCTTCGTCGATGCCGAACCCGTTTACCCTCAGTGCAGAACACATAACCCCAGCTCACACACCACGACCACCCCGCTGGGACCTCGCACCCGGCCTTTCGACAGACCTGCACCACCCCAGACCAGCCACCGTCCCGTACACCAACGACCCCCTCCGAGCGTCATCGGGGTTTCCCGCTCAACTCTCCGCCTCGGTGGTCCCGTCCTGCGGTGGGTCGGGCAGGGGCAGCAGGATGCGGAAGGTGCAGCCCTGGCCTGGGGCGGTGTCGAGGGTGATGCGGCCCCCGTGGGCCGTGACGAGGGCGTGGGCGATGGCGAGGCCGAGGCCGGAGCCGCCGGTGGCGCGGGTGCGGGAGTCGTCGGTGCGGTAGAAGCGGTCGAAGACGTGGTCGCGTTCGTCGGCGGTCAGACCGGGGCCCCGGTCGGCGACTTCCAGGGCGGCGTGGGGGCCGATGGTGCCGACGCCGATGCGGATGGGGGTGCCGGGAGGGGTGTGGGTGACGGCGTTGCCGATGAGGTTGGTGACCACCTGGCGGAGCCGGGCCTCGTCGGCGTGGGCGGGGGCGGTGGCGGGTCTTCCGCCTCCGGGCCCGGTCAGGGCAACCGGGCGGGTGGTGTCCAGGGCGCGTACGTCGCGGAGGGCGTCGGCGGCTAGAGTGCGCAGGTCCATGGGGGCGAGGTCGAGGGCGAAGGCGGGTTGCCGGGCGGGGCGCGTGCCACCGCCCGCTTCCCCGGTGTCCTCGTCGAGGCGGGCGAGGAGGAACATCTCCTCGACGAGTCGGGTGAGGCGCTCCGACTCCTCCGCGATGCGGGTCATCGTCCGGTCGACGTCCTCACGTGTGGGCATGGCGCCCATGCGGTACAGGTCGGTGTAGCCCTTGATGCCGACGAGTGGCGTGCGCAGTTCGTGGCTTGCGTCGGCGAAGAAGCGCCGGGTCCTCGCCTCGGCCTCCGCTCGGGCCCGGAAGGCCGTGTCGATCCGGCCGAGCATCTGGTTGAGGCAGGCGGTGAGGCGCCCTACCTCGGTGTGGGGGGCGGCCAGTTCGGGGACGCGGTGGGAGTAGTCGCCGGAGGTGATCGCGGTCGCGGTCTCCTCGATCCGGGTCAGGGGACGCAGTCCGGAGCGGACGGCGAACCAGCCGGCGATGCCCAGGAGGGTGAGCAGGGCGGCTCCTGCGGTCAGAGAGAGGTTGCGGGTCTTGGTGATGGTGCGGTCGACCTCCCCTAGGGAGGTGGCCACGGCGACGCTTCCCCGCGGCGTTGACCGGTTCGGTGGGAAGACCTGGGCCGACTGGGGCAGCGCGATGACCCGCCAGTCGTGCCCGCCCTCGCGCGCGGGCACGGTGAAGGCGCGGCCCCCGAGGGCGAGGACGGCCGCGCGGTCGAGGCGGGGCAGTGCGGGGCCGCCGCCCGGGGGCGCGGTGCCGGCGTCGAAGGCCCTGCGGGGGGCGCCGGTGGCATCCACGTACGTCACGGTGGTGTCGCCGAGCACGCCGAGGGCGCGCGCGCCTGGCGGTGTGTCGGCGCCGGACGGGGGTGCCAGCCGGGCGGCGATCTGCCCGGTCAGGGTGAGCCGGTCGTCCACCCGGTCCTGGAGGTAGCCGCGCAGGGCCGTGGTGACGAGGAGGCCCGTGCCCAGGAGGCCGACGGCGACCAGGGCGACGGACAGGCACAGCAGGCGGGTGCGCAGCGACATTCGGCCCAGCCGCGCCCCGGGGGACGGCAGGCGGGGGCGCCTCACGGGCGGGGCTCGCGGATGACGTAGCCGACGCCGCGGACGGTGTGGATGAGTTTGGGCCCGTCGGTGTCGACCTTGCGGCGCAGGTAGCTGATGTAGGTGTCGACGATGCTGGGGTCGCCTCCGAAGTCGTACTCCCAGACGCTGTCCAGGATCTGGTTCTTCGTCATGGTCCGTCCGGCGTTGGCGACCAGGAAGTGCAGGAGGCGGAACTCGGTCGGGGACAGCCGCACGGACCGCCCCGCCCGGGTGACGTGGTGACTGTCGGGTTCGACGTGCAGGTCGCCGACGGTGAGGCGGGCCGGTGGCTCGCCCCGCGTGCGGCGCAGGACCGCGTGGATGCGGGCGATCAGCTCTTCGAGGTCGAAGGGTTTGGTGACGTAGTCGTCGCCGCCGAGGTGCAGTCCGTGCAGCCGGTCCTGCCGGTCCTCGCGTGCGGTGACGAAGAGGACCGGCACGCCGCCGCCCCGTCCGGGCAGCAGCGAGCGGGGCTGGGCGCGCAGCCGGCGGATCACCTCGAAGCCGTCCATGTCCGGGAGCATGACGTCCAGGAGGACCAGGTCGGGGGCGTGCCGTGCGGCCAGGTCGAGGGCCTCCTGGCCGGTGGCGGCGGCCTCGACGTCGAAGCCTGCGTAGCGCAGGGCGGTGCGCAGCAGTTCCCGGACGGTGGGCTCGTCGTCGACGACGAGCAGGTGGGCCGGGCGCCCCGCGGTGCGCGAGGGGGGTGTGGATACCGTCATGATCGTGGTTCGCCGCCTTCCCGGATGCCGCGGTGCCGCTGCGTTCGCCGACAGTGCTCGACGTCTTCCCAGGAGATCACACGACCCTCAGGAGACCGGGTCGGAGGTGGGGGTGCGGCGTCGGGGCGCGGCGCCGGGCTTTCCCGTCGGGCGTTCGCGGCGGCGCCGTGCCCGCCGGCCGTGCAGGCGGCTCCCGCCGTACGCGGCGAGGGCGGCCATGACGAACGCGGTGAGGGCGGACAGCCGGGGACTCGTGTCGAGGCCGGCGCGAAGTCCGCCCATCTCGTTGTCCATGAGGCTGATGCCGACGCGCAGCGAGCCGCGCGCGAGGAAAGGGAGAACGAAGGTCACCAGGGCGACCGCGATCCCCGTGCGCAGGGCGGTGTCCGTGTGGCGGTCCAGGAGCGCGTCGGCGTTCTCCCGCGGCGTGCGGGCCGGGGTGCGGGCGGCGGCGACGTATCCGACGAGCAGCAGCAGGAACAGGACGAGCAGCAGTGCGACCACCCACAGCGGTATGCCGGCGATCCCCCAATCCCCCAGGTTCACGGACCGGTCCTGCCCCGCCGTGTCCCCCTGTCCTCCCCCGCCGAACGCGCCGGGCATCGCGCCGGCCGCGGGCCGCAGCCGCTCCACTCCCGCCTCCCACCAGGTGCCCGTCCCGGCGGTGAGCAGGACAGCGATCAGGTTGGGGGCGGCGAGCAGCAGCACGCCCGCGGTTTCGGCCGCCCGCTCCCGGCCGGTCAGGGCCGCCGCTCCGGCGAGGACGGCGACGGTCAGGGCGGCGCAGCACAGTACGGCCGCGGTCCCCGTCAGGGTGGACAGGACGGCGTTCCACTTCATCCGCGGCCTGCCCAGGGCAAGGGGGCGCGGCAGTACCGTACGGCGGGCGGCGAGGCAGCCGAACGCCAGTACGGCGACCACGCCCAGGAGGCCGAGGAGGATCGTCGCGGTGGCGTCGACCCGGAAGGTCACCGAGGACAGGCCTGAGGTAAGGCCACCGCCGCCACCGAGCCCCCCGAGACGGTCGGATCCGGCACGTTCGCCGATCCGGTCCTTCACGCTCTCCGGCAGCCGGGCCGTCCCCCGCGCCAGGACGGCGCACACGGGGAGGGCCACCACTGCGGTCGCCAGTGCGCCGCCGCACCGTGCCCACAGCATAGCCGGGGTGGGCCGTTCCCTCGGGCGCAGTGGCCGGAAGAACACGATCGCCAGGACAGCCGCGCCCAGGAAGGACAGCGTCAGGGGGGTCAGCGCCACCTCGCCGGCCAGCCCGAGGCTCAGGCCGTCGCCCCCGCCGAACAGTCCGCCGAGCCCTCCCGCGCCGGCGGACCCGGTGGACCCGGCGCCCGACTCCAGGGTGACCCCGCCACCGACGGCCGTGCTCACCAGTGCCGGGATCAGCCGGGAGACCGGTGCGACGGCGTCGGCGCCGAGGAGGGCCAGGGCCGCCCAGGCGGTGGCGGCCATGGCGACGAGGGAGGACACGGCGGCGAGTGCGCCTTCGAGGGCGTGGCGCCACACGGGACGGGCAGGACGGGACGGCGGGGCGGACACGGGTGGGCTCCTCGGGGTCGGGGTCGGGGTCGGGGTCGGGGTTCAGTGGCCGGTGGCCTCACCGGCGGGGTCGGCGCCACTCCCTTCGGGCACGGCCCCGCGCGCGGCCCCCTCCAGCCGCTCGCCTTCGACGTCGAGGTCGGGCACGAGCCGGTCCAGCCATCGGGGCAGGTGCCAGGCGTGTCGGCCGAGGAGGGCCAGGACGGCCGGGACGACTGCCATGCGGACGACGAACGCGTCGAGGAGGACGGCGGCGGCGAGCCCGAAGCCAACGGTCCTGAGGATCTGCTCCTCCGATCCGAGGAAGGCGGCGAACACCGAGATCATGATCAGGGCGGCGGCGGTCACCACGCGTGCGCTGTGCTCGAACCCGCTGACCACGGAGTCCTCCGCGGACTGCCCGTGGACGTACGCCTCGCGCATGCGTGTCACCAGGAACACCTCGTAGTCCATGGCGAGGCCGAAGACGACACCGACCATGAAGATCGGCATGATCGACACGATCGGCCCCGGCTCTGTCACCCCGAGGGCGGGGCCCGGCCACCCCCACTGGAAGACGGCGACCACCGCGCCCAGGCCGGCCAGCACCGACAGCAGGAAGCCCAGCGCCGCCTTGAGCGGGACGAGCAACGAGCGGAAGACCGCGATCAGCAGCACGAACGCCAGACCGACCACCAGGCCCAGGTACGGGACAAGCGCATCGGACAGCTTCTGCGAGACGTCCGCGTTCATCGCGGTCGTACCGGTGACGAGCACTCGGGCGTCGCTGCGCTCGGCGAGCGCCGGTTCACGCAGTGCGTGCACGAGGCCGGCGGTCTTCGTGCTGCTCGGGGAGGCGGCCGGTACGACGCTCAGGACGGCGGTGTCGCCCGACGCGCTCAGGCGGGGCTGTCCGACGGCGGCGACGTCCTCGCGCCCCTCGATCCGGTGGGTGACGCGCCACGCGGCCTGCTCGGCGCTGCCGTCGCCGTCGGGCTGGACGACGACGCTGAGCGGGCCGTTGAAGCCCGGACCGAAGCCCTCGGCGATCATGTCGTAGGCCCGGCGCTGGGTCGTCGAGACGGGCTTGCTGTCATCGCCTGGCAGGCCCGTCTCCAGGGCCGCGGCCGGCACGGCCACCACGCCGAGCAGCACGGTGCCGCAGAGGAGCACGGCGACCGGGCGACGGACGACGAACCGGGCCCAGCGCACGCCCGCGGCCGGCCGCGGCTGTGCGTCCGCCGACCGCCGGCGCCGGGGGCGGGCCGGGCCGATCCGGCGGCCGCAGAGCCCGAGCAGCGCGGGGATTAGGGTGACGGCGATCAGCACCGCGGTGACAACCGTTCCGGCCGCAGCGAGGCCCATCTGCGTCAGCAGCGGGATCCCCACCACCGACAAGCCCGCGAGGGCGATGACCACGGTGAGCCCGGCGAAGACGACCGCCGATCCGGCGGTGCCCACCGCGTGCGCGGCGGCGTCCTCGCGGCTGCGGCCACGTGCGAGTTCGGCGCGGTGGCGGGAGACCACGAACAGGGCGTAGTCGATGCCCACGGCCAGTCCGATCATCACGGCGAGGCCGGTCGTCGTGGAGCCGAGGCCCAGCGGTTCGGACAGCACCCGGATGGCCAGGGCGCTGATGCCGACGCCGAGCACGGCGGTCAGCAGCGGCAGACCGGCCGCGAGCAGCGAGCCGAAGGTGAGGACGAGCACCACGGCGGCCACCGCGAGCCCCACGGCCTCCGCGGAGTGGCCGGCGGCCTTGGCGTCGACGGCGTTACCGCCCACCTCGACGGCCAGCTCCGGTGAGGCCGCCTGCTCGACGGTCTCCCGCAGCGCGGTGCGCGAGTCCTTCGCCAGTTGCGAGGCGGGCACCTCGTAGGAGACCTGCGCGTAGGCGGTCGTGCCGTCCTGGCTCACGGACCGGGTGATGAACGGGTCGGTCACCCGCGCGACCTGCGGATCCTCGCCGAGGGTGCGGACCGTCTCGCCGATCGCCGCGCGTGTCCCGGGGTCGGTGACCTTGCCCTCCTCGGCGCGGAAGACCACCCGGGCGGTCGCCCCGTCGGCGTTCAGCTCCGGAAAGTTGCTCTCCAGCAGGTCGTACGCCTGCTGCGCCTCGGTGCCGGGCATGGAGAAGTCGTTGGGCGGCGCGGCGGGCGCCCGTCCGGCCAGCACCCCCACGCCCACGAGCAGTGCCACCCACAGCAAAGTGACCAGCCGGCGCCTCCGGAAGGAGAACCGGCCCAGCCTGGAGAGGAATGTCGCCACGAAGAGGGCTCCAAGTCAGGTCGAGGCTCACAGAAGAACTGGGCCCCGACGCTGTCAGTCCTCTCTGACCGGATTCGGAGAGACCCTGGGAGCTTCCTGGGAGTTCCGGTCACTTCCGGCAGGAGCAGGCGGACATATCGCCTCTCGTTGCGGCCCGACTCACAGGAAGCTCTCGGGGCCGCCGCGGTCGGTCCGGGCCCGCGAGGGGGCCTCCCGGTCCGCGGTAATGCCCGGACCAGCGCGGCGCGGGTGGAGCCGGGCGTCAAGCGAGTGGGCACCGGTACCAGGGAATGAGCGGGGACGGGCTGCCGCACGGCTGCGCGAGGCCGGTCCGCGATTCGCGGGCTACACCACGCCGCCCCACCAGCCGTCGAGCAGTGCGGTGCCGCTCCGAAAGGTGGCGGCGTCCGGCACCCTCGTACGGGTCGGCCGCGCCTGCCGCTGCCGGAACCGACTCACCGAACCCGCACCTCGCCTCGGCCGGGCATCGGGTGCCGATCTCGTCCGGTGACCCGGACCCCGGGGGCGGGCACTGCGTCCTTCCGGTCGTTCCCTGTCCGGGGAACGACCGGGCGAGAGGGGAACAGGCCCGCGCGGTGCGCACCCGGCACACGGTATGGACGGCGGTGCTCAGCGCGACCGTCCCGGCTCGGGAGACGACCGAGGAGACGGACAGGCCCAAGACTTTCTCGATGAACAATTTCAGTTCTTCACGCCTCTGAGCTGTCGCGGATTCGGACGGGATCGCCAGTCGTAGTAGCCGGATCTGGAGACGCCGAGTCGGCCGCGCATGAACTCGACGCTATATGCGTACCCCTCGATATCGAGCCGCATCTCGTCGATGAACTCGTACTACCTGGCTACCGGGGTTCCTTCGCGAAGTACGCTGCGGCTTTTTTCAGGAAGGTGACTTCCATCTCCAGCTCGCGGTTGCGTCGTTCGAGTTCCTTCAGGCACGCCCGCTCGTTCACCGTCAGTTCCGCATCGAAGGCTGGTTCCCGCTGCTTCTCGTACCTCTTCACCCAGCCGCGTAGCGTCTCCGAGTTCAGCCCGAGCTCCCGGGCGACTTCGGAGATCGTCTTGCTTGACTTCAACGCGATCTGGACGGCTTCCTCGCGGAAATCCGAAGAGTACTTACTGGGTGGTGCCACTTCTTCCTCGTTTCCTTGTCCAGGACAATCCTGTTGGGAGCCTGTCCGGAAACTTCGTGACCCCTCGGCATGAAGCCGCCCTGCCACCCGAGATGTCAAACAGCCCTGCCAGGACGAAACGCTCTTTGAGCCAGAACCCGGGAACGGACAGCGGATGTTCAGCAGTCCGGACGGAATCCGTTGGATTGGCACGGCTGGAACCGGCTGGAGCGCCGGCTCGGCTCCGCGCTCCCCTCTCTCACCAGCAACGAACGCGTCCAGGTGCTCGTCCAGGTCGACCGGTCCACGGCCGGCGACGAGCCGCTCCTGTCGTCCCTGTTGGCAGCGGGTGACCCGCACTTCGCCTACCAGTACTACCGGCGCGTCCTCACCGCACTCGGCCTGGACGCCCCGGACGACGACGAAGACCTGCGGGACGTCGTCGAAGCCGACGCCGAACAGGTCTTCACCGACTGGCGCTTCCGCTGAAACCGGCCGGACGGGGCGCACGAGCTCACCCGGCCCGCAGCGCAGGAGAGCTGGTCGCACCGGCCTGCCCGGCACGCTCGGCACGGGCGCGGCGGATCGCGGCCGCGCGTACGGCTTCGGCGGCCTGACGCTGCTGAGCACGGATGTCCTCGAGCGACGTCGGTACCTCGTCCTCCTGGTCCTGCTCGACGTCCGGGAAAGCGGTGGCGGCGAGCTCGCGGCGGACCTGCTCCTGCCGTACGACGGCAGCGGCCAGGGCCGGGTCCTCCTGGCGGGGCGGAGCGACCGCACGGTGGGCGGCGAGAGCACGGTGGTAGCCGGCCGACGCGCTCTCCCGCGTCTTCACCGGTCCGGCTGGAACGACCCGCTGCGGGGCGGGGTCGTCGGCGACCACCGAGGACATGACCGTGGTGGTGGCGCGGGCGGCGGGTGCCAGGACGTGCACGGCCCGGACGTTCGCCTCGGGCACCGCGCTGTTGGCGGCCGCGATAAGCCTCGGCGCGATCCAGCGGACCTTTGTGCCGTACGCGGGGGCGTCGGGGACGGCGTTCAGGCGGCCGGACTCCTCGTCGAACCCCGTGGCCTTCACGCACCCGGCGAGCTCGGGCGCGGCCGTGGTGAGGATGGTCTCCCACTGGGCCAGGACGCTGCCGCCGGCGGCCGGGTCGACCAGGCCGCGCTCGGTCATCATCACCCCGGTCGCCGTGCCGAACGCGAGTGGCGCGCGGCCGTCGCGCACCACCGCAGTGGTGCGCCGCTTCGGCTTCTGCCGGGCCTCGGTCTTCCTCGCCTTCGCCGCCTCGCGGGCGGCGAGGAGAGCCTGGCGGGCGGGGTCGACACCGCTCGTCTCCGGTGCGGAACTCACGCGATCACCTCCAGGGTCTCGCCGTCCAGCGGGTGGGCGGCGAGCTCGGGCAGACGTTGTGGCCACGGCGCGGACCTCACCGGCTCGGGACGGGCCTGGGTGCGCAGCTGCTCCAGCCGCACGGCGAGCAGGTACTCGGCAGTGCGGGCCTGAGCTTGCGCGGCGGCCTCGGTCGCGGCCCGCAGGCGTCGTCGCTGTCGGGCAAAGCCTGGAACCAGGGCTTGGCGCGCTCGGTGGTGTACCAGGACGGATCCGTGTATCCCGTGCCCCCCACAAGATCGGCCAATGAGGGAAGGCCAGTCACACGTCCGCTCCGCTCTTTCGGTCGTGTCGCCTACTGGAGACGATGTCGAACATTGTGTCTGGTAATTTTCCAGGCGCGTCAAGCGTGGAGCAACGGGACCGCGTGGTGCAGGCGCGGTTCAGGGGGTGAGGTCGAGGGCTCCCGGGGCGTCGGACGGGGCGAGTCCGGTGGCCCACACGCGGCCGTAGACCGACAGGTCGCGCAGATGCGCGGTGATCTCGGCGGCGCTGTAGCCGGTGTCGTTCTCCACCCACCAGGTGAGCAGGCCGATGAGCTCGCCGGTCCAGGCGCGGGCGACGACATCGAGGGGGATTCGCGGTGTCACCCCGAGCTGCTCGGTCCGCGTGCGGAAGGCGGCTTCGGCGTGGGCGCAGATGAGTTCCGTGAATTCTCGTAGGGCGCGCCCGTCGCCCTCGCCCCGCAGGACGACCCGGTAGACGGGCTTCTCCTGCTCGGCGTGTTCGAAGATGTACTTCACCGGCAGTCCGGTGAACCCCTCCGCGTGCGCCTGCCGGACCGCCGGCAGGAGGCGGTCCCGATCCTCGGCGAGGTCGCGGACGATGCCGACCAGGAGGTCTTCCTTGTCGCGGTAGTGAGCGTAGAAGGTGGCCCGGCCGACATCGGCGCGCTCGGTGATCTCCTCGACCGTGATCGCGTGGAACCCCCTCTCCAGGACCAGTTCGACCAGGGCCTGGCGCAGCGCGGCCCGCGTCCTGCGGACGCGGCGGTCTCCCGCGGGTTTCATGTCCACTTCGTTTCCTTCTCGTCCGAACCGTTGACCTGACACTAACGCTGCCTTTACGTTGCCGCACACCAAGCTTGTTACTAGACACATTGTTCGAAAACTCTGGAGGTGTGATGAACTTCGGGCGGTACGTACGCCGGACTGCCGGCCACCAACCCGATGCCGAGGCGGTGGTCTGTGGAACCGCGCGCCTGACGTACGCGGAACTCGACCAGCACAGCGACCGGCTCGCGACGGCGCTGTGTGCCCTCGGCCTGAGCCGGGGCGACCGGGTTGCGACCCTCGCAGGCAACCGCGCGGAACTGGTCGTCACGGAAGTCGCCCTCTACAAGGCCGGCCTGGCCCGAGCGCCGATCAACGCCAGGCTCGGAGCCGCCGAGGTGGCTCACCTGCTCGTCGAGTCCGACGCGAGACTGCTGCTGACGGACGCGGCCCATCTCGACGTCGCCCGCGCCGCGGTGCCCGGTTCGGAAGTGAGGACCGTCCTCGGCTACGACGGCCCGAGCGATCTCGGCCCGGGCTACGTCGAGACCCTCGCGGGCACCGAGCCCGAGCCCGTCGAGACGGAGTGCGACGAGGGTGACATCGCCGTCCTGCACTTCACCTCGGGTTCCACCGGCAAACTCAAGGCGGCGGTCCAGACCTACGGCAACCGGCTCGCCCTGATGCGCAAGTCGGTGATGAGCGCCGACACCCGGGTGGGTCCCGGAGACCGACAGATCCTGGCCGGACCCGTCACCCACGCCTCCGGCATGCCACTGATGGGCATCTTCTTCGCCGGCGGCTGCGCGATCGTGCTGCCCCGCTGGGACGCCGAGGAGTTCCTCGCCACCGTCCAGCGCGAGCGCGCCACCCACGCCTTCGTCGTCCCCACCATGGTCAACACCGTGCTCGCGCTGCCGAACGCCCGCGACTACGACCTCTCCACCCTCCGCCAGCTGATCTACGGTGCCGCGCCGATGTCCCCGGTCCGGATCAGGGCCGCCTGGGACCTCTTCGGACCCGTCCTCTCCCAGGGATACGGGTGCGGCGAGACCACCTCCGGCGTGCTCTTCCTCTCCGCCGAGGACCACCGACGGGCGATCGAGGGCGAGGACGAGGAACTGCTGCTTTCCTGCGGCCGCCCGCTCGCCGAGGCCGAGGTCGCCATCGTCGACGACAGCGGAAAGCCCGTCGCCGACGGAGAAATCGGAGAGATCGCCGTCCGCGGCCCCGATGTCGTCCCCGGCTACCACAACGAACCCGACCTCACGGCGGAGACCTTCCGGGACGGCTGGTTCCTCACCGGCGACCTCGCCCGCCGCCGCGCGGACGGCTACGTCTTCATCGTCGACCGCAAGAAGGACATGATCGTCTCCGGCGGGTTCAACATCTACGCCGTCGAGGTCGAGTCCGTCCTGCACCAGCACCCCGACGTCTATGAGGCCGCCGTTGTCGGCGTCCCGGACGAGCAGTGGGGCGAGGCCGTCAAGGCGGTCGTCGTGACGCGCGACGACGTCACCCTCACGGAGGCCGACCTCATCGACTTCTGCGCCGAGCACCTGGCCCGCATGAAGAAGCCACGCTCCGTCGACTTCGTCGCGGCCCTGCCCCACAACCCCAACGGCAAGATCGACCGCCGCGCCATCCGCGACCGCTACTGGGCGGGCGCCGAGCGCCGCGTCAACTGAACAGGACCCCCGGCATGCCCTTCACCCTCGAACCCTCCTACGACGACAATCCGCGCCTCCAGGACCTCGTCGCCCGACTGCGCGCCTACCTGGCCGACGAGCTCATCCCGTACGAGCGCGAGCACGGCATCACTCCGGAGACCAAGCTCGACCGCACCACCCTCGAACACGTCTGGAAGCGCAGCGCGGAACTCGGCTTCTACGGCATCAGCCTGCCCCCCGAGCTCGGCGGCCAAGGCCTGGGCTTCTACGAACTGTGCGCCCTCAAAGAGGAGCTGACCGCCTCCGGCGCCGCTCTCTCCCACTCCGTCCTCGGCGACATGGGCGGCCCGCTGCGTGTCGGCGCGATCGTGAAGTACGCCACCGAGGAACAGCGGGAGCGCTACCTGATGCCCGTCGTCCGGGGCGAGCGGGCCTGCTGCTTCTCCATCACGGAGGAGGACGCGGGCTCCGACGTACGCCGCATGACGACCACCGCCACCCCGGACGGGGACACCTACGTCCTCAACGGCAAGAAGGTGTTCAGCTCCGCCGCCCCCTTCGCGGACTTTGCGATCGTCGTCGCCCGCATGGCCGGCACCGAAGAGGCATACAGCGCGTTCCTCGTCGACCTGGACACCCCCGGCTGTCGCGTCCTCGACGGGGAAGTCCCCATGTCCGGACAGCAGATGGAGGGCGACCTCCTCTTCGAGGACTGTCGGATCCCCGCCGCGAACCTCCTCGGCGAGGTCGGACAGGGCCTGCGCATCGGCATCGGCCGCATCACCCTCAACCGCCTGCTGCACTGCCCGTCCCTCATCGGCGCCGCCCGCCGCGCCTGGGACCTGTCGGTGAGGTACGCAATGAACCGCGTCGTCTTCGGCCAGCCGCTCCTCGCCCATCAGGCCATCCACCACAAGATCGCCGAGATGGCCACCGAGATCTACGCAGCCCGCGCGATGGTGATGACCACCGCTACGAAGGCCGACCGGGGAGACAACGTCTCCGTCGAGGCCAACATGTGCAAGCTCTTCACCTCCGAGGCGTCCTTCCGCGTCGCCGACCAAGCGGTCCAGATCCACGGCAAGGCCGGGCTCACCCACGGCCACGAGGTCGAGCAGATCTTCCGCAGCCTGCGGATGTTCCGGATCGTCACCGGAACCACCGAGATCCACAAGAACGCCATCGCCAAGGGCCTTTTCTGACCGACCCCTTGGTGCCCAGGGCGGTGCCACGGCCCCCGCTTCGACGAGCGGGCCCGCGGCCACGGGGGACCGCCGCCCACCCGTACGACCCCCTGCTCCACCCGCATCCGCAGGAGTCGCCCCATGGCACCCCGTACCGCCGCCGCGCAATCCCGGCACATCGCCGTCCCGACGCCCGACCGCCGCAAAGCCTGGCTGATCACGGCGATGATCGTGGCCTTCATGGTGATCAACTATGCCGACAAGTCGGTCCTCGGCCTCGCCGCCGTCCCGATCATGGAAGAACTCGACCTCAGCAACAGCACCTACGGCCTGATCTCCAGCTCCTTCTTCTTCCTCTTCAGCGTCTCCGGACTCCTCGTCGGGCTTCTCTCCACCCAGATCTCCAGCCGGGTCCTGCTGTTCGTCATGACCGTGCTGTGGGCCGTGGCCCAGCTTCCGGTCCTCGTGGTGGCCACGGTCCCGACCCTGATGGCCGGCCGCATCCTGCTCGGTGCCGCCGAAGGACCGGCGGCCTCCATGTCGATGCACGCCCTCTACAAGTGGTTCCCGCCGGAGCGCCGGGCCTTGCCCTCGGCCCTCCAGATCGGCGGGGCGGCCCTGGGAACGCTCCTCGCGGCCCCCCTGGTCACCTGGCTGATCGACAGCTTCGGCTGGCGCTCCGCCTACGCGGTCCTCGCGGTCGTCAGCGCCTGCTGGGCGCTGCTGTGGTGGCACGTGGGCCACGACGGACCATACGACCACAAGCACACGACCACCGGATCCAGCGGGCTTCGGCTGCCGTACCGCAGAATCCTGCTGACCGGCACCGTGCTCGGCAGCATCGCCAGCGCCTTCGGAGCGGCGTGGGCACTGTCCCTCAGCCATGCCTGGCTGCCCGCCTACCTCAGGACACAGCTGGACCTGTCGGCGGCGGCCTCCGCGACGGCCATCAGCATCATGTCCGGCTTCGGGCTGGTGCTGCTGCTTGCGGTCTCGCCGTTTGTGGATGCGTTGAAATCCCGGGGCGTGAGCAGTCGTTGGTCCAGCGGGGCGGCACAGAGCATCGCCGTGTGCGCGGCCGGGTGCGCGATGACGGCGTTCCCGTTCGTCGACGCGTCCGGCCCCCGGCTGGTGCTGATCGCGCTGGCCTTCGGCGGCACCGCGATCGCCATCCCACTCCACTACATGACGACTGCGGAGGTCGTTCCTCCCGCCCAGCGTGGTGCCGTCTTCGGCATCGTCGCCGGTATCGGCACCCTGCCGGGACTCGCGGCACCGTTCCTGACCGGCCACCTCATCGACACGGCCGACACCTCGGCCGCCGGATACACCACCGCCTTCCTCGTCGCCGGCGCGGTGATGCTCATGGCCGGCGCCTGTGCCCTCACGGCCATCCGCCCGGAGCGGGACGCACGACGCTTGGGGCTCGACACCCGGCCCCCGTCCTGATGCGCGTTGCGGAAGGGCACGTCCGGGCAGGTCGGGAGCGCATTGATGACTCGCTGTCCACGGTCGCGACCAAGCCCGCGTTTCCTGAAGGTTGCTGCGCCTCCGGGGGTTGTCGAACTCCCGAAAGCAGGGAAGCGCGTGCTGAAGAAGTTCCTCGTAGCCGCCGCATCCGCGGCGCTGGTGATGGGGTCGGCCGCCGTGGCACAGGCCGACGACGTCGTGTGCGCCGTGGAGGACGAGGTGACCATCCCGGTGGCCTCCGGCCGCTACCTTGGCAGGGCCGTGGTCATGGCTGCATGCCTGCCCGGTAAGACCCGGACCGGTGGCGGTGCCAGGGTGATCGCGGGATACTCGCACGCCAAGGGGTACCTGCTGCATTCGACCCAGCCGATCAGCGGAGAACGCCGGTGGTCGTTCGCCACGAACATGGACACCACCAACCCGGTCATCACGTCCAAGAAGGAGACCGTACGGCTCTCCAGCCTCGGCGACATGGGCCTGTGCACGTCGACCGAGCACCCCAAGATCACAGGCGGAACCGTCCGCATCGAAGCGACGCTCCAGGCCGCGTGCCCCGGCCCCTTCGGCCCGGACTACGGCAAGGTGATCATCTCCTGGAACGACGGAAGCACCTCGGTGACCCCCCAGCCGACCTTCCGTGGCAATGCCCAGTCGTTCAGCCTCGAAGGAGGCACTGAGGCTTTTCCATCATCGGCTTGAGCTGGTCAGATGCAGGGTGAGGACGGCCTGGACAGGGCAGGTGATCCGGGCGGTCGAGCACCGGAGTTTGCGGAGGAGTCGCCAGGACTTGAGGGTGGCTACGGCCTGCTCGACAAGTGTGCGGATCTTCGCGTGGGACCGGTTCACCGCCTGCTGACCGGCGGAGAGGGTCTCCCACCGCCCCCAGTACGGGGTGCGGACCGTTCCGCCGGCGCCTCGATAGCCCTCGTCGGCCCAGCACACGGTGCCGGCCTGGGCAAGTGCGTCGACGATGCCGTGTTCGCGAGCCGCGCGGACGTCGTGGACGGCGCCGGGCAGGGCCGGTGAGGCCCACAACAGCCGGCCGGAGGGATCGGCGAGGACCCGCACGTTCATCCCGTGCCTCTTGTGCCTGCCGGAGTAGAAGGGCCGGTCCGCGGCGATGCGGTCGATCGGCAGAAGTGTGCCGTCCAGGAGCGGGTACGCCTTCGCCGACGTGGCGCGGACGGTGTCCGGCCAGGGTGGGCGCGAGGGCGGCCAGGAGATCGACGGACTCGGTGATGTAGCGGTATGCGGTCGTGGTTCCGATGCCGAATCCGGCCGCTACTGAACTTGATTGAGTGATGTCGGTGCCGTTCACCTGACAGCTGGCCGTCGGCACCGATAGCCGTCGGGTGTGAGGTATGCGCAGGGCGGCGGCTGACCGACGCTGAGAGGACCGCGAGGGAGCGGTTACGGCTCCAGGCCGTGGAGCGTTTCGAGGGCGGGCAGAAGAACGCGGAGATTGCCGCTGCCCTGCGGATCAGCGTGCGATCGATCGAGCGGTGGCGCCGGGCCTGGCGCGAGGGCGGCGAGGCGGGAGTCCTGTCGAAGGGGTCGCCGGGAAGACCTCGACTCAGCAGGGCCCAGATCGCCAGGCTGGAGCAGGAGTTGGAGCGTGGTCTACTGGCTCACGGCTGGGCGGACGAGCGGTGGACCCTGGCACGGATCAAGACGCTGATCGGCCGGCTCTTCCACGTCTCCTACACGGTTGAGGGCACCTGGCGGCTGCTGAAGCGCCACGGCTGGGGCTGGCAGCAGCCCACCAGGCGCGTGATCGAGCGCGATGACGACGCGGTCGAGGTGTGGAAGAAGGAGACCTGGCCGCGGGTAAGAGCACCGCGGCGGAGCTCGGGGCCTGGATCGTCTTCGAGGACGAGGCCGGGCAGTCGATGACTCCGCCGCGCGCCAGGACCTGGGGCCGGATCGGCCGGACCCCGGCCGTGAGGGTGAGGGGCCGGGCTCGGGGCGCGTGTCGACGGCGGGTGCGGCCTGCTGCAAGCCGGGCCAGCGGTCCCGGCTGATCCACACGATCCGCGAGTACCGGGGCCACAAGGACGAGCCGAAGGGCTTCGGCTGGCGCGACTTCCGCGACCTGATCGTCCGCACCCGCTTCCAGCTCGGCGGACCGATCGTGCTGGTCTGGGACAGCGTCCGCCTGCACCTGGCGGCCGGCATGCGCGAGTTCATCGACGCGAACGCCGAGTGGCTCACCGTGTTCCAGCTGCCCGTCTATGCCCCGGGCCCCAACTCGGCCGGGGGCGTCTGGTCACTGGTCAAGCGTGGCATCGGCAGCCTCACCGCGGCCGAGCCCGGCCAGATCACCCGCGCCGTGAAGCACAAAATGAAGATGCTGCAGTACCGGCCGGAGGTCATCGACGGCTGCCTCGGCGGCACCGACCTGACCCTGTGAGCTTCGGATCGACGGACCCGAAATTGGTCGAAGCCCAAAGCTGCTGGTCAGCTACGGTGACGGCATGACTGACAGCCTGCCCGAGGACGTAGCCGACGTGCTCGACCTCGTCCTGCACTCGGACGAGCCTATTCACATCGCCCTCCGACGGCAGGTGCCCCAACTCAGGGTGCAATCCCGCTGTAAGTGCGAGTGCGGAACCGCCTACTTCGAACTCGACGCCGACGCGGTGGAGCCCGCGCCAACCGGCCCCGGCACCGTCGTGGCTGCCGACGTACAACTGTTCACCGAAACCGGCGAGTGCCCTGGCGAGGTCCTGGTCTTCACGCGAGGCGGCTACCTCTCATGGCTGGAGGTCTGCTCTTGGAGCGATGACGTCGAGGTGAATCTCGCCGCGGCGCGGCGCTGGCTACAGCCATCGTCCTGAACCCGAGCCGGTAACAACCGGCGGTCTCGGACGCTGACGCCGCCACCACGAGTCGACCGACATCACGAGTTCAAGTTCAGTAGCAACCCGGCCGATCAGGTCGAATCGGACGCTGTTAAGCAGTCTCCAGAGTTGCGGGGCATCCCTTAGACAACGTGAAGCTCCGGGCAGATGAGTTGTTCTTGGTCGACAACCCATCACCAGGAGCTTCACTCTTTTTTTCCAGCGCCGCCCTTGTGCCAACTGGCCAGTTCTTCAGCCAGGTGGGAAAAGGGTCAACGTCAGGCGAAGTTCACCGTTGCCGTGGCGGCGAAGTTCTCCAAGCCGTCCGGCGACAGGCATTCGGCCGGATGCGACCCTCCTGCAGGCAAGACCATGGTCCACGTCTCTCCCTGGAATTCGCCAGACTTGACAGTTCCGACGAATACCCATTCGGACAGCCCGTGTGTCGCGACCCAGTCGACCGATGAACGAAGTTCAGTCCCGGATATGGTGCCCCAGAAGATTCTCCCAGTACCGCTCAACGCGCCGGTGGTGCAGGAGATTTCTCCACTGCCCTGGCCCTCCATGCGCATGGAGGTTATGTCTGGATTCGTCGTCGCACAGACAGCGGCGACCGTGGTGAAGTCCAGCGAGCTGTTCCGCGTCTCCACAAGGAGAATCCCGGGAGAGAATCGCCCGGTAACGGCGGCAGCATTGCATGTTCCAGCGGCGCTTGCCGGAGTGGCTGTAACGGCTAACCCTAGGGTGGTCATCAACACCACCAACCCCATGGTTAACAACATCCGCGGAGTTCCCACTCTTGCTGACTTTCTCGTCCACATCGTCTTTTTTCCTCCGGTTTTGTTGAATCCCGTACGGAGGGATGCGTTCGCTGTTCTGAACCGATCGACAGGCAACCGAATTGCCTGCCGATCGCCGCCGATAGCTCACCCAGTGTCTGCAGGCATGAGGAGCGCGTCAAGCACACGCATCTCATTGCAGTCATGATCTATTACTCCCGCCTGGTTTTGTGAGTGCGGTTTTACGATCTATCCGGTGAGTTCGTCAGTCGACCGTCGCCAGTCGTGAGCCGTTTCCAACCTGTCGGCGCGCGCTGGTTGCATGTTGGACGGAACGACGAAGCTCCTGGCAGACGGGCTCACGACCAAGATCCACCATCCGCCAGGAGCTTCGTGTGCTTGTCGACCCCTCCTCGATCGGCCTGTCCAGTCGCACTCTGCGATACCTGACCGGACGACTCGTTGCCCGGCGAAGGGGAGATCGGGACCCGATGGCGGCGTCTGACCGCCGATCGTCAGGCGCTCCCCGCCCTGGCCCATCTGCGGTGCGGTGACACCTATGCCCAGCTCGCCGCCGGGTCCGGGAGCGGCATCGCGACCGCATACCGCTGCATACGCGAAGCCCTCGGCGTACTGGCCGCGCTCGCGTCCACCCTGGCCGAGGCGATGCGTACCGCGCGGACCAGGGCGTTCGTGTCCCTGGACGGCACCCTGCCGCCGATCGATCGGATCGCCGCCGACACCCCGTACTACTTGGGCAAACACAAGCGCCACGGCGTGAACGTCCAAGACCTCACCGACCCGCTCGGCCGCCTGCTGCGGGCCTCGCCCGCGCCGCCCGGCTCCACTCACGACCTGACCGCCGCCCGCCCTGGAACTCCGTACGGAACCGGGAATGCTCGGCCAGTGAAGACCTGGAAATCCCCGTGCCGTTCCGAGTGTCCGCGGGAAAACACCAGCAATTAGTAACGAAAAGTAACTAAATGGTCGCTCTATCTGGCGGCTCGCTCTCCCGGCGCGGGTTCGGCGCGGGGGCGGCGGCCTTGATCGCCGCGGTCTGGAGGCGGCGCTGAGGGCGGGTTGGCTCGGTCGTGTGCAGCTTAGGAACTCGTGGGGCCCTCTCGGCGGGGTTGCTCGTTGTCCCCGCCGTGCCTCACCATCTGTGATCATACGAATACTGGTGACGTGGGGGTGGCGATGTCGTCGGGAACGGGCGGGGGGTATTGGGCGGACAAGGCGCTGCCCAGCGTGTTCAAGCATGATCTTCTCAAGCGGTACCTGCCGCAGTTCGGCGGGATGACGGGCACGCACTCGCACGACAAGCGCGTCGTCTACCTCGACGGGTACGCCGGTGAAGGCCGCTACGAGAACGGCGAGCCGGCGTCCGCGGAGATCGCACTGAAAGTCGCCTCCGACCTGCGCAGCAAGCCGGGACTGGCGTTGGAGTGCTTCTTCTCGGAGCCGCTGGCCAAGTCGTTCGACCGGTTACACGAGGTCGTCCAGCAGTACCGGGCGCGCGGGGTGAGGGCGCACGCCCACCGCGGTGAGGGCGACGGCGTCCTCGACCAGGTCGTCGAGCGGGCCGTACGGGAGCCGCTGCTGCTCTTCTTGGACCCGTGCGGGCTGGTGCTGCCGCAGGACCGGCTCGTGGACGTGTTGGCCCGCAAGCGCCCGCAGCGGGGCCGGCCGCCGACCGAGCTGCTGATGAACTTCAGCATGATGGCCGTCTGGCGCCTGGGCGGGCACGTCCGCTCCCCCCACGGCAACGAGAAGTCGCTGCAGCGGTTCGACGACGTGTGCGGCGGCACTTGGTGGCGGGAGTACTTCGCCAACGCGGTGGCCTCCCGCAACAAGGACGATGCGGGCGCGGACGCGATCGAGGCGGTCGCGGAGGAGTACGCCCGCCGGCTGGAGCGCCGGACCGGGATGCTCGTGCGGTCGGCGCCGGTGTCGCACTCACCGGACAAGCGGGCTGTGTACCGGCTGGTGTTCGCCACCCGCAGCCCGTACGGGCTGTGGGTGTTCGGTGACACCGTCGCCCGGGCCCGGGCGACGTGGTGGGCGACGCTCGAGGAGCGCGAGGACGACGGCGCGCTGTTCACCATGGCCTCGCTGGAGCGCCCGGATCCGAAGGAGGTCGAGGGCAAGGCGGTGCCGGAGATCGCCGAGAACCTGGCCAAGCTCCTGGAGCGGACCGGGCGGCCGGTCAAGCTCGTCGACCACACGCTGGAGGTCTTCGGAGCCTTCTACGGGCAGGTCACCGAGCCCGTGGTGCGCCGGGCGGTGCATCTCCTGCACGCGCAGGGCAAGACGCCCAGCAGGTGTGTTGACACGATAATTATGGACGAGCGAGACGCGGGCGAGACATCGCGACTTCCGCTCCCGGCACGCAACCTGAGAGGGGGCGGGGTAGCGGGGTTACCGACACCCGAGGCGGCAGCGTTCGCACAGTGGCTGCGAAACCTGGCGGGTGAACGGCCGCGACGGGAGTTGCAGTACGCCTGCCACGTCGACGACGTGGTGTGGGAGCAGTACCTCAGCGGTCGGCTACTGCCGGAACCGAGCGCGGGCGTCGACCCCGTACGAGTACTCGCGGACTGCTGTGTCACCGACCTACGACAACGAGAGCAAGCGTATGCCGGGGGCACGGCTTGGCTGCGCCGGGCGTGGGAGGCCGAACACAATCAGTCCCCGGCGACGACATCAGGGCCACCGCCCCCGGTAATACCGCCTCGGCCATTCGATCCGCCACCGCAGCCCGGGCTACGACGCTGGCAGTACTACCCGCTGTACTTCGGCCACGCCGCACCTCCCCTCGGCTACTGCGCCTTGGTGACCACGGTGCACTGGAACCAGCACCAGTCGTGGAAGTACGTGCATGTGGTGGCGGCGGAAATACTGTGGTGGGTCTTGGTACTCGTCGGCCTGGCGGTCGGCATCTGACTGCCCTCCTCCACCTCACCCTCGTCCCGTGCTCACGTCCGAGCCATCGCCTGCATTGTCTGGCGCGGCACCTGGGCGCTGTACTGCTATCCGTTTCATCAAGGCCATGTGTCCTGGCTGCCGGGGACCGCGCCGTGAACGACCAGCAGACCGTCCAGCGGCCCGCCGACCAGTTCGGCGCAGGTTCGGTGTGGAAGCGGGCCAGGGTGGGGATCGCGGTGTTCCGCGCCGTGGACACGGCCGTTCAGCAACTGTTCGTCACCGTTCATCCCATCAGTTTTCCAGCCGCCACCGACAACCGGGCAGAGCCGGCGGGCCCGGCCTGAGTGGAGGCCGGACCCGCCGTGTTCACCGTGCCCTGGGTAGCGCGACCAGCGACCGCCGTTCCTCACAGTGGCCGACGACCCGCCGCACCGGCCCATCGACCCCCTGCTCGGTCAGCAGGGGCAAGGTCGTCGTCACCACGGTGATCCGCCAGTTCGGGCAGCCGCGGTGGTGCAAGGCGGCCTCCCTCGTCGCTGGGGCCGCGCGGCACGGGGCAGGGGCGAAGACGAGACGAGCAGCAGCGGTGGGAAGGACCGGTCCGTGGACGGCCCGGCGTAGGTCTCCTGCGAGCGCGGGGCGCGGTTGGCGTTACCGCGTCCGGACGACGGCGCGTTGCGGTAGGTGTCGTAACGCTCCAGCTCGGCCAGCAGGCGGGCGTAGGCCAGGCCGGGCGGGACGGCCGAGGAAGGCGTGACCGGGCCGGCGGAAACACGCGGGCGACCCGGACACGGTCCCCGGCGTATCAGGGCGCCTGCTCCTCGTGGGCGGGGGCGACGAGCCCCTGTCCCCATCCCCCGTCGACGGGCAGCTCGATGCCCGTGGTGAAGGTGGCGTCGAAGGCCAGGAAGAGAGCGGCCTTCGCCACTTCCTCGACGGTGCCGTTGCGCCGCAGAGGGGTGCTCGTCTCGCCCTGCTTGAGGAAGGCGGCCCGCTGCTCGTCGGTCAGGCCCACGACACCCATGGTCGGTGTCTCGATGAACCCGGGCGCCACCGCGTTCACCCGGATCCGCCGGGGCAGCAGTTCGGCGGCGAGCACCTGGGCAATGGCCCGCAGTGCCTCCTTCGACCCCGAATAGGCGCTCAGGCCGGGGAAGATGACGTCGTTGGCGACGGTGGTGAAGACGAGCGAGGCACCGTCCGAGAGCAGCGGGGCCAGACGCTGCACCGTGAAGAAGGATCCCTTGGTGTTGACCGTGAACTGCCGGTCGAAAGACTCCTCCGTGGCCTCCTGGAGGGTCTGGAACTCCGCCGTCCCGTGGTTGACGAAGAGGGCGTCGACCCGGCCCAGCCGCTCCTCGACGAGCGCGCCGAGCGCGTCGATGTCGGCCAGGCTGGCGGCATCGGAGCGGACGACGTGGACCGGCCGGGAAGCCAGCTTCGTCCTCGCCTCCTCCAGGGTCTTCTCGTTGCGTCCGGTCAGGACGACCTCGGCGCCCCCGTCGAGCAGCGCCTTGGCGATCGCCAGCCCCATGCCGTGCGTACCACCGGTGATGACGGCCTTCTTGCCCGCGTACGTGTTCATGGTCCCTGCCTCTTTCCTACGGGTTCCCACGGGTTCCCGCGGTTCGTGTGGACGAGGACTACGGTGGCCGCGTGCGCTGGAGGAGTTCTGACGGTCTTCTTGCGGTCCGCTCGCCGGCAGCGGGCCGGGATACGCTCACCCCATGCGTTTTGGAGTGCTGGGGCCGCTGACCGTATGGACGGACGACGGCGTTCCGGTACCGGTGCCCGAACGCAAGGTACGGACTCTGTTGGCCGAGCTCCTGGTCGCACCGGGGCACGTGGTGCCGGTGGACACCCTCCTTGAGGATCTGTGGGACGGTCGCCCGCCCGCCGACCCTGCGGGCGCGGTGCAGACCCGGGTCTCCCGGCTGCGCCGCGCGCTGACGGCGGGCGGTGGCGTCCGTGACCTGGTGTCGTACCGGGCGCCGGGCTACGTACTGAACGTCGACGAGGAGGCGGTGGACGCAGCACGGTTCACAGCGCTGACCTCCCGGGCGCGAACCACCCGGGAACCGCGCCACCGGGCCACGCTGCTGTCCGAGGCCCTGGGCCTGTGGCGGGGGCCCGCGTTCGCCGACTTCCGCGACGAGCCCTTCGTACGGGAAGCCGTCGCTCGCCTCGACGAGCAACGGCTCAACGCCCTGGAAGAACACGCGCAGACACGCTTGGAGCTGGGTGAGCACGCCGCTGTGGCGGCCGAGCTGGCCGGCCCGGTGGGGCGGCACCCGTTGCGCGAACAACTGCGCGCGACCCATATGCGCGCCTTGTACCGGGCGGGCCGGACGAGCGAGGCGCTGGAGTCCTACCACGAGCTGCGCCGTCTGCTCGCCGAGGAGCTCGGTCTGGACCCCGGGCCCGCACTGACCGGCCTGTACGAGGAGATACTCCGGCACGAGCCGGGGCTGCGGGCCGACGGCACCGCGCTCTCCGCACCCGCACCCGCACTCGCGCCCGGAGGAGACGACGAGCCCGCCGCCGGCCCGCGCCCGCGGACGAATCTCCCCGCGCCCGCCACCGCGCTCATCGGCCGCGACGAGGAGGTCACCGGGATCGAGGGCCTGCTGTCCGTCGGCCGACTGGTGACCCTGACCGGCCCCGGCGGTGTGGGCAAGACCCGGCTGGCCCTGGAGACGGCGACACGCGTCGCCGCGGACCTGGCCGACGGATCCTGGCTGGTGGAGCTGGCGGGCCGCGGCCGGGCCGAGGAACCCGGTCCGCGGTGCACGGTCGACGAACTGGCCGAAGCGGCCACCACGGCCCTGGGCGTCCGCGATGACACCGAAACCCCCGGCACGGACACGACCGAGCGCCTGGTCGAGGCGGTGCGTGACAAGCGTCTGCTGCTCCTCCTGGACAACTGCGAACACGTCATCGAACCCGCCGCCAGACTCGTCGAGACGCTGCTGCGCGGCGCTCCGGGCGTCCGGGTCCTGGCCACCAGCCAAGAACCGCTGGGAATCGCGGGAGAGCGGCTGTGGACGGTCGAACCCCTCGACGAGCCGGACGCCCTTCGCCTCTTCGCGGCCAGAGCCGCCGACGCCTCCCCCGGCTTCGCCCTGACCGACGACAACTCAACGGCCGTCGCCTCGGTCTGCCGACGTCTGGACGGCATTCCCCTCGCCCTCGAACTGGCCGCCACCCGCATCCGGGCTCTGGGCGTCGAGCAGTTGGCGCGGCGGCTCGACGACCGGTTCCACCTGCTCACCGCGGGACGCCGTGACGCGCCGGCCCGCCAGCGGACCCTGCGGGCGATGATCGACTGGAGCTGGGAGCTCCTGACGGCCGCCGAGCGGATCGTGCTGCGCAGACTGGCCGCACACGTCGAGGGCTGCACGCTCGAAGCCGCCGAAGCGGTGTGCCAGGGAGACGGAGTGAAGCCCGCGGAGGTCCTCGACCTGCTCGCCCGGCTGGTGGACCGCTCCCTGGTCCGCGTCACCCACGGAGAGGACGGACCGCGCTACCGCCTGCTCGAGTCGGTGGCCGCGTACTGCCTCGAGAAACTCGACGAGGTGCAAGAGACGGCGGCCGTGCGACTCGCCCACGCCCGGTACTACACGGACCTGGCCGTCCTGTCCCAGGACGGGCTGCGCGGCGCGGAGCAAGGGCGCTGGCTGCGCCGGCTCGACGCGGAAGCGGCGAACTGCCGTGTCGCCCTGGACCATTGCGTACGGCACGCGGCACCGGACGAGGCACTACGACTGGCCTGTGCCCTGTCCTGGTACTGGTTCCTGCGCGGCCGGACCGGCGAGGCCGTCCGCTCCCTGGCCGCTGTCCTCACCCTCCCGGTGGGCCTCCCCGCACGGCGGACCGCGCACACCACCGCCGCGGCGTGGCTGGCCGCCTTCGCCATGCTGCGCGGGGAGCGGGGGTCCGAAGCACGGTTCGGTTCGATCGCGGACGCCATCGACGATCCGCAAGAGCGGATACGGGCCCTGTGGGTCCTGGGGTTCGCCGCGTGCCGGATCGGCGACCCGGCGGAGAGCCAGAGGCTCATCGAGGGAGCCCTGGCGGGCGCCGCGGAGCTCGACGACCGGTGGGTCACCGCCGCGGCGCTCAGCACGCGGGGCGTACTGAGGCATGTGTGCGGTGACCTGGCCGCCGCCCGGACCGACAGCGAAGAGGCGCTGAGGATCTTCCGGGAACTGGGTGACGGATGGGGCCGGGTGCAGGCTGCCGCCGTGCTCGGCACCCTCGCGGAGATCACCGGGGACTACGAGCGGGCCACGTCGCACCACCGCGAGGGACTGCGGATGAGCGAAGAGCTCGGGATGTGGACGGAAGCCGTCCGACGGCTCGTCGAACTGGGCAGGATCGCCCTGTTGGCGGGCGACCAGGAGCAAGCGGAGCGGCTCCACGAGCAGGCCCGTGACCTCGCCGTGCGCCACGGCGACCGGCCCGGTCAGGAGATCGCCGAGGTCGGTCTCGGCCTGGTGGCCCGCAGGCGGGGCCGCCTCGACGAGGCCGAGGCGTACCTGACCGACTGGCTGGAGTGGAACCGCCGGCTGGACAGTGATCACGGAACCGCCTTGATCCTGGCCGAGTTGGGCTTCATCGCCGAACTGCGCGGTGACGCGCCGACCGCGCTCGCTCTGCACCGCGACGGCCTGGCCGCAGCCCGGCGCACCAGTGATCCCCGCGCTGTGGCCCTGGCTCTGGAAGGACTGGCGGGTGCCCGGGCCCTGGCGGGCCGACACCGAGGCGCGGCGCGGCTGCTCGACGCAGCCACCACGGCCAGGGCACGCCTCGGCGCTCCGCTGCCCGCGGCCGAGCGCGCGGACGTCGACCGGATCAAGGCCGCGATCGACAAGGCATCCGCGGACCGGTCCTCGACGCTGCGTCCACATCGAGGGGGCAGGTGACCGCAACCGCAGAACAGGCCGTACCGCCCCAGCGGCCCCCGCCCTGTCCCGCACCGCACCGTTCGACGCCCTGCCACGCTGGTCGGTGCATCTGCCGTTACCCCGCTGACAGGGCCCCTGAGCGACGGGAGAAGTCTCGTCGCCGGTCCGGGGGCGGCCTTCCCGCATTCGATCAGCTCCTCCTTTCGCACAGTCCCCAGACGGGCACCCTGTCAGTGCCCGTCGCACAGCCGCCCGGGGCCCTTCTAAGGGTCCGTGCCTCAGGGGGCGGTGCGGTTCACGACGTGCGTCATGTCATCGGCGGCCGACAGCAGCAGCTCCGTCTGCCCGGGGTCGGTGACCGCCTCCCGCCTGGCAGCGAAGGCGAGCCAGGGGATGGTGCGCTGGAGCGCGGCGCGCAGGTCGGTGATGTGCTGGTCGCGGATGTCGGCGGCGGGGCGGGTGGGGTGTCCATGGGTGGTTCTCCTTGGCGGTTGGTCAGGTGACGCGGGCGATCAGGGCGGTGGCGTTGTCCGCATACGGGTCCGGTAGTGCGTGGGGCGCCGGACGGCGTCGTCGACCAGGCGCTCGGCGGTGTCGCGGGGGTCGCTGGTCAGGTAGGGGGGCCAGGTCGTGGTCGGCGTCCTTGTGGGGTTCGTAGGCGCCGTCGGAAGCCAGCAACAACCACCCCGGCCGGGCCGGGACACGCAGGTGCTCGATGGCCGGGTGGCCCCAGAGCTGTTCGGTCCCCCCGTCGTCTCGGACTCCGCCGAGGCAGGCGGTGATCAGGTTCCGGCCCCCGTAGCCGTCGCGGGCCACGCCCGCAGCCGCTCGGCGAGCGAAAGGCCGCCACGGTACCCACCACGGCAAGGCCGAGGATCACGCGGGCCAGCAGCGGCTCCACGAAGGCCACCGGGTCGCCGAGGCAAACCTCGTCCCAGTCGACGTCGAAAACCAGGTGCCGCGCGGCGGGCGCGGTCACCACGGCGTCGCAGCATCGCGGTATCGCGGGGCGGCAGGTCCGCCAGGGCCCCGCGCACGGCACGGGTCCGGCAAAACGGGCCGCCGGCGGTGTCGTGGATGGTCGCCGCCAATTCCCGCGGCAGGCCCGCGGCCTCACGGCCGGGCAGACGGTCGGCCGTCGCGGCGACCGGTTGCACCGGTGGGGGGGCAGTACGTCGCCCATCTGCTCTGACAGGCGCCGGCCGCAGCCGCCGGGGCTGATGGTGGTGCAGGCGACGTTCCAGAAGAAGCCACCCCGAATCGAGGTTGTCTGAGATCATGAAGCATGCTCCCGGATGGCTGGTACCTCACCCAAGACGTCGAGGACTTCCTCGCCCAAGCCGGGGACTTTCTGTCCTCGCGCGCCGCCCTGCACAACACGCCGCTGACGGACATCGAGAAGCTGCGGACACACGGGGTGACCGATCACAACGCCGAAGCCGCCGTCTTCGGCCGACTGGAGTCACAGGGCGAGGTCCGCGCCATCTTCTATCTCACTCCCCGCGGACGCCTGGGCCTCACGCCCCTCTCCGCCGCGCAGACCGGCACCCTCGCCGCACACCTGACCGACCTCGGCCACTCCCCCTCCAACGTCATCGCGGACCACGACACCGCTGGTGCCTTCGCCGAGTCATGGCAGCAGCACACAGGCGCGGCTGCGGAACCTTTCTGGAGGACGCATCTCTACCGTCTCGGCACGCTCACCCCACCGCGGCCGCGACCGGAGGGCCAAGGGCGTCTCACGGACGAGAAAGACCGTGAGCAAGTGGTGCGCTGGTGCCGTGAGTTCTGTGTCGACGTCGGGGAGCAGTCCTCCATCGACTTGATCGATGCCGGCTCCTGGGAGGACTCGCGTTTCGGCGACAGGCACTTCACCTTCTGGGAGACCCCGGAAGGTGCCCCCGTCTCGATGGCGGCCGCCACCGCGGTCATCGGCGGCATGGTCCGGATCGACCCCGTCTACACCCCCGCCCACCTCCGCGGTCGCGGCTACGCGGGAGCTGTGACCGTCGAGGCGAGCAGGGCCGCGCTGGCCGCGGGAGCGACGGACGTCGTCCTGTTCACCGACCCGGACAACCCCACCAGCAATGCCCTCTACCAGCGCATCGGGTACGTTCACCTCGCCGACTTCGCCGGGTACACATTTTCCTACGGCGCACCGGAGGCCGGATGAGGGGCGCCCCTGGACAACGGTCCGGGAAAGCTCGCCAGTAGCCCCCGTCCCGGCGGTACGACGGGTTGCGGGCACCATCCGCCGCAGGCCGCTGCGCGAATAGCGCATGGATCGAGCACTGCCTCTTCACCAGGGGGACGGCCGCCGCGCTCAACGGGCCACCGGCTTCGTCCACGAGACCGGGTTCTGGCCCAACTTCTGTGGCGTCGGCTCGTGCGAGCCGTCGGCGGCCTCCACACATGAAGGGCTGACCTGCTGGTTTCCTCACCCCTTGCTGTCATGCGGCAAGTTGGTCACCCCGGATCACAGAAGTTGGGTCAGAACCCCGGCGGGTAGCGGCGGCGAGGCGACCACGGCAGGAGGCCGCCGGGAAGCCGTAGTCCGGCCGGACTGCGGCCGCGGCGCCGACTCGGGACGCGGGGGCGGTCGCCGGGGCGGCACTCGCGGACGCCGGTGGTGTCGGGACGTTCCCCCGCCTTCGGCACCTTCCACGCCCACCACCGCGGGACCCGCGCGAGGGGGCCGCCACCACGGGCAGCGGTCCGGTCACCGGCGACCTCGCCGGACTGCCCCTCGGCGGTCCCTCACTCACTGCGGCGGAGCAGACGTGAACGTCCCGACGGAAGTCGACGAGGAGACTGCCGAGAACAGCCGCATCGACTCCGGGGTGGTGTGATGAGGTTCGCCGCTCCTTCCGCGTCGGTTCGGCCGCGGCGTGCGCGAGGGCACACGGTGAGGGGTGCGGTGGGTTCGCAGTCCGCCGCCCGCACGGGGATCGGTCGCGTCCGGCGGTGTCCGGGCGGCGTCTGCGCGCACCACGGTGTCGCGGCCGTGGGTGCCGGCTCCGTCAGCCGATGAGGTTGTAGGCGTTCCAGCCGCTGCCGACCTTCACGCGGTTGTGGAGGGGCGCTGCGAGGTTGCCGGTGCCCTTGTAGAGCCAGAGAACCCCGTCGGCGTCACGGACGAAGAAGTCGGCCTTGGCGTCGCCGTTCGCGTCACCGCTCGCGGCGTACGCGGTGTAGTTCCAGCCCGTACCGATCTGGACGCGGTTCTTCCACGGCGTGGCGCCGATGCCGGTGCCCTGGTAGAGCCAGAGCTTGCCGGCCGTGTCGCGGGTGAGGAGGTCGGGCTTGCCGTCACCTGTGTAGTCGCCGCTGCCGAACGACGTCAGGCTGCCCCAGCCGGTGCCCGTCTTGATCCGGGGGAGGAGTCCGCCCCACGGGGCCTTGAAGGGGTAGACCCACTGGACGCCGTCGGCGTCCACGGTGACGATGTCCGGCGTGCCGTCACCGGTCACGTCGCCGGGCACCGTGATGGAGCGCATGGCGTTGAACCCGGATCCCAGCTTCGTCGTGTACTCCTCGTAACTCTCCGGGTAGCCCCACGAGTCGATCTCGACCACTGCCCAGTGGCGCCAGTAGAGGTCGCCCGCCGCGTCGCGGAAGATGTGGTCCTGGGCGCCGTCCCCGTCGAGGTCGGCCTGGCGGAAGCGGGTGTACGTGGAGGGGAGCTCCCGCTGCCGGACCGGCGCGGACAGGCCGCTGCCGGTGCTGTTGTAGTGGTACGCCTTGCCGTCCGGGGTCATGGCGAACAGGTCGGCCCGGGCGTCGCCGTCGAGGCTGGTGGCCTGGATGCGCGGGGCGAGCTCGCCGACGAACGCGCTGACCTTCGTGAACACGGCCTGCCCGCCCTCGGACGTGCACCCGGGGCCGGTGCCGCGCGAGTAGATGCCCACCAGGCGCCCCCGCACGACCAGCGGGCCGCCCTCGTCTCCCGTGCAGGGGGCGACGGTGCCCGTGTCCGCGCCAGTCGCCGGCTCGCCCGCGCAGAACATCCGTCCGGGCTCCCAGGCGGCTCCCAGGGCGGTGGCGCACTCCGCGTCCGCGCGCAGGGGCAGCGTGGCCTCGCGCACCGACGGGGCGGGCTTCGACGAGGTACCGCTGGTGCTGCCCCAGCCCCGGAAGGTCGCCGGGGTCCCGGGCGCGTACGAGGCGGTGTCGTCGGAGGTCGTCAGCCGGACGGTGACGTGCGTGTTCAAGTGCCCCAGGGCGCTGACCAGCGCGACGTCGTTGCGCCCGGTGGCCGGTTCGTACTGCGGGTGCACCCAGGACAACTCCGCCTCGGAACCGGGGATGGCCACGTCATCGAGCTGCGGTGGCCAGTCCGAGTCCGTCGCCAGGCGGGCGAGGCCGGAGGCGACGCGTATCTTCTTCGCCCCCGCCACGCATCCTGCTGACGTGAGGACCTTGAGGTTGCCGCCGACGGCGGCGCCGCCGCAGAGGCGCTTCGTGCCGTCGGGAAGGGTGACGTGGACCTGCACCATCCAGTCGCCCTCACCGCCCACCTCACTGCCCCCCACCACCGCGTGCGCGGGCGGCGCAGCCAGCATGCCGCCGACAAGGGCGGCAGCGGCTGCCGCCGCCGGTATGGACCAGCCGAAGAATCGCATGGTGTTCCCCTCACGTGAGCCGTCATCCGGCACTTCACGATCTTGGACTACGGGAGGGGGCGAAGGGTTGTACGCGACCACCGCACTGTCCGGGCACGGCAGTCGGCCGGGTGCAGAGGCGGCGACGGCGTACAGCGGTCGACGTTGTCGGCACGGCGAGAGGGCAGGACGGCGCAACCGGACACCGCCCCCAGCGGCGACCTCGGCGCCAGGGCAACGGGGCGGCGGGGCAGCGGTAGAACGACGGCGGCAGAGCCGTGCGGCGGTCGGCCGGGAGACGGCAGAACGACGGCGGGGCGGGGCGAGGCGGCAGCGGCAGCGGCAGCGGCAGCGGCAGCGGCAGCGGGACAGAACGCCAGGCGTCACCCTCCGAGGTCGAAGCAACGGAACCGACGACCGGGGCCCGGGGAGCAACGGTGCTGGCAACAAGGCGAGGGGGCGGGCGACGGCGGGCCGAAGCGGCGGTCGACGACGGCGTCGAGCGGCGCGGCCGTACGGCGCCCGGCCGGAAGGTGGCAGTCGTACGGACGAGCGCCGACGACAGGGCGACGGGGAGCGGCCCGGTGGTACTGCCCCCCAGAGCGCTGGGCACCGGGCCTGACCCGCACACTCCATACCGGCACGGACTGCTCGCGGTCCTAGTCACGGATGCCCCGTCCGCGTGCCAGGGTCGACCGGCCCCGCGCTCAACGGCCGTCACCCGGCGCGCAGCGGCGCCGGACGGGGTGTTCTCCGCGTCGTACGTCTTGTTGGCCATCTTGAAGGTCCGCTGCACGGCAGGCCCGCCGCCCGCCGTCGACGGGCCGCGCCCCGCGTCCACGGCCTCGCGCTGGACCGGGGCGGGCCCGGACATCACCCGGTGCGCGTTCTCCTCAGCCGCCCGCTCGAACCGGTCCGACGGGTCGCTGATCCGCAGGGCTTCGCCGGTGTCGGTGCCCGCGACCGGGCCCTGGAGCTGCTGGAACACGTGGGTCAACTCGTGGGCCAGGGTGTGCTTGTCGCCGCCACCCTCGCCGATCACCACGTGACTGCCGGACGTGTACGCGCGGACGCCGATCTCGTCGGCGGAGCGCTGCGCGGCAGCACCAGTGTGCACCCGCACGTCGGAGAAGTCCGCGCCGAGCCGGGCCTCCGTCTCCGCCCGCACCGGCGCGTCCAACGGCCACCCGGCCGAGGCCAGCACGTCGTGCACCACCGAACGCTGCAGGGGAGGAGCCGGGTTGCCAGCGTGCCCGCAGCCGGGTCGGTGCTCGTGCTGCTCGCCCGCGCGCGCCTGCTGGACGTACCGGGTGACGGCGGCGTTCCCGGCCGCCCGCTGAAGGGCGAGGAGAGCGGCGGCGGACAGCGACGCGGCGTTCCTGGCCCCGGCGGCCGGAATGGGCCGCCGTAGGTCTCGACGGTCACGGCGGGGGCTCCGTCCCAGCAAATCCGGCAGTTGCGAACGCGTCTCCGCGATCGAGCACCCGTCCTGATGTGCTTCTGCTGTGCGGACTTGAGGTGAGGGGACTGTCAGTGCCCGACGCCGATCACACCTGGCGCCAGGCTGTTTGTCTGGGTCATGCCCCCGGGTCCTCCGTCACGGGCAGGCACTCGGCGAGCAGGTCGACGACGTCGCGCCAGGCTCGCTGCGCGTGCTGTGGGTGGTGGCCGACGCCGGGGACCACGGGGTGGTCGACCGGCGGGTGGTGGAAGGCGTGCAAGGCGCCGCCGTAGATCGCGAGGCGCCAGTCGACGCCCGCGGCCCGCATCTCGGCGGTGAACGCGTTTCGTTGCGCGGGCGGCATGATCGGGTCTTCCGATCCGACCCCGGCCCACACCGGGCAGCGGATGCGCGCTGCCTCGCCCGGTCGGCCCGCGGTAGTTGCGTTGACCGTCCCGATCGCGCGCAGGTTGGCGCCGTCGCGCCCGAGTTCCAGCGCGATGGCGCCCCCGGTGCCGTAGCCGATGGCGGCGATCCGGTCGGGGTCGGTCCGCGGTTCGCTGCGCAACTCGTCCAGTGCCGCGTGGCCGATGCGCCGCATCCGGTCGGGATCAGCGAGCAGTGGCATGCAACGGGCCAGCATCTCCTCGGGGTCACCCAAATAGCGCCCGCCGTGAAGGTCGAAGGCCAACGCTACGTATCCCAGCTCGGCGAGGGCATCGGCCCGGCGGCGTTCGACGTCGCTGAGCCCCATGCCCTCTGGCCCGAGCAGCACTGCGGGCCGGCGGTCGACACCGGCCGGGAGCGCGAGGTGCCCGATCATCGTCAAACCGTCGGCCGGGTACTCGACCGTACGCGTCGTGATCGTCGTCATGAGACTGGACTGTAGTGATCGTCGGGCCCGGTTCGGTCGGTGTTCTGCCGCTGGCAGAACAGCGTGCGTCTCCCTCGTGTCCCTTTGGAATGCGGGGCCGAGCGCTCAGGACTTCGAGATCATCTCGTTGCCCCTTTGGCGCGTACCTCGGTCACGCCCCCAAAGGAAACGACGTCTGAAGCCCGGCACGGTCACTCCGTGTCGGCGAGGGCATCACTCCGGCTGAGGCCCCATCGGAAGACAGGAACTCGGGCACCTCGTACGTTCCAACGCCTTGCGGGCGGCGAGATAGCCCGCGATCTTGAACGCCAGTTCGTGAGAGCCGAACGTATCGGCGCGGGCGTGTCGCAGTACCACCCGAGTGGCGACCACGACTCCGTGCTCGGGAAAGCTCAGCTGTTCCTCGATCCCCACGGAGGCAGCCTCGAAGAAGCGTGACAGGGCCTCGGCGGGTTCGTAGTCCACCGTCAGCTCCTGAGCCACCTCGAAGGCGAATCCCTCAGCCGCGGGCTCGAAATCCACCTCTATCTCCGCGAAGTGCGGCGCGCAGTTCTGCTTCTGGTGCAGTACTCGTACGCCACGGATCGGACGTGGCGGGAACCGGGGCGGCACTGACGTCATGCCGGAACGCTACCGCTCCTGGTACCTCGCTCCGCTTTCGCCGTCGGCCTTGGTGACAGCAGACCTGCCTCTGTGACACCCCTCGTGCTTCGGCTCATCCGTCCGGGTCCCGCGGACTGTTCGGGGCGCGGCTTCCACAGCTCGAACTCGAGGTGCTCGATGTCCGTGAACCACACCTCCTCCAGGATCCCGGCGTGGCGGCCGTTGTCCTGGAAGGGGACCTCCTTGAGTGCGTCGGCGGTGATCTGCGGGAGCTGGGCTTCGCCGACGCCGGCTTCCCGGTCGGCCAGTGGGTCGCGGCGGTGATCTGCGGGTGGAGGACGGGAAGGCGTAGTGGACGATGCCCCGGCTCACGATCTGCGTGGTGCGGGGGGGTGGGCAGGGCGGCGCGGGGCCGCGACCGGTCCCCTGTTCCGGTCGCGGCCCCGTGAACCGGGATGTGGAGGTCTGTCACGAGCCGCAGCAGCCGCCCGCCGGGGCTTGCTCGCCGGCCGCCCCGACCGCGGTGGGGGCGCCGAGCCGGACGGGTTGCGGCGCGGGCGTACAGCAGCCTCCGTCGCCCTTCTGGGCCTCGGGGGCGTCGAAGAGGCCGGCGCCGCCGCAGACTCCGGTCTCGGGCAGGGTGAGTTCGACGCGGTCGGCGGAGGCGAGGTCGCCGGCGATCGCGGCGGCGACGGAGCGGACCTGCTCGTAGCCGGTCATCGCGAGGAAGGTCGGGGCGCGGCCGTAGGACTTCATGCCGACCAGGTAGATGCCCTGCTCGGGGTGGGAGAGCTCGCGGTGACCGTGGGGGTGGACGGTGCCGCAGGAGTGCTGGTTGGGGTCGATCAGCGGAGCCAGGGCGACGGGTGCCTGGAGGCGCTCGTCGAGGCCCAGGCGCAGCTCGCCGAGGAAGGACAGGTCGGGGCGGAAGCCGGTCAGCACGATGACCTCGTCGACCGCGTCCAGGCGGCGCCCGTCCTCTCCGACCAGGACCAGGCGGCCGTCATCTGCCCGCTCGATCGCCTGGGTGCGGAAGCCGGTGACCGCGTCCGCGTGGCCCTCGTCGACGGCGGCCTTCGCCGCCAGGCCCAGGGCGCCGCGCGCCGGGAGCTGGTCGGCTTCTCCGCCGCCGAAGGTGGAGCCGGATATGCCCCGGCGCAGGATCCACGTCCCCTTCGTCCCGGTGCCGTCGTCGGACTTGGCGAGGTCGGCGAGGTAGGCGAGCGCGGTGAATGCGGAGGCGCCGGAGCCGATGACGGCGGTGCGCTTGCCGGCGTACCGGGCGCGGACGACTGGGTCTTTCAGGTCCGGGACACGGTAGATGATCCGGTCCGCAGCGGCCTTCTCACCGAGCGCGGGCAGCCCGCTGCCGCCGGCCGGGCCGGGCGTGGCCCAGGTGCCGGAGGCGTCGATGACGGCGCGGGCGAAGACGCGCTCCTCACGGCCGTCGGCGTGGGCGACGTGCACCACGAACGGCTGCTGCTCGCGGTCGGCGTCCACGATGCGGTCCCGGCCGGCGCGGGAGACACCGGTGACGCGCGCGTCGTAGCGGACGCGGTCGCCGAGGACGTCGGCGAGCGGCTGCAGGTAGAGGTCGGCCCAGTCGCCGCCGGAGGGGTAGGTCGCCGGGTCGGGTCGCATCCAGCCGGTGGGGGCCAGGAGCTTCTCGGCGGCCGGGTCGACGACCTCGCCCCAGGTGGAGAACAGCCGCACGTGCGACCACTCGCGCACCGCCGCGCCGGCGGCCGGACCGGCTTCCACGACCAGGGGCTCGATGCCCCGGTCGAGCAGGTGGGCGGCGGCGGCCAGACCGGCGGGCCCGGCCCCGATCACGACGACGGGCAGCGCGGTGGTGGCGGGCGCGTTCACGGCGACTCCTTGCATATTTCGACATTCATCGATGTATTGCGCAGCCCAGCATGGCACCTGTATCGATGAGCGTCAACATAGACATTTATCGAAACCGGGGAGGTTCGTTTATGGAGCACGTCGACGTCGCGGTGATCGGCGGCGGGCAGTCCGGCCTCGTCACCACCCACGCCCTGCTGCGGGAGGGCCTTCGGGCGGTGGTCCTGGAAGCGTCCGACATCGCAGCCGGGCCTTGGCCGCGGTACTGCGACAGCCTCACCTCGTTCTCCCCGGCGTTCTCCCCGCGTTCTCCCCGGCCCGGTCAGCTCCCTGCCCGGGATGCCGTTCCTCGGCGACCCAGGCCGCCACCCGCACCTCGGCGAAGTCGCCGCCCACCTCACCAGCTACGCCGCCCGCGTCGCCCGCCACCTCGCCGCGCACCTGCGGAGCCGGTGACCCACTGACCGCCTGGTTCGACATGTGTCAACATAGACGCATGTCGAATACGAAGGTGCTGCCGCTGCTCGAGCCCGACGATGGCCGAGGCGTGGCGCCGTGCTGCCCACCGCTGACCGAGCGCCCGATGACCGCCCAGGAGGCCGAGACCGCCGCGCGGATGTTCAAGGCGCTCGGCGACCCGGTCCGCCTCCGCCTCTTCTCGGCCGTCGCCTCCCACGAGGGCGGCGAGGCGTGCGTGTGCGACATCTCCGACGTCGGCGTCTCCCAGCCCACCGTCTCCCACCACCTGAAGAAGCTCAAGGAGGCCGGGCTGCTCACCTCCGAGCGGCGCGGCACTTGGGTCTACTACCGGGTCGAGCCGTCCGTCCTGGCGGCGATGGGAAAGCTGCTGGCCCTGCCGGCCGCGGCCTGACCAGCCAAGGAGGGGGGGACATCGTGGGGAACGAATCTGCGAGCGCGGTGATCCTGCCGCCGGTGCCGGAGCACGCCGAGCACGTGCTGGCCGTCTACCGGGCCGGAATCGACGAGGGGAACGCCACCTTCGAGACCGTCGCACCGACCTGGGAGGCGTTCGACGCGGCGAAGCTGCCCGAGCACCGCTTCGTCGCCGTCGTGCCGGACGTGACGAATCGGCCTCTCAGTATCTCCAGCTGGCGTAGATGGTGACGTTCTCGGCGTTTTCCTTGGCTCCGACGCACACGTCTCGCCAGTCGAGCAGCCAGCCGCTGGAGTGGCACTTCTCCTGCTGGAGGCCCAGTTCGCGGATGATCTCCGGGCGGGACAGGCCGTCCTCGCTGATGACTGTCGCGGCGCGCCAGCAGCCGCCGGAACCGCAGCTGGTGCCTTCCTCGATCATGGTGATGCCTGGCGGCAATGTGGGGAAGGCCTTGGTCGACGGGGCGTCCGAGCCTTCGCTGATCATCAGCGCGTACAGGAGGCCGGCCACGAGGGTGAGGGCGAACTGCATCCCCAGGAAGCCGATCGCTCCATTGCGGCGGGAAATCCATCTCGGAGGAGGGGAGCCTTCGTGCCGTCCTTCCAGTCCCGCGCCGCAGGCGATGAGCAAGGGCGCGAGAACCGTGAACACGAGATGGGCGTCGGGCCTGGGGGCGTCGATCCAGCCCTGCTGGACGCTGATCAGCAGACCGGCTCCGGCGAGCAGCGCGCCGCCGACAGGGAATCCGACGGGGCGGGTGCGGGCGATCGTCATCCAGACGACGGCGGGCGCGACGGCGAAGAGTATCCCCAGGACAGTCAGCATGTACGGGGGACGCGCGACCCCGAGCGCCCGGTTCCACACGCCCCGGGCTCAGGCGCTCGGGAGGCTCCTACGCCTCCACGTACGCGACGATCGCGATCTGCCGAAGAGCGGTCACGTAGGAGATCACCCGGACTCCGTCGACGTCGTCGACGGAGTCGCGCAGCAGGGTGTCGGGCACCGACGTGCCGAGTTCGGGATTGACGCTGATCGCGACGATCGCGCGGTCCAGGCGGTGCGTCTCGGTGGCGGTCAGCTTCTCCAGCCGGCTCAGCGCGGGCTCCACCAGGACGGCCTGGGACCGGCGCGGCGCGAGCTCAAGGTGGCACGGGGCCGCTCGCCGACGAGACGCTCCAGGTTGGCGTCGCGGGCTTCCTCCCACCACACGCCGGACTCCGAGGCCGGGTAGCCGTTGGCGGCGATGTCCTCCAGCACCGGGGCGAGGACGTCTGTCTTCGCGCGTAGGGCGGCCGCGTATGCGCGGATCGACGCGGCGGCGTGCTCGTCGAGGGGCTGACGGTCGGGCACGGGGGCCGGCTGCTGGTTCATCGAGGGCTCTTGGGCGTTGCCGGCGTGTGTCCTCACGGTAGCGCCGGGCGGGGCGCTCCGGGACGGTACGGGCGAAGCCCCGCACCCGCACCGGCGGGTCTGGCCCGGGTCACGGTGGCGGCGTCGCCCCGGGCAGCTGTCCGGCGAAGTCCCACCACTGTTCGATGGTCCACACGGCGACGCTGGAGCGGTCGGTGGACATCCGCAGCCACACCTCTTCTCCACCGGGCATGAGCGCCACTTCCAGGTGCGGCTCGTCCCACGTGCCCAGCGGGTACATCCACCCGATGCCGTCGGGCCAGGTGCGCATCGCCACCGTGCGCACGCTCAGCGCTGCGGCCAGGGCTTCAAGGGCCGCACGGGGTATCCGTACCTCCGCCGGTTCGCGGCCGAACGCTTCCACCAGCCCCCCATTCCTGCGGCGAGACGTCCATCTGCCGCGTCCTATAGCTTGCCAGACGGGAGGTCACATCTGGGCGTACGCCCGCACAGGCACTCCATACCGCGGACCTGGCGGAGGACACGGTGCGTGATCGGCGGGGGTCTGCCGCGACGTGGGGCGTCACGCTGCCACGCGAGATCCGGCCCAGGACGGGGTTCTCAGCCCCGATCCCGCTGTCCCGCGCCAACGAAGATTGGCCCATTGTCAACGAAGTGTGATCGATAATGGCCCTACTCGCTGAGGGTGCTGGCATTCACACGAGGCTTTGATGCTCCGCGGGACAGACGCGCGAACAGCTGACCTGCAGTAATGGCAACGTACGGCACGATCAGAACCCCGAGGCCGAGGTCCAGCCAGTCATAGGTCGCGCCTCTGAAAAGCGAGGCCCATGCCTGGGCACCCGCGACGGATCCGGCAATCACCAGCAGCACCGACGTCACTGCATACAACACCTTTGCGGCTCGGGGCCGCCGCTCTTTGAGCAGTTCACCACCCGCACCCAGCGCCACCACCGCAGCAAAAGCATCATGCGGCTCCAGGCGGCCCGTCCCGATCGCGTCCACGATGTTGATCAAGATCCCGATCGTGCCGACGACCAGTGCACCTTGAGATATACGGCTGCTCATCAACCCTCGCTTGCAGTCAAACTTCGATGGCAATGGATTAATCTTCGATGACACGGGGCCCCTGCCCAAAAACACTCTCATATCGGGACATTGGGTCGGCTTCCGTCACACGGTCGACGGCGGGGTGACAGGGGGCGTGACACCTCGCTCGTTACGTTCGGTGATCAGTTCGGGAGTGGTGGCCATACGTGCGGGCCGGTGCACTGTCCGCAGCCGGCGCACTCCGTGTAGAACTGCTTCGGGAGGCGTGGGCACGAGCAGATCGGGTTGTAGTCGGGGGCGTCGTCATCCTCGAACCAGGGCTCCCCGAGCGGCGGCGCGCAGTCGACGTGGACCTGGCCGTCGGCCGCCCTCCTCGTACCGGGTGCCGCAGCTCGTCACCTTCACCCGGGGGACCACCACGCGGTCGGCTGGGCCGCCGCCTGCCTGCCCCGCAACCGGAGCCGAGACCGGTCAAGCGGATGCCATGGATTCCGGGGCCGAGACCACGCCGCCGGGGCCGGCGCTGGGTGCGTGGGCTGGGCGCCCCGGCACCGTCGCGGTCGCGGCCGCCCTCCGGGCCGGCCTGGTCGGGGACGGGCGGCCAGGGTGCCGTCGACGGTCGCCGCGCGTGGCTGCGGGGGATGTTTGCGGGCGTGTCTCGTCTCGGCGGAAGCCGGCCTGATCAGTCGGCGATCTGCACGGTGACGTAGAGGTCGCCGGGCGTGCCGCCGTTCTTGCCGGGGCCGCCGAGCTTGCGAAGCCGGATCCTTTGGCCGTCCTTGATCCCCGCGGGGATACGGATCTGGACGGTGCGATGGTGAACGATCCGGTCCTTCCCCTCGCACGCGGGGCAGGTAGGTGTCGCTCTCCTGTCGATTCGGGTGACGCAGGCCGGGCAGGTCTTGCAGGTGGTCAGCCGTAGCGGGATGGTCGCGCCGTCGGCGGCCTCGCGCGGGCTGAGCCAGAGCTCGGAGGTACTATCGGGCGAAGCGGGCCACCTGTCGACCGTGGTTTGCCTGCCCGTCGTCGGTGAGAACCTTGACCGCCACCATCCGGTCGACCTCGGGATCGTACGCGCACCAGACCTGGCCGAACCCACCCGCGCCGATCGGCTCGACCAACCCGTATCGGCCGTCCAACACGGCCCCTGCCCGCACCACTCCCCCTCCGAGTACGCACCGCACGGCACACCGCACGGGTACCCGTCACGCTATGCGGGACGAGCCCGATCGAATCCGTCCTGACACACGCGTACGGAAAGCCACGAGGCCGGCCGGAGCACCCGGCACGTGAACGACGCGCCGGGCACGAATCCCGTGACGCCACGAGCCCGATGCGCCGCAGAACACTCCGGGCTGTTTCCGGGCATCCCGGCGGGCCCCGTGGACCGTGGAAATCCAGCCGTCGGCGGCGCGCCGCCTCGCGGCCGGCCGATCGCGCCGCTCAAGGAACAGGCTCCTCCCGACGGCCGCCTCACCGCCATTGCACCGAAAAGAACACGCTATGGAAAATATCGACCCATAACCGGTTCTTCTACCGAAGGCACCGTTCGGCATTGCCTTTTCTCCTCCTGCTCGCGGAGATCTCCCCTGCGCACCGCCCGGAACATCGCACAGTTTCCTGTGTCATCGGACTCCATGACCGAACGATGGGCGATCACCACCCCGGCGCAAGGAAATCGACAATGCCTCACGAACCCCCTGTGAACAGCCTTCGATGAACCTTCCGTGAACGACATGTTGCACACCCAGGCCATGGCCGAGAGGGTGCATTACGTTGACCGCAGGTGCTGCCACAGAAGGTCGGACGCCACAGCGCAAAATCCCACTCCTCGAGGAATCCTGTGAAGTTATACAAGCAACCGGGCGATCTTGTGGCCGTCGTCGGAGCCGGCGCCATGGGAACCGGGATATCCCAGGTCGCGCTCCTCGCCGGCCACCGGGTACTCCTGCTGACCCGCCGCGCGGAGAGCTCCCGCCGAGGCCGGGAGGAAATCGAGAGCCGCATCCTCCGGCTGGTCGACAAGGGACGGCTGGAAAAAGAGGAAGCGCTCGCCGCCCTGGACCGGCTGACCACCTCGGAAGAATTACCGGAAGCGGCATCGGCCGACCTCGTCATAGAGTCCGTGCACGAGGACATGGCGGCCAAGTCCGCACTTCTGGCGGACATCGAGAAGCACGTGGGCGAGGAAGCCGTTATCGCCACCAACACTTCTTCCCTGTCCGTGACCGCTCTCGCCGCCGGCCTGGAAAACCCGGCCCGGTTCGCGGGACTGCACTTCTTCAATCCGGCTCCTTTGATGGCGCTGGTCGAAGTGGTCTCCGCGCCGTCCACGGCCGAGCGCACCACCCGTTTCCTGCGCAGGACCGCAGAACGCTGGGGAAAGACCCCGGTGCTCTCCGCCGACCTGCCCGGATTCATCGTCAACCGGGTGGCACGCCCCTTCTACGGGGAGGCGCTGCGCACCCGGGAACAGCGGGCGGCGTCACCGGCCACCATCGACGCGGTCCTCACGGGGTCGGGGGGCTTCGCCATGGGCCCCTGCGCGCTGATGGACCTCATCGGCCACGACGTCAACGAAGCGGTCACCCGGGGGGTGTGGAGCGCCTTCCACCACGATGCGCGCTTCGCCCCCTCCCTCGTCCAGCGCAAGCTGGTGGAGGCCGGGTACCTGGGGCGCAAGGCGAGCCGGGGGTTCTACGACCACGGGCCCGGCGCCGCCCGGCCCGCTCCCGACACCCGCGCCCCGGTGTCCGTACCGCCGCCGCGTCTGGTGCGGCTGCACGGTGACGCCGGGCCCGCCGGAGGGCTCGTGGACGTGCTCGTCGCGGCCGGGATCCCCGTCGAGCGGGTGGCGGCCGACGCCGGCAGCGCGCTGGACGGAATGTTCGAGCTGCCCGACGGGACGCTGCTGCGTCTGACCGACGGGCGCACGGCCGACCGGCACGCCCGGCGTACGGAACGCCCGGTCGTCCTGTTCGACCTGAGCCTGGACTTCGCCACCTCCTCCCGTACCGCCCTGGCGGTGAGCGGCGGGGCGCCCGACGCCTCGCGGGACGCCGCGGTGGGCCTGTTCCAGCTGCTGGGCAAGGACGTCAGCACGGTGGACGACATCCCGGGGCTGCTGGTGTTCCGCACCGTCGCCATGCTCGTCAACATCGCGCTGGACGCGGTGGCCGACGGCCTGGCGAGCGCCCCCGACATCGACACCGCCATGCGCCTGGGCACCAACTACCCGCTGGGGCCGGTCGCCTGGGGCGAGCGGATCGGGCTTCCCTCGGTCCTCGCCCTGCTGGAGAACCTCGACGACGAACACCGGGACGGGCACTACCGCCCCTCCCCCGCGCTGCGCCGCGGCGCGCTGCGCACCGGCCCGCTCGCGGCCTGACCCCCACGCCAGAAAGGGAAACCCCACCCATGCAGGCTCTGTCACACCTCGCCCAGGACGTCGCGTCGGCCAAGGAGCAAGGGCGCTACCGGACGTACCTGAATCTGGAGCGCCGCGCCGAGACGGCCCCGCAGGCCGTGCTCCACGCCGCCGACGGGCCGCGCGAGATCATCGTCTGGTGCTCCAACGACTACCTCTCGCTGAGCCACCACCCGACGGTCATCGACGCGGTCGCCGACGCGGTGCGCGGCGTGGGCCTGGGCACCGGCGGCGCGCGCAGCATCTCGGGCACCAGCACCTTCCACGAGGACCTGGAGGCCGAGCTCGCCTCGCTCTACCGCAAGGAGCGGGCGCTGCTGTTCAGCACCGGCTTCGCGGCCAACGACGCCACCTTGTCGGTGCTGGGCCGGCGCATACCCGGGCTGGTGATCTTCTCCGACGAGCTGAACCACGCGTCGATCATCCAGGGCGTCCGCAACAGCGGCGCGCAGAAGAGGATCTTCCGCCACAACGACACGGGCCACCTGCGCAAGTTGCTGGAGGAGACGGACCCGGACGCGCCCAAGCTGGTCGCCTTCGAGTCCCTGTACTCCATGGAGGGCGACTTCTCCCCGATCCGGGAGATCGTGGACATCGCCGAGGAGTTCGGCGCCCTGACCTACCTGGACGAGATCCACTCGGTCGGCATCTACGGCGAGGAGGGCTCCGGCTACGCGGAGGAGCAGGGCGTCCGCGACCGGATCACCGTCTTCCAGGGCGGTTTCGGCAAGGGGCTCGGCGGGGCCGGCGGTTACATCGCCGGGCCGGCCTCGGTCATCGACAGCGTGCGGACCTTCGCGGCCCCGTTCGTCTTCAGCACCTCCGCCCCGGCGCCGCTGGTGGCCGGCGCGCTGTCCGCGCTGCGTCTGGTCCGCCACGACTCCACCCAGCGGGACCTGCTGCGGGCGCGCGCGTCGGAGCTGAAGGAGGGACTGGCCGCGCGGGGCATCCCGGTCATCTCGCGGGACAGCCACGTGGTCCCGGTGCTCGTCGGCGACCCGCACCGCAACAAGGAGGTCAGCGCGCTGCTCCTGGGTGACCACGGCATCTACGTCCAGCCGGTGAACGCGCCGACCGTGCCCGAGGGCACCGAGCGGCTGCGCGTCACGCCCACCTCCCGTCACACGGCCGAGGACGTCCAGGTGTTCGTCGAGGCGCTCGATACCGTGTGGTCGGCGGCCGGTCTTCCCCGCAGCCGCTGATCGCACCGGCCGACGGCCGTCGCCCCGGCACGAGTTCCGGAACGGTCCTCGTGCCGGGGCGACGACCGAACCTGAACACGAGATTTCAAGGATTCCCGTGAAAAACGCCACCCCACCCGTGCTCTGGCTGCTCGCGGTGGGCGCCTTCGCCATCGGCACGGACGCGTTCGTGATCGCCGGTGTGCTGCCGGAGATCGCGGACGACCTCCGTGTCTCCCCCGGTGCCGCCGGTCAGCTGATCACCGTGTTCTCCCTGACGTACGCGCTGTTCGCCCCGGTCAGCGCCACGATCACCGGCTCGCTGTCCCGCCGGACCGTACTGGCCTGCGGGTTGGGGGTGTTCATCGCCGGCAACGTGGTCTCCGCACTGGGCGACTCCTACGCATGGGTCGCGGCGGGCCGGTTCGTCGCCGCGCTGGGCGCCGCCTCGTACACGCCCCAGGCCTCCGCCGCCGCCGCGTCCCTGGTCCCCGAGGAGCGCAGGGGCCGGGCACTGGGCATCGTCATCGGCGGCCTGACCGTGGCCACCGCGCTGGGGGTGCCGATCGGCACCTGGATCGGCGGCCTGGCGGGCTGGCGGGCCACGCTGTGGGCGGTCGCCGCGCTGGGCGCGGTCGCGCTGCTGGGGGCCCTGATGCTGCCGAGGCTGGCGCCCGCGGGCAGGCACCCGCTGGCCGAACGGCTCTCGGGCCTGCGCAACCCGGCCGTCCTGATCACCCTGTCGGTCACCCTGCTCGCCGTCACCTCCGAGCACGTGGTCTACACGTACATCGGCCCGGTGCTCCAGGACACCACCCACGGCGGGCGGGCGCTGTCGGTGCTGCTGTTCGTCTTCGGCGTCGGCGCCGTCGCGGGCAACGCCATCGCCGGGATCGCCACCGACCGGCTGGGCAACCGGGCGGTGCTCCTGCTCGCGGTCGGCGGCATGGCGGTGGACCTGGCCCTGCTGCCGCTGTGGTCCGGGTCCCTGATCGGGGCGGGCGTCGCGCTGTTCGTCTGGGGCGCCACGGGGTGGATGTACCTCGTGCCCCAGCAGCACCGGCTGCTTTCGCTCAGCGAGGCGAGCGGCCCCTTCACCGTGGCGCTCAACAGCTCCGCCCTGTACCTGGGCATCGCCATCGGCGGCGCGGTCGGCGGCCTCCTCGTCAACGCCTGGGGCCCCGAGTCGACCGCCGTGCCCGCCTTCGTCCTCGCGGCCGTCGCCGTCGCCGTCGCGGCCCTCACCTACGGACGTCCCACCCCCACCGGTCCAGCGCGGGAGACACGCAGTGACCCCGCGCGGCAAGGAGTTTCCGACGATGACTGACCGACCTGCCGACGACCCCGTCGTCATCACCGGGATAGGCACCCTGCTGCCCGGTACCGGATCGGCCGCGGAATTCTGGCAGCACGTCTCGGGCGGGCGGTCCCAGATCGGGGCCCTCACCCGGTTCGACGGCCCCGCCGAGGGGCTGCCCGTGCACGCGGCGGCCGAGATACGCGACTTCGACCACACCGCTCGCCTGCCCGGCCTCGACCCCTCCCACGCCCGCAAGTACAGCCGGGAGATCCTGATCGCGATGTCCGCGCTCGTCCAGGCCCGCGACGACGCGGGCCTGGGTCAGGGGGACGTCGACCCCCGGCGGCTCAGCGTGATCTTCTCCTCGTCGCGCGGCCCGCTCTCCTGGTGGCAGCCGGTGCTGCGCGGCGAGGACCCGACGGCGTACGACGACAAGGGCGCCATGTTCCGCGGGCTGCCCGGCACCCCGGCCAGCCTGGCCGCCATCCACACCGGGGCCCAGGGCCTCGTCACGACCGTCAGCAACGCCTGCGTCGGCGGCCACCAGGCGATCGGCCTGGCCCTGCGGGAACTGCGGGCGGGCAGCAGCGACGCCGTCCTGGTCGGCGGCCACGAGTTCCCCATCCTGCCCGAGGTGGCGCACTGCTACCGGGCGCTGGGCAACGGTGTGCTCTCCACGGAGTCCGAGGACCCGTCCCGCGCGGTGCGCCCCTACAGCGCCGACCGCGAGGGGTTCGCCCTCGGCGAGGGCTCCGTGGTGCTGTGCCTGGAACGGGAGTCGACCGCGCTGCGGCGCGGGGCCCGGGTGTACGCCCGTGTCCTCGCCCACGCCTCGATGAACGAGGCCGACCACCCCACCACCATGGACCTGACCGGCAAGGTCACCGCCGGTCTGGTGGTGGAGGCCCTGGAGGAGGCCGGGCGCCGCCCGGACGAGGTGGGCTACTTCTGCGCCCACGGGACCGCGACCCGCTACAACGACCTCGCCGAGAGCCGGGCCCTGCGCGCACTGTATCCCGACCGTGGCCTCGGGGCGCTGCCCCCGATCAGCTCCAACAAGCCGATCTACGGGCACACCTTCGGCCTGGCCGGGATCATCAATGCGGCCTCCACCGCTTTGATGCTGCACCACCAGCGGTTGGCGCCGACCATCAACCTGACGACGCCCGACCCGGAGTGCGACCACGACCACGTGGCGGAGGGCGCCCGCGACACCTCGTTCGATCTCGCGGTGTCCATGTCGTTCGCCTTCGGAAGCCAGACGTCGGTGTTGGCGATGGGGGTGGCGGCCTGAGATCCGCGCCCCGGCCACCCCGGCGCACCCCGCCGACAGCACGCGCCGTCAGCCGGTGCCCGTCAGGCGGGCGGGGACCACCACGTTCGCGGTGTGGGCGCCCAGCGCCCGGCGGAAGGTGCCGCCGCAGGTGATCGGGCGCGGCTCGGGGCGGCCGGGGTGCCGTTGTTCGTACGCCTGTTCCGGGTCGAACTCGTGTCGGCCGAGGACCCGCACGTCGTCGACGGGGCGCGCGGCGACGACGCCGTCCCCGGCGCCGTGGCCGTCGAGCTCGTGCACGCCTTCTCCCTGCTCCACGACGGCGCCGACGCGCTGCGGCGGCGCACGGCGGTGTGGAAGGCCTACGGGACCGGGTTGGCCGTCCTGGCCGGTGACGCGCTCCTCGCCCCGGGCCGTCTCCTGCCCCGCGGAGACCCCGGGCCGGCACACGGCGGGCGCTGTCCGGTGCCTGTGCCGGATCCTCACCGCGCTCGTGTCCGGCCAGGCGGAGGACCTGTGCTTCGAGGAGCTTCCCTGGTACGGCCCCGTTGCGGTCGGTCCCGACCGGTACCGGTCGATGTCCGAGCGGAAGACCGGCTCCCCCTGGGATGCGCGCTTGCGCTCGGCGCGGTCCTCAGCGGCGCCCCCGACGAGGCCGTGACCGCGCTCGACCGGGCCGGCCCGCACCCTGAGCAGGGTGGACTTGCCGGCGCCGTTCTCTCCGATCAGGCCGATCCGGTGACCGGGGACACGGTGAGACAGAAGCCGTCGAGGACGCGCCGTCCGCCGAGATCGCGGACGAGATCGCGGACGAGGTCGTGGGCGAGCAGAGCGGGTCGGGGCACGGGGAACCGTCCAGGGTGATCGGTGGTCCGCCCGCCGGGCACGGGGCCTCGGACGCGGGCCGCTGGATGCGTCCGGCTCACACCGCCGGCGCTCCGGTCGTCGTGAGCCTTCCATCGGCCAGCCGCAGCCACCGGTTCACCCCGATCGCCGCGAGGAACCGCTCGTCGTGGCTGACCACCATGAAGGCGCCCCGGTAGGAGTCCAGCGCGCTCTCCATCTGGCCCACGCTCACCAGGTCGAGGTTGTTGGTCGGCTCGTCGAGCAGCAGCAGCTGGGGCGCCGGCTCGGCGCACAGCACGCAGGCCAGGGTGGCCCGGAGCCGTTCGCCGCCCGAGAGCACGCGGACGGGCAGGTGCGCCCCGGCCCCTCGGAAGAGGAAGCGCGCGAGGAGGTTCATCCGCTCCGCCTCCGGCCGCTCGGGCGCGAACGCGGCGAAGTTCTCCGCCACGGTGCGGTCCGGGTCGAGCAGGTCCAGACGCTGCGAGAGGTAGGCGACGCGGCCGGCGCCGCGCCGGATCTCACCGGCGTCGGGGGTGAGTTCGCCGGTGACGAGCCGCATCAGAGTGGTCTTGCCCGCGCCGTTCGGGCCGGTGAGGGCGATGCGCTCGGGGCCCCGTACGGAGAGGTCGACGCCTCCTTCCGCGAAGACGTCCTTCCCGCCGTGGCACACCCGCATCCCCTTGCCGAGGAAGAGGTCGCGGCCGGCGGGGACCTGGGTGTCGGGCAGGTCCACGGTGATGCGCTGCTCGTCGCGCAGCGCGCGGCCGGCCTCGTCGAGGCGTGCCTTGGCCTCGCCCACGCGGGACGCGTGCATCTGTCCCGCCCGGCCCGCCGCTTCCTGGGCGCCGCGCTTCATGTTGCCGGCGAAGATGCGCGGCAGGCCGGCGTTCTTGAGGTTGCGGGCGGCGTTGCTCGCGCGGCGTTCGGCACGCTCGCGGGCCTGCTGGAGTTCCCGCTTCTCCCGCTTCAGCTCCTGCTCGGCGTTGCGGACGTTCTTCTCGGCGGCCTCCTGCTCGGCGCGCACGGCTTCCTCGTACGCGGTGAAGCCACCCCCGTAGAGACGCAGTCGGGAGCCGCCGAGCTCGGCGATGCCGTCCATGCGGTCGAGCAGGGCACGGTCGTGGGCGACGAGCAGCAGCAGGCCGCCGAAGTCCGTGAGGACGTCGTACAGCCGGTGCCGGGCGTCGCGGTCGAGGTTGTTGGTCGGCTCGTCGAGCAGCAGGACGTCGGGGCGCTTGAGGAGCTGGGCGGCGAGACCCAGCTGCACGACCTGCCCCCCGCTGAGGGTGTCCAGGCGGCGGTCGAGGGCGAGGCCGCCGAGACCGAGACGGTCGAGCTGGGCGCGGGTGCGCTCCTCGATGTCCCAGTCGTCGCCGATGGTGGCGAAGTGCTCCTCGGCGACGTCGCCGGACTCGACGGCGTCGAGGGCGCGGATCACGTCGGCGACGCCCAGCACCTCGGCGACGGTGAGGCCGCCGGTCAGGGGCAAGGACTGCGGCAGGTAGGCGAGCGTGCCGCCGACGGACACCGAGCCGGCGGTGGGCTGCAGCTCACCGGCGATCAGCCTGAGCAAGGTGGTCTTGCCGGAGCCGTTGGGCGCGACCAGCCCGGTGCGGCCGCTGGACAGGGCGAAGGACAGGTCGTGGAAGACGGGGGTGTCGTCGGGCCAGGCGAAGGACAGGTTCGAGCAGACGACGGAGACGTCGGACATGGGAGGACCTCGTGAAGGCGGGGGCGAAGACAGCTCCGCCCCGGGCAGACGTGCGGAAAGGGGGTACGACGAGACAGCCCCCTCGGCGGCGCCTCCTCGGCGCGCCCGGTGACCGTCGGATCCGGATCTCACCCGGAGATGTCGTCGTCACCCACCACGTCTGTGACTCCTTCGATACGCGGTCAACGTCGTTCCCAGGCTAACAAAGCCCTTCGGGGACCTGCCGGGATTTTCCGCCTCCGCGGGTCGCCCCCTTCCCATCCGTACCACCGGCGGCACGTCCCCGGTCCGGGAGGATGCCGGCGGCCGGCGGTCGCCCCACGCACCTCGCGGGTGCAGCGTGGGTGACGGGCAGACGCGGGACGCGAGGCTGCAGTCGCCGCGGCTGTCGGTGTAGCCGTCGTCCCGGCCGCGTCCTCCGCGCCCGGTCCGGGCGGGAGGCGCCACCGGCGCGCACACGTCCTTCCCCACCCTCAAGCGGGTAAGGGTCGGCGTCCTCGACGTGGGCTACGCCGAGGCCGGCCCCGCCGGGGGCCCGGTCGTCCCGTGTCCGCACGGCTGGTCCTACGACATCCACAGCCACGTCGACGTCGCCCCGCTCCTTGCCCGCCTCGGCTACCGCGTGATCGTGCCGTGCCTGCGCGGCCACGGCTCCACGCGGTTCCTGTCCCGGCGCACGCCACGCACCGCCGAACAGTCCACCGTCACGCTCGACGTCCTCGCCCTCATGGACGCCCTGGGTATCGAGCGCGCCGTGCTCGGCGGCTTCGACTGGGGCTCCCGCACCGCCGACATCGCCGCCGCCCTCTGGCCCGAGCGGGTCAAGGCGCCCGTCTCGACCAGCGGTTACCTCACCACCCACCGCCGGTCCCAGCTGGAGCCCGCCGCCCCGGGCGTCGAGCACCTCTGGTGGTACCAGTGGCACTTCGCCACCGAGCGCGGCCGGAAGGCGACGGAGGACCCGGACGAGCGCGTCGCGCTGTGCCGTTACGTGTGGGGGCTGCTCTCGCCCGGCTGGGACTTCGACGACGCCGCCTTCGAGCGCACCGCCAGGGCCTTCGAGAACCCCGACTGCACGGCCGTCGTCCTCTACAACTACCGCTGGCGCATCGGCCTGTTCGAGGGTGACCGCCGCTTCGACCGCTACGAGAGGCGGTTTGCCGCCCGGCCCTCCATCGGGGTTCCGGCCATCGCACTCGACCCGGCCCTCGATCCCTTCACCCCCGCCCGGTGACGGCTCGGCCCACCGGCACCACTTCACCGGCCCCTACGAACACCGCGCCCTGGCTGGTCTCGTCCACGTTTGCCGAGGTCTCCACGCTCTGCGCGTCGATCATGGTCGCGGTCGGCCGGGGGTTGCGGCCGTGGGGTCGGCGGGTCTCGTCCCGGAGCAGGTCGTGGACCTGCTGGGTGGTGCCGTCGGCTTCCCACTTGGCGTAGGGGTCATAAACGGTCTTGTACGGCGGGAAGCCGCGGGGCAGGTACTCCCACGGGATGCCGGTGCGGTTGACGTACAGGATCGCGTTGGCGATCTCCCGCAGGTCGTGCCGCGCCCAGCAGCCGGGCGCAGACGACCCCGAGGAACCACGATGAGCGCCCCCGACGTGAGGAGGTCGTCATCACCGCGGCCGGATCCTCCCACGGCGGCATGACCAGCCGGTCGCGCTCGGGCAGTTAGCGTGAGCGTGCTGACCCGGTTCTCGTACTCGCGCCGGTCATGGTGCCCGGCTCTCGTACGGGTGTCTGATCCTTTTCCGAGGCGCATCCCCCACGAGAGCTACAGGAGCTGTCCACGTGCGGGTGATTCGCGGACGGCTCCGGATCCCTAGCGTGGTCGTCAGGTCGCAGCCCGTGCGACCGCCACAGGGGAGGCCACGATGAGTACCGCGTCCACCGCACGGCACGCCGGAGGCCCCGGCCCGGGCACGGGCCCCGACGGTCACGACGCTCGCGGCGGTCGTCTCGACCGGATCGTCCGCTCCCCGCTCGGCTGGATGCTGACCGGCCTGGTCGGCGTCGGGCTGGTCTCGGGCCTGACCGCCACGGGTCCTGGTCCGGTTCCGGTGCTGGGCGCGGTGGCCGCGGTAGCCGTGTACTGGCTGGTCATGCGCCGTGTCGCGCGACGCTCGACGCCGGAGATCGCCCGGCGGGGAGCCGGCCGGGAGGCGCTGCTGGGCGGCGCGATCGGCCTGGGCTTCGTTCTGGTGTCCGCCTTGCTGATCACGGCGTTCGGGGGCTACTCGTTCTCCTGGGCGGGCCATGGCTTCATGGCGGTCGTCTGGTCTGCGGTCATGGTGCAGATCGGCACCGCGGTCACCGAGGAGTTGCTGTTCCGCGGTCTCGCGCTGCAGGCTCTGGAGCAGCTGTGGGGCAGCCGGGCCGCCATCGTGGTCACCGGGATGTTCTTCGGCATCGCCCATCTGGGCGCTCCGGGAGCCAGTGCGTGGAGCGCGCTGGCGATCGCTTTGGAGGCGGGCGTGATGCTCGGCGCCGCGTTCCTGTGGCGGCGTACCATCTGGTTCGTCGCGGGTCTGCACTTCGCCTGGAACACCACCGAGCAGCTGCTCGGCATCCCGGTCTCCGGGCACACCTCCGAGGGCCTGTTCACCGTAGACGCGCACGGCCCCGCCGTGCTGACCGGCGGTGGCTTCGGCCTGGAAGCGGCGCTGGTGCCCGTCGTCATCGGTGTGCTGCTCGCCGCCCGGATGTTCGTCCTCGCCCGCCGCGGCGACCGTCTGCTACCCCGTCGATCCGCACGACACGCTCAGGCCGGCTGATCGGAGGAAACGGTAGTGATGTCCCCTCAGACGCCCTGGCGCCGTACGCTGCTCCGGGCGCCGCTCGACTGGTGGGAGGAGCGGGACGCCTTCCTCAAGGACGGCGTCCTCGCCCTGGTGCTGGCCCTGTTGGCCTTCGTACCCACCCTGTCCAACATCGGAGCGCAGATCGGGGATCTGCCCGAGCGGCCGGCGAGCGCGCTGAGCGTCGGGCTGATTCTGTCCCAGACCCTGCCGCTGGCGGCCCGCCGACGGTGGCCCGCGGGCTGTCTGGCCGTCGTCGCGGGCGCGTTCGCCGCGCACCAGGCGCTGGGCTTCGCGACGACGTTCGGGAGTCTGGGGCTGTATCTGGCCCTGTACTCGGCCGGAGCCCACCAGGTCCGCTTCCGCCCCGGTCTGGCGGGCGTGGTGAGTGCGGGCTATGCCGTGCTGGCCCTCGTCCTGGACCACCTCGGCTCACCGCAGGGCATCGCGGACTACCTCGCGTTCCATCTGACTCTGGCCGCGTTCTGGCTGGTGGGGAGCAGCGTGCGCACACGGCGGGCGGAAGAGGCGCAGCGGCGGCGGCTGACCGCCGAAGTGGCCACGGCCGCAGAGCGGGCACGAATCGCCAGCGAGCTGCACGACGTGGTCACCCATCATGTGACGGCCATGGTGGTCCAGGCGGACGCGGCACAGTTCCTGCTCACCTCCGCACCGGACAAAGCCCGCGAGGGACTCTCGGCCGTCAGCGACACCGGCCGTCGGGCGCTGACAGAGCTGCGATACCTGCTCGGCGTGCTGGAGGCGACCGGTGAGTCGGCGTCCGCGGATCCGGCGCGCGCGGAGCGGGCACCCGCCCTGGGACGGCTCGGGGACCTGGTCGAACAGGCCCGCAGGTCGGGGCAGCCGATCGAGTTCAGCGAGCAGGGCGAGCGGCGAGCGCAGTCCGTGGACGTGGAGCTGGCCGCGTACCGGGTGGTGCAAGAGGCGCTCACCAATGCGATGAAGTACGCCACCGGGCAGACGACACGGGTCCTGGTCCGGCACGGCGAGGAGCGCATCGAGATCAAGGTGACCACCGACGGGCCCCCCACCTCTCCGGCGGTCGCACCTGCCGTGCGGAAGCCGGACCCTGCGGGCGGGCGTGGACTGGCGGGGCTGCGTGCACGGACGCGGATGGTCAATGGTGAACTGGAGGCCGGACCCCGGCCCGAAGGCGGATTCGAGGTCCACGCCACCATTCCGTCCAAGCCCGCATCGGAGTGATCCCGTGAGCGATGCGCCGCCACCGATCCGTGTGCTCGTCTGCGACGACCAGGCACTGGTGCGCACCGGCTACGTCACCATCTTCTCCGCCCAGCCCGACATGGAGGTCATCGGAGAGGCCGAGAACGGGCACGAGGCGGTCCGGGCCGCAGGGCGTCTGCGTCCCGACGTGGTGGTGATGGACATCCGGATGCCCCTGCTCGACGGCATCCAGGCGACCCGGCAACTGGCCGGTCCCGACGCCGAGGCACCGCCGAAGGTGCTGGTCGTCACCACCTTCAACATTGACGCCTACGTCTATGACGCACTGCGTGCCGGGGCCAGCGGCTTCCTCCTCAAGGACGCGCCCCCGGCGGAACTGGTCAACGGCATTCGGACGGTCGCCAGGGGCGAGGCCCTGCTGGCCCCCGCCGTCACCCGCCATCTCATCGGCCACTTCGCCGAACACCTGCGCCCGGCCGATGCTTCCCGGCCGGCCAGGGAGGACCTGGTACGGGCACTGACCCCGCGCGAGCTGGAGGTACTCCGGCAGATCGCCGAGGGGCTGTCGAACGCGGAGATCGCCGCGGAGCTCTTCATCACCCCCGAGACGGTCAAGACCTACGTGTCGAGGATCCTGACCAAACTCGGCCTGCGCGACCGGGTCCAGGCCGTCGTCCTCGCCTACCGGGTCGGGCTGGTCTCCTCCACCGGCTGAACCCACGCGCTCGTCGACCTGGACACCGAGGTGGGTACGACGCACGCCGACTGGTCGGGTTCTTGTGGCCAAACTGCGCGACCGAACCGACCGGAGCCTCGTGCGGTCCTCGCATGAACGACCCTTTCCCGGAGCAAGATCCGAAACAGCCGCGACGGGCGGCCCGGACCCCGGATTCACTGTCAAAGCCCAAGCAGATGCCCGACACCGCGCGCCGCGACCTCGCCGTGTGCCTCGTCGACGCCCGAGGCGACCCGCTGGGCTGCTCGGAGCCGTACGGGCAGGACGACGGCACCGTCCGCACCGTCACCCGCGGGCACGTCGCCGCGGTCATCCTCATCGGCCGGGACACCCGCGTCCTCACGGTCCTCGCCCTCGCTTGCGCCGGCCCCGTGTGACCGTGCCTCGTCGGGTACGGTCCCGCTCGGCGGCGGCCACCGTCCGGTGATCGCTCGCCAACACCGCCGCCCCCGGTGCCCCCGAACCCGCTTGGGCCGGGACACCGGACGCCTTCTCCCACCCGCCGGGTGACACGGTGATCATGGCGCTGCCCACCCGCCCCGCAGCTTTGACGGTTCCCGGCCCGGGCCGGCCGGGGACGAAGGAGGATCACCCCATGAAACCCGAGTCGGCCCTTGACGAACACATGGAGATGGGCTTGGCCCTCGCCTCGGTCGTCCCCGCACCCGCGGGGACGGTCCCCAGTGAACTGGCCCGCGCGGCCCCTTCTTGAGGTCGTCCCCGCACCCGCGGGGGTGGTCCGGGCGGGCATCTTCGGATGGATCGCTCGTCGGTCGCGAACACGGTCGCCCTGCGCCTGGTCGTACCCGTCCCACCGGGACGGTGGCCGGGCCCAGTTCGTCATCGTCCCGGTGCCCCCCGGACGGCCGTCCCTTCGCCGCGCTGCTCCCCTGGGTGCTGGAACAGATGGACAAGTCGCTGACGGGGGGGGAGGACCTGGCCCGCCAGGCACGGATGAGCTCGCGCAACCTGGGCCGCCACTTCAGGTTCGTGACCGGTACCACCCCGCTGCAGTGGCCGCCGACCCAACGCATCTGCCACGCCCAGGAGTTGCTGGAGACCGCCGACGTCACCGTCGACAGCATCGCGGCGGCCACCGGAATGGACACCGCCGCGACGCTGCGCCGGCACTTCCACCGCACCGTCGGCGTGCCCCCGGACACCCACCGGCGCACCTTCCGCTCGCGCACCCTCCCCGGCCCGTACGACGACGGACACCACCACCGTCCGGGTGATGAGGCGGAGAAGCCTCACGGAGCGCTGCACGGACCCGTGCCGCCCCATGGCACCGGCCGGGTCCCGCCCCCGGGCCCATGCCGCCGGCCGATGGTCAGGCGCGGGCCAGGGCGGCGGCTCCGAAGGACACGTCGAACCGGTCGCACCAGATGCTGACGCTCCGGTACTTCGACCAGTCGACGTCCTCGGGCAGGGGGTAGTTCTGGTCGCCCTTGTTGCCCTTCAGCTTGGCGAGGTCGACGTACTCCCCGTCGTCGAAGACGCCCCAGCCGGCCTTGCCCTCCTTGACCGGCGCGTCGCTCAGCCAGACGCGCAGGTCGGGGCCGTTGCTCGTGTCGAGCCCTTCGAGGCGCAGGGTGTGCGTGCCGTCGGCGAGACGCACGACCTTCACCGTTCCGCGGGTGGTGTGCTCGTGGCTGATGAAGGTGCCCTGCGCGACCGCGGTGGGACCGGTCGGCGGGGCGGACGCGGGGGAGGAGGGGCTCGGGCCCGCCGTCGGTGGCACCGTGCCCGCCGCGGCGGGCGGGCTCCCGGACGGCAGCGCCTCGTTGACGGTCTCGTCCACCCACAACGCCCACGGCTTGAACCACACCAGCCCGGCCGCCACACCGGCCATGACCACCACACCGACGCTCGCGTACAGCAGCCGCTTACGACCCCGTTCCACAGGAGGCCCTTCCTCTTGTCGCCGTCGTTTCCTCTTGTCAGCGTCGTTCCACCCATCATCCAACGTCCCTCCCGACCCTGCGGCAAGCCTTTCGGGGGACGGAGGGAACATCTGGCGGGGGCGGGCACGGCCCGCCGGAGGCGTCCGGCGGGCCGTGGGGTGGAGCGGGATCAGCGCGAGGGGCCGACGCCCGCCCCGTCGTCACCGCTCTCTTCCGTCAGCCGGACGGTGAAGTCGCACCACTCGGTCCACCGGGACGCGGTGGCGCCGTCCCGCACCCGGACGCGCCAGCGGTACGCGCCGTCCGCCAGGCCGCGCGGAGGGAGGGAGAGCACGGCGGTGTGACCCGTCTGACTCCTGGTGTGGCGGCGCAGGACCGGTTCCCCGTCGGCGTCCGTCACCTCGAAGAACACGCCCCGGCCGGGTGAGGTGCCGGCCCCCGGCTTCTCGACGGTGCCGGGCGGCGCAACCGACTCCAGCGTGGCCGCCAGACTCGCACCCCTGGTCGTCACGACCGGCCCGCCCTCCGGGTCACCGCAGAACTGGAAACCCGCGTAGGCGCCGTCGGAGATCCGCGGATCGACGGGGACGTCCAGCAGCAGGGATGGAGCGGCGGTGGCTTCCGCTGCGCTCTTCGACGGGGCGTCCGCGTCGGCGAGCGGCGCCAGGGACAGCCCGACGGCCAGGGCCGCCGCCACCGCTCCCGCCCGCCCGGCCCAGGAACGGAACACCGGTCTCAGCAGGCTCATTCTCGTGTCCTTTCCATGTCGGCCCCGGTGTCACTTGACGTAGAGGCGGTGATCGTCATTGGTGGTGGAGGCTCGGCGGCACTCGTAGGCGGACCAGCGGTGCTCGGCCACCAGCTGTCTGCCGGTGGCCTGACAGCCCGAAAGGTTGTGCAGCAGTTCGTACTCCTTCCAGAGGTCCGAGCTGTTGGGCCCGACGGAGTTGCTGCTGATGTGGTCGGCGACGCTGTTGCCGACCGTGATGCCGTCCGTGCCGTCCCAGGAGTAGTGCACACCGAGCCAGATGCGGCTTCTGGCGTTCTCCTGCGCGGCGTCGGAGAAGCTGGTGAAGGTACGGGTGACCCCGAGGGCGTCGAAGTCCTCCGTGCCGGCCGTGAAACCGATGTCGTCGGTGCCGAACCACCGCTCCATCGTCCTGGCCCAGGCCGCGCCGAAGGTGGCGTGCCCGGAGACGTGGGCGGGGAAGGGCGGGGAGAAGTGCTGTCCTTCCCGGTTGCGTGACAGCGGCTGCCACTCCGGGTCGGCCGAGGTCAGGGGGTTGCCGTCGCCGTCGAGCCGGATCGCGGACTCGGGCCGCCACAGGTCGATGTTCGTCTGGTACTTGGAGTCCCAGGCCGCGATGCCCGCGTCCGCCATGGCGAAGGCGACGAGCGCGAAGAGCTTGGCGTTGGCGTCGACGGTCAACCGGTGCTGGCGGGACACCGTCTGCGTCAGTTCGAAGAGCTGGCCCGGTGGCTTGTAGGTGCCGTCCACGTCGTTCGCCCAGAAGAAGGCCGCCTGCGTCTGGTCGGCGGTCCTGAGCGGGGACTCGACCCCGCCGAGATCGCGGACCTCGTTGACCTGGTTGCTGTAGTCGGAACTCCGGAGAAGGGCCTCCATGGAGCCGTAGTCGGTGAGCCTCCGCTGCCGGAACTGCGAGCCGGACGTCAGACCGAACGGCCTGACCAGCCCCCAGGCCGGCGTGGCGGCCGGGTTGGCGTCTGTGGGCCGCCAGTTGCCCGGGGAGGAACTCCCCGGGTAGGGGGTCGAGGTCTGGGAACCGTCCGCGGCACGGGCGTCCACCATGGCCCTGGCCGCCTGGTGGCCCACGGAGGATCCGGCACGGCGCTGCGTTCCGGTCACGGTCTGCGGGATGCTCTCGCCGGCGGCGGCGAGCTGCCGTGCGAAGTCCATGTTCGGGAAGACCGCTTCCAGCACGAGGTACGCGGCCTGGTCGATGGCGCTGTTGATGTCGGCGTCCGCCGGTGCGGTCGTCTTCACCAGGTACGGCCGGCCCAGGCACCGGGTCTCACCCTCGGAGCACCTGATGGAGTTGGCCGCGTCGTAGACGGCGCCGTGCATCATCGCTCCGGCGCGGGCGAGCGGGCCGGGCGCGCCGCCGGCCGTCCGGTAGGCGCTGAGCAGTACGTCGTTCCAGTACTGCACGTGGTCCGTGGCGGGGTCGGAGGTGGGCCGGTAGGTGACCAGCAGCGCGGGGACGTTCGACACGTTGTCGCCCGAGGCGAAGACCTTGAAGGCGCTGGTGTCGTTCTCGTCGGTGGCGCGCAGGCCCAGCGTGTCGGTCGCGCGGTCGACGGCTGCCCACTGGGAGACCAGCGAGGTGACGTCGAGCGTCACTTCCCGCGCCGGGCAGTCGGCGGACGCTCCGGACGTGAGCGTCGAGGTGGCCGCCTTCGTCCGCCACGCGGGCTGCGTGCCCCAGCGGGTCGCCGACGAGACGGTGCCGGTGTCCCAGACCTCCCAGGACCTGGGGGCGCACTGTGCGGACGACAGGGGGAAGAGGCTGAGCTGCGCGTCGAGGACCGCACCGCCCGTCATCCCGGGTGTCCTGGGGAACTGCACGAAGGAGCGCGCCGCCTCCTTGCCGGACTCGCGGCCGACCCGCAGTCCCACCGCTCCGGAGAAGTCCTCCTGACTGCCTCTGACGACGGTGGTGTCGACATGGGGGCTCAGGAACACGGCGGGGTCGATGGTCACCGGGTACCTGGTGTCGGGGGAGGCGAGGAAGTCGCGGTCCGGGGTGAGGCGCAGCCCGAGACGCCCGTCTTCCCGCTCCAGGGTCATGCCGACGGCGGTGCGGCGGCCGTCCTGCCCGCCGCGCTTCTGCCGGCCGGCCTCCCACATGACAGGCGCCGGCAGTCTGCCGACGGCCTTCTTCGTCGAGGGGTCGGTGAACGACAGGGAGCCGTCGGAGTTGCGGGTGGTGGTGAGGCCCTCGGTCCGCAGCGGCAGCGTGAAGCTCTCCACCTCGTCCGCCGCGGAGCGGTCCTTGACCACCAGATACTGTTCGAAGCCGGTGCGCGTCGCCTCCACGACCAGGTCGGTCGCCGGGAGCACGTTCGCGTAGGTGGCCCGGTGGCCGCTGAGCACCGGCTCCGGCAGCGGTCCCTTCCAGCCGAGCGTGACGGTCCGCCCGCCGCCGCCCAGGGTCAGCAGGTCGCCGCCCCCCTCACCGGTCCGCCCGGCGATCCTGAGGCCATGGGGGTGTGCGACCGCGCGTACCGACCCGTCGGCGGCCCGCCGCAGGGTGGGATCGATGTCGACCCACTTGCCGCCCTTCCTGAACCGCACGGGTCCGGCATGGGTCTCGACCGACACGGTGCCGTCCGGATTGGCCCATGTGGTGGTGTTCTCCGTACGCGCGCCGGGTACCTCGACCCGCCGCTGCTGACCAGCGGCCGCCGCACTCGCGGCCGGTGACCCCTGTGAGAGGGCGCCGTCGTCCGCGGTGTGTGGTGACGGCCGCTGGTTCGCCGGGGGCTGCGCCGCCGGGGCGGCCGAGGCCATCGGCCAGCCGCCCGCCACGGCGAGCAGCGCCGACAGCGGCACCGCGAGCCGTCGCAGCGCGGTTCTCCGGCGGGCGGGCCGTCTGTCGGGCACCAGGTGATGTGTGACGTGCATGTGCTCCCCCCTCTCGGCAGGCCCGGACGCCTCGCCGGACCCGTGCCGAAGTTCGTGGTGTCGTGGTTGTCGTACCTCCGAGGACCGGACGGCGCCTCCCGCACGCTCCAGGCCCCCGGGGCCGGCCGCTCGTCAGCTCCTGGACCGGTCAGGCACCGGCGGCCGGTGTGTGTCCGGAGGTGCAGTCGAGGAGCACGGTGTCGCGCCAGCCGCAGGCCCACGAGGTGAGACCGTCGTTGCCGACCATCACCGTGTGCTGGTCGGTGCCGGTGTTCACCCTGTCCTCGTAGTAGGCGCCGGCGGAGTTGCGCACGCCGACGTAGTCACCCACGGAGGCACCGAGGATCCTGCCCCACGCGGCGCGGCAGGACGGGCTGTAGCGCAGCTCGATCGTGCGTCCCTGCGCGGGGACCGACTTCACGGTGTACGCGTCCGAGGCGCAGGTCGTTCCGCTCGGCTCGATCCCCGTGCACCCGCTGCCGACGCAGGTGCCCGCGGGCAGCGCGGTCGTGACGACCAGTGTGGGGACGCTGCCGGCCTCGGTGTTTTCCGCCGAGGTGAACACCCGGTAGTTGGCCGAGGCGGTCTCGGTGGGCGACTGCAGCACCAGGCCGTGGTTGGGGGCGGCGCCGCTGAGCCACTTGCCGACGATTCCCGTGACGTTCCAGGTCATGAGTCCGGTGCCGCAGGTCCCGTCCGTGGAGCCCTCGGTGCTCAGCGCGGCGTCCTGCGTGGTACTCGTGGGCTGGCGCGCCCAGGTCTGGGTGGCCGGGTCCCACGTGCTCGTGACGCGGCGGACCTGGATGCCGGCGCCCACCTTCGCGCCGCACGCCGGGGCGTCGACGTTGGGTACCCTGAGTTCGGCGGCGGTCGCCGGCGGCAGGCCGTCGAGGCCGAACTTCAGGTAGGTGCGGGACTTCTCCCCGTCGGCCTCCGTGCCCGCCTTCAGGTACTGGCCCCCGACGTTGTTCCAGTCGAAGACCGAGTTGACGTCGGTGTCGGCTTCCACGGGCGTCGTCACGGTCGGGGCCACCGTGACCGGATAGACGGTGGCCGGATCGTCGAGGAACGCCCGGTCGGGCTCCAGTACGAGGGTTCCGCCCGCTCCGCCGGAAGCGTTCGCCGAGGTCCTGGCGTTCCCGCCGGGCTCGTAGCGGACGGCGACGGCGCCCTCGCGTGCGGTGCCCTCCCCGGCGCGTACGAAGCCGTCGGCCTTCCCCGGCCGGGTGGCGGGCTGCGCCCGCATGGACGCGGTGGGCGAGATGGTCACCCGGCTCCCGGACCCGTCGGTCAGCCCCAGCCCTCCGTCCGCCCGCCGGTCGATCCGTCCTGCGGCGTCGAGGGGGATCTCCAGCTTGAGCGGACCGGTCGGCCTGGCGCGCAGCACCACCTCGAAGCGCACGCCCGACGGCAGGGCGGTGACGACCAGGTCGCCCGTTCCGCCCGCCGCGCGCTCGTACGTCGCCCGGTGACCCCGCACGCGGGGTTCGGGCAGCCTGCTCGGCCACCCGAACTCCAGTTCGCTGCCGGGTGAGGTCCGCAGCCGCGCGAAGGAGAAGTCGCCCCCGGCCGAGAACCGCACGTCCGTCCCGACCGCCTCGGGCCGCAGCACCCCGCCCGAGAGGTTCAGGCGGGTGTCGATGTCCCGCCAGCCGCCGTCGGGTCCGCGGAGCCGGACGGGACCGGCGGAGAGCTCGGTGACGACCTCCCCCTTCGGAGTCACGGCGGAGGTGGAGGACTCCGTGGTCCTCTCCGGAACCGGAACGGTGTCGTGCGTCCTCCTCGCCCGTTCCGCTGCCGCCGCCAGCGCCCTGTCCGCCGTGTCGCGGGCGGTCACCGGCCCGGCGGCGGCCGGTCCCGCGGCCAGCGTCGACAGCAGAAGCCCGGGGGCCACCGCGGCGGTGCACAGCGCGACCCACGGACGTGCCGTCCCGGCCCAAGGGCCCGGGACGCGCCACTTCTTCCTACTCGTGCTCAAGGAAATCCCTGCTCCGTTCACGAAGTCGGTCGGCAAAGGCAGCGCGGGCACCGGACGTCGTCTCCGTACGGGGAAGGCGAGGTTTCTCCTCCTCCCATGCACAACTTCACCTCGGTCCCCACGTGTTACGTCCACAAGCCCGCCAAATATGGGATGTCCACACCGAGAGGTCAACGGTGACGGAAATCACAGGACCGGGGTCGTCGCGAAGCGGAAAACCGCGCGCGGAAAGGAACCGGACACCACCGATGTCGGACCTCGCGCCCGGTGCCGCATGCGGGGAGGGAAGACGGAGCCCAGACCGACGGGGCAGGGGCGCGCCGCCGGGACGGCACCGCTTCCCGGCCAAAGCGGAGTAGCGGCCACCGAGACGGCGTCACGAAAGCGACGGCCGGAAAAGTGAACGACTCCCCGGGACCCTGCGGCAGAAGACCGCGCGGACGCCGGAGCGTGCCACTGCGTCCGGTGGCCCGGGAGGGAGTCGTGAAGTCCCCTGCCGGGGTGTGTGCCGTTCCGGCCGACGTCAGGTTGCCCGGTGGACACCTTCTGGCGCTCCCCCACCAGGCTCCTTCCTGAACGCGTTCGGTTGACCGCGTTCAAGCCAGAGCATCCGCACTCCCCTCGCGCCCCTCCTCGGGGGGTGCCGCGCCGCTACTCCGCCTCCTGTCACCACGCCGACCCGCGCCCGCACCCCCGCCTCGGCGCCCCGCGTCCGCACCCCGGAGGGGGTCGGCCGGGCCCGTACCACCAGCCGGGCCGGGCGGCCGTACGGCCCTCGGGCCCCACCCTGGGCCGACCCCGTCGCCCCTACGCGACCGTCTGGCTGATTTATGTCGGTGTGGCCCTCGGTGTCGTGGTCGTGTCCGCGTTCAGACATCGGTATGGGAACGGTTAGATCGCAGGTTGGCGTAGGTTTCTCCGCTGATCCTCATTAGCTTGACGGACACTTACACGCCCTTTAAGTTCCCGATCACTTGGCCGAATATCAACACACCCTTGGTAAGGGCGGTGGAAGGAACCCAGTGAACTGGTACCTGGCAGTACTCAAGAACTACGCGGGCTTCAGCGGGCGTGCGCGCCGCAAGGAGTACTGGATGTTCACCCTCGTCAACTTCGCCCTCACCCTCCTGCTGATCGGTGTCGACCTGGTGATCGGCACGTACTCGGTTCTCTACCTCCTCTACTGCTCGGCGGTGTTCCTGCCGACGCTCGCCGTCACGATCCGCCGCCTGCACGACACCGGACGTTCCGGATGGTGGTCGCTCATCTCGATGGTCCCCTTCGTCGGTGGCATCGTCCTGCTGGTCTTCCTCGTCTCCGAGGGCGAGACCAAGGCGAACCAGTGGGGCGTCAACCCGCACTTCGCGCCCGCCGCCTGAGACATCGCCCCTGCGCGGACTGGAGCCGGGTGCCCTCGACGGCGCCCGGCTCCGGCACGTCCGGCAACGCCGGCGGGCATCCGGATGTGCGAGGCCTCCCACGGAATCACCCGGCTCGACCACTGCAGATCTCCCCGATCCGCTGTACGACGACGGACGGGAAACCGCAGCAACCGCTGGTGCATTCCGGTTTCCCCAGGGTCCGTCTTCAAAGATCGTCCGGGTGGTGGGTCATGGCGCCGTGGTATGTCGTCACGAACTCACCGATCAGAAGGGTGAGTTACTTGCTCCACTGATACCCCGGGCCACGACGGGGCAGCCTCGCGTGGAGGTCCGGCAGGTCATCAACGGGATGGTCCGGCAATCCGTCCGAGCGGACGGACGAGCTCGTCGCGTGGCCGGAGGCCGGGGCGGTCGCCGGGCCAGGCGGGAGGGGCGGTGGTGTGCCGTCCTGGTGGGCGGCCTTCCAGCGCTTGTGCAGCTCGTCCTTCCAGCTCTCGGGCAGGGGGTCCAGGGAACACTCCGGGCGGCGAGCTGGTCGCGGTTCCAGCCCCCGGCGGACGTGCGGGCGGCCTCGCTCTCCTCCGGTGAGGGCAGGACCGTCATCTGCTCGCTCCACGTCATCGTCGAAAGGGTGACCCTCAGCGTTCCAGGGCAGGCGCCGACGACAGGCCCGTCCTCAAGGAGGGCGTCGCTCACGGAGTGGTGCGGTCCAGGGTGTTCGTCAGGTCGTCGACGGCCGCCAACAGCAGTTCCGTCTGCCCGGGATCGGTGGCCGCCTGCCGTCCGGCGATGAAGGCGAGCAGGGGGTGCGCCGGAGCGCGGCGCGCAGGTCGGCGATGTGCTGGTCGCGGATGTCGGCGGCGGGGGCGGGCGGGGTGACCGCGGGCGGTTCTCCTTGGCGGTCGGTCAGGTGATGCGGGCGATCAGGGAGGGCGCCACGTGGAAACCGACGCCGACCAGCCGATCCGTCAGCCCATCTCCCGACGGGGGAAGAAGCGCCGACGCAGTCGATCACCGGCTTCGCCCACGACGATCACCAGCACAGCACTCACCGCGCAGCCCGCGAGGCTCGTCGGCTGGTCGAACACCATCCCCAAGATCGAAAAAGCAGCGGTGACAGCCGCCCACCACGCAACCCACGAGCCGATCACAGACCACCCACGCCGTCTCCTCACGGCATCAGAGTACGTCCCCCTCCCCCCTGCCGGGGGCCAGAAACAGCTGCTGAACGGCGAGGACGCCCGGCGTCAGCCGTTACGCCTCGGTGTGCCGATCGTCGCGCGGCCGGACGGCGACCGGGACGGGCCGGCCGGAGCGGGGCGGCGCCGGGCACCCCGAACGCGTTCCGGCAGAAAGCCAGCGTGACGTCGTTCGTGGTGCGCCGGTTCGTCGACCGCGGGCTGCTGGTCGACCTGAGCGCGAACCCGGACGGGGGCGCCACCGCCCCGGGCAGGTCGTCGAGCTCTGCGCGCGGGAGGACCTGGCCGAGCTCTTCGCCGCCGACACCCCGCTCGGACCCGACCAGGCCGCGACCCGCTGCGCGTGAGGAGGGTGGGCTTCGACTGGATGGTCAAGCTCGGGTGGATCCGTGCGGCGGAGTGGGTCGAGGTCCAATTCGGCATGCCGCCGGCCGGGGCGGTCGATGTCACACCGCATGGCTCCCCCGGGTTGGTGGCGCCCAGGAGAGCTGCCTACGCCGCAGCCGGAGCACGAACCCCCACCCCGGCCACGACATCCCGCCCGGCGGCACCGCGACGTCGAGAACCGTCCCGCCGAGCGGTACCGCCCGTCACCGGCGGTACCGGCGAACGTGCGCCGCAGCCCGTGGCCGGAGGCGGGTGCGTCGCGGTAGGCGTCGTAGCGCTCCAGCTTGGCAAGCAGGAGGGCGCAGGACATGGTGCGGTCGATCTCCACGGACGCGTGGGAGGACGACCAACGTGGCAGTGCCCTCGGTGGCTACCGAATGTGCGCCTTGACCTGGTTGTAGACCGTCTGGTCGGTGCGCAACCCGCTGTGGTCGAGGCAGGCGGTGGTGGTGTTGACGGCTCCGGTGAGCGCCACGCTGCTCGTGGGGTTGATGACGTTGTCGCAGGGCGAGCGCCAGGTGGCGTAGCGGGGGGAGCCGGGGGTTTCGTCACCGGAGTTGAGGGCGTTGAGGAAGACAGATCCCGGCCGCATCTCGACACAAGGGGCACCGCCGCACCAACGGGCGGTCTCCGTACCGTGATTGGGCCCGGCCAGGGAGACCCACGCGTCGACCTTGCTGGCGCCGCCGAGGTTCTTGAGGTAGTAGCGGGAGGACAGGGCGCCCATCGAGTGGGTGACGACATCGACCTTGGTGGCACCGGTGGTGGCCAGGACGCGCTCGATCTCGTCGGCGAGCTGTGCGGCGGTGGTGGTGTTGGACTGTGTGGCGTTGTACGTCCACGCATCGAGATGGCCGGCCGGCCAGCCGTCAGCCCGGAATCGGTCGGCCATGGCCCGCCAGGTAGAACCATCGGAGTTCCACCCGTGGACGAAGACGATCGGGTCGGGGCGGACGGCTTGCCGCTGACCGCCGGCCGCGGCCGCGGGGGCGGGAAGAAGGGCCGCGAACGCGAGGAGGAGCGGAGTCAAGCTCCGCGGCAGATTCCTGATCACTCACGGTTTCTAGCGTGCCGGCGACGGCGGCGGCACCGTTTACCCCAACCGCTCACCCACCCGGCGGCAGGAATTCACCGCAGCGACGTGACAACGGTTCGAAGCCTCGGCTCTACTGCGCCGTGCCCGCCTGGCCTCCGCCGTTGAGATCGGCGGCCAGGTACATCTGGAAGTCCGCGACGAATCCGACCGCCGGGCCCGGCTGTTCGAGGTCGGCGGCAGCGAGCCGCGGGCCGTGCTGTGGCACGCCCTCGACATGGACCGCGTCGCGCTCGCGCGCGGGCTGGACGTCTGATCCTGGGCCGAGATCCTCACCCACACCGCCCACACCACCCACCGCGGTCGGATCGAGGTACGCGCCCACCCCCTGCGGCAGGTCCTCGCCGACGTCGAACGCGGGCACCGGGGCGACGAGGAGTACCAGGCCGGCTTCGCCCGGATGCTGGCCGACGACGCAGCACGGACCGGCCGCCCGCCGCTGCCCGCGCCCGGCATCCCCGCCTGGCCCGGCGTTGGCCCCCGGCTGTGGCACCGCTACGCGGGAGACAGCTTCATCGTCGAGCGGCACTGGCTCGACCCCTGAGACCAGGCGCGCCGCCGCACGGCGCCGGGGTGCGTGCAGTCCGGTGGAAGTGGAGAAGGGCCGTCCCGCAGGGAGTTCGCCTGTCACCCTGGTCGCAGCCGGGCAGCCCCGACCTTCTGCCCCGCGCGCGGGGACGGCGTCACCAGGCGAACCGCACCGGCCACCGGTGCGGGCCTGGACGCATACCCCGTCCCCTCGCAGCCCAGGAGGGCCGCCGTGCCCGAAGACACCGCCCCACCCAGCTCGCCCAGCCCCCTCGACCAGACCCTGGCCGCGCTCGCCGCGGCACACCCCGGCCTGCGGCAGACCGACCCGTCGAAGTTCGGCGCGGCCCTCGCCGACGTACGGCTCACCCCGCAGCGCACCGCCCGCTTCCTCTGGGCCGGCTACGAGGTACAGATGTCCGTCGGCCACGAGGACCACCTCGACCGCGACGACCCGGACAGCCCCGTCCTGTACCGGGAAGTCCGCGCCCACGCCACCCTCCTCGTCCCCCAGACCGTCGCGGTCGACGGCATCGGGCACGTCGAGTGGGAAATGACCAACTCCCGGGCAGAGACGGTGTTCCCTGACACGTTCACCGTGGCGGTCGCAGACCAGCACGACCCGCGCTTCGCCGCCACCGTCCTGTCGACCGTGGCCAAGGCCCTCGCGTACGCCCGTCTGGCCACCGAGCACGCGGGCGCCCATGCCGAGCGGGCCGCGGACGAAGTGCGGTGGGAGAGCGAGCGCCCGGCGGGGATCAGTCCGCGCAAGTGGCTCCGGGACGAGAGGGCGCAGCGGGACGCGGCAACGTCATGAGCCCCCGGCCCTCGAACTCGGCCGAACAACTCCGGGCAATGTCGAACAACTCCCCTACCAGCAGCAGTACGCGGCACGTCGACGGGGAGCAGCAGAGCCGGCGAGCGGCGGTGCGGGGCCGCCGAAGCCGCCCGGGACCGCGCGGGGCGGGCCCGCGACGGCACGGGCAGGCGGGGAACCGGGACGATCACGTGCCGGCGCCGTCCGCCGGGCCCTCGCCCGTCAGCCGGCGGCGCGCCTCGTCGAGGACCGCGCGCAGCCGCGCGCGCTGGCGCGTCTCGTCGGCGAGGCGGGCGTCGAGGACCGCGTTGTCGATGTACGGGGCGACGGCGACCAGGCGCTGGAGCTCGGCCGGATCGAGTGCTTCGACCTCCCACTGCACAGGACGGGCCGCATCGAGCCGGTACCGGCGGGCGAACGCCGGCCAGCGGGGATCACCACCTTCCCCACCGCCGGCGGCAGCTGGTGCTCGCGGACCTGCTCGTGGGTGAGCAGCACGCGTTCCACCGAGGCCCAGCAGGCGGTACGCGCCACCCAGTCGCGCTCGATGTCGGCGCCGGAGGCGTCGAAGTCCCCGACGTAGAGCAGCACGGCCGGGCTCCGGTCGCGGGCGGTGCGCTCCTTGACGACCTGGACGTAGCCCTGACTGCCGAACCCCCGTACGACCAGCACGGGGACCCCGGTCTTCTCCAGCCAGCCGGTGAACTGGGCGCGCAGGGTGTCCTTCTCACAGGCCACGTACACGGCCGTGGCCTGCCCGGCGGTGCGGTCCAGGCAGAACCAGGCGGGCACCTCTGCTGGAGGAGGGCGTCGGCGTCCGGCCGGGTCGACGGGACGTGGACCTCGCGCAGCGGGTCGATCGATCGGGGAAACCCCTCCCGGCGGCGGGCCTGCGCAAGAAGCGCGGGCAGGCGCCGGTAGGCCGGCGCGGTGTGCGGGATCACGGCCTCCGGGACCGGCCGGTGGTAGACCTGGCGCAGGGTGCAGCCGCCGACCGCGTCGTGGCCGGTCACGATGACGGCGGCCCGCTCCACTACGTCCGCCCAGCAGAGCCTGCTCATAGCGGTACACGTACCCCTTGCCCCCACCCGGCACGGCATGACCACGAGGTGTCCGTTCTCAGATCCTCAGATCCAGTGTCCCGTGTGTCCGACATCCAGGGTCAAGGCCTGTCGCCGCGCGAGGTCCGCGCCCGGCCTGCGGGACGGTTCCATCGCGCGGCGCGTGTTCACTGCCGGCGGTTCACAGGAGGTTCCACTCCTGGTACGGCCGATCGGCGGCGCACGTCTGCTGGACCACACCGGCTCCGTTGTAGATGTTCCCTCCCCTGACCTCCAGGCACTTGCCGCTGTGCCGGGCGACCAGGGTGAAGTAGCCGTTGGGGCGCTGGACGAGCTTCCACTCCTGGTTGGGTGTGTTGTAGCACTCCCACTGGTTGACCGTCCCCCCGTCGGCGATGCTCGCGGCCGCCACGTCCAGGCACTTGTTGCTGTGCTGGGCGATCATTTTGTAGTAGCCGTTGCCCAGCCAGGTGAGGGTCCAGTTCTGGTTGGGCGTGTCGTAGCACCCCCACTGCTGGACGAATGCTCCATTGGCCGTGCTCGCGGCCGCGACATCCAGGCACCTGCCGCTGTGGTGAGCCTCCAGCTTGGCGCTGAGCGGGGCGGCGCTCGCAGGTGCGGCCGAGCCGGCGGCCAGCATCATCCCGCTGAGCGCGAGGACGGACAGGCGGGCGGTGAATGCTCGCGCGGATACCTTCACGGTGATCTCCCTTGTCGAGTTGCGCTTTGGGGCGAACCGAACTGTCACCGTTGTACGACAGAAGAGGAAAATAATATAGAAAGCAAGTATTAGTAATATGACCTCATCATACCTTTATCGGACAGTTGTGTGATTTTAATAGGCCGTCACGGCGCACTCGATTCACCCGTCGGCCGGCAAAGGGATTGCGCGGCGACAACGCAAGCCTGCTGCTTGAGAGGAAAGAGAGGACGGTGGCTTCGGCTGAGCACAGTGATGCGCAACCCACGTCTCGCAAGCCCCAGTTGCCCGCCTACCCCACTTCCCGGGTGCACAGAGCAAGGAAACCGTATGCGCTTTCACGGCTACACCGAAGGGTGATCGCATTCGATATTGCTCCGAAACGCTTCGGGTCCACGCTCGTCGGCTGTGCGTGAGTGGTCTGGTGGGGAGACTCGGACGTGGTCGCTGGACGCGCCGGAGGCTGTGCGTCTGCCGGCGGTGTCCGCGTTGGCGGAGGGCCGGGGGCGGGTGGAGGCCGCGGCCCTGTTCAGGGTGTGGGTCAGGCTCGTGGACAACTGGTGGGCGAGACGGCGGGCGGTCGGGCCGCCGTGGTGGGTGGCGGGGCGTCGAGGACACGAGCACCTGCGGCGTCCCGGTGGACGAACACAGCGCGAAGGAGGACGTGTCGGCTGCGACCGAGGGCGATACGGATGCCGCCTGCCGGGCCTGGCAGGAGGAGGGCCACCCGAGACCGGATCAGTGACCGTCCGCCGACTCGCCGACACCCTGGCGCCCCTCCCGCGGTCCACGCGCCGTAGCGGTACGCCGGGTCCCGGGCGTCGGCACTGGGCGCTCGCGGGGACACAGCGCCGCGCCCCCACCTGCAACGGCTTCTGCTCCCCGGAGCGCACCACCGTGTCCGCCGCCCCGGCACCCTACCGCCGCTGCACATCCGTCCACCGCAGCACCCGGTCGCTCCCTCTGGCCCAGTCCCTCCGGCCACACCATGCTCCCCAGGCTCACCCCGCACCGGCCGGGGCGCCCGGCGTGTACTGCGCAGGTACGGGCCAATGACCGTGCACAGTGAGAAGCACAGCGCGCCGGATCCGACCGCCCACCCCGGCCATCTGGAAGCTCCTGAACAAGGGGCGCGAGATGTGATCAATAAGATGTCGTGACACCGAGGAGTCGAGATGCCGACCAACGTCTCCGTCCCACCGCTGGGGGAAGGTCTGACCGAAGTCACCATTGACGAGTGGCTCAAGCGCCCGGGCGATCAGGTGACCAAGGGCGAACCGTTGGTCGAGATCTCGACCAGCAAGGCGACCATGTGCCTATACGTCCCCGTGGACGGATACCTTGCGGCAGTGGTGGCGGAAGTTGGGGAGACGGTCGAGGTAGGGGCGCTCGTCGCGGTCATCGACACATGAGCATTCCAGGCCACCCTTCGCTCACACGTGGGCAACAGCGTCGGGGTCCGATGGAACAAAGGGTGACGGTGGCAGTTGTTCCGGTTCGCGCGTCGCAGAAACGACCGGTCGCGAGGACGTTCTGAGAGGCACTGACGGAGGGCTGCTCCCTGCGGAGATCGGCTTAGCGTTACCGAGCTCTTTCCGACCCGTCGGGTGGGAGGGGCAATTGAGCTGACAACAGGTAAAGCCTCTGGTGGATGGGTTTTCGACCAAGAAATCCGTCTCCTCAGAGGTTTCGTGTGTTTGTCCACCCCCTCGGGCGCCGACGTGCCCGGCTGCGCCCTGCGCTTCCTGTCCGCCAAGTTCCGTCAGCGATGCCGAGGGCTCGGCATCCGCCGGCGGCGCCCGAGTGTCGGTCGGCAGGTCCTGCCCGCTCGTGCCCATCTCCGCAACGGCCATCCGCAGGCTCATCTCGTGGCCGGATCCGGCATCGGGACCACGACCGCACACCGGTACGTCACCAAGGCCGTCGAGGCCCTGGCCGCTCTCGCGCCGAGTCTCGCGGAGGCGGTCCGGACAGCATCGTCGAAGGCGTTCGTGCTGCTGGAGGGGGCTCTGCTGCCGATCGACCGGACCGCCGCGAACGGGCCCCTCTCGCCGGGGAAGCACAAGAGGCACGGGATGGGCGTGCAGGTCCTCGCCGACCCCTCCGGCCGGCTGCTGTGGGCCCCACCGGCCTTGCCCGGGGCCGTCCACGACGTTCCGCGACGACGGTCGCGATCTCGTCCATGGTGACACTCTTTTCCCCGTCTCCAGCGAGCGCATGGGGCGGGTCCAGTTCCGCTGGAGAGATGACCAACGGGGCCACCGGACGGTGTGATTGATCGGCAGAAGCCGCGATTAACGACTCTGGGCCCCGCTCGTTGCACTTCCTGGACCCTCACTTGATCGTTGGGTGCCCCGAAAAGGACCACCGATTCTGGCACGGTTCACACGCATGGGGAGGATCATTTGCACCTCGTTCCTCCCGTGGAGGATCTTTCACCTGCCTGACGCGTGACCGAAAAATACTCTTCTCACGGGTGGGCACGGGCACCACACTTCCGCGTGAAGGGCTCTGACTGATCGGTACCTGGGCATCCGGAATGAACCCGACCACAAGTAAGTGGATCAATTCGCGGGTGATCGGTCGGATGACAGGGGAATCTCGATCAACCCGGAGGAGTGGATATGCGACGGATCATGGATTTTCGCGATGAACGTCAGCGTGCGCTCGAACGTCACCCCTTGTGTGATTGGCTGTCCGACGAGCGGATCTCCGAACGAAACCGTCTGGAAATCCTGCCGATCCTCGCTCCTTTCGTCTTGGTCTTCCGGGACCTCAACCGCTGGGTCCTGCCCTTCCCTGAACCCTCGACCCCCCTGCAGCGGTCCATCAACGTTCACACCGAGGAGGACAGGAACCACGCGGCCCTGTATCTGGAGGACTGGTGCCGCCTGGAAATGGACGAGCGACTGGGGTGGAGCGCGTCCGATGCCCTGTGGTGGATCACTCGGGCGCCGCAGACCCGCGTGCTGCGCGACACGCTGCACCGCTTCGCGGCCCTGCACCGCGCGGACGCCGGAGACCCGGTACTGCGTTTCTGCCAGAGCGAGGCCATCGAGGCGAGCGGCCACGTGTTCTTCCGCCACATCGCCCCGGTCGCCGCCCGGCTGAGCGAGGCCACCGGTCTCGACTACCGCTACCTCGGCCCCCATCACCTGGCTCTGGAGTCCGGGCACGTCGAGACCGAGGACGCCTTCGAGACCGTCGAGCTCACCGAACGGCAGTACCGAGCGGGAACGACCCTGGTCGCCGACACCTTCGACATGTTCGTTCGCATGTTTGACAGCTTCCATGAGTACGCACGCACCTACGCCCAGACAGGAACGGCACCCCGGCCGGACAGTACGCCGGTGATGCCCGTACCGGAGACCTGGAAGGCATCGGACATGCTCCGCTTCTGCTACCTGCACCCCGCCACCGACGCCCTGCGGTACGACTGGCTCACCGCACTGTCGGGAAGCCGACTGCCGCACGCACGGCCCGCCGACCTCCTGTCCGCGCTCGCCGACAGTTTCCGTGCGTCGGCCGCTCGGTGAAGCGGCGCATCCCCGCCACGCCGCTGAGGTCTCACCTTGCCCGGCCGCCCACGGCCGACCACGGCTCATCCCCACTTGCCCGATCCCTGGAGCGACGGCCCGTCGTCCCCTGGCACCGCACCAGCCGGCAACCGCCCCGAGAGGCCCTCATGGACGTCATCACCGCGATCAGCAGCCGAAGGAGCGCCCGACGCCTGGTCGAGTCAACCCCGAGTGACGAGGAGTTCGCCTTCCTGCCGCGGATCGCCGCCGCGGCACCCGGCCACGGACTGCTGCGGCCGTGGCGGTGGATCCTCGCACGCGGCGACGCACCCCCCCCCACCCCCCGTCGAGGCCCTGGCCGACGAGGGCGTCCGCCCGTACCGCCCGTACCGCACAACGCTTCACGCCCCCTGCGCGCTGTCCTGGCCTTCGTGCCGCGGCCAGGGCGCCGGGTTCCCGAGCGGGAGCAGCTCCTGACGACCGGTTCGGTCGCCTGCGGGCTGCTTCTCCTGCTGCACGCGCGGGGTCACACCGGGGTGTGGCGGACAGGCGCCCTGTGCCGGAGCCGGCGCGGCCCGGGGCCATCTCCGTCTGATCGACGCCGAACGGTTTTCGGGTGCCGTCGGCATCGGCACGGCCCGAGAGGACGCTCCGGCGCCCCCGGGCCCGTGATCGACGTGGACGCCCATCTTTCCATCGCAGTCTGACCACCGGCGGGGAGCGTCCCGTGCGCGGCGCAGCATCGGTTGATCCATTGTGGAGGCGACATGACAAGCTCTGGGCGACTGTCGAACAAGGGCGACCGGCCGAACGTGACGGTGCTCGGCGCGGGGACGATGGGAAGCGCGGCGGTACGCGCCCTGCTGTCCAGTGGCTGCGGCGTGACGGTGTGGAACCGTTCCCCCGCACGCGTCGCGCCGCTGGCCGCGGTGGGCGCCCGGACGGCCGCGAGCATCGGGGACGCGCTGGCCGGGCCGGCGCCGGACGTGACGCTGGTGAGCGTCCTGGACTACCCGGCCGTACGAGAGGTCCTGGGGACTGCCGGCGAACGGCTGGCGGGACGCGTCCTGGTGAACCTGACCACCGGGTCGCCCGAACAGGCCCGTGCCATGGCCGACTGGGCCGGCGAGCGGGAGGCGGCCTACCTGGACGGCGCGGTGATGGCCACGGCGGCCGGAGTCGGCCGGCCGAAGACGCTGTTCCTCTACAGCGGGTCCCGCCGGGCATGGGAGGCGGCGCTGCCGGTGCTGCGCCTGCTGGGCGAGCCCCAGGACCTCGGCCCGGACGCCGGACGAGCCGCGCTCTTCGAGACGGCCCTGCTCGATGTCATGTGGGCGTCACTGACGGGGTGGCTGCACGGCGCGGCACTGGTGGGCTCGGAGGGGACCACCGCGACGGAGTTCACCCCGCTTGTCGTGCGCTGGCTCGAAGAGGTCTCCGGCCTGCTGCACCTGTACGCCCCGCAGGTGGACCAAGGCGTCTATCCGGGAACCGACTCCACCCTGCACCTCCACGCGAGCGCCATCGCACACCTTCTGGAGGCCAGTGAACGACGCGGCGTCGACACCCGTCTCGTGAAGCTGTACGAGGAACTGACCGCGGCGGCGATCCGGTCAGGACACCGCGGGGACGGCTTCGCCTCACTGATCGAACAGCTCCGCGCACCCGGCCCGGCCCACCGGCCGGAGTGATCACCCGGGCGCGACGGCTCCCGCGCCCGCCCCGCCCGTACGTCCCAAGGAGGAACCGGATCGTGGAACGCTCCGACGAACTCGTCGCCAAGGCCGTGTCCCTCCAGCCGCTCCTGCGAGAACACGCAGCTCGGATCGACGCGGAGAGGCGGCTACCCGACACGGTCATCGACGCCGTCACCGAGGCCGGACTGTTCCGCCTGGCCACCCCGAAACGCTACGGAGGCCACGAGAGCGGCCTGCGCACCACGGTGGACGTGCTGGCGGCCCTCGCCGAGGGGGACGGCTCGACGGCCTGGGTCGTCGGACTGATCGGCGCCTGCAACTGGATGACCGGTCTGTTCCCGACGCGGGCACAGGACGAGGTGTACGGGGAGGACCCGGACAGCCGGGTCACCGGAGTGCTCAGTCCCACCGCAACCAGCCGCAGGACCGGCGAAGGCTGGCGCGTCTCAGGGCGCTGGTCCTACAACTCGGGCTCCTGGCACGCGCAGTGGGCCCTGGTCGGTATCCCGATCACCGATGACGGACAGAACGTGGTCGGTCAGGGCCTGGCCCTGATGCCCCGCGACGACTTCGACATCGAGGAGACCTGGTTCGTCGCGGGACTGCGGGGCACGGCCAGCAACACCCTCGTGGCCCAGGACGTCCTGGTGCCGGACCACCGGGTCCTGTCCGTCCCGGACGCCATCGAAGGCCGGTACCCCACGGAGCACGGAGAAGAAGCCCTGTACCGGTCGGCGTTCGTACCCGTCCTCTCCCTCGTCCTCGCCGGGGCACCGCTGGGGCTGGCACGCGCCGCTCTGCGGTACGTCATGGACCGGGCGGCGACGAAACCGGTCACCTACACGTCCTACGCCGCGCAGGCGGATTCCCCGGCTGTCCAGGCCCAGATCGCCAGGGCCGCGCTGGGCATCGACACCGCGCACCTGCACCTCCGTCGCGCCGCGCAGGACATCGACGACGCCGCACGACAGGGCCGGTATCCCGACCGGCTCGCTCGCGCACGCGCCCGCGCCGACACCGGCTGGGCGGTGCAGCACGCCGTCGAGGCCGTCAACACCCTGGTGACTGTGTACGGTGCGGCGGCGTTCGCCGACGCCAGTCCGCTCCAGCGCATGTGGCGGGACGTGAACGTGGCCGGCCGGCACGCGTTCGTCGTTTCCGCGGTCACCGAGGAACTGTACGGCCGAGCGCTCCTCGGGATCAGCGAAAACATCACCCCCCTCATCTGAGAGGGGACCGAGCGTGCTTCGGTTCGGCTGACATTCGGGATCAGGGGTCGAGTCCCCGGAAGGACGTCCACCGTGGAGGGCATGGGGAAGGAGAAGCCACGTCCTCGCTCGTTCACGTCCGAGTCCAGGGCGGGGACCGTCGAGTCGAGCCGGCGGGGTGACCGCTCGATCGGTCGAGTCGTCCGGGACTTCGATCTGACCGGGGCCGCGGTGCGGCCGTGGAGCAACCGGGCCCGGGGCGACGCGGGTCACGGACTCGCCCCGGCCGATGGCCGGGTCTGGTCCAGCAGGGCCACGGCCCGCACCGCGATCTTCGAGTAGGTCGGGGCTGGTACAACGTCCGCCGTCCGCGCAGCAGCCCCGGCTGTCGCAGCCCCACCGATGACGAAGCCGCCCTCGCGACCTGACCGACACAACCACCGTGTCCGTCGAAGCGGAACGAGTTCAAAGGGCGCCGGGGCCGGATCCGAGTGCCCGGCACGCGACGCCGACCCCCACCGCACGTCGCCTTCCCCGTGCCGCACGAACAACTCGGTGGGATCGACCGGCCCGTACAGGGCTCGCCCTCCCGGCCCGTCCGCGCCTTCCGCCGTGCAGCAGCCGCTGCAGGTACCGAGCACGGCGGACAGGGAGGTACAGCGCCGATCATCCGTTCCTCGGTGACGGCCTCAGCGCACTCGGTAGAAGCGCTGGGTGACCTTGCCATCGCCGGTGACGCTGCAGTAGCCGCAGGCAGCGACGCCGTTCAGTTGCTCCAAGGTGCTGCGCACGAGGATCCCGCCCTCCCAGATGATGCCTCCGCGACCGTCGGAATGGCCCACGCCGTAGCCCGTCCACACCGCGAGGTTCTGACCGTCGGTTCCGGTGACGACAGCCTTGGCCGTACCGTCGAACAGGCCGTCCGCCCGCTGCTTCTGCACATAGGTGACCAGGTCGTTCGCCTGTCGCCCGCCGAAGGTTCCGGAGTTGGTCATGGTGATTTCGATCACGGCGTACGGGGTGTCCACGTTCAGGACTCGACGCTCCACGATCTTCCCTGTCAGGTGAGAGAAGAGCCGATTGGCTGCCGCCGCGTTTTCCTCGTCCATTTTTTCCTCCTTGAGGGAATCTTCCAGTGCCGTTGTACCTTCGCTCCAGAGGCACAGTAAGGCGCTTTCCGGACGCCCGCTCCGGACGGGATGTCAAAAGCAGACCGGCATGCAACAGATGCACCGGCAGCCACTGACGCACCAGGAGAAAATACGTTCCTCTCTTTCTTGCCCATGACGGAAAGGGGATCACAGGCGTGGATCAATCCCTTCGTCGGGAAGCCTGCGTCATGGGTATTGCGCGGGCCACGGTCCGCGCTACGCTCGTGGTGCCTTCCGGCAACTCCTCCGGAAGTCTGCAGCTCTCTTCGAGGAGCGAAATGAAGCACGCCCAGAACCCCACTCGCTGCGACGGCCGGTGCGGGCCCCCTCACGCCGGGCGGAGCGTTTCCGGCCACGCCCACCGCGCAGGACACTGATCAGGACTGGGACTGCGGGGATTGCCTTGCAGCGAACGGATGAAGCCGCACCGGCCTCAGCCTCGCGTGCCGGACCGGCCCGCTGGACACTCCTGCGGGTCTTGATCCCCGCATGGCAACTTCAACCTTTTCCAGGCGTCCCCGACAGGCTCGCCAACGAATCCTTCAGGTGCGGGTCAGTAATAGCATCCACCATTTATTCGACATCAGAGCACATCGTGACAGCGCTCCTGACGCGAACATTACCGTCACCGATGGTGCGGTGCGCGAGCAAGCCGCGACAGACCGGTAGGGGGAAGGGAGTTGGCGCCCCGTCCGACGCGAAAGGCCGGGTGGGGCAGAAGCAGGGGTCCCCGGAAGGACGCTCCAGCCTCGATGACGACCGGGAACAGGCCCGACGGATCATCACGGATCCTCGGACGGTCCCAGAAGTCCTCGTAGAGGCCGGACCGCCCCGGAGCCGCGGAAGAGGTTTCGATGAAAGCGCCAGAAGACATACACGTAGCCGGAGTCGCCGCATTTCTCCCGCCGGGGCGCGAGTCCGTGCAGGAGGCGCTCGAGCAGGGCCTGCTGAGCGCGGAACACGCGGTCGGCCTGGAACTCGAGCAGGTGCCGGTCATGCCCCTCGGTCACAGTTCCGAGGACATGGCGCTGGCCGCGGCCCGCGGCGCCCTGGCGGAAGCGGGGCAAGCACCGGCCGACCTCGACCTGTGCCTGTACGCCGCGGGCACGGAGTCGGAGACGGGCTGGAAGATCGCCCCCAGGATCGCACGCCTCCTCGGGGCCAAGCGCGCCGTCGCCTTCAGCGTCCGGCAGATGTCCAACGCCAACGCCATGGCCATCCAGATCGCGCTCGCCCACCTGCTCACCGAGCCGCGCACGACCAGTGCCCTGGTCCTGACGGGCGACGGGCTCGGCCCGGACAACCCCGAACGCTGGCACGGGCGGACGGAGACCGTGATGGGCGACGGTGCGACCGCCCTCGTCCTGGCGAGACGCCGCGGTCGGCTGGCCATTCGGTCCGTGGCCTCGTACGGCAGTCCCGAACAGGAAGCCGACTTCCCCCACCTGCACCCGTTGCGCGACAGCTCGTACGGGCAGCACCCCGAGACAGTCGCGCGTCCCGGTCTCAGTGAGCTCATGTCCAGGGAGAAGCTGACTTTCCTGATCCGCCGACGTATGCGGGCGGCTGTGTCGGCCGCCCTGGCCGACGCCGGACTGCCGGCAGATGATCCGCGTCTGGCCTGGGTACTGCAACCCCGGTTCACCTCCCCCGGGTTGCAGCGCCTGATGAGCGAGGCGACGCCGCCCCAGTGCAAGGCCGAGCACCTGCGACCGGTCCACGCGACCGGCCACTTCGCCGCCGGTGACGTCACGCTGAACCTGGAGCACCTGACCAATCGGTGCCCGGTGCGGACAGGCCAGTACGCCCTGCTGCTGAGCTTCGGTGCCGGGTTCGCCTGCACCGTTCTCGTCGTCGAGGTGCTCACGGACAGCGAGGTGCGACAGTGGCGCGAACCGAGGAGACGGACATGACGCAAGTGGCCCAGGGCGTACGGGAAGTCCTCGCCCACGTTCTGAACCGCACACCGGACGAGATCGACCTGGGAATGCGGATCATCGAACTGCCCGGCATGGACTCGCTCCACCTCGTCGAAGCCGTCACCGTCGCCGAGGCCAGGTGGGGCGTCAAGTTCGACGAGGACGACCTGTTCGACGTCCGTACGGGGCACGACCTGTGCGCACTGATCCAGCAGACGGCCGAAGACCCCTCATGACTCCCCCGCCCAAGCCGGTCCCCTTCGAGCCACCCCCGCACGCCCCCGAGACCGAAGCCGTCTACCGCGAACTGCGCGAGCGCGCCCCCGTACTGCCGATCACGCTGCCCGACGGCCTCACCACCTGGGTGATCACCCGCTACGCCGACGGAAAGCGAGCGCTGAAGGACCCCCGGTTCATCAAGGACCCGCGGGCGCTGCGGGATCCGCAGCACGGCTTCGGCGGTGTTCGCCACCCCGAGGACCTCATGATCGTGGGTGGGCGGCACATGCTCAACAGCGATGCCGAAGAACACGCCCGGCTGCGTGGCGTGGCCACCACGGTGTTGTCCGCGCGTGCCATGGCCCGGCGCGAACCGGAGATCACGACGATCGCGCACCGTCTGCTGGACCGGGCCGTCCAGGACCGCCGGGCCCCGCACGTCGGCCCGGCTGCCGAACCGGCGGTCGACTTGATGCAGGCCTACGCCCAACCCTTGCCCGAGATCGCGCTGGGCCGCGTCCTGGGGATGTCCGACGCGGCGACAGCCGAGGCCGCCGCCCACATGCGCCGCGTCATCAGCCGCGACCATCCTCTCTCGCCGCCCTGGCAGCGTGCCTACGCCGACCTGACCGACGTGCTCAGGGACGCGCTCGCCACCCCCCAGAACTCCGATGACGGCGACACGGTCATCGCCGCCTTGCAGGCCGCCGTGGCCGAGGGCCGGCTCACCCGGCGCGAGATGCTCTCCACGGTCTCGATCATGTTCGCCGGCGGGATCTCCTCCACCGCGATCGCCATCGGCCACGGGGCCGCCACCTTGATGCAGACCACGAGCGTCCTGCGCGGTCTGCTCGACGACGAGGAGCGCGCCACCGTGGTGGTCGAGGAGCTCCTGCGCCACCACGCGCCGTTTCCGTTCTCGCCATGGCGCTTCGCCCGCGAGCCGGTCGAGATCGCCGGCACTGTCGTCCCGGAGGGCGCGGTCGTCTTCATCATGCTGGCCGCGACCAACCGCGACCCGGACGTCTACGACGCACCGGACACCGTGATCCCGGAACGTCCGGACGCTCCCCCGCACCTGGCGTTCGGACACGGTCCGCACTTCTGCATCGGGGCCCATCTGGCCCGTATCGAGATCAGGGTGGCCCTGCGCGTCCTGTTCCAGCGCTTCCCTGGCATCGTGCCCGCCGTACCGTACTCCGACGTCATCTGGAAGGGCGTTCTCTTCGACCGGACCCCGGTCGCTCTCCCGGTGCTCCTGGCCGGCCACCCTGGTCCACCCCCCGAATAAGTGGGTCCGATGTCCTCAGCGGTCGTGGGCGATCAGGGATCTCCTGACCGGGGCCCCGGTGGTCCGGTGGTGCCGGATGGCGGCGGTGAGGGCGAGGAGTCGTTGTCCGGTACGGGCGAAGACGCTCGCGGGGGTTCTGCCGCCGTGCTGTTCGAGGCCGAGCCGGCCCTTGAGGGTATCGATGACAGCCTCGATCCACTGGCGGACCCGGGTGATCTCGCCGTGTCGGGCCGACCCGTCCTTGCGGTCCGGCCGCACCGGGTGGACGCACAGGCGCTCGGTGCGAAACGCTTCGAAGTCCCGTCCGGCGAAGCCCTCGTCCACGAGGACCCCTGCCCGGCCCCGCCGTCTTGTGCTCAGCGGACCCGGCCGCACGATGCCGACCCCGGCTCTTCGTCCGCGACGCGGGCGATGGCGTTGTCCGCGTACGGCTCCGGTAGCGCGTCGAGGCCGGGGGTGCCGATGGCGCTCGGCGGACGACCCGCTGCGGTTCCGGGGCCCCGGCCCACGGATCAGTACGAACCGGCGCGCGAGCACCACGCCTCCGCGGACGCCGAACTGGCCGAACTGCCACGGCGGTCGGTGCGTGCGTCGGCCGCGCCAGAAGAGGCGCAGGACGAACTGCTTGCGGGGATCGACGACTGGCCGGCTCATGGCCCCTGACCTGAGCAGACGTGCCCGACGCCCGGGCGGTTCAGGCGACGGCGCCCCCTTCGACATGCGAGGGAGACCTTTCCCTCGCCCCGGACCCGGCAGGGGCCGGCCCTTGATCAATGGCTCGATTTCGTCTACCGGGCTGTCAGCGGCGTCAGCAAAGGTGGGGCACGTCCGGGCCTCCATCGGGGCCCTGGATGTTCGAGTCCGTGCACCCCACCATCCAAGGGAGAAGCATGCGTACCGAGATCGTCCTGTCCCACGAAGCCCCCGAGCTCGACCTCGACCTGGATCTGCGCGTCTCCGACCTCCCGGAGCAGGCCGAGTCGTTCGGCCAGGGCACCTACACCTCGCCGAGCAGCTACGCGATCGGCACGCGCTGCCCTGTCTGTTGCTGACGGACTGAGACCCCCCTCGGGGTTCTTCCGAGCGGGGCGGGCCCGGGTCCGCCCCGCTCTTTCGTACGATGGCGAGGAGGACACACGTGGCGCCGGGGCCCGAAGCCCACCGAGCATCCGCAGCATTCGAGGTACGGGAGCCCGTGCTCGTCCGTATGGCGAGCCGGCCGCGCGGCGCCGCTCTGGCCACGGTCGACGCCGCCGAGCCGGTTTCCGGGGCGCGGCAGCTCGCCTCCGATCCCCTGCTCGACCAGGCGGTCCGGGTGGCCAGCGGCTCGCTGGCCCACAGCCTGGCCTCTCTGACCAGTGACGAAGGCGCGAGCGCGCTGGGGCACAAGCGGGTTCTGAGCGCCGCGCGGACCCTGACGCGGTACGCCCGCCGCGCCGGGGCCCGCCCGACGCCGTTCGGCCTGTTCGCAGGTGTCGGTACCGCCCGGTTCGGTTCCGCGGCCAAGGCGGAGCCAGGCACCGGCGAGGTCGCGGTCCGGCTCGACGGGGCGTGGCTGCACCGCCGGGTACTGGCCTGGCTCGCCGAGCCCTCCGTCCGCCGGCGCGTGGACGTCGTGCTCAATGACCTGTGCTTCCTGCGGGACGGTCGGCTGTATCTGCGCACCGGCGGTCAGGAGCAGTCGGTGCGCGTCAACGCGCTGGTCAGCGCCGTGCGCGAGCGGGCGCGGACCCTCGTGCCGTACGCCGATCTGCTCGTCTCGCTGACGGAGCGCTTTCCGACGCTGGACACCGAACGACTCGACCATCAGCTGGCCGGACTCCTGCAGCACGGCTTCCTGCTCACCTCGATCACCCCGCACCGCCTCGACACCGCGCTGCTCGACGGCATCGAGGCAGTCCTGGACGCGGCGCTTCCCGACGACGCGCAGGCGCTGCGGGACATCCGGACGGCCTGCGCACGGCATCAGGAGGACCCCCCGGGGCTGGGCGGCGACTCCTGGCAGCAGCTCCTGGACGAGGTCCGCCGGCTCGACGTTCCCGGCACGGACAACGACACGCACGCCCGGCCGCCCCTTCACGTGGATCTGCACGTACCCGGCGAGTTCGTCATACCGGAGGCGGTCGGCCAGGAGGTGTGCCGGTATGCGGCCGCGATCTGGGCGATCACACCGGAGTGGACGACGCTGGCATACATGCGGGACTACCGCGAGCGCTTCATCGAGCGCTACGGCACCGCCGGCGCCGTGCCACTGGGCGAGCTGGTCGACCCGCACCGCGGACTCGGCCTGCCCCCCGAGTACGGCGCAGAGCCCGCGTACGCGCGCAACGGCCCCGGTGACGAGGCGGACGGTCCCCGGCGCGCAATGATCGGCGAGCTGCTTCAGGAGGCCGTTCTGTCCGGCGGCGACCTGGTGCTGACCGACGACGTCGTAGGGCGTCTCGCCGAAGTCGCCGGGCACGATCCCGCAGCCGCGCCGCCGCGCAGCCTCGAACTCTGCTTCCAGGTGCTCTCCGAGAGCATCGCCGCACTGGACCGCGGCGACTTCCGGCTGCTCGGCAGCCCGCACATCGGCGCCTGGACGGCGGGCGCCACCGCGGGCCGGTTCGCGGCGGCGGCCGGCCTCACCGGCGAACTCGCCCGGCTGGCCGCCGACACCGCCGTCGCCCCCGACGACGCGGTGATCGCGGCCCAGGTCGAGTTGATGCCCCGCGAGCCGCGCGGCCTCAACATCGTCCAGGTGCCCCGGCTGTTGCCGTACCGCATCCCCGTCGGCGTGCCCGACGACCGGGACGACCCCGGCTGCCTGGACTGGCGCTCGCTGCTCGTCGCCGCCGGCTCCGACGGGCTGCGGCTGCTGCACCCGGAGAGCGGCCGTCCGGTCCGCCCGGTGCTGCCGCACATGCTGGCCCTGGACACACAGGCTCCGCCGGTGGCCCGGTTCCTCATGGATCTCGCGACGGCGCGGCCCCGCGTGTGGTCGGGCTGGGACTGGGCAGGACATGACGCCCTGCCGTATCTGCCGCGCGTCCGGTACGGGCGGGTGGTGGCGATGCCCAAGCGCTGGCTGCCGGGCCGTCGGCTGCGCGACGCGGCCCGGGAACAGGGCGCCGGGGTGTGGGAGCAGGGCCTCGACGCCTGGCGCCGGCGCCTTGCCGTACCGGACCGGCTGCAGATCGCGCGCAACGACCAGATGTACCCCGTCGACCTGCGCGATCGCTGGGACCGGGACCTGTTGCGCGCCGAACTGACGGCCGCTCACCCCCAGTTCGTCCTCTACGAGGACGTGACGGCCAGCGGTGCGGGGCTCGGCTGGAACGGCGGGCACAGCACGGAGATCGTGGTGCCCCTCGCGGGGGTGCGGCGGCCCGCCGGGCGTACGACGCCGGGAAAGAGCGCCGAGCCTGCGCGGACCGCCCCGCCGCTGCGACCTGCTCCCACCCGGATCCACCTGCCGGGCGAGGACTGGCTGTTCGTGAAGTGGTACGCGGAGCCGTCGGCTCACGAAGCCCTGCTCACCGAGCGTCTTCCGGCCGTGCTCGCCGAGGTCGAGGACGAGGTCGACCGCTGGTTCTTCGTGCGCTACCGAGACCCCGAACCGCATCTGCGGCTGCGTTTCCACGGCGACCCCGGGGCGCTGAACGGCCGGGTGCTGCCCGCGATCAGCCGTGCGTCACGGGTCCTCGTCGAGAGCGGGGCCCTGCGCACGATGACCCTCGACGTGTACCGGCCCGAAAGCGACCGGTACGGAGGCGAGGCCCTGCAGGAGGCGGCCGAGCGCTTCTTCTGCACGGACAGCCTGTCGGCACTCGTGCAGTTGCGCGCCCTGCGGGGTGTCGCGCGGGGGCTCCCCGCCGCCGTGCTCGCCGGGCTCGGGCACGCGGTGCTCCTGGAGTCGCTCGGGGACTGGGACTGGTGCGGCTGGGTCGACCGCATGTTCACGAAGACCACGGAGCACGAGGTCTACCAGCGGCACCGCGCCGTCGCCGACCGGCTGATCAGGCCGGGGAGCGCGGTGTCGTCGGCTGCGGAAGCACTTGGGGCGCCGTCCCTCGGCACGCTGTGGTCCGAGTCGCCCGAGCCACGCGCGTACGGACGGCTGATCCTGTCCGCTCCGGAAGCCGACCGCGACGAGGCCCTGCTGTCGCTGCTGCACATGCGGCACAACCGTCTGTTCGGCATCGACCGGGCGGCCGAGGCCCGCGGGTACGCGGTTCTGCGAGGCGCGGTGCGGGCCCATGTCGGTCGACGGCGGCACGAGAACAGGAGCGGACGATGAGCGGGACCACCGGGGACGGGACGCGCGAGCGCCCCGCCGGCTCTTCCGCTCAGGACGTGCGGGAGCGTGCTGCCGCCGTCTCCGCCGAGATCCTGAACCGGCTCGCCGATCCCGCCGCCACGATGGCGGCCACGCGCATCCCGGCCCAGGCCGCGGACGACGGGGTCGCCGAGCCGGTCTGGGCCGAGCTCACCCTCGGCAGCGGCAGCCCCGGGCTCGCGCTCGCGTTCGCGGGAGTCGCCCGGGACGCGGCGCGGCAGGTGCCGCGCGCCCACGCGTATCTCACGGCGGGAACCCGCGCCGTCTCGGGCCGGCCCGGCGCCGCAGGCGGAATCTTCAAGGGGCCGGGGGCCCTGGCCTTCGCCGTACTGCTCGCCCATCGCACCACCGGGGGCTACCTCTCCGCGCTCCAGCGCTTCGACGCCTACCAGCGCGATCTCGTACGGGCCGTCCTGCCCCCCGTCGAGGACCGGCCGCTGCCCACCATCGGGCACTACGAGGTGGTCCGCGGTCTGACCGGTGTCGGCCGCTATCTGCTGGCCCGGGCCGAGAGCTGTGAGGAGCCGCTGACGGCGGTGCTCGACTACCTCGTGCGCCTGTCGCTCGGCACCGTGGAGCACCAGGGGGCCCGCGTGCCGCGCTGGTGGGCCCTGGACGCGCCCCGGGTCGGCTCCGAGGCGGCGTTCCCCGGCGGCCACCTCAACCTGGGCCTCTCGCACGGCGTCGCCGGGCCGCTCGCCCTGCTGGCCCTGGCCTGGGAACAAGGTGCGCGGGTGCCGGGGCAGCAGGAGGCTATGGAGGCGACGGCCGAACTGCTGCGGACCTGGGCGGTGACGGACCGGTACGGCCCGTTCTGGCCCGGCTACCTCTCCTTCGCCCAGTGGCGACGGGGTCCTGCCGCCTACGACGGAAGCGCGAAGTGGCCGGCCTGGTGCTACGGGGCTCCCGGGGTCTCCCGGGCTCTGCAACTGGCCGGACGGGCGCTCGGCCGGACGGACTTCTCGGACCTCGCCCGCGCCTCGGTGGACCGGCTGCTCGTCCTTCCTCGGTCGGCCTGGGGCATCAACGACCATGCGCTGTGCCACGGTTGGGCCGGAGCCCTGCACCAGCTCGGCCGACTCAACGAACTGTGGCGGGACCCCCGGCTGGTCGAACTGCGGGACGCCATCGCCGTCGAGCTCGTCTCCGCCTTCGACCCGGCGCTGCCTTTCGGACTGCGGTTCACGATGACGAAGGTGCCGTTCGGCTCCGATGTCTCCGGCTACCTCGACGGCGCCGCCGGCGTCGCGCTCGCCCTGGACTCGTACGCGGTGGACGGCACACCGGCCGACTGGGACATGCCGCTTTTGCTGGCTTAGGGGCAATACCGGTGATTTAGGTTGTTTTCGTTCGCCTGCTGGTTGGTTTGGTGGGTGGAACCGGTGTGACGGTGTGAGCCGGTGGTGGGGGTGGGTTG
>NZ_JBWKJG010000020.1:0-115086 GCF_056432325.1 Streptomyces sp. NPDC045287
TGATTCCTTTCAGGGGTCTTGCCTGTCGTCCGCTCCGTTGGGGAGCGGACGACACGTCGGTACGACCGGTCGGTCGCAGAAACCGACGATGGTCTTGCCGCGCGCGATGCCCGCGGCGATGGGCGAGGCCGTCGGCGGCCTGAGCCAGGGGGAAGGACCCGGTGTCGACTTCGAAGGCGCCTGTGGAGACCTGGGCGGCCGGCGGTCCGAGAGTTTCGCGAACGGGGATCGCCAGGATGTCGCCGCCGGGTCAGCCCGGGCCCCGGTCGGGCCCTGCTCGTCGGCGGCGCCCGAAGTGTCGACGAGGGCGTGAGGCGTGACCGAGGCGGGTCGGGTCAGAAGGCGTAGGGGCCGAACCGGCCCCAGGCCACGACGGCGGCCAGGACCAGGAGAACGACGTTCACGCCGATCATCTGGTTCTCCTTGCGGCGGCCGTGGACGACCGCGGCGCCGAGCATGGTGATAGCCAGCCCGGTGGCCGCCAAGGACACCAGAATCGGCGCGATGTCGAACGCGGCGGGCAGGACCAGGCCGAGCGCGCCGAGCACCTCGACCGCGCCGATGCCCTTCACGGCACCGGCGGAGAAGTCATCGACCCACGCCATGCCCGAGGCAGCCAGCTTCTCCTTCGACTGGCCCACCTTCATCAGGCCCGCCAGGAGGAACGCGACGGCCAGGATGCTCGCGATGATCCAGAGGGTGACGTTCACGGTGCCGGACCTCCCACAATCACTTGACGTTTCAAGTAACAGTAGAGCGAATCACTTGAAGCGTCAAGTAAAGGCGGGAGGGTGCGGACCGGGCGCCGTCGCGGGTGCCGTCGGGCCGGCTTTTTCTGGGGGGCAGGGCTCGAAGAGGAGCCGGTCCGTGCCCGCGGACGTGTCGCGCGGCCGGTCCGGCCGGGAGAAAGCGCCGTGGCACACGCCGGCGATGACCGGAGGTGATCGGCGGGCGCCCTGACGTCCGCAAAATCCTTCGCCGCCCGAGAGCCGGCGGTTGGATCAGCAATGGCTCGCCGAGCCCCGCGGCTGGGAGATTCCGGAGCGGGTCTGCGCGGGCAGAGCGTCCAGGAACAGGGCTCCCGCGAGGATTGCGGCGCTGCCGCGGGGGCTCCAGCCTCGTGCGTGCAGATCGGCGTCCAGGGTCGCGAGTGCCTCGGCTCCCTGGGCGGTCGCGGTGCCGCCCGCGTCCAGGACGGCGCGGGCGCCCGCATGGACGTGGCGCAGCCCCATCGGCCCGGCGCTGTAGAGGAGTTCGCTGTCGCGGAGGGTCGACATCACGGTCAGCAGGGCGTCGAGGCGTGCCTGCGCCTCGGTGGCGCCCGCCCTCCGGGAAGCGGCGAGTGCGTCGAGCGCACGGCACACATGCGGAAACCCGGCGCGGGCCTCGCCGCGGGCGCCGGCCGCCCCGTACTTCACCGCCATCGTCGAACCGTGCGAGGGCCGTCGCGGGGCCTTCCGGTCGGGGTGCGCGGCGATCCGCTTGGCGGTCGCGGCGACCTCGGCGCCCTTGGCGGACGGATCGAGCGCGGCGCCCGCGACGAGCAGGCCGAGCGTCCACAGGGCCCCCCGGTGGCCGCCGCCGGCCAGGTCCACCGAGTGTTCGGTGCACCGTCCGATGGCGCCCAGTTCCTCGCGCAGCAGGGGCGTGGGCTGCCCGGAACGGCGGGCCGCGGCGGCCATCGCCGTCAGCCCCGGCGCCAGCGCCCGCGCCGACCAGCGCAGGGCCTGGTGGTCCTTGCCGGTGGTGCGTGCCGCGAGATCACGGGGATCGGGCAGCCCCGGCTTGGGGATGAGGGCCAATTCTTCGATCAGAGCGGATACGGCGATGTCGGCGAGCTGTTCGTCGTGGTGCTTGGTCATGACCGCCTGCGGAAAGTGTGAAGGGCGATGGCTTCGCCGTGGCGTCGAAGCACCACCTCGGCGCAACGCATCACCGCTCGGTCTGGAGGCGTGTGCGTGAGCGGGCCCAGGAGGACCGGACGGTTCCCGACCGGCCGGGCTCCTGTGCCCGCTCCCTGCGCATCCCGGCGTCCGTCAGCGGGCCACGCGGCCCGCCCGGTCACGCCCGCAGCACGTCCTACGCCGACGGCGCGGGCGAGGTGGTGGGAAGGGCCAGTTCGTCACCCTCGTTGGTGGCGTCCTGGTCGACACCCAGCGTGATCGAAGCGGCGACGCCCTTCGCGATCCTCTTCTTGTCGTAGCGAAGGGTGAGCAGGCCGCCCGTGGCGCCGCTGTCGTCGTAGATCACGTCCTCCGGGAGGGTGACACGCCTGACGGTGCTGGTCGAGTACGGCTTCTCCTTCGCGACGGCCAGGACGGCCTCCTCCTCGAAGTAGAGCTGGCCGGTGTGGCAGGTGCGGCCGCCCTCGTAGCCGCCCTTGGTCCACTTACCGTCCACGTGCACCTTCGTGTGGATGTGCACGGCCCGGCCCTCGTACCAGCCCGGGAAGATGCTGGTGAAACGGACCTTGCCCGCGCTGTCCGTACGCCAGGTGCCGCGCAGGTACGTCTTGTTGTCGGTGGGCTCCAGGTGCATGTCGCCGCCTCCCTCCGGGGGCGGCGCATCGGTGGCCATGCCGGAGGGCAGGGCGGAACCCTGGGCCTCGTATCCGGAGTAGACGCCGAGCGCGTCGCAGTGCCAGATGTCGACCGCGGCGTTCCGCACCGGCTTGCACGTCTCGGAGTCGATCACCTTGATGGTGAGGGTCAAGGGGACGCCCTTGCGGTCCTCGGTGACGTCCGTACGGATCTGGTCCGCGTCGATGTAGTAGGGGCCCTCGATGGCCTCCGTGCTCAGCCGGTAGCAGGTCTCCCCGGCCCCGCCTTCCGGCGCCTTCGGCTTGGCCTTGGCCGGTGATTCCTCACCAAGTGCGTTCGAGGCCAGCACACCGCCCGCGCCGACCACGGCGACCGCTGCTCCTCCGGCGACAAGGACCTGTCGACGTGACGTGTTCCTCTTGTGCCGCGCGTCGTCCTGAGTCATACCTACCGGCTCCTTCCGCTTGGGTTGGTTCGCTTCGACCGGCCGTGGACCCTCACCCTTGCGGACCTACCTGAGGCGAAACTGAAATGAACCGCGGTCCGGTGTCCTGGGCGGATGATGTGCCTCGTTCCGGTACCTGAACGGGGTTCCGCAGGTCTGGTCACATTCTGTGGTTCGCCGGCGGCGCGTGCCGGGCCAGCGGCAGCCATACGGTGAACTCGGTGTCGCCCGGTTCACTGCGCGCCTCGATCCGGCCGCCGTGCGCTTTGATGATCGCGGCGGCGATGGCGAGCCCCAGACCGGTGCCGCCCTCCCGGCCGGCGGTGCGGGCCCGGGAGGCGTCGGCTCGGATGAAGCGTTCGAACACCGACGGCAGGGCCGCCGCGGGGATGCCGGGCCCGTCGTCGTGGACGCGGACGACGCACTCGGCGTCGGTGGTCTCCGCGGTCACCGTGACCCTCGTCCCGGCCGGCGTCCGGCATACGCCGCGTGGAGCGCGGCCCCACATGCCGTGTCCTCCGGGTGCAGGCCGGATGCCGCACTTTGCGTCCTGCCCGTTTCACAGCGCCGCGAGTTCCTCCGCCAGTAGGCGCAGTGTCTTCGTGGGGATCATGCCACCGGACAGGGCGGCGAGGGAGATCAGAGAAGTCGAGCCGATCGTCTGGAGGAATTCGGTGTGGACGAGGGTGGGGAGGCGGGCACGCAGGACCTCGACGGCCAAGGGATCAGCCAGGAGCGCCGAGACCGGGGTGCGCAGGGAGAAGCGGCTGGCGGGGAAGTCCTCCGGGCGCGGCAGCGGCTCGGCGGCCTGCTGCGCCTGGTGGCGTTGTTTGCGCACCAAGAGGTGAGTGGTGCTGACAGGACCGTCAGCGGGCAGGCCCAGGCGTTCGTACTGGCTCGGCGGGGCGTCGTTCGCGCGCATGAGGGCGACGAGCAGGTCGGCCATGCGGAGCTCCACCTCGTCGTCGACGATCGGTGAGCGCTGTTCGGGATCGGTCCGCAGGTCGTAGAGGAGTGTGCCGAACCGGAACGGGTTGAAGAAGGTCCGCCCGGTCGTCCGGATCGTGCGGACGCCCTTGGTGAAGGTGAAGGGCCCGGCCAGTTCGAGGCCGGTCAGTTCCTCGGCGGTGAAGCGCCCGCGCATGTGGGTCGGCATCAACGTGTGCTCGTGCAGCGGTGTGTTGTCGGCGGAGACGGGTGCGCGCATGTACACGTAGCGGCCGTCGGTGACGTTGACGTGTCCTCCGTGGATGCCGAACAGTCCTGCTTCACGGACCGGTCGGTCGGTGGCGACGGGCAGGGGGACGCCCTGCATGTCGGCGGGGCGGTCCACGCCGAAGAACTCCAGCAGGGTGGGTGCCAGGTCGATGGTCTGGACGAGAGCCTCGCGCCGTTTGCCGGCGGCGCCTGTCCGGGGGTCCCAGACGAACAGCGGGAGGTGGACCAGCTCGTTGTACCAGGGCTGTACGGACTTGCCCCACCAGTTCTTCTCACCGAGCAGCAGGCCGTGGTCGGTGCAGACGACCAGCAGGGTGTCCTGCCAGAGGTCGTACTCGTCCATCGCGTCGAGGACGCGGCCCAGCGACCTGTCGCACATGGAGAGCAGCGCGGCGTACTCGAGACGGGCGTGTTCGACCTGTGTGTCGGTCTCGATGACCTGCCGGTAGTCGGGCCAGTCGAAGTGCGGACCGTCGTAGTGGTGCGGGTAGAGGTCCTTGTACTGCTTGTGGCTGAAGAACGGTTCGTGCGGGTCGAAGGTCTCGATCTGGACGAACCAGCGGTCCTGTTCGTGGTTGGTGCGGATGAACTCCAGTCCCGCGTCGAAGGTGAGCGTCTGGGAGTGGCGGTCCTCCGTCTGCATGTACAGCCGGTTCACCCAGTCCTGCCGGTAGCTGTCCGGGCGCAGCTCCTTGACGTCCTCCTCGGGCATGGGCGGGTTCGCGACGTGCCCTTTCCACGGGTCGCCCTCCTGGCCGCGGAAGAACTCCCAGGTGCTGTAGCGGCCGTGGTAGGTCGCTCCGCCGTCCTCCCAGTAGTGGGGATGGTCACTCGCCAGGTGGGTGTGCACACCTGCGAGCTTGAGCAACTCGGGCATCGAGTCGTCGAAGGGTTCCAGTGGACCCCAGCTGCGGTGCAGGAAATGGTGACGTCCGGTGTGGATCTCCCGTCGGGCCGGCATGCACGGCATGGAGCCGGCGTAGCAGTTGTCGAACGTCGCGGCCCGTTCGGCCAGCCGTGTGAAGTGGGGGGCGTGCGTCCAGTCGCAGCCGTACGGCGGCAGCATGTGCCGGTTGAGGCTGTCGAACATCACCATGATGGCTTTCATGCCGCGGTGCTCCTTCGGCTGTCGGTCGCGTGTCTCTCAGGCGTCCCGGGCGCAGCGGAACCCGGTGTGCCCGCTGCCTCCGTCGGGTGGGCTGGCGGTGCGGGCGGCGACTCGATAGCGGTTGCAGTAGGACCGGTGGCACAGGTGCGAGCCCCCGCGGATGACCTTCTCCTGACCGGTGTCCGGCCCCTTCGGGTCGATCGCTGTACCAGCCGGGTGGGCCGTGCTCCACCAGTCGGCGCACCATTCCCACACGTTGCCCGAGGTGTTGTACAGCCCGTACCCGTTGGGCTCGAAGGCGTCGACCGGTGCGGTTCCCCGGTAGCCGTCCGCGGCGGTGTTCTTGGTGGGGAAGGTGCCCCGCCAGATGTTGCAGCGGTATACGCCGCCGGGGTCGAGTTCGTCACCCCACGGGTAGCGCTTCTGTTCCAGGCCGCCGCGCGCGGCGTACTCCCACTCGGCTTCGGTGGGCAGCCGCTTACCCGCCCAGGCACAGTACGCGGCGGCGTCGTTCCAGGAGACGTGCACCACCGGGTGGTTCTCGCGGCACTCCAGTGTGCTGCCCGGGCCCTCGGGCCGGTCCCAGCGTGCTCCGGAGACCGCGCACCACCAGGGGATACGGACCGGCCGGGGCGCTCCGCGCCGCAGCGGGCCGGGCAGGAAACCGGCGAACACGTAGGACCAGCCGATGCGTTCGGCCTCGGTGACATGGCCGGTGGCGTCGACGAACGCGGCGAACCCGTCGTTGCTGACGGCGTGCGCGTCGATGTGGTAGGCGCTGACCCGTACCGTCCGCACGGGGCCTTCGCCGTCCGCCGGAAACCCCTCATCGTCGTCGGTACCCATCAGGAAGTCGCCACCGGGGATGCGGATCATGCCGTCCTGGGAGCCCTGGTGGTCGGCCGGCGGCACCGTCAGCGGCCGAAGGGCCGCCTCGTTGCGTCGGGGCGCGCAACAGGACAGGGCAGAGGGGTGACGAATCTCCATCGAGCGCGGCTCCTGTTTCCTGTGAGGACACGGGTCATGCGGGTCGCCCGGCGTACCCGGGCCCAGGGCCGACCTGGACACGGGCGGAACTGGGTTCCCGCCGCTCTGAAACACTCGGCTCGGCCCGCCCCGAGGGTCGGCTGAGCCGTTCATCCCACCACCGGTTTCCCGGCCTGGTTCGCCCCCCGGTCATCGAGTTCCGCGGTGAGAATCTGTGTTCTGCACCGTTGTCGACCCCGTGCCGTCGAACGTCTGCGGCGTTTCCACCGAGACGGTGAGCCGTACCCGCGCGGCCCGGCGCTTTGCCTGTTCGACCGGGTCCGCGACCGGGGAGGCAAGTACGAGCCGTCGGGTGTAGGGGTGCCGAGGGGCAGAGGTGACGGCGGGGGCGGGGCCGGTCTCCACCACTTCGCCGCGGTGGAGAACGGCCACGCGGTGGCTGATGTGGCGTACGACGGCCAGATCGTGGGAGATGAAGAGGTAAGCGACTCCGGTGCGGCGCTGAATGTCGATGAACAGGTCCAGCACCCTTGCCTGGGTGGACAGGTCCAGTGCGGAGACGGGCTCGTCGCAGACGATCAGGCGTGGCTCGGGGGCGAGAGCGCGGGCGATGGCGACGCGCTGCCGCTGGCCTCCGCTGAACTCGCGCGGCAGCCGCTGCGACGCGTCAGCGGGCAGACCCACTCGGTCCAGCAGCGCGCCCACCTTTCGGCGGGCTTCCCGCGCGTTGACGCCTTGAACGGTCAGCGGCTCGGCGAGGGTGTCACCGACGGTCAGCGCCGGATTCAGTGAGCTGTAGGGGTCCTGGAACACCACCTGGATGTCGCGGGCCAGTGCGCGGCGTTCCCTGCGGTCGGCGTGGGTGATGTCCCGGCCGTCCCAGGTGATCCTGCCCGCGTTCGGCCGGGCCAGGCCGAGCACGGCCCGGCCGATGGTGGTCTTGCCGGAACCGGACTCGCCGACCAGGCCGAGAGTCTCCCCCTCGGCCACGGTGAGAGACACTTCGTGCAGCACCTCCACCGGCCTCGCCCGCAGGCCTCGGCCGCGGCTCCGGTATGTGAGGCGCAGGTCCTGCACCTCCAGCAGGGGTACGGTCACCGTTCCTCCTTCGCCAGGATGCCGGTCGCGGAAGCCGGTGGATCTGTACGCACGCTGCGCTCGTCGAGGACGGAGCCCAGCAGCATCCTTGTGTAGGGATGCTCGGCCGCACGGAATATGTCGAGGCAGGTGCCCGTTTCGACGATCTCGCCCTGCCGCATGACGGCGATCCGGCGACAGCTGTCGGCGACGATCCCGAAGTTGTGGGTGACCAGCAGCACGGCCATGTGCAGCTCCCTCTGCAGGTCACGCAGCAGGTCGAGGATCTCGGCCTGGACGGTGACGTCGAGGGCGGTGGTCGGTTCGTCGGCGATCAGCAGCTTCGGCTCGGCCGCCACGGCTCCGGCGATGAGCACGCGCTGGGCCATGCCGCCGGAGATCTGGTGTGGATAGGAGGCGAAGGTCCGAGGCGGATCGGGGATCCCCACCCGGTCCAGCAGGGTCAGCATGCGCTTCCGGGCCTCGGCGCGTGAGACGCCGGCTGTCGCCCGGAGGCCCTCGACCAGCTGGGCTCCCACCGTGAAGGACGGGTTGAGGTTGGACATGGGCTCCTGCGGAACGTATCCGATGGCTCGGCCTCGCAGGCGGTGCAGCTCCCGCTCGGTCGCGCCGAGCAGCTCACGCCCGTCCAGGCGGATGGAGCCGCGCGTCACCACCGCTTCGCGCGGCAGTACGCCGAGTGCCGCGAAGGCCGTCTGCGTCTTCCCCGAGCCGGATTCGCCGACGAGGCCGAGCGTCTCCCCCGCCTCCAGGCTCAGGTGGACACCGCTGACCACCTCCTGCAGCTCACCCGAGGGCGTGGGGTAGGCGATCGTCAGGTCTTCGATGACCAGCAGCCCGGTTGGTGTGGCTCCCGGCGGGGCGGTACGAGTGGCGGGGGACGGTCGAGCGGTGTTCTTGGACGGCGCGGAGACGGTTCCTTCCAGTACGTCGCGCAGCGCATTGCCGAACAGGACGAGGGAGACCGTCATGACGCCGAGCAGGAGACTCGGCCAGACGATCTGCAAGGGCTCGATATAGAGGTTGGCGAAACCTTCGGCGACCATGGATCCGAAGCTGGGAACCGTGGCGGATCCGACGCCGAGGAAGGCCAGGCCCGCTTGTACTCCGATGGAGGCGTTGCACAGGAACGCGGCGGCGATGACGACCGGGCCGCGGACGGCGAAGAGCACGTGCCGGCGCAGGATGCGCGCGTCCGGCAGGCCGGAGACCCGGGCGGCGTCCACGAACAGTTCGTTCTTCACCCCGAGCACGAGATTGCGCACCAGCCGGTACACGCCGGGCGACAGCAGCACGCCGAAGATGAGCATGGTCACCCGGTGGTCGCCCTTGGTCATCGGCATGAGCACGATGAGGAGCAGGAGCCCGGGGAAGGTCATCACCAGACTGAACACCCATTCCGTGATGTTCCTGAGACGGTCGTAGTAGCCGCCGACCAGACCGGCCGTGACGCCGATGACCAGGGCGGCGCCCGTTCCGATCAGCGCCGAGACGACACTGGTGTTGACCGATCCCAGCAGCCGGGCCCAGATGTCCCGGCCGCTGCGGTCGCCGCCGAGCAGGTAGCCGGCAGTGCCGGGGTCCGCGTCGACGTGCTCGAGCGAGGCGTCGTTGACGCCGTGCTGGGTGAGCACGGGTGCCAGCAGGCCGAGGGCGACGACCACCAGCAGGACGGTTGCCGTGATCAGCGCCTGTGGTTCACGCAGCAACTTGCGCAGGGCCGCTGTGCGGCGCGCGGCGCGGGGGCGGGTGAGTCCAAGGCCGTCGGTCACAGGACCCTCGCCTTCGGGTTGAGCCACCCGTTCACGAGGTCGACGGCGAGATTGACGACCACGACCAACAGGACGGCGAAGAGGGTGATCCCCATGATGACCGGGACGTCTCCCTGGAGGGAGGCGTCGAAGGCGTAGCTGCCGAAGCCCGGTATGGCGAACACCTTCTCGATGATGAGGGCGCCACCCAGCATCGCGATGAACTCGAAGGAGAGCACGGTGAGGGCGGGCCCGGAGGCGTTGCGCAGGGCGTGGCGGAGGATGATGGAGCGCGCCGGTACGCCGCGCGTGCGCAGCGTGCGCACGTAGTCCTTGCGGAGCTCGTCGATCATGGTGCCGCGGATCTGCGCGGTCAGTCCCGCCATGCTGGCGATGAGCAGTGCGGTCACCGGGATGGTGATGGACCGGGCCCACGCGGCGGGATCGTCGGTGAGAGGGGTGAAGCCGGTTGCGGGGAGCACGTCGAGGCGGATCGACAGCAGGTAGACGAGGGCTATCGCGACGAGCAGGTTGGGTACGAGGTGCCCGGTGAGGGAGACGGCCTGGACCATTCGGTCGACGGTGCCCCCGCGCCAGGCGGCCGTAACACCCAGCGCGACACTGAACGCGGCGGAGAGGAGCAGGGTGACGAGCACGATCGACATCGTCACGCCGAGGTGTTGCCCTACGGTGTGTCCGACGTGCTCGCCCGTGAAGAACGAGTCGCCCAGATCTCCTCGGGCCGCGTGTGCCAGCCAGTCGGAGTACTGGGCGAGCACCGGCCGGTCGAGGCCCATCTGCGTCTTCATCGCCCGGATCGACTCGGTGGTGGCCCCCGTGCCGAGCCGGTTGCCCACGATGGCGTCGAAGGAAGGCGCGAGGAGCAGGAAGGTGATCAGGGTCACCAGAAGCGCCAACACCAGCCCGGTGACCAGGCGTCGTACGACGTAGAAGAGCATGTTGCGTGTCCTTCGGCTCACGGATCGAAGCTCCGGGCGGTCCCCCGAGTCCGCCCGGAGCGGGCTCAGCCGGCGGTGCCGAAATTACGGATGTCGATCGCGGTCGAGGAGCCGTCGCCGAGGTGTTTGACGCCCTTGCCCGTGACCCAGGTGACCCCGATGTCCATGAGGGGGGCGAACCAGGCGTTGTCCACGAAGAACTTGTTGATGCCCCTGTAGGCGGCGCCGGCCTCGGCTGGGGCGCCGGCCCTGTTCGCCTGGTCGATCAGCGCGGTGAGATCCGGGTCGGATGACCTGAACGGGTTCGTGGGAGTGCCGGGGGTGGTGTACAGGGTGGTCAGGACGGCATCGGTGTCGAGGCCGTAGATGACGAAGTACATCGGGTACTTCGCCGCTGCGAGCGTGGTGGCCTGCCGTTGGATCGGCACCGCCTCCCAGGTCACCTTGATGCCGATCGCGGCGAGGCTCTGGGCGATGACGGGCTCGAACGGCTTGGTGGTGACGAAGCTCGGCATCTTCACCGGGAAGCCCTGGGCGTACCCGGCTTCGGCCATGAGTTTCCTGGCGGCGGTGACATCGAAGGGGTAGGCCTTGTCCAGCTGTGCGTCGTACGCCTGCCCTTTGGGGTTGAACAGCTGGGTGGAGGGCACGCCGACGCCCTTGAGGAAGGCGGTGACCAGCTTGGTGCGGTCGAAGGCCATGTTGATCGCCCGTCGCACCCGTACGTCGCCGAGCGGCTCGAGCGACGTGCCCGCGCGGTCGGCGAGCACCAGGTTGCCCACCGAGAAGGCTTTCACCGGGGCGATCCGCAGCCCAGCCGACTTCAGCGGCTCCACCTGGGTGGGGTCGACGCTGCCCGCGTTGAGTTCGCCGGCGCGCAGCGCGTTGACCACGGCCGCACGGTCGCCCATGACGCGAACCCGGACGGTCTCGAACGGATAGGCGTCGGCGTTCCAGTGCTCCTTGCGTTTCTTCAGCGTGTACTCCGAACCGTTCACGGTGGCGCCCTTGTCCAGGGTGTAGGGCCCCGATCCGACCGGATCCGTCGCCGTGCTCGACCGGGCCATGGTGGCCGGATCCGCGATCACGCCGTTGACGCCGGCGAGGTTCCACAGCAACGAGCCGGACGGATGTTTCAGCCCGACGACGACGGTCAGGTCGTCTGGGGCGTCCACCGAGGCCACCACGTTCGCGATGTTCGCCTGATTGGGGCCGGGGGTGTCGCGGATGCGCTCCAGGGTCGCCTTCACCGCGGCCGCGTTCACCGGCGCCCCGGACGAGAAGGACATGTCCTTGCGCAAGGTGAGGGTGAGGGTGCGCCGGTCTGCGGAGTACTCGTAGCGCTGCGCCGCGTTCGGCTGGAGCCTGCCGTCGTTGTCGACGCGGAGCAGCGTGTCGTAGAGCGCCCTCCAGATGTACGACGACTGGCCCGCGTCTATGCGGGTCGGTTCGAACGACGCGGGGGCGCCCTGGATGGAGAGCGAGAGCCTGGCCGCCTTCTGCGACGCACCGGGCGAGTCCGACGCGTCGCCGGAGCAGGCGGCCGTCGTGAGCAGTGCCGCCACGGTGACGGACGCGAAGAGCCGCCGTGGTCTCGGCGGCCTGATCGGAAAGGGCATGAGAGATCCCTGGGGACGGGGTCCGGGAAGGAGGTGGGGGGTGAGGGTGCCCGTGACCCGCCGGGTGAACGGATCAGCGAGTCACAGCACTGCTTCGGAGTGACGGGTCAGACGGCCGGTTCGACGATCGCGTCGATGCTCGAGGCCCCCGAGTCGGGAACCCTCGGCTGGCGCCAGGCCTCCACGGAGAAGGCCACGGTCACCAGCGAGCAGAACAGCCACAGCAGGCGCTTGTCCGGTTCGGAGATGTCCTCCATGGAGATGCTCTCCAGACGGGCCGTCCCGGTCTTGAGCAGCGGGAAGGCCACGTCGTAGAACGCGTCCAGCTCGTCCATCGTGCTGGTGATCCGCTTGGTGTAGCGGGCCTTCTCCGTGGGGATCGCCCAGTCGGCGAAGGGCTCCAGGGCCTCGAAGCCCTCGGGAAAGACACGGGCCATGATGAAGTCCTCCTCGGGTCAGGACGCGGCCGGGGCGCCGGAGGCGCGGCGCTGGTACTCGCGGACGTACTCCTGCGCGGAGTGGTGCAGGTGACGCAGGAGCACCTCCTGGTCGTTCAGCGGGAATCGGTCCACCGTGCCCGACTCGAGCATGGTCTGGGTCGCCTCCAGGGTGTTGCCGTCCTGCAGGCCGTACTCCTTGAACGAGACGGCCGCCAGCTCCTGCTGGAGCCGTTCGAAGGCGTTCTTCGGCGGGACGAAGTAGCACGTCCCCTCGAAGATGTGCGTGTTGTACGAAGTGGGCCAGTAGTGGTACGTGAGGACCCAGTTCGGCCGCCAGATGAGCAGCATGAAGTTGGGGAAGAAGACGAAGGAGTCCATCCCCCAGCGCGGGTCCCGGGTGGGGTTGATCGCCGGTGGCAGCTCGTCGGTGGTCATGCCGATGTCCGGGGCGTCCCACGGGCCGAACAAGCCGCTGCGCAGGGCCGCCTCGATGGGCTTGACCATCTCGCGGTCGTGCGGCGGGGCGATGCCGCCCCAGGACGACACCATGCTGTGCGGGCCGTCGATGTCGTAGTGCAGCGCTTCGTAGCCGTACTTCGCGATCCGGCGGGCCTGCTCCGGCATGTACTGGCCGGAGTGCAGGATCGGCGCGTGGTAGAACTCGGCGAACGCGTCGATGAAGAGCTTCCAGTTGCTGCCGATCTCCGCCCGGAACTTGTGGACCTGCGTCAGTTTGTGGAACGGGTAGCCCTCGATGCCCTTGGCCAGCTCGCCCAGGTACTCGCGCAGCGGCGTGGAGTTCTCGGTGTCGAGGTTCACGAAGACGAACCCCTCCCACACTTCGGCCTGGACCTGCTTCAGTCCGTAGTCGGACTTGTCCAGGTCGAAGAACTCACCCTCCTGCTGGACGAAGGCGAGCTTGCCGTCCAGGTCGTAGCGCCAGGCGTGGTACTTGCAGGTGAACTGGCGGCAGACGCCGCTGGTCTCCTCGCGCGGGAAGTCGTTCCACACCAGCTTGTTGCCGCGGTGCCGGCAGACGTTGTGGAAGGCGCGCACCTCACCGTCCGTGCCGCGCACCACGATGACGGAGGTCCCGGCCGCGTCCAGCTCCTTGGTGAAGTAGCTGCCCTTGCGGGGGAGCTGCTCGACGCGTCCGACGTTGAGCCACGTCCGCTTGAAGATGGCCTCGCGCTCCAGCTCGTAGTGCTCGGGCGAGGTCGAGTCCGCGTAGGAGACCGGCTCCGTGCCGATCTTGAGGTGCTCGGTCCAGGTGCCCTCTTCGGGCTTCTTGAAATGTGCCATGGGGGTCGGTTCCTCCCGTTGACGACACCGCTTGTTTGGTAACTACGATCTCGATTGCGAGAACGCTATTCTCATTTTTGCTCAACCGTCAAGGAGGACGACACGGACACCGCTCCCGGGCGGGCCGCGAGGCGACCGGACAGCGCCTCAGCACACAAGAAGTTGACGGGTTGTTGGTAATAGTCTTCTCCTCTCGCGAGAGGAGGACTATCGTCCCCGTTGCCGGGCACGACGAAGGGAGCGTTCCCATCCCATGACGGACTACGACGCGATCGACTTCTTCCGGGACGAAGCACTCGTCACCGACCCCTACCCCTACTTCGATCACCTGCGGGCGCGGTGCCCGCTGCAGCGCGAGCCGCACCACGGGGTGGTGATGGTGACGGGTTACGACGAGGCGGTGCAGATCTACAACGACCACGAGACGTTCTCGTCGTGCACCTCGGTCACCGGCCCGTTCCCGGGATTCCCGGTCCCCCTGGAGGGCGACGACGTCAGCGAGCTGATCGAACGGCACCGTGCCGAGCTGCCCATGAGTGATCAGTTGCCCACCCTGGACCCGCCGGTGCACACGGCCCATCGCGCCCTGCTGATGCGTCTGATCACGCCCAAGCGCCTCAAGGAGAACGAGGCCGCCATGTGGCACATCGCCGACGCGCTCCTGGACGACTATCTGGCCCGGGGCGAGGGGGACTTCGTCCGCGACTTCGCGGGGCCCTTCACCCTGCTCGTCATCGCCGACCTGCTCGGCGTGCCCGAGGAGGACCGGACGGAGTTCCGGGCCAGGCTCCAGCGCCCCGAGGCCCACGAGCCGGGCATCGGCAGCACCGGCGAGGAGACCATGGAGCACACGCCCCTGAAATTCCTCTACGGGCGGTTCACCACGTACATCGAGGAGCGCCGTCGCCAGCCCCGCGAGGACGTGCTGACAGGTCTGGCCACCGCCGCCTTCCCCGACGGTTCGACACCCGAGGTCGCCGACGTGGTACGCGTCGCCGCCAACCTGTTCGCGGCCGGCCAGGAGACGACCGTTCGCCTGCTCGGGTCGGCGGTGCGCACGCTCGCCGAACGTCCCGACCTGCAACGGCTGCTGCGGGCCGAGCGTCAGCGCGTTCCCCTGTTCATCGAGGAGTCGCTGCGCACGGAGAGCCCCGTCAAGGGCGACTTCCGGCTGGCACGGACGGCCACGACGGTGGGCGGGGTCGAGCTGCCCGCCGGCACCACGGTGATGCTCGTCAACGGCGCTGCCAACCGCGATCCGCGCCAGTTCACCGACCCGGAGCTCTTCGACATCGAGCGGGCGAACGCCCGGCGCCACATCGCCTTCGGCCGCGGCGTGCACAGCTGCCCCGGCGCCCCGCTCGCACGGGCCGAGGCACGGGTGGCGATCGAGCGTCTCCTGGACCGCACGGCGGACATCAGGATCTCCGAACGGGCGCACGGCCCGGCCGGCGACCGCCGCTACAGCTACGTCCCCACGTTCATCCTGCGCGGCCTGACCGAACTGCACCTGGAGTTCGACCCCGCCGATACCCCCGGCACCACCGAGTCTTCCGAGAGCGAGGAGCGATGAAGGTCACGGTCGACGACGACCGCTGCCGCGGCCACGGTGTGTGCTGCGGCGTCTGTCCCGAGGTCTTCGACCTGAGCGAGGACGGGTACTCCGTGGTGCTCCTGCCGGAAATCCCCGCCGAGCACGAACAAGCGGTCCGCCGGGCTGCCGCGCTCTGTCCCGAGCACGCCCTCAGGACCACGGGCTGACGCCCGGTTCCCCGAAGGAGACCCCTGATGCCCAAGGGCTACGTCATCATGACCGAGGCCATCCGCGACCGGGAGGGCATGACCGCCTACGGCAAGGCCTCCGCCGCGTCGATGGCCGAGGCCGGCGCACGCGTCCGGGTCGTCGACCCCCACCCCCAAGTCCTCGAGGGCGAGTGGCACGGCGACCGTACCGTCATCGTCGAGTTCGCGTCGGTGGAGGCCGCACGCGCCTGGTACGAGTCGGCCGGCTACCAGGAGGCCAGGCCGCTGCGGCAGGCCGCAGCGGTCACCAACGCCGTGATCGTCGCCGGTTTCGAGCCTCCGGCACAGGCCCCACGACAACCCCCGAGGCAGGAGGGCACGCGGTGAAGCGCCCTCCGGAGCACCGTGCGACGGACGGTCGCCGGCATGGGTGACCTGGAACTGTCCTGCGGCCTGCCGCCGGGACCCGACTTCGCCGAACTGGCCGCCCTGGCCGAGCAGCTGGGCTATCAGCGGGTGTGGATCTACGATTCGGCACCGCTGTGGGAGGACCCGTTCGTCCACCTCGCTCTGGCCGCGCGACGCACCACGCGGATCGGTCTGGCGACCGCCGTCCTCATCCCGGACGAGCGGTCGGAAATGGCCATGGCCTCCGCGATCGCCACCGTGGCCCGGCTCTCCCGGGGCCGCTTCCGCGCGTGCTTCGGCACAGGCTTGACCTCACGCCTGGCCATGGGACAGCGCCCGATGACCCTGGCCGCGCTGGAACGGTACGTCACCGCGGTGCGGGCGCTGCTCGCGGGTGACGCGGTCGAGGTGGACGGCTCCCTGGCCCGCATGCTGCACGCCGACGGGCTCACGGCACCACGGCCGATCGACGTTCCGCTGTGGATCAGCGCGTTCGGCCCCCGGGGAGCCGCGCTGGCCGGCGAGATCGCCGACGGCATCATCGGCCCGCCCCACCCTTCCCTGCCCACCGCGACGATCGCGTCCGGCACCGTACTGGACGCCGGGGAGGATCCCGCATCCGACCGCGTCCGCGAGGCGATCGGACCGTGGCGGATCGTGGACTGGCACAACGCCTACGCGACGAAGGGCGCCGAAGGCGTCGACGCCCTGCCCGGAGGCCGGGCCTGGCGCGAGGAGCTGGAGTCGCTCGTCCCGGAGGATGAGCGCCATCTGCTGAGCTTCGAGGGCCACGTCACCCACCTGCTCCCGCGCGACCGGCGGCTCCTCGAACACATCGACGTCAAGCGTATGGTGGGTGACGAGGACCGGGTGGGCGTCCAGTTGGCGCGGCTCGCCTCCCACGGTTTCCGGGAGGTCGTCTACACGCCGACGGGCCCCGACGTGCCACGGGAACTGCGGACCTTCGCACAAGCCGGACGAGAGCACTTGGCGAGCGCGAGCTGACGCCGCCCCGGGGGAGCAGGAATCCCGGGCACCCGCCTCCCCGGTTGCCCCGCTCTCCCCCGGGTCCGGGCCTTTCGCCGTCGGCCGGCCATGTGACCGGCCTCGACCGAGAAACGGATGCACCGTGCGCCTCACCACGAAGACCGGAACGTCGGCGGCAGCCGCCCTCCTCCTCGCCTGCCTCACCACCTCGGCGCCCGCTTTGGGTGCCGGCTCCGCCGCCGGACCGGGCGGCGGGTCCTGGCACACCGTCTGGGCACAGTCCCAGCACGCGCTCTCGGCGACTTCCCTCACCGATCGGACCGTCCGTTCCATCGCCCGCCTGAGCCAGGGCGGAGATGCCGTACGCGTGCGCGTCCAGAACCAGTTCGGGGACTCGCCCCTGACCATCGGGCACGGGGCCGTGGCCATCAGCGACAGTGGGCCGGCCACCCGTCCCGGCACCACCCGCGTCCTCACCTTCGGCGGGCACCGCGGCGTCACGGTGCCCGTCCGCGGCGAGGTGTGGAGCGACCCGGTGTCCCTGGACACCGCGCCGCAGACGGATCTCGCCGTCAGCCTCCACGTCCCCGGTACCGTCCGGCCCGGCGAACACGGCATCTCCTTCCGCGGGAACTACCTCACCGCACCGGGCAGCGGCGACCACGTCACGGACACCGACGCCGCGGCGTACACGGAGAAGACCCCCGCCACCTACATGGTCAGTGCCGTGGACGTCCGCAACCCGCGCGTCAAGGGCACGATCGTCGCCTACGGCAGCTCCGTGGTGGACGGCGTCGGGAGCACCGACTGCGGTCCTGGCTGCACGCCGACGACCACCGACAACCGCTGGAGCGACGTGCTCGCCCGCCGGATCGTCCGTGAGCTGCCCGCCCACCGCCAACTGGCCGTCGCGAACGCGGGGGTCAACGGCACGACCGCCTCCGCGCACTGCCCGCACAACCCGCCCGCGATCGCGGGCCTCGACGCCGGCGCCCGTCTCGAACGCGACGTCCTGTCCCTCCATGGCGTCACCGGAGTGATCCTCTTCTACGGCACGAACGACCTGCAGAACGGCTGCACCGCCGAGCAGATCGTCACCGCCTACCGGAAGGTCCTCGCGCGCCTGCACCGCGCGGGAGTCGAGGTCTACGTCGTCCCCGTCACCCCCCGGCCGATCTACACGGACCGGATGAACCGGTACCGCTGGGACGTCGGCATGTACGTCCGCGACCAGGGGGGCTGCGGCGGCGCCTGCGAGGGTGTCATCGACTTCGACCACGTGATCAAGGACCCGCTCGCCCCCAACAGCATCGACGAGCGGTACGACGTGGGCGACGGGGTCCATGTGAACATCGCCGGTCACCGGGCGGAGGCGGCGACGGTCTCGCTGCCCCTGCTGGCCGCCTCGGCCCGCCGCTGACGCGGGGCGCGGTGCGTACCCGGCGGATTCCGGCGAGGGAGGCAGGCGGGCGGCGGGTCGCCGTGCCGCCCTCCGTCTCCCTTGAGCCGCCGGTCCGCTCCTCAGACGTCGAGGCCTCCCCGTTCGACGAGCTGGCGCACGATCACGTTGCGTTGGATCTCGTTGGTCCCCTCGCCGACGATCATCAGAGGGGCGTCGCGGAAGTAGCGTTCCACGTCGAACTCGGTCGAGTAGCCGTAGCCGCCGTGGATGCGGACCGCGTTCAGGGCGATCTGCATGGCAGTCTCGGAGGCGAAGAGCTTGGCCATGCCGGCTTCCATGTCGACGCGGCGTCCCGCGTCCGCCGCGCGTGCGGCGTACAGGGTGAGCTGGCGCGCCGCGGTCAGCGACGTGGCCATGTCCGCCAGGTAGTTGCCGACCGACTGGTGCCGCCAGATCGGCTTGCCGAAGGAGTGGCGCTCCCGGGCGTAGGCCAGGGAGTCCTCGAGTGCCGCGCGGCCGACGCCGAGAGCGCGGGCGGCCACCTGCAGCCGGCCTGTCTCCAGCCCCTTCATCATCTGGGCGAACCCCTGTCCCTCGACGCCGCCGAGGACGGCTTCGGCGGGTGCCCGGTAACCCTCGAAGGACAGCTCGCAGCTCTCCACCCCCTTGTATCCGAGCTTCGGCAGATCGCGGGAGACCGTGAGGCCGGGGCCGTGCTCGACGAGCAGGACGGAGATGCCACGGTGGGCGGGGGTGACCGCCGGATCGGTCTTGCACAGCAGGGCGATCAGTTGCGAGCGCCGGGAGTTGGTGATCCAGGTCTTGACGCCGTCGATCACGTAGTGGCCGTCCGCTTCCCTCCGGGCGACCGTGCGCAGCGCCTGGAGGTCGGATCCCCCGCCGGGTTCGGTCAGGGCCATGGTGGCCCGGATCCGGCCCGTGGCCATGCCCGGAAGATAGCGGCGCTTCTGCTCCCGGGTACCGAAGTGCAGCAGCAGCTTCGCTACGACCGTGTGACCGCCCATGGCCCCGGCCAGGCTCATCCAGCCACGGGCCAGCTCCTCGGTGACCAGGACGTAGCAGGGGGTCGACACGGGGGTACCGCCGTACTCCTCGGGGACGGCGAGTCCGAAGATGCCGAGCCGTTTCATCTGCTCGATCTGCGCCTCCGGGTAGGTACCGGCCTGTTCCAGTGCGCGGACGACGGGTTTGACGTCCTTGTCCACGAAATCGCGCACGGTGCGCACGACGAGCCTCTCGTCGTCGGTCAGGTCGTCCGACGTGCTCATGCGGTGCCCCTCCTTGTCCGGTGCGGTGGCGCGTCCGTGCGGGCCGGACGCGGCGAACGGGCCGGCGGGTCAGACGACGCCGTCGGCTCTCAGGGCGTCCCTCTCGGCCGCGCTGTGTCCCAGTTCGGCGAGGACGCGGTCGGTGTGCTCCCCCAGGGCGGGTACGGCGCCCATGCGCGCGGTGACACCGGACAGGTCGGCCGGGGGGATCAGCGCGCGTACCGTACCCTCGCCGGGCAGCGGCACGTCTCTCCAGCGCCGCCTGGCGGCCAGCACCGGATGGCCGAGGAACTGCCGCATGTCGTTGACGGGAGTGTGGGCGACGCCCGCCGCGTCGAGCAGCTCCGCCGCGCGGGCGCCGTCCAGGGCACGGAACCGTTCGGCCACGATCGCGTCGAGCGCGTCCCGGTGGGCGACCCGCGCGGAGCCCGTCGCGAACCGGGGGTGCTCCACGAGTTCGGGACGTTCGAGGAAGTGCCGGCACAGCGCGGCCCACTCCCGCTCGTTCTGCACCGAGATCAGGATCTCCCCGCCGTCTTTCGCCGTGTAGGTGCCGTAGGGCGCGATGGTGGCGTGCCGTACGCCCATCCGCGGCGGCTGGCTGCCGGTGTGGGCGGTGTAGTACGCGGGTTGGTGCATCCACTCCGCCAGCGCCTCGAACAGCGAGACGTCGACGGTGCGGGCGACTCCTGTGGTGGCGCGGGTGAACAGGGCCGTGAGGATGCCGGAGTACGCGTACATGCCGGCGGCGATGTCCGCGATCGAGATGCCGACCCGGGCGGGCGCGTCCGCGCTGCCGGTCAGGGCGACGAGGCCGGTCTGGCACTGCACGAGCAGGTCATACGCCTTGCGGTCCGCCCAGGGGCCGGTGGCACCGTAGCCGGTGATGGAGCAGGCGATCAGTGCTGGGAACCGCCGTGCGAGCGAAGCCGGGTCGAGTCCGAGGCGGCCGACGGCGCCGGGAGCCAGGTTCTGGACGAAGACGTCGGCGCGGCCGAGCAGCCGGGCGGCGATCTCCCGGCCGCGGGCGGACTTCAGGTCGAGGGTGATCGACTCCTTGGACCGGTTGAGCCACACGAAGTAACTCGACTCGCCCCGCACGGTGGTGTCGTACCGACGGGCGAAGTCGCCGCCGTCCGGCCGCTCGACCTTGATGACACGGGCGCCCAGGTCGGCCAGTTGGCGCGTGGCGAAAGGTGCCGCGACCGCCTGTTCGAAGCTGACGACGGTGACGCCGGACAAGGGAAGGGCGGGGTCCGGTCCATCGATCCGGACGGGCGGCGCCGGGGCCTCTGCGGACATGATGCGGACTCCTTCACAGGGCCGTGCCGATGAGGGCGGGTCCTCATCATCGACGCCCCGCGCAGCCCGCGGGTAATAGCAAGTCCTGATGGGCCCATGCCCGGCATGGATGACGGAAGGGTGAGATGGACGTCAAGCAGCTCAGAGCCCTTGTCACGGTGGCCGAGGTCGGCAGTGTCACACGCGCCGCCGCACTGCTCCACCTCGTCCAGCCGGCGGTCACCCGGCAGATCCGCGCGCTGGAGCACGAACTCGGCGTCGCGCTGTTCGAGCGGACACGGCAGGGCATGCTGCCCACCGAGGCAGGCGTGATCATGGCCGACCGGGCGCGTCGGGCCCTCGGGGAACTCGAACGCGGGCGCAGCGAGGTGCGGCCGGCGGCCGGTGCGGTGACGGGAACCGTCACCGTGGGCCTGCTGGACAGCGCGAGCGACCTGCTCGCAGGACCGCTCGCCTCCCGGCTCGCCCTGAGCCATCCCGACGTGGAACTGCGCCTCGTCACCGCGTACTCGGGTCACTTGCGCCAGTGGCTCGATGAGGGGAGGCTCGATCTGTCGCTCCTCTACGACCTGCACGGTACGGCATCCCTCACCACCCGTCCCTTGGTGAGCGAGCGCCTGTGGGCGGTGGCACCACCCACCGAACGCCTGCCCTTGGGACACCCCGTTCCCTTCGCCGAGCTGGCCCGGCACCCGCTCGTCCTGCCGATGCCCGGACACGCGTTGCGCTCGCTGATCGACACGGCGGCGGCCAGAGCCGGTGTGTCCCTGACCGTCGCCGTCCAGAGCGACTCGATGCGTGTGCAGAAGCACCTCGTCCTGGCCGGGCACGGCTGGACCGTCCTGCCGGCGGTCGGCCTCACCCGGGACATCACGGATCAGGAGCTGAGGGCCGCGCCCTTGTGCCGCCCCGTCGTACGGCGTTCCGTCGTCCTCGCGACGCCGGGACCCACGCGCACCACACCGGCGGCCGACGCGGTGGCGAAGGCGCTGGTGTCGGCGGTCACCACGACCGTGCGTCAAGGGGACTGGCCCTCGGCCCCGGTGCGCGGCGGGTAAGTACGTCCCGCGCCGTTCCGTCCCGCTCCATCGCCCTCGCCCGTCCCGTGGCGGAGGGGCCTCATCAGACCGTCACGGCCGCCCGCACGGCACCGTGTGCGGCGACAGGGAGATTGCCGACGTGACCTCGTCATCCGCGCCTCTGGAGTCCTACGTGGAGTCCTGGCGTCCCGCACCCACGGCCCAGAAGGACCCCATGGCCCCGGGTCCCGCCGCCGCCCTGTCGGCGCTGCTCGACCAGCCGGAGCCGACGGCGGCCACCGGCGATCTCCTGCCGCCCCTGTGGCACTGGCTGTATTTCCTCTCCTGGCCCGCGCAGAGCGAACTCGGCCCCGACGGCCATGTACGGGACGGGAAGTTCCTGCCGCCGGTCCCAGACCGCCGTCGGATGGTCGCCGGGGGCCGTTGCCGGATCACCGCGCCCCTGCGCCTCGGCGTGCCGGCCGAACGGGTCAGCAGCCTGGCTTCGGTGGTGCCCAGGGCCGGCCGCAGTGGAGCGCTCCTGTTCGTCACGACCCGGCACGAGATCCGGCAGTCCGGCCGGACGTGCCTGGTCGAGGAACAGGACATCGTCTATCGCTCGGGAACCGATACCGGTCCTCGCGGCACGCCGGCGGCCGACTCCGTGCCGCTTCCGGACGCCGAGGGTACTTGGGCCCGGCGGACGCTTCCGGATGAACGGCTGCTGTTCCGGTTCAGCGCCCTCACGGCCAATGCCCACCGGATCCACTACGACGCCCCGTACTGCCGTGACGTGGAGGGATACCCGGGGCTCGTCGTGCATGGCCCGCTGCTGACGCTGCTCATGCTGGAACTGGTCCGCGCACAGGAAACCGGGCGCCGGGTGCACTCACTGGCCTACCGGTTGCGGCAGCCGGTGTTCGCGGGTGAGGAGGTCTGGGCGATCGGCGCCCCCGGCGACGAGGGGGCGCGGCTGCGGATCGCGACCCGGAGCCAGGCGTGTCACGCCACAGCGAAGGTGGCCTTCGGCTGACGCCCGCGGAGAACGGCGACGGGCGAAAGGTCTCACAGGCATGACGAGCTCGCCGGGACGGTGCCGGCCGGCAGTCGACGGCCTCATGTCGTGGCACCCGCCACGACGCGGAGCATTCTCCCGCCGGCCCCGCGTCCGGCCGGCCTCTTCTGCCCCAGGGCAATGGCCAGTTCGTCGACGACGGTGTCGACGAAGGCGTGCATGTCGACCTCGATCGTGGTGAGCCGCGGGGTCCACAACTGGCCGACGTCGGTGGCGTCGACGCCCACGACGGCCAGGTCGCCGGGGACCGCCCAGCCCAGGTGCGCGGCCGCGGCCAGGACGGCCAGCGCGACCTCGTCGTTGTAGGCGGCCACGCCGAGCGGGGCCTGACGGGGCAGCTCCCGGAGGACGGCGACCGCCGGCTCCAGGACGGTGGGCACCGGTACGGACAACGGCGCGGCCAGCCCCCGCCGCTCGCACGCGGCGCTGACACCGGCGTACCTGCCGGGCCCGTACGGGTCCGTGCGCCGGTCGGAGATCGACGCGTAGACGATCTGCCGGTCACCGCTCCGGGTCAGCTCCGTGACCTGGAGTTCGCCGATCTCCTCGTGGGGGCCCGGGGACCGGCGAGGCCGGGCGCCGGGGTCCGGAACGACGGGCACCCCCTGTGCGGCCAGCCGGTCGCGGGCGGGCAGGTCCAGCGAGCCGAAGTCGACCACGGCGAGCGGGCGGAGTTTCACCAGCGCGTCAGCGGTCTTCTGCGGGTCCGGACCCGCGAAACGCAGGACGACGTTGGAGCCCAGTCCCATGGCGTTGTCACCGAGGTACTCCAACGCGTTCTGGAGGTTCTGTCCGACGGTGGTCTCCGGCATGACGACGACGATCGTGTCGCTGCGTCCGGTGACGAGGCTGCGCCCGGCGGGCGAGGGCCGGTAGTCCAGCTCCTCGGCGGCGGCCCGCACCCGCAGACGGGTCTCTTCCGGGAAGCGTCCCTCACGCCCGTTGAGGATGTGACTGACCGTGGCACGCGAGACCCCGGCACGCGCCGCCACATCGGCTGCGGTCGCGGGGCGCGGGCTGTTCTTCATCCTCGTCGGCGCCTTCCGAGTCTTCGGGCCGGTCGCTCCGTCCCGGCCAGGTGGACGCCAACGACCCTATCCGACGGGCAGGTATCACGTGCTACCCCCTAGGCGGCTCCCGGTATCACGTGATACCAATGCCGCGAGCGCCCGCCGCCCGGCGGTGACTCGCGACGAAGGAGCCGCCGTGTCTTCCGTGCCGCCCCACCCTTCCGCACCCTCCTCACCACCCCCGCCCCCCGCAGCAGTGCCGTCGGCCAAGGCCGCCCTGCCCGACCGGCCCGCCACCACGAAGGCCGACGACCGGCCCAAGGTCGGCGCGACCTACATCGTGCTGCTGGTCCTCGCCCAGTTCGGTCTTTACGCGGCCATCGTGGCGCCGATGGGCTACTCCCTGAGCGTCCGCGTCGATCAGCTCTCCCCCGGCAACGAGGGAATCCTCGGTTACGTGGTGGGCGCGGGATCCCTGGCCCTCGTCCTGTCCGGACCGGTTCTCGGGGTACTGAGCGACCGCACCCGCTCCCGTCTCGGCCGGCGCCGACCCTGGCTGCCCCTCACGGTGGCCGTCGGCCTGGTGGGCTTCTGCTGCGTCGCCCTCGCACCCTCGGTCGGCGTCCTGATCGTCGGCTGGGTCGTCGTGCAGCTCGGTTTCGGCAGCGCACTCGCCCTGCTGGGCGCGTCGATGGCGGACCGCCTGCCCGAGTCCCAGCGCGGCAAGGTGGCGGGCCTGGCCGGTGTGGCGCAGATGGCCGCGTCGATCATCGGGGTGGGGATCGCCTCCATGCTGACGTCGTCGAACCTGCTGCTGTTCCTCGTGCCCGCGGGCCTGGGCGCCGTGACGGTGGGGCTGTTCTTCCTGCTCGTCCATGAGGAGAGCAGCCAGGGCCTCCCCCTCAGCGAGGCCCTGACGGCGAAGCTGGTGCTGTCCAAGTACGTCTTCGACGTGCGCCGCCACTCCGACTTCTCCTGGAACTGGCTGGGCCGGTTCCTGTTCATGTTCGGGCTGACGCTGGCGACGACGTTCACGACGTTCTTCTTCGCCGACAAGTTGGACAAGCCCGTCACCGAGATCGGTGGGCTCGTCGCGGTGGTCGGCGGCATCGGTCTCGTCGCGACCATGGGCGGCGCCGGCTTCAGCGGCTTCCTGTCGGACAGGCTCCGGCGCCGCCGCGCCTTCGTGTTCGGCGCGGGGCTGCTGTTCACCGCGGGAACGCTGACCATGGCCGCCGCACCCGGCCTCGCCGTGCTGGTGGTCGGCTCGTTCCTCACCAACCTCGGTCTCGGCGTCTTCTCCGCGGTCGACCAGGCCTTGGTCCTGGACGTTCTGCCGGAGCGTGACACGGAGGCCGGGCGCTACAACGCGATCAACCAGTTCTCGACCACGGTGCCGCAGGCGGCTGCGCCCCTCGTGGCCCCCTTGGTCCTGGCGCTCGGCGGAGGCGACAACTACCCCCTGCTCTACGTCGTCGCCGGTGCCTGCGCCTGCGTCGGCGGGCTCATCATCCTGGTCCGGGTCAAGGGCGTTCGGTGAAAGGGAAGACAACCATGACGTACGCGGACTTCAACACCGGCTGGAGTTACCGCCGCAAGGTGACACCGTTCCAGGAGCTGGGCGGGACGGCGGCGGCGCCTTGGACGCCGGTGACCCTGCCGCACGACGCCCTGATCACCACCGAGCGGCACCCGGACGCGCCGGGCGGACACACCAACGGCTACTTCACCGGCGGCGCCTTCGAGTACCGCAAGACGTTCACCGTGCCCGAGGAGGACTGCGGCAAGCTGCTGTTCCTTGAGTTCGACGGCGTGTACCGCGACGCCGTCGTGTCCGTGAACGGCGCTTTCGCCGGGCGTCACGCCTTCGGGTATTCCCGGTTCCTGGTGCGCATCGATCCGCATCTGCGGTTCGGGGCCGACAACCCCGACAACGAGGTGCGCGTGTCCTGCCGCACCCACCTGGACAGCCGTTGGTACACGGGCTGCGGCATTCACCGGGACGTGCGCCTGATCGTGAAGGGCCCCGCGCACATCGCCGTGGACGGCGTCCGTGTCACGACCCCTGACGTCGATGAAGAGCTGGCGGTCGCCGAGGTCGCCGTGCGGGTGGAGAACGCGGGAGCGGTGACGTCCACCCTGCGGCTGACGGCCGTCGTCACCGATGACGAGGGCGTCGAGGTCGCGCAGGGCCGGGCGCCGGTCACCCTGCTGCCGGCGGACGCCGAGACGGCGCGCCTGCGCCTGCTGATCGACCGTCCGCGGCTGTGGAGCGCCGAGACACCGACCCGCTACACGGTCCGCGTGCAACTCGGCGACGGCGATCAGGTGGTCGACGAGGTGTCCGTGCCGTTCGGCATCCGCACGGTCCGGGTCGACGCCCGGCGCGGCCTGCGAGTGAACGGCACCGCGGTCAAACTCCGCGGCGCCTGCCTGCACGGGGACAACGGCCCGCTCGGCGCCGCGGCCATCGGGCGCGCGGAGGAACGCAAGATCGAGTTGCTGAAGGCCGCCGGGTTCAACGCGATCCGCAGCTCCCACCACCCCGCGAGCAGTGCCCTCCTCGACGCGTGCGACCGCCTCGGCATGTACGTCATGGACGAGGCTTTCGACATGTGGACGCAGGGCAAGAACGACTTCGACTACTCGGCCGACTTCCCCGAGTGGTGGGAACGCGACCTGGAGGCCATGGTCGCCAAGGATTTCAACCACCCGAGCGTCATCTTCTACAGCATCGGCAACGAGATCCCGGAGACCGGCGCCCCGGACGGCGCCCGCTGGAGCAGACGGCTCGCCGAGAAACTGCGCGCCCTCGACGGCACCCGCCTGGTGACCAACGGCATCAACGGTTTCGTGTCCGTCCTCGACCTCGTCCTGGACGGCATGGCGAAACGGCGGGCGGCGGCACGGGAGGCCGGCGCGTCGGACACCGGCCAGGACGCCGGGGGCGGCGTCAACGGCATGATGAACGCGTTCGGCGAGATGATGGGCCACATCGTCTCCTCCCCCATGGTGAGCGAGCGCACGGAGGAGTCCTTCGCGGCCCTCGACGTCGCCGGCCTCAACTACGGCGAGTCCCGCTACGCCCTGGAGGCCGGTCTCTTCCCGGACCGCGTCATCGTCGGCACCGAGACCTGGCCGACCGTCATCGACCGCAACTGGGCCCTGGTCGAAAAGCACCCGCACGTCATCGGCGACTTCACCTGGTCCGGCATCGACTACCTGGGCGAGACCGGCATCGGCGTCGTCAAGTACGCGGGCGCCGCGGGCGCCGCCCAGGGCTTCTCCACCGCCTATCCGGGACTGTCGGCGTACTGCGGTGACCTGGACCTCACCGGGCACCGCCGGCCGGTGTCGTACTACCGCGAGATCGTGTTCGGCCTGCGCACGGAGCCCTACATCGCCGTGCGGCGCCCGGAGCGCCACGGCATGCCCGTCGCCGTGGCGACACCGTGGGCGTGGACCGACTCGGTCTCCAGCTGGAGCTGGCCCGGCTTCGAGGGCGCCCCCGTGCACGTCGAGGTGTACGCCGATGCCGACGAGGTCGAACTGCTGCTGGACGGCGAGTCCGTCGGACGCGCTCCCGTCGGCGGCGAGCGGGCCTTCCGGGCCGACTTCGAGCTGCTGTACCGGCCCGGTGAGCTGGTCGCCGTCGCCTACCGTGCCGGTGCCGAGACCGGCCGTACCTCCCTCACCTCGGCGACGGACGATCTGCGCCTCACCGCCGCCGCCGACCGTGACGTGCTGTACGCCGGCACACGTGACCTCGCCTTCGTCGAGGTCACCCTCACCGACCACGCCGGCGTCGTGCACACCGCCCTCGACCGCGACGTCCGGGTGACCGTCTCCGGCGCCGGAGTCCTGCAGGGCCTCGGCAGCGGCGCACCGGTCACCGAGGAGACCTTCGGATCGGACGTCCGGCGCACCTTCGACGGACGCGCCCTGGCGGTGGTCCGCCCGACCGGGCCCGGCACGATCACCGTCGAGATGGTGGCCGAGGGCTGTGCGGCGGTCCGTCTCCGGCTCACCGTCGCCGAAGCGCGAGGCCCCCTGCCGGGCTTCCCCTCCCCTGCCGACACCACCACCGACCTGGAGATTCCCGCATGAGCGACCTCAGCGCACTCGTCCGCAAACTCGACCTCGACGAGAAGATCGCCCAGCTCCACGGGATGATCTTCCCCGAGCTGTTCTCGATGCGGCAGGACACGGACGTGGACCTCTCCACCGAGGAGGGCCGCACGACGGCGTTCTTCGTCGACACCGACCGGATCGCGCACCTGCGCCCGCACGGGCTCGGGCACCTGTCACTGGCCTGGATGCTGCCGCTGCCCGCCGGCGAGCTGCGGCGCGTGTTCGCCGACGTCCAGGCGAAGGCCCGCGAGGTGAGCCGCTTCGGCATCGGCACCCTCGTCCACGCCGAGGGACTCAACGGACTGGTCCACGGTACGGGCATCCAGTTCCCCACGGCCTGGGCGCAGGCGGCCACCTGGATGCCCGGACTCATCAGGCGCAGCACCGCCCTGACGAGCGCACAGTTCCGGGACTACGGAATCCATCTGTGTTTCTCCCCCGTCCTGGACCTGGCACGCGACCCGCGCTGGGGCCGGGTCCACGAAACGTTCGGCGAGGACCAGGAACTGGCGGCTCAGATGGGCGTCGCCTTCATCCGCGGAGTGAACGGACCCGAGGGCGATTCGGGTGTGCTCGCGACCGGCAAGCACTTTCTCGGATACGGCAGCTCCGACGGCGCCCTCAACCAGGCGCGGACGAGCCTTGGGCGCAGGCAGCTCACCGACGAGTACGCCGTGCCCTTCCGGCGGGCGATCGACGAGGCCGGGCTCTCGGTCGTCATGAACTCCTACAACGAGATCGACGGCGTACCGGCCGCGGCGAACCGGTGGCTGCTCACCGACCTGCTGCGCGGCGAGCTGGGCTTCACGGGCCTGGTGGTGAGCGACTACGACGCTGTCACCATGCTGCACTCGGTGTACCACACCGCCCGAGACCAGCGGGAAGCCGCCGCACAGGCGCTCTCGGCCGGTCTCGACGTGGAACTTCCCGCGGACGAGAGCTTCCGGAAGCTGCGCGAGGCCGTCGAAGCCGGCCTCGTCGGTGAGGAGGCGGTCGACACCGCCGTGGGACGGGTGCTGGACGTCAAGCGCGACCTGGGCCTGGTGCCGGACTATGTGCCGCGCCGACGTCCGCGTGCGCCCGAGCCGCTCGACCGCACGACGGCCACCGCCGTCGGTCGGGAGATCGCCGAGCACGCGGTGACACTGCTGCAGAACGACGGCACGCTGCCGTTGCGCCCCGGTACCAAGGTGGCGGTCGTCGGCAGTCTCGCCGACGAGCTGCGCATCCATTTCGGCGCCTACACGGACGTGGCCAACGCCGAGGTGCCGCTGGCGATGCAGCTGATCAGGTCGGGTCAGGTGCCCGGCATCGACCCGGAGAAGTACATCTTCACCGAGCTGTTCAACACGCGTATCCCCGGCATCGGCCCCCGTTTCGAGGCCATGGCCCGCGAGCAGTACCCGGACACCCCCACGCTGCTGGGCGCGCTGTCGGCCGTGCCGGGGACCGACGTGACGTTCGTCGACGCGGGATCCCCGGACACCACCGGTCCGATCGACGCCGACGCGGTGCTCGGCGCGGCGCGGGACGCGGACGTGGTCGTCGCGGTCGTCGGCGAGCGCACCGGCTGGGCGGGCGAACACACGGCCGGCGAGGGCCAGACCTCGGCCAGGCTGCGGCTGCCCGGCAACCAGCACGAACTGGTGTCGGTGCTCGCGCGGGCCGGCGTCCCGCTGGTGACGGTGCTCGTCACCGGACGGCCGCTCGTCGTCCCCGATGTCGCCGAGGCGTCCGCGGCGGTGCTCCTCGCGCCGCTCCTCGGCGCCCACGGCCCGGCGACGGTGGCGGACGTCCTGACCGGTGCCGTGGAACCCGGCGGCCGCCTGCCGATGACCTTCCCCCGGGACGTCGGACAGATCCCCCTCTTCCACGGCCATCCGTACGGCAGTGGCTACGCCCACCCGACCGGCCGCCGCCCCGGTTACAACGACCTGGACAGTGGCCCGCTCTACCCGTTCGGGCACGGTCTGGGCTACGCCGATCTCCAGGTCGGCCTGGAGGACGCGGCCCTCTCGGACGACGGCTCCACGGTCACGGTGCGCACGCGCACCACCAACAACAGCGACCGGGACGGCTCCACCGTCGTCCAGGTCTACGCCCGGGACGAGCACGGATCGGTCGTACGGCCGGTGCGTCGACTGCTCGCCTTCGCCCGCGTCACGGTGCGGGCGGGCAGGAGCGCCGAGACGGTGCTGGAGGCACCGCTGGAGCGGCTGTTCCACACCCTGCCCGACGGCGCCCGCGGTATCGAGGCCGGTGACGTCACGGTCCTCGTCGGCACCAGCAGCGAACAGATCGCCGGCAGCCGCACGCTCACGGTCCCGGCCCGGTACGCCTGAGCGCGCTGAGCGGAGGACCGCCATGACGACCTTCACACCTCCACAGCACCCGCAAGGAGACCCATCCATGCCGCACCCGTGGCAGGCCCGGTTCATCAGCGCCGCCGCACCGTCCGCCGAGGGCGACCCGGCACCGTACTTCCGCCGGGACTTCGAGGTGGCCGACGGCCTCCGGCGCGCCGTGCTGCACGTCACCGCCCTGGGCATCGTCGAGCCGTACGTCAACGGTGTCCGGGTCGGCGACGACGTCCTCGCCCCCGGCTGGACCAGCTACCGGCACCACCTCGTGGTCCGGGAGCACGACGTCACCGACCTGCTGCGGACGGGCGCGAACGCCTTCGGCGCCGTCGTCGGCGAAGGCTGGGCGGTGGGTGCTCTCACCTGGGAGAACCAGCGCCACAACTACAGCGACCGGCCCGCTCTGTTCGCCCAGCTGGAGCTGCGCTTCGACGACCGCGTGGAGGTCGTCGGCACCGACGAGTCCTTCCGCGTCGGCACCGGGGCCGTGCGTGCGAACGGCATCTACGCCGGCGAGACCCACGACGCCCGCCTCGAACCCGACGGCTGGAACCGGCCCGGTTTCGACGACTCCACATGGGACCGGGCCACGCCCTTCGAGTGGGATCCCGACACCCTGCGGACACCCACGGCACCCCCGATCCGGCGCATCGAGGAACTCGCGCCGGCAGCGGTGCTCACCAGTCCGTCCGGCCGCACGATCGTCGACTTCGGGCAGAACATCTCGGGTTGGGTCCGTCTCAGGGTCGAGGGCCGGCGGGGAGACACCGTCACCCTCCGGCACGCCGAGATCCTGACGCCCGAGGGCGAGCTGGAGACGGAGACGAACCGCACGGCGGCCGCCACCGACCGGTACACGCTGCGCGGCGGGGGCGAGGAGACGTGGGAGCCGCGCTTCACCTTCCACGGCTTCCGCTACGCCGAGATCGACGGCTGGCCCGGTGACTTCGACGCCGACGCGGTACGGGCCGTCGTCGTCCACAGCGACATGGTGCGCACCGGCTGGTTCGAGACGTCCCATCCGCTGGTGAACAAGCTGCACGAGAACGCCGTCTGGTCGATGCGGGGCAATTTCGTCGGCGTCCCCACCGACTGTCCCCAGCGCGACGAACGGCTCGGCTGGACCGGTGACCTCAACGCGTTCGCCCCCACCGCCGTCTACCTCTACGACGTGCGGGGCGTCCTGGAATCCTGGCTGCGGGACCTGGCGGCCGAGCAGGCGGAGACGGGGAACGTGCCGATGGTCGTTCCCGACGTGCTGCGGACCGGGTCCTCGCCGACCGCGCTGTGGGGCGACGTCGCGATCAGCCTGCCCTGGCAGCTCTACCAGGAGTACGGAGATCCGGCCGTGCTGCGTTCCGCGTACGCCTCCATGACCGCCTTCATGCGGGCGGTCGAGCCCATGCTCGACGAGCACGGCCTGTGGAGCAGCGGCTTCCAGTACGGTGACTGGCTCGACCCGGACGCTCCCGCCGACAACCCGGCCGGCGGGAAGACCGACGCACACCTGGTCGCCTCCGCCTACCTGTGCAAGACGACGCGGGAGCTCGCGCGGACCGCCGAGATCCTCGGCGAGACCGAGGACGCCGAGCACTACACCCGGCTCGCCGAGCGGGTGCGCGCGGCGTTCCGCAGGGAGTACGTGTCGCCGGCCGGCCGGGTCGTGAACGAGTCGGCGACCGCCTACGCCCTGGCCATCATGTTCGGCGTCCTCGACGAGGGCCAGCTCCCGACCGCCGGCGAGCGGCTCGCCGCGGTGGTGCGCAAGGCCGGCTTCACGGTCGCCACCGGTTTCGCGGGGACACCGCTGCTCACCGACGCCCTGACGGCCACCGGTCATCTCGCCGAGGCCTACGACCTGCTGCTCCAGGAGAAGGCCCCGTCCTTCCTCTACCCGGTGACGATGGGGGCGACCACCATCTGGGAGCGGTGGGACTCCGTCCTGCCGGACGGCACGCTCAACTCCACCGGGATGACCTCGCTCAACCACTACGCCCTCGGCGCCGTGGCCGACTGGCTGCACCGGGTCGTCGGCGGCCTGGAACGGGTGGAGCCCGGCTGGCGTCGCTTCCGCGTCGCCCCGCGGCCGGGAGGCGGCCTCACCCGGGCACGTGCCGCGCACGACACCGTGCTCGGCCGGGCCGAGGTCTCCTGGCGTCTGGACGGCGAGGACATGGAGGTCCGCGTCACCGTCCCCGGGGACGCGACCGCCGTCGTCGAACTGCCCCTGCACCCGGAGCTACGCGTCGAACACGTCGGTGCCGGTGAGCATGTCTGGCGCTACCGCGCCGCGGGCACGAACGACCGGGCCGACATCACCATGGAGACACCGGTCCGGGACATCCGGCGCGACCCCGACCTGTGGTCGGCCGTACTGGACGTCCTGGAAAGCCACTTCCCCGGTGTCCCCATCAAGGCGGCCGGGGACCACATCGACGGTATGTCGCTCGCGGCCATGGCGGCCCGTGCTCCCGGCGGCGCCGCCGACCTGGAGCGCGACCTGCGAGCCCTGTTCGGCGGAACCGGCGCATGAGGGGCAGGACCGCACGGGCGATGGCGGCGCTGCTGGACGGCGTCGACTTCACCGACGGCTCCGTGGGCGGCCGCCACGGCGCCATCCCGGCCCGGCGTTACCGTCCCGCCGGCCCCGCCGCGGGCACGCTGGTCTGGCTGCACGGCGGCGCGTTCTCCGGCGGCGGCCTCGACCAGTGCGAATCCCACGCCGTGGGCGCCGCCCTGGTCCGGCACGGGATCGAGGTCGTCGCGGTCGATTACCGCCGGGTGCCGCGGTGGAACCCGTGGCGTGACCCCGGCCCCGGCCGGCTGCCGGGCGTGCGCTTCCCGGTGCCGCTCGACGACGTGGTCGACGCCTTCGGTGCCGTGGCGCGCGAACAGGGCCCGGTAATGCTCGGCGGCGCCAGCGCCGGCGCCTGCCTCGCCGCGGCCGCGGGGCTGCGCCTGCACGCGGAGGAAAAGCCGTCGCCCGCGGGTCTCGTGCTGGCCTACGGCACCTTCCACGCGACGCTGCCGCCGGTCCCGGAGACAGTGCGCGACCGGCTGCGCGGCCGTCACGGACTCGTCCAGTTCCGCCCGGACACCGTACGGCGGATGAACCACAACTACGCGGGCTCCGCCGAGGCCATGGCCCTGCCGTTCGCCTTCCCCGGCGGCCACCGGCTGCCACCGATGCCGCCCACCCTGATGGTCGACGCGGATCGCGACACCCTCCGTGCCTCCGGTGAGGCGTTCGCCAGGGAGCTGGTGGACTCCGGCACCCGGGTCGACCGCCATGTCGTCCGGGGGTCCACCCACGGGTTCCTGGACCGCCCGCACGGGCCCCACTTCGTCACCGGGACCGCTCTCATGGGCAGCTGGATCGCGGAGGCGGAAAAGGGGGGTGGTGAGGCAGGACAGCGAGTCTGAGCCGGTTCGGGGAAGGGTCCCCTCATCGCAGAAGGGCCGGCGAGCGGTCGCCCCCGGCGCCTTGCCGTGCCCCTCATCCCAGGTGTGACGAGTAGGTCACCTCCTCGATCACGACCCGGCCCCGGACCGGTTCGGCACCGAGCATCCGTCCGGTGAACCCCCCGGCCACCTCCGTGGAGAGGTAGCGTCCGTCGAAGGTGCCCAGGACGTGGCTCGTGCCGTCGTCACCCACCACGGCCAGTTCCACGAGGTCGGGTTCGTCGGGTGTACCGAACGGCCCGGGCCGGTCGGAGTCACGGACGGTGATGCTCAGGAGCACGGTGCCCCCGGTGGGACGAGGTATCCGTGCGACCGTACTGACGGCGGGGCCGATCGAGACCGTCGCCTCGACGGTGTCCGCGTCGGCGGTCAGCCCGTACCAGTGGTCGCTGTCGATGCGCAGCAGGAAACGCCCGGTGCCGGCGGAGGTGTCCATCCGTGCCCGTGCCGTCCACCGGGTGTCCCGGACACGCGTCAGGAGCAGTGCCGGCGCCTGCTGCTGCGGCCGGCTCTCCAGCAGAAGACCGTTTCGGCTCCCCCGGCGGGCGAAGTCGGCGGGGCTCGTGCCGGGCGCCACCCAGCGTGGATCGAGTTCCGGTGTCTCGAAGCGGTCGGTGAAGGAGTGGTCCTGCGTCTTCACGGCGAAGCGCTGTTCGTCCACGACCGGCCAGCCGTCCACCCAGTCCACGCCGGCGAGGAAGGTCTCACGCCCATTGACATGGAACTTGGGGGTCCTGCCGCGGGGCCGGACACCGAGGTAGACCATGGCCCACGAGCCGTCGGCCAGTTCCACGAGGTCGGCGTGCCCGGTGTTCTGGACCGGGTGGTCCGTACTGCGGTGCGTGAGGATCGGGTTGTGCGGCGCCGCCTCGAAGGGGCCGTCGAGGGACCGGGCTCGGGCGACGGTGACGGCATGGCCCCGCTCGGTGCCGCCTTCCGCGAGCAGGAGGTACCACCACTCCCCCAGACGGTACAGGTGGGGCCCCTCCGGGGCCGCGAGACCGGTGCCGCCCCACAGCAGCCGGGGCTCGGCCAGCATGGCGCCGGTCGCGGGATCGATCGGCACGGTCGCGATGCCACGCAGGCCGGGCAGGAAAGACGCCCACGTGAGGTGACATACCCCTGCGTCGTCCCACACCAGGTCGGGGTCGATGCCGATGGTGCCCGTCACGTGGACCGGATCGGTCCACGGTCCTTCCGGGTTCTCGGCCGACACGATCAGGTGACCTCGGCGTACTTCGTGGATGTTCGTCGTCACCAGCCAGAACCTGCCACCGTGGTGACGGAGTGCCGGCGCGTAGATGCCCGAGCCGGCGGTCCCGGCGTGCGGCGCGAGCTGACTCGGACGGGTCAGGACGTGGCCGATGTGGGTCCAGGTGACCAGATCGGTGCTGCGGTGGACGGGGACGCCCGGTACGTACTCGAAGCTGGAGTTGGCCAGATAGTAGGTATCGCCGACGCGGCACACGGAGGGGTCCGGGTGGAATCCGGCAATGACGGGCGTGGTCATGGACTCGATCTCCTAGCGATGCGGGATGTCAGGGATGTCCGGCCGGCAGGACGCGCATGTGGCGGGCCGGCGGCCCCGAAGAACCCGTGGCGGTCACCACCAGCGGGTCGCTCGGGTCACCGGTGACGGTGACAGCCGTACCCCCGGTCTGTTCGATCTCCTCGACCACGGTGTCGGCGACGGGGACCCGCACGTACGCCCGCGCCGACGCGAGAGCCGTGGCCCCTCCGATGACGGACGCCGCGCCGGTCGTGATGACACCGCGTCCCACCGGGTCGCTGCTCATGGCTGCTCCTTGTCGGCCTCGGCCCGGTCGGCTCGATGGGGCACGCGGCGCCTACCGACGCGCGTCAGTGACGCTGTCGGCAGCCAATAGGAAGCCGGGGGCCGTCCACAAGGCGCACTTCATCAATATCGGATAACGGTCGGGCCGGCCGGACAGGCACACAGCCCACCGCCGCACGGGACGGACGGCAGCAACCGGCCCGCGTCCCGTGACGGACCCACGCTCCGGCGCCGGGCGTTGTGGGGAGGGAAGACGCAACCTGCTGAATGGGGGCCGGGCCCGGCGGTGAGCTTGGTGCGCTCACCGCCGGGCCCGGTACTCGCCGTTCCCCGTCCCCACGGGAGAGGCGAGTGACGGGGCCGCTACCGCTCGGGCGGCCCCGCGACTGGCCGGTGGGATGGGTACGTCAGGCCGCCCACCGAATCGTGCTTCGCTTCACCCGCGGTAGGCGGGTTCGGCCTGCGGCTGTCCGGCCGGCACCTCGTCGGTGGCGTGCTTGCGCATGAGGGCCTCGCCCTCGACGTCGATGTCGGGCAGCAGCCGGTCCAGCCAGCGCGGCAGGCGCCAGGCGCGGTCGCCCAGCAGGGCGAGGACCGCGGGGACGATGGCCATGCGGACGACGAAGGCGTCGAAGAGGACCGCGACGGCCAGACCGAAACCGATCACCTTGATCATGGACTCGGCGGATCCGATGAAGCCGGAGAAGACCGCCATCATGATCAGGGCGGCGGCGACCACCACCCGGGAGCTGGAGCGGAAGCCGGAGACGATGGCCTGACCGGGCCGCTCCCCGTGGACGTGGGCCTCGCGGATGCGGGAGACGAGGAAGACCTCGTAGTCCATGGCCAGGCCGAAGACGATGCCCACCAGGAAGATCGGCATCATGCTCATGATCGGGCCGGTCTGCTCGATACCGAGGAGGCCGGCGCCCCAGCCGTGCTGGAAGACCATGACCACCGCGCCCAGGGCGGCCAGCACGGAGAGCAGGTACCCCAGCGCCGCCTTGAGCGGGACCAGGAGGGAGCGGAAGACCAGCAGCAGGAGCACGACGGCCAGACCCACCACGGTGATCAGGTAGGGCACCAGCGCCGACTGGAACTTCTGCGCGAAGTCGATGTTCGCCGCGGTGCTGCCGGTGATCTCGTACGTCGCTCCGACCCGCTCCTCAACAGCCAGCCGGTCGCTGCGAATGGTCTTCACCAGGTCGATCGTGGCCGCGTCGGTGGGAGCGGTGGAGGGGGTGGCGGTGATGATGGCCGCGTCGCGGGCCTGGTTGAACTGGGCCGGGGAGACGGACACGATTCCGTCGGTGGCCGCGATCTCCTGGGAGATGGTGCTCACCGCGGCCTCGGGGTCGTCACTGTCCTTGGTGTCGATCACGACGGTCAGCGGGCCGTTGAAGCCGGGGCCGAAGCCCTCGGCCAGGGCGTCGTAGGCGCGGCGTTCGGTCGTGGAGGTGGGCTTGGCCTCGTCCCCGGGCATGCCCAGTTGGAGACCGGTCGCGGGGAGGGCCAGCGCGCCCAGGCCGACCACGCCCAGCAGCAGCACGGGAAGGGGGCGGCGCACCACGAGGCGGGCCCAGCGGCTGCCGTGGTTGTCGACCGTGCCGCCGTGGTCGTGCCCGAGGCTTCCGGAACGGCCTCCCCTGGTGGCCTTGCGGGTCCGGCGGGCGAGGACGGCCTTGGGCCAGAAGCCCAGCAGGGCCGGGACCAGGGTGAGGCAGATCAGGACGGCGACGACGACGGCGCCGGCGGCGCTGAGGCCCATCTTCGTGAGCATCGGGATGCCCACCACGGACAGTCCGGCGAGAGCGATGACCACGGTCAGACCTGCGAAGACCACGGCCGATCCGGCGGTGCCGACGGCGAGTGCGGCGGCCTCCTGCGGAGCGTGTCCCTTGCCGCGCTCCTCGCGGTAGCGGGAGACGACGAACAGGGCGTAGTCGATGCCGCAGGCCAGTCCAAGCATGGAGGCGAGCGTGCCGGTGGTCAGCGAGAGTCCGAAGGTGCTCCCCAGGGCGATGATGCCGGCCATGCTGATGCCGACACCGATGATCGCGGTCAGCAGCGGCAGTCCGGCGGCGGCCAGGGAGCCGAAGGTGACCAGCAGGACCACCGCGGCCACCAGCAGGCCGATCACCTCGGCCGAACCGCCCGCCGCGGGCTGGGTGGCCAGGGCGTTGCCGCCGATCTCGACGGTCAGACCGGTGTCCCTGGCCTGGTCGACGGCCTGCTCCAGGTGCTCCTTGCTCCCGTCGGTCAGATCCGCCGCCTTCACCTCGAAGGTCACGGTGGAGTACGCGGTGGAGCCGTCCTCGCTGACCGCCTTCGCCTGGAAGGGGTCGACGGCGCGGACCACCTGCGAGCCGTCGGCGGCTTCGTCGACGAGCTTCTCGATGGCCGCCTTGTTCTCCGTGGCGGTGACCTTCTCCCCGTCGGGCGCGACGAAGACGAGCCGGGCGCTGGCGCCCTCGGCACCTGAGCCCGGGAAACGCTCGTCCATCAGGTCGAACGCCTTCTGCGACTCCAGGCCCGGCATGGCGAACCCGTCATCGGGAGCGGCGGGCGCCTTGGCGGCGGCCAAGCCCACGGCACCCAGCACGGCCACCCAGACGAGGGTCACGAGCCAACGCCGCCGGAAGGCCATGCGGCCGACTTGATACAGGAAAGTTGCCATGGCGGGGAGAAAACCTCCACATCAGCGGAACGGAGCAAGAGCCAGGGCGGTCCCTGGCGTCCGCTGTGGCGGACGCCGAGGTGGCGTGCCCTGGTGTGCTCTCCACGATCCCGTCCGGCGACTGCCACGACGAGGGAGTGCGCTCCCGAACCGATGGTGTAGCGGGCTCCACCATCGCGCAGGTCACACGGCTGAGCGCGGGTCCTTCAGATACCTGAGGACCGCCAGCACCCTGCGGTGACCGCTGTCGCTGGGCGGCAGACCGAGCTTGAGGAACACGTTGCCGATGTGCTTGCTCACCGCGCGTTCCGTCACGACCAGGGTCTCGGCGATGGTGGTGTTGTCGTGTCCCTCCGCCATCAGCTTCAGCACCTCGCGTTCGCGCGGGGTCAGCGAGTCCAGCGGTGAGTCACGGCGGCGGGTGAGCAGCTCGGTGACGACCTCGGGGTCCAGGGCCGTGCCGCCGGCCGCGACCCGTTCCAGTGCGTCGAGGAACTCGTCCACGCGTCCGACGCGGTCCTTGAGCAGGTATCCGAGGCCGCTGCTGCCGCCGCTCAGCAGCTCGGCGGCGTAGGACTCCTCGACGTACTGCGAGAGCACCAGGACGGGAAGGCCCGGAATCCGCTCACGGGCGGCGAGCGCCGCGCGCAGTCCCTCGTCCCGGAAGGTCGGTGGCATGCGCACATCGAGTACGGCGACGTCCGGCCGGTGTTCCAGCAGGGCGGGCAGGATCTCCGGCCCGGTGCCGGCGACGGCCGCGACCTCGTGTCCGGAGGAGGTGAGCAGGAGCACCAGACCTTCCCGCAGAAGGGCGTTGTCTTCGGCGATCACCACACGCAAGGGAGCTCCACGGCCACCACTGTCGGTCCTCCTTCGGGACTGGTCACCGTCACCGTACCGTCCAGCGCGGCGACCCGGCGACGGATGCCGAGCAACCCGGAGCCGCTCGTCTCGTCCGCGCCGCCCTCACCTTCGTCCCGCACGGTCACCCGCAGACCGGTGCGCGTCCGCTCCAGCCGGACGGACGCACGGGACGAGCTGCTGTGCTTCGCGGCGTTGGTCAGGGCCTCGGCCACCGCGAAGTACGCGGCCGCCTCGACCGCCGCGGGCGCCCGGGGCCCGTCGTCGGCCAGGCCATCGGTGTCGACGGTCACGTCGAGTCCGCTGCCGGCCGCCAGCGCCCGCACCGCTCCGGCCAGGCCCCGGTCCGACAGGATCGGGGGATGGATGTTCCGTACCACGTGACGCAGTTCGGTCAGGGCCTGCTGTGCCTGTTCCTGCGCTTCGTCGAGGAGCTTGCGTGCCGTCTCTGGCGCGCTGTCGTAGGCGCGGCGGGCGAGTCCCAGCCGCATGGACAAGGACACGAGGTGGGCTTGTGTTCCGTCGTGCAGATCGCGCTCGATGCGTCGGAGTTCCGCCGCGTGCGCGGCGACGGCACCCGCTCTGGTCTGGGTCAGCTCGTCGACACGGGCCGCCAGCAGTGCCTGCGGAGAGGGCTTGAGCAGGGACGCCGACCATGCGGCTTCCAGGTCCGCGAGCCGACTGATCAGCGGCAGGACGACCGGGCGCCGTCGCAACAGGCCGCACCACACTCCGTCGGTCACGAGGCCGAGCGGCCACAGGGCGAGCGTCAGCAGGCCCATCCAGCCGTAGATGTAGAAGGCCGCCATCCAGAGCAGGTCGGAGCGGGTCCCGGGGTCGCGCAGTGCCGTGCGCAGGCGCTGGCGGAGACGGCCGGTGATCGGCTGGTACGCCTGCGGGACCTCCTGCCCCGTCCACGTGGCGACCATGTGTCGTTTCGCGCCGGCGATGCGTCGGATCAGGAGCACCGTCTCGGGGATCAGCCAGACACCCGCGACGATCAAGGACCCGGCCACGGTGACGCAGACGACGCAGGCGAACAGGCACATGGCGAACACCATCGCCACCGATCTGCCCAGGTGGGCAGTGGCCCGCGCGGCCTGAACGATCGTTTTCCACATATCGCTCAGATTAGGCGGACGGGGCACACCGGGCGGGAGAGCCCGCTCCCCCTGTGAGGGTGTAGCGGGCTACACCCTCAGTCGCGAGCGGTGGTCCTGGTGCGGAGCACTTCGTCCATGGACTGGTGCCGCCAGCGCTTCAGCAGGTCGTGGAAGGCGACGGCGCCGTGCGGGTAGGCGGTCGGGCCGTTGGGGCGACCGCGTCCTTCCCTGTTGTAGTAGCCGGGGGTGCACTCGGCGTGGAACCACTCGTGGTCGGGGGCGTCCTGCGCCAGGGTGGTGATCCAGGCGTCCTCGGCCTCGCGGGACGGTTCGATGAGGGCGCCCTTGGCCTCGGCGGCCGCGACGAGGGCGGCGGCGTGCATGGCCTGCTCGTCCAGAATGTGCGTGAAGTTGACGCTGCTGGCGTTCTGCAGCGAACCCATCTGGATCAGGTTCGGGAAGCCGTTGCTGGTGAAGCCGTGCAGGGTGCGGACGCCGTGCCGTGCCCACGCGTCGAGCAGTTGGACTCCTCCCCGGCCGCGGACGGGCAGCCTGCCGGAGTGAATGCCGGAAACGCCGACGGAGAACCCGGTGGCGAAGATCAGGCAGTCGAGTGCGTACTCGGTGCCGCCGACCACGACGCCGCGTTCGGTCATGCGCTCGATGCCGTGGGTGTCGGCGGTGTCGACGAGGGTGACGTTGTCCCGGTTGAACGCCTGGAGGTACAGGTCGGAGAAGGTCGGGCGCTTGCAGGCGTACCGGTACCAGGGCTTGAGCTTCTCAGCGGTGTCCGGGTCGGTGACGATCTCCTCGACGCGGGCGCGGATCTCGTTCATCTTGGCGGCGTCCGCGACCTCGTACGCCGCCTCGAAGGCCGCCCGGTCGCCCTGCCGCCGGAAGCTGGGCAGGAGCTTCTCCAGCAGTCCGGCCGACGCCGTCCACCGGTCCGCGACGAGGTCCTCCTCGGCGGTCTCACCGGAGACGATGCGCAGGAAGTTGTCGCGGCGTTCCCGTGCCCAGCCGTCGTGGTCGGCGCCCACGTCACCGGCGGTGGTGCGGCGGTTGGCGCGTATGTCGACGCTGGAGGGGGTGCGCTGGAAGACGTAGAGGTGGCCCGCGTCCTCGGCCAGCTTCGGGACGACCTGGACGCCGGTGGCCCCCGTTCCCACGACGCCGACGCGCTTGTCCGAGAGGCCGGTCAGGCCGCCGTCCGGGGTACCACCCGTGTAGGCGTAGTCCCAGCGCGAGGTGTGGAAGGTGTGGCCCTTGAACGTCTCGATGCCGGGGATGCCGGGCAGCTTCAGTTCGGTCAGGGTGCCGGTGGCCGTGACGACGTAGGTGGCCCGGAACTTGTCGCCCCGGTCCGTCGTGACGATCCACGCCTCTGCGGTGTCGTCCCAGGTCAGTGACGTGACCGCCGTGGAGAACAGGGCGTCCGCGTAGAGGTCGAACTTCTCCGCGATCCGTACCGCGTGGCGGCGGATCTCCTCGCCGGGAGCGTACTTCCACTCCGGCACGTAACCGGTCTCGTCGAGCAGGGGCAGGTACACGTGCGACTCGATGTCGCAGTGGATGCCCGGGTATCGGTTCCAGTACCACGTCCCGCCGAAGTCACCGCCCTTCTCGATGACGCGGACCCGCTGGACACCCCGCTGGCGCAGTCGCGCCCCGGCGAGGATGCCGCCGAATCCACCACCGACGACGGCGACGTCCACGCGGTCGCGCACCGGTTCGCGCTCGGCCACCTCTCCGACGTACGGGTCGGCGGCGTAGTAGCCGAACTCGGCGTCGGCGCCGAGGTACTGCCGGGTGCCGTCGGGGCGCACCCGTCGCTCCCGTTCCGCCCGGTAACGCTCGCGGAGCCCGGCGAGCGCCTCGGGAGTCAGCTCCTGTGAATGGGTCATGTGGGGGACCTCGTTCCTTCCGGTTCGCTGCCAGGGGGTGATGGCGCCCATGAACTGATCGGGAAGTCATGGGACTTGAGCGGCCATGCACTACCCTAACAACAACCGGACAGCGCTGTCCGGTCGGGGCGGATGTTGCTTCCGCACACCTCGGAACAGGAAGAGCGACTCTCATGCGACGACTCCCGACCCGGCCCTTCGCCGGGCTCGCCGTGATCGGACTGCTGGCCCTCACGGGGTGCGGTACGGAAGTGAGCGGTACCCCCGCCGGCAGAGGCGCCGGCGCGGACCGGACCCTGCGCGCCCAGAAGGTCCTGCGGCTGACGGAGGTGCACGAGCAGACCGGTATGACCCTGCTGGAAGGTCCCGTTTTCGACGAGGACGGCAAGTTGCTCGTCGTGGACGTCACCGCCCCGGCCGGTGAGCCGAAGGTGCTGCGCGTGGACGTCCGGAAAAGGACTTCGGAGCGGGTGCACACCGACGATCGGGGCACCTACACCTCCGCCCAGTTCAGCCCGTATGACGGACGGATCTACCTGACCGACTTCTCCCACGGCGACATCGTGAGTCTCGCCCCCGACGGCGGCGATCCGCGGACCTTCTTCTCCGGCGAGGTCGACGGAGCCCGAATGAACCCCGACGACCTCGCCTTCGACCGGGAGGGCAACCTGTACGTCAGCGACTCACGCGGCATGTCCGAGGGCGAGGCGAAGGGCCGCGTGGTGCGGATCGACCGCGAGGGGAAGAACGCCACCGTCCTGGCAGACGGACTGGCCTCCCCGAACGGCATCTCGTTCGACGCCGACTACCGCGGTCTGTGGTTCAGCGAACTGACGCAGAACCGCATCTCCTACCTCCTCCTGGACGACAAGGGAGGAGTTGCTTCGCGGCACACCGCCATCCGGGTCGACGGCGGCATCGCGCAGACCGACTCGATCGCCGTGGACGCGGACGGCAACCTGTACCAGGCCCTGCACGGGCGGCCCGCGATGGCGGTGTACAGCAAGCACGGTGAGCGCCTGGCCACCGTCGAGGTCCCGGCCCGCGAGGCCGAAGGGCTCGAATCGGCGACCAACGTGGCCATCACCCCCGGCGGGACCAAGGCGTACGTGACCGTCAGCGGACCCGACGGCGGCTACCTGTACTCCTTCGACGCGCTGGCGGAGGGTATCCGCCAGTCCAACGGCGGCTGACGTCCCTCACTCCTCGAAAGGCCGCACCGGCCCCACCTCGACACCGAGCAACCGCCACGCCACCAGGGCCCGGCGCTCCCGGTGCTCGCGCGTGGGGCCGGTGACGGCACCGGAGACCATGCCGACGGCGATCATCAGGTCGTTCGGCTCCGCGGCGAGCGGATGGCCGGTGGGCAGAAGCCGGCGCAGGGCACGTTCGATCCGCTGGGACAGCGCCACCGCATAGGCGGGGGTGCCGGAGTGACTGGCCGTGCCGTCGGCGTGCAGGACGCCGACGAAAGCGGTCGACTCCGTCTGGTGCCAGGTCAGCACGCCGAGGACCCGGGGCAGGTCCGCACCGTCCGCCGCCGCTGCCCGCTCGATCTGCCGGACGTTCTCCTCAAGGACGGCGAGCGCCAGGGCGGCCCGGTCGGGGAAGTGCCGGTACAACACGCCCTGGCCGACGCCGGCCCGGCGTGCGATGGCCGACAGCGGAGTGTCCAGACCGTGCTCCGCGTAGATCTCCCGGGCCGCGGCGATGAGGGCGGCTCGGTTGCGAGCGGCGGCCTTCGGGCCGCCGCTCGCGGGCCTCCGCTCGTCGGACCTGGGCTGCTGTGTCATTCCGGGAGAATACCGGCCAGGCGCTCGGACGGGACTAGGCAGACGTCGGCGAACAAGACATGGTCCCGTGCCCCGGCCGTCCCCGAACCGCACACGCGGTCAGTCCTTGACCGCCGCGAGTGCGGCCTCGGCCTTCCTGCGGTAGTTCGCCAGCTTTTCCGCCGGGGCGACCGCCACCTGCTTGCTCCGGGGCTTCACGGACACGTCGTGGCCCTCGGCTGCCCTGCGGAGCGCGCCCACCGTCGCCCGGTCGCGCGGGATGTGCGCGAACGGGTCGAAGGAGTACCAGCGCATCGCGTTCTCGTGGGTCATCTTGTCGATCTCGGCGTCCGGCACGTCGTTCGCCGTGAGGACCTCGTGCAGTTCCTCCGGCGCGTTCGGCCACATGGAGTCGCTGTGCGGGTAGTCCGCCTCCCAGCAGATGTTGTCCACGCCGATCTCATGACGCAGCCTCACCCCGACGGGGTCGGAGATGAAGCAGGTGAGGAAGTGCTCGCGGAAGACCTCCGAGGGCAGCTTCCCGCCGAAGTCCTGAAGTGTCCAGGTGGCGTGCATCTCGAAGGTGCGGTCGATCCGGTCGAGGAAGTACGGGATCCAGCCGGTGCCGCCCTCGGACAGTGCGATCCTGACCGTGGGGTACTCCTTGAGGACCCGGGACCAGATCAAGTCGGCGGCGGCCTGGACCAGGTTGATCGGCTGGAGGGTGATCATGACGTCCGGCGGGGCGTCGGGAGCGGTGATGGCGAGGCGTCCGGAGGAGCCGATGTGCAGGTTCATCACCGTCCCGCAGTCGGTGAGGGCACGCCACACCGGGTCCCAGTACTCGGAGTGGAAGCTGGGGTAGCCGAGCGGGACCGGGTTCTCGGGGAAGGTCAGCGAGTGACAGCCCTTCTCGGCGACCCGCCGGATCTCCTGGGCACACAGTTCGGCGTCCCAGATCGCCGGGAGTGCCATCGGGATGAACCGGCCGGGGTGGGCCCCGCACCACTCGTCGATGTGCCAGTCGTTGTAGGCGCGCACGAGGGCGAGGGAGAAGTCGGAGTCCTCGGTGGCGAACATGCGGGCGGAGAAGCCGGGAAAGGAGGGGAAGTTCATCTGGGCCAGGACGCCGCCGGCGTTCATGTCGGCGACCCGCTCGTCGACGTCGTAGCAGCCGGGCCTGATCTCGTCCAGCCCCTGCGGCTCCATGCCGTACTCCTCCTTGGGACGCCCGGCGACCGCGTTGAGCGCGACGTTGCCGACCGTGTTGTCCCGGAACTGCCAGACGTCGGTGCCGTCCTCGCGGTGGACCAGGCGCGGGGCGTCCTTCTTGTAGCGGTCCGGCAGGTGTTTGGCGAAGAGGTCCGGCGGCTCGATGATGTGGTCGTCGACGCTGATCAGGATCATGTCGTCGCGGTCCATGAGGGCTCTCCTTGGGCTCGGGATCGGATCAGTCCGAGGCGGGCAGTGCCTTGGGGGCCTTGACGGCCAACGGCTCGCCGCCGTAGGTGAGGTGGCCGGAACCGGACGCGGTGCACAGGAGCTCCAGGGTGTCGGCGGCGTCCACGTACCGCTTGCCGATGAGCGTGGCCGGGGGGCCGTAGGCCGGGGGCGGTGCGGGCGCCTGGGCGGCGGGGAGCATGGGGCTGCCGCCGCATTCGATGGGGCCGGCCGCCTGCTGCGGGGCCCGGATGACGATCACCCGGGTGGTGTCGGTGGCGGAGGCGAGCTGATCACCGGGGCGCGGGGTCGGTACGGGGGGCGCCATTGCGCTGGTCTCCTTCCGGTTGCGGGGCGTTCGGGGGCGTACGGCCGAGCCGCTCGCCCAGCAGCTCCAGGTCGTAGGACTGGCGGGCCAGCCAGAAGCGCAGGAAGCCGGTGAGCGAGTAGCGCAGGAAGAGTGCAGCGCCCACCACCGCGGCCGTGATTCCGCCCAGCCCGATGGCGAGGGCGTCGCCCTGGGCGAGGGAGTTGTCGGTGCCGTGGGCGAGGGGGAAGGCAACCGCGCCGAGCAGGAGTCCGGCGGCCATGAGAAGTCCGCCGAGGCGCAGCCACAGGGCCGCACGCGCGGCCGCAGGGTCGGGGACCTTCAGTTCGGCGAGTCGGCGGACGAAGCGTTCCGCGCGCGGCTCGGGGGCGGGGCTGGACGTCATGGGGCGCTCCCCAGGTAGTAGGAGGAGAGTTCGGCGTGCAGCGAGCCGTCGGGGTGCCCCTGCCACGGGATGCGCCCGCGGGTGAGGACGGCGGCGTGGTGGGCGATGCGCAGGACGGCGGCGGCGAACTGCTCGACGATCAGGACCGCGACGCCCTCCCGGGCGATCTCGGCGACGCGTTCGTACAGGTCCGCCACGACCCGGGGGGCCAGTCCCATGGACAGTTCGTCGAGCAGCAGGACGGCGGGGTCGGTGGTGAGTCCGCGGGCCAGGGCGAGCATCTGCTGCTCGCCGCCGGAGAGGGTGCCGGCGGGCTGGGAGCGCCGCTCGGCGAGGACGGGGAAGCGGGCGTAGGCGGCGTCCTCGATCTCCTCCCGGGTGCGGCCGGTGAAGGTCATCATCCAGAGGTTGTCCCGCACGGACAGGTTGGGGAACACGCCCCGTCCCTCGGGGACGAGGCAGACGCCGGCCCGCGCCAGGTCGCCGGCCCGGGCGCCGGTGACGTCCCGGCCGCCGAGGCGGAGCCGGCCACCGCTGGGCGGGTGGACCCCGGCGGCGACCTTCAGCGTCGTGGTCTTCCCCGCCCCGTTGGGGCCCAGCAGGGCCACGATCCGGCCCGCGTCGACCCTGATGTCCACGCCGTGCAGGACGGTGATGCCGTCGTAGGCGGCGTTGACCCCGCTCAGTTCGAGGAGCGGCGTCCCGGTGGCGCTCATGGTCGCTCCTTCCCCAGATAAGCCGTGAGGACCGTCTCGTCGTGGCGGATCCGGGCGGGCGGACCACTGGCGACGACGGTGCCGAGGTTCAGCACGTGCACTTCGTCGCAGACCGTCATCACCAGGCTCATGTCGTGTTCGACGAGGAGCACGGCGGTGCCCTCCGCCGCGAGCGTGCGCAGCAGCTCGGCGAAGCGTCCGGTCTCCTCCGCGTCCTGCCCCGCCGCAGGCTCGTCGAGCAGCAGCGCCTTCGGATCCAGCACCAGGGCGCGGGCGACCTCGACGAGCCGGGCCGCGCCGGTGGGCAGGGCGTCGCAGGGCGCGTCGGCCAGGTCCGTCAGGCCCAGGCGTGCCAGCACCCGGTCAGCTGTGCGGGCCGCGTGCCGCCGCCCGGGGCCGAGTTCGGCGGCGACGAGGAGGTTGTCGCGCACGGTGAGCCGGCCGAACAGTTCCAGGTGCTGGAACGTGCGGGACAGACCGCGCCGCGCCCGGCGGGCAGGGTCCTCGCCGGTGATGTCCTGACCATCGAGCAGGACGCGGCCGGTCCGTGGCCTGCGCAAGCCGGAAATGACGTCGAACAGGGTGCTCTTGCCCGCGCCGTTGGGTCCGATGAGTCCCGTGACCCGGCCGGCTTCCGCGCTCACGGACACCGAGTCCAGCGCGCGGCGGCCTCCGAAGGAGACGCTCACCTCCTCAGTACGCAGCAGTGGCACGGCTCAGCACCTCCCCGTCCTCGGCCCGCCATGGCCGGCGGATGCCCCACCACTCCACGGGGACGTCGGCGGGCGGGCGGCCACGCGCGGACGCGCGGGCGTTGAGCGCCACCGCGGCCACCAGCGCCACGGCGAGGGTCAGGCCGTCGTGGACCGGGCCGGTGGCGGCGAGGATCCAGCACAGGGTGAGCACGCCGAGCAGCGCGGATAACAGCGTCCGGTCGTCGGCGAGCCTTCTCCACTCGGCGTGCATGCGGGGTACGACGCCGGCCGGGCTGTGCGCGAGCCCCATGCCGGCGAGTGCGATGAGGAGCGCCGAAACGTCGTGCGCCCAGGGGCCGAGGTGGCCGAGCAACTGGGCCGGGACGACGAAGGCGATCCCGACGAACAGGCCCGTTCCCACGGCTCCGAGCCCGCCGATGACCGCGATGAGGAAGAGTGGCAGGCCGGCGACGAGGTTGAACTGCTCGGCGGTGACGGTCTGCAGTTGCATGCCGTAGAGGGCACCGCCGAGCCCGGCGATGCCGGCCGACAGGGCGAAGACCGCCACCTTGGCGCCGAGCGGACGTCCGCCGAGGGTGGCGTAGGCGGCCTCGCTGTCGCGCAGGGCGATCAGCCGGCGGCCGAACCGTCCGCGCCGCAACGCCGCGACGGCGAGCGAGACGAGCGCCAGGCAGCAGGCGGCGAGGAGGAGCAGCTCGGACGGTGAGGTCAGGCGCAGGCCGAACAGGTCGGGGCCGGTGACCGGAACGGACCCCTGGTCGAACAGGGTGATGCGGACGCCGAACACCTCGAAGGCGGGCAGGGTGAAGACCCAGCGGTCCAGGATCACGGCGAAGGCGGCGGTGCCGAGCGCCAGGTACACGCCGGACAGGCGCAGCGCGGGCAGGGCGACGACGGCGCCCGCCACCGCCGCTGTCAGTACGGCGACGGGCAGCGCCCACAGCTCGCCGTGCGCGCCGAGGTGGCCCCACACCACCGCGCCGATCCCCGCGATGGACAGCTGGCACAGCGAGACCTGGCCGGTGAAGCCGGCCAGCGGCACGAAGGACAGGGCGATGATGCCGAGGGAGAAGACCGTGCCGTAGGAGACAACCCCGTCCTCGGTCAGGACGGTGACCAGCACCAGTGCGAGGAGCAGGACGCTCCCGGCGAAGACGAGGCTGCCGCGTGCCGTAGGCAGGGGTACGCGGATCAGCTGCCGGTCGCGTCCGCGCAGCCGGCGGTGCGGGAAGGCGAGGAGCGCCAGGAGGAGCAGCAGCGCGGGGGCGGCCAGGCGCAGGCCCGGCAGGTAGTCGTTCCGCGGCAGGTACCCGGCGAGGTACGCCTCCAGCAGGCCGACGACCACCGCGCCGAGGAAGGTGAGCGGCAGGCTGCGCAGTCCGCCGAAGACGGCGGCGGTGTAGGCACTGACGATGAGCAGGGAGAGCTGCTGGGCGTCGAGGGCGACGGTGGGTGCGATGAGGACGCCGCCGACGGCGGCGAGCTGGATGCCGAGGATCCAGGCGAGGCGGCCGGCCCGCAGCGGGTCGGCGCCGGTCAGGCCGGCCAGGGGGCGGTCGTCGACCGAGGCGCGCATCTCCGTGCCGGCCCGGGTGCGGTGCAGCAGGAACCACAGTGCCGCGGCCGCGGCGACCGCGACGGCCACGGTGACGGCCTGGTGCCAGGTCATGGTGGCGGGGCCGAGCCGGATGGCGGAGCGGTCGGCGAAGAACGGGGCGAGAGGCCGGGCGGTGTTGGGGTCCCAGACCCAGCGGGCCAGCGCGATGCATCCGGTGAGCAGGGCCACCGTCATCACGAGACGCTCGGCCTCGCCGAGGGCCTGGACCGGGCGCATCAGCACCCGCTCCACGACCAGGCCGAAGGCGGGTGCGAGGACGAGCAGCACTGCGGCGAGGGCGAGCGGCACCGGCCATTCCCAACCGACGGCGAGCTGCCAGTAGGAGAAGGCCGCGAGCATGCCGGCCGCGCCGTGGGCGAAGTTGAAGACACCCGCCGTGGTGTGGGTGAGTACCAGGCCGCTGCCGATCACGGCGTAGATCGCGGCGGTGCTCAGGCCCACCACCGTGAAGGCCAGGAACTGATCCATGACCTGGAAACTAGCTTCTCCCTATTGGAGAAGCAACCATCCGTACAGGATACTGCTCCGCGAGAATCACATTCTCATCCGGAGCGAACCACGAGAGAGGCGGTCCCGTGAGCCCTACCGACGACCTGGTGGAGATCGAACAACTCCTCGCCCGCTACGCGGTCGCCATGACCCGCGGGGACCTGGACGGGGTGCTCGGCGTGTTCACCCCGGACGGCAGCTACAGCGCGTTCGGCGACACGTATCCGCTGGACGAGTTCCCCGCTCTGATCGCCGCGGCGCCCAAGGGCCTGTTCCTCGTCGGCACGCCCGAGATCGCACTGGACGGTGACAGCGCCACCGGCAGCCAGCCGCTGTGCTTCGTCGAGCACTCCGAGCACGCGTTGCGCATCGGCTACTACAACGACACCTACGTACGCACCGCGCGGGGATGGCGGCTGCGCACCCGCGCCATGACCTTCATCCGACGCAACGGCGACCACGATTCCGGCCGTCCGCACGCGTTCGAGCGTTCCCGCTCATGAACGTCGCCGACTTCAGGCGGGAGGTGAGGGAGTGGCTCGACGGCCATGATCTGAGCCCCGGTGACGACCACGGCCTCGACGCCCAGGTGGCCCAGCTCTCCCGGGTGCGCCGGGCGCTGTGGGAGGCGGGCTGGATGCGGTACGGCTGGCCCCGCGAGGTCGGTGGCGTGGGCGGACCCGGTGTCCTGCGTGCCGTGCTGGGCGAGGAGATCGCCTCGCGCGATCTGGCCGAACCCGGCATCTGGTCGATGGTCGAGGTACTCGTGCCCACGCTGCTCGGCTACGCGCCGGCGGCACTGGCCGCCGAGATGGTGCCCCGGCTGCTGAGCGGCCGGGAACACTGGTGCCAGGGCTTCTCCGAGCCGGGTTCGGGAAGCGACCTGGCCTCGCTGTCGACGCGGGCGGTGCGTGACGGGCGGGACTGGGTGGTCTCGGGCCAGAAGGTGTGGACCAGTCTCGCCCAGCACGCGGCCCGCTGTGTGCTGCTGGCCCGCACCGGCGGGCCGGGACACGACGGGATCAGCGCCTTCTTCGTCGACATGGACACCCCGGGAATCACCGTACGCCCACTGCGCACGATGCACGGCGTCGACGAGTTCGCCGAGGTCTTCCTCGACGACGTCCGCGTCCCGGGCGACCGTCTGCTGGGCGCGCCGGGTGACGGGTGGCGGCTGGCCATGGAGCTGCTGCCGCACGAGCGGTCCACCTGCTTCTGGCACCGGATCGCCCATCTGAACAGCCGTCTCGACCGGCTGCTGGCCGAGGGCTGCGAGCAGGACGCCGACGCCCTCGGCGCCGTCTGGCTCGACCTGCACACCGTGCGCTGCCGCTCGGCGCTCACCCAGCGGGCGCTGGCCGAGAACGGCCGGCTGGGACCGGAGACGTCCGTGGACAAGATACTTCTCGCCACTGCGGAACAGCGCCTCTACGACACCGCGCGCGACCTGCTGCCCGGGACCATCGAGCTGACGGACGAGGGGACGTGGCGCACCGAGTACCTCTACTCGCGTGCGGCCACCATCTACGGCGGCACCGCGGAGATCCAGCGCAACATCGTCGCCCGCCGCCTGCTGGACCTCGGAAAGGAGTGAGGAACCGTGGACGCCGACGAGCGCGATCTGCTGGAGCAGACCCTGCGCAAGACGATGGCGGGCGCCTCGGGCGCCGCCCTGGACGCCTCCCTCGCCTCTCTCGGCTGGCCCGAGATGCTGGCCGAGGAGTCCGCTACGGCGGTCCCGCTGGTGTTCCGGCTGCTCGGGGAGACGGGAGCGCACGCGTCCGTCCTCAACGACGTCGTGCTCCAGGAGGCCGAAGGCCCGGTGGGACGGACGCTGCCCCTGCCCTACACAGGGGGCATCTGGGTGGAGTGGGTCCGGGACGGCGGCGCGGACGAGCGCCCGCTGGATCCCGCCCTGCCGCTCCGGCGCGTGGCGGCCGGCGGCTCCGTGCCCCTGGCCTGGGGACGGCGGGCACTCGGCTGGTGGCTGTTGGGCACCGGACGGGCCATGCTCGGGCTGGCCCGGCGGCACGTCCTGGACCGGCACCAGTTCGGCCGTCCGCTCGCCTCCTTCCAGGCTCTGCGGCACCGCCTGGCCGAGACGTACGTCGCCCTGGAGGGCGCCGAGGCCGCTCTGACGGCCGCCGAGGACGACACCGGCGCCCTTCTCGCCAAGGCCGCCGGGGGCCGGGCCGCCCTCACCGCCGCCCGCCACTGTCAGCAGGTGCTCGGCGGCATCGGTTTCACCGCCGAGCACGAGCTGCACCGGCACGTCGAACGCGCCCTCGTCCTCGACGGACTGCTCGGCTCCGCCCGTGACCTGACGCGCGAGGCGGGCACGCTGCTCCTGCGCGAGGGCCGGGCGCCGCGCCTCGTCGACCTGTGAGGGAGACCACGTGACCACCGATCTCTGGCACGACCTGCTCGGCTGCCTCGACCTGACGACGGTGGACGAGCACACTTTCGAGGGGCGCTCACAGCGGCTGGAGTACCGCCGGCTGTTCGGCGGGCAGCTGCTGGCCCAGTTCGCCCGCGCGGCCTCCCGGTCCGTGACCGGCAAGGAACTCAAGTCCCTGCACGCCCAGTTCCCGCGGGAGGGCCGCGCCGGTGAACCCGTGCGCTACGAGACCGACGTGGTGCAGCTGGGCCGCACGTTCGCGACCGTGCGGCTCGTGGCGCGGCAGCAGCACGGGGTGATCGCGGTGGCGAACGCGAGCCTCCATGTGTGGGAGGAGGGACCGGAGCGTCAGACGGTCGACCCGCCCAGCGCCCTCCCCGGCCCCGAACGCCGGGTGGAACTCGATCTGCTGCCGTGGGAATCACGGGCCGGAACCGAACTGGACACCGCGCGGTCGCAGCCGCCCTCGCACGAGCTGTGGACCCGCGTACCCGAGGCACCTCGGACCGCGGCGCCCGCCCTGCTGTCGTACGCCACCGAGCTCACGCCGATCGGTACCGCGCTGCGACCGGTGGCCGGGGTGACCCAGGCGGACGCCGGCCGGGCGTTCGCCTCGGCCGTCACCGCGCACACCGTCTGGTTCCACCGGCCGTTCGGCACCGGGCGGTGGCTGCTGGTGCGCCAGCACAGTCCGCTGGCCGCGCACGGGCGGTGCTTCGGACGCGGGGACGTGCTGACCGAGGAGGGGGCGCTGGTCGCGTCCTTCGCGCAGGAGGCGTTGCTGCGGTTCGTCTGAACACGCCGAGGTGCCCGGCCCACAGGGGGACCGGGCACCTGAAGGCACGGGTCAGGGCGCGGGCACTTCCAGCACGAGTGCGGAGCCCATTCCGCCGCCGGCGCACATGGCGGCCACGCCCACTCCCCCGCCCCGGCGGCGCAGCTCGTGCACCAGGGTGACGATCATCCGGGTGCCGGTCGCCGCGACCGGGTGGCCGAGGGAGCAGCCGCTGCCGTTGACATTGACCGTGTCCGCATCGAGGTCCAGCCGGTGAACGGCGGCCACGGCCACCGACGCGAAGGCCTCGTTGATCTCGAAGAGGTCCACGTCGGACACGGTGAGGCCGGCCCGGCGCAGCGCCTTCGGGATGGCCAGGACGGGGGTCAGGCCGGTCTCGGCGGGGTCGACGGCGACCGACGCCCAGGACCGGACGACGGCCAGGGCGGGCAGCCCCAGGCCCTCGTCCGCCACGGCCACGGCGGCCGCCGCGTCGTTGGCTCCGCAGGCGTTGCCGGCGGTGATGGAGAATCCCTCGATCTCCGGGTGGAGCGGCTTGAGCGCGGCCAGGCGCTCCGCGCTCGTGTCGCGGCGCGGGTGCTCGTCGGCCTCGAAGGGACCGTACGGGGTGTCGACGGGCACCGTCTCGTCCTTGAAGCGCCCTTCGTCGAGCGCCCGGACGGCGTTGCGGTGGGAGCGCAGCGCCCAGGCGTCCATCTCCTCTCGGGTGATCCCGGCCCGGACCGCGGTGTTCCAGCCCACCGTGATCGACATGTCGAGATTGGGCGCGTCGGCACGGTCCGGATGGGACGGCGGCACCCACGGGCCCTCGACGCCCCGGAAGGAGAGCCTGGGTGCGGTCGAGGCGGAGTTGACCCCGCCGGCGAGCACCAGCCGGTCCATGCCGGCCCGTACGGAGGCGGCGGCGGTCTGCACCGCCGACAGGCCGGCCGCGCAGTGCCGGTTGAGGGCCAGGCCCGGGACCCGGGGCAGTCCGGCGGTCAGCGCCGCGTGGCGGGCGACGACTCCGCCGCCGTAGTGGGACTCGGCGAGCACCACGTCGTCCACCAGAGCGGGGTCGAGACCCTCGGTGGTGGCCTTGACGATGCGGTCGGCCAGTTGGTGGGCGGTGGTGTCGCGCAGGCTCCCTTTGAAGGCGGTGCCGATGGGGGTGCGCAGGGCGGCGACGAGGACGGCTTCAGGCATGCGCGGACTCCTCCGGTTCGGTCGGGTCGGCGAGCTCGGCGACCAGGGTGCGGCGCAGCAGCTTGCCGGTGGCGGTGCGGGGCAGTTCGGAGCGGAAGACGACGGTGTCGGGGGTCTTGGACGAGCGCAGACGGCGTTTGGCGAACGAGCGGATCTCCTCCGGGTCCCCCGTGCCGACGAGCACCGCGACCAGCCGCTGACCCCACTCCGGGTCGGGCAGGCCGAGCACGGCGGCCTCCTCGACGTCCGGGTGCTGGAGGAGGACGTCCTCGATCTCGGCGGGCGCGATGTTCTCACCGCCCCGGATGATGGTGTCGTCCGCGCGGCCCTCGAGGAACAGGTAGCCGTCCGCGTCCAGCCGTCCGCGGTCGCGGGTGGCGAACCACCCTTCCCCGCCGCCGGAGTCGCCTCCGCCTTCGTACTCGCCGGAGATCTGGGCGCCGCGCACGAAGACGAGCCCGGTCTCTCCGGGTCCCAGCGGTGTGCCGTCCCCGCCGCGGATCTCGACCTCGACACCCGGCAGCGGGCGCCCCACCGAACCCAGTCGGGCACGCACCGCGGGTTCGTCGGAGGCGACCGCCCACCGGTGGTCGTCGGGGCCCAGCACGCAGACGGAGGAGGCGGTCTCCGTCAGACCGTAGGCGTTGACGAAGCCGGTGTCCGGGAACTGCCGCAGGGCGCGCTCCACCACCGGGCGGGGGCAGCGCGCGCCGCCGTAGGCGAGGTTCCGCAAGGTGGGAACGTCCGCCTTCGCGTCCCCCAGCTCGGCGGTCAGGCGCGCCAGCATGGTCGGTACGACCATGGCGTGGCTGACGCCCTCGCGCCGCACCGTCGCCAGCCAGTCGGCCGGCTGGAAGACAGCCTGGTAGACGACGCGACGGCCGGAATACAGGTTCGTGAGCAGGTTCATCAGCCCGGCGACGTGGTACGGCGGGAGCGCCACCAGGCTGGCGTCACTCGGCTCCGCCGAACCGAAGTCCTGGGTGTTGAAGACATAGGCCAGCAGATGGCGGTGGCGGAGCAAGGCCGCCTTGGGGGCGGCGGTGGTGCCGCTGGTGTAGAGAACGACCGCGACGGCTTCCTGGTCCTGCGGCGCGGGCAGCCACTCGGCCCGCCCAGGAGCGGCGAGCAGCGCTTCGAGGTCGGCCGGGTTCAGCACCTCGGCCCCGGGATGCCGGTCGATCAGCGCGCCCAGCTGCTCCTCGCCGAGGCGGTAGTTGAGGGGGACGAAGGGAACCCCGGCCAGCGCGGCACCGAACAGGGCGACCGGGTAGGCCAGATGGTTCGGCCCCAGGTAGAGGACGGCGGAGCGGCCGCGGAAGCGGTCCGCCGCATGGTGCGCGAGGCGCTGGAGATCGGCGGCGGAGAGCGTGCGGTCGCCTTCGGTGACGGCCGGCCGGTCTTCCCCCGAGGCGGCCATTTCCAGAATCACGGCTATGTTCATGAGAATGGCATTCTCCTACACTCAGATCCACACTCGCAAGGGAGAGGAATGCAATGCGCATCGACGGTTGTGCGGCCCTGGTGGTGGGCGGAGCGGGCGGGCTGGGCGAGGCCACGGTGCGGCGCCTGCGCGCGGCGGGCGCCGGCGTGGTGGTCGCCGACCTCGCCGACGACAAGGGCAAGGCCCTGGAGTCGGAGCTCGGGGTGCGCTACGTCCGGACCGACGCCACCGACGAGGACTCCGTCCGGGCCGCGGTCGACGCGGCCGAACGGGTGGGCACGTTCCGGATCGCGGTGGACTGCCACGGGGGGCCCGCCAGCGGCGGGCGGCTCATCGGAAAGGACGGCTCCCCCCTGGGGCTGGACGGCTTCCGCAGGACCGTCGACGTCTATCTGACCGGAGTGTTCAACGTGTTGCGGCTGGCCGCCGCTGCCATCGGGCGCACTGCACCCCACGACGGGGACGGGGGGCGCGGGGTCATCGTCACCACGTCGTCCATCGCGGCGTACGAGGGGCAGGTCGGCCAGCTCCCGTACGCTGCGGCGAAGGGCGGTGTGTCGGCGATGACCCTGGTCGCCGCCCGCGACCTGTCACCGCTCGGCATCCGCGTGGTCACCGTCGCCCCGGGGACCGTCCTCACGCCCGCGTACGGCAGGAGCGGGGACCGGCTGGAGGCGTACTGGGGCCCTCAGGTCCCCCACCCGCGGCGGATGGGGCGCCCCGAGGAGTACGCGGCGCTGGTCCAGCATCTGTGCGAGAACGACTACCTGAACGGCGAAGTGGTGCGACTGGACGGCGGGTTGCGGTTCCCTCCCAAGTAGGTCAGCCGTAGTCGCCGTGTTCGCCGAGGCGCGGCGGCGCCCCGTACCCAGGTGTGTGGCCGCCGATGCGGAACGGGCTGCCGACCAGCCGGTGGCCGCCCGCCTCGACCACCGCCTCGGGCGCCTCGGCGAGGGCCTCGGGCAGGGTGCGGACGGCGGCCGCGGGGACGTGCAGCGGGCGGAGCCGGGCTTCCCAGCCCGCGGCCGTGTCGGCGGCCAGGGCCTTGGTCACGGCCGCGACGACCTCGGTGCGGTGGGCGGCGCGCTCCGCCATGGTGGCGTAGCCCTCGATGCCGGCCTCGGTGGCGAACGCGCGCCAGAACGTGTCGTGCGTGATGAACAGCGCCAGGTGGCCCTCGGCCGTCGGGAAGAGCTGCGCGGGGACGTAGTAGGCGTGGGCCCCGCCGAGGCGGCGCGGGGGCGTGCCGTCGTTCAGCCAGGCCGCCGCGTGGTAGTTGAGCTGGGAGAGCATCACGTCCCGCAGGGAGACGTCGACCTGCCCGCCCCGTCCGGAGACGACCTGCGCCAGCAGTCCGAGGGCGGCGGCGAGGCCGGCCGAGTTGTCGGCGGAGGAGTAGCCGGGCAGCTGGGGCGGTCCGGAGGGATCGCCGGTGAGGGCGGCGATGCCGGTGGCGGCCTGGATGACGTAGTCGAAGGCGGGTGCGTCGCCCGCGTCCATGCCCCAGCCGGTGAGGGCGACGCACACCAGCCGTTCGTTCCAGGGTTTCAGCGCCTCGTAGGTCAGGCCGTAGCGGTGGACGGCCGAGGGTTTGAGATTGACCAGGAGCGCGTCGGCGCCCCGGACGAGTTCGTGCAGCCGCGCCTGTCCCTCGGGCGTAGCCAGGTCCAGGCGGACGGAGCGTTTGCCCCGGTTGAGGCTGGCGAAGTAGGCGTCCGAGACCTGGCGGGACAGGTCGCCGCCGGGCGGCTCGATCTTGGTGACCAGCGCTCCGAGGTCGGCCAGCAGCATCGTGGCGTAGGGACCGGCGAGGATGTGCCCGACCTCCAGGACGCGCAGCCCGGACAGCGGGCCCGGCTCGCTCACCGGAAGTCCGCGGCGATCGCCGCCACCGCGTCGCGGGTGCGGCGCTTGGAGGCGACCAGTTCCTCCCGCCCGCTGCCCAACGGCAGCAGGCGCACGGAGAGGTCGGTCACGCCCGCGTCGGCGAACCGCTTGAACCGGGCCCGGATCGCCGCCTCGTCGCCGGCTGCGCACAGGTCGCCGACGTCGCGGGCGTCACCGTGCTCCAGCAGGCGCTGGTAGTTCGGCGACACCTCGGCCTCGCCGAGAATGCGGTTGGCGCGTTCCCTGGCCGCGTCCGCCTCACGCGGCGCGCACAGGCACACCGGGACGCCGGCGACGACGCGCGGAGCCGCCCTCCCCGCTTCCTGCGCGGCCCTGGTGATCGTCGGGACGACGTGGTCGGCCACCGCCCGTTCGTCCGCCAGCCACAGCACGGTCCCGTCGGTCAGTGCCCCCGCGATGCGCAGCATCACCGGGCCGAGCGCCGCCAGCAGCACCGGCAGCGGGGAGACGGGGCCGAGGGTGAGCGGGTTGTGGACGCGGAAGACGTCGTTCTCGACGTCGACCGCACCCGACCCGCTCACCGCCGCGTTCAGCACCTCCAGGTAGGCGCGGGTGTACGCGGCCGGTTTCTCGTACGGGATGCCGAGCATGTCGCGCACGATCCAGTGGTGGGAGGCGCCGACGCCCAGGGCGAGGCGTCCGCCGGCCGCCGCGTGCGCGGACAGCGCCTGGCGGGCCAGGGCGACGGGGTGCTGGGCGTGCACCGGGACCACCGCCGTGCCCAGTTCGACACGCGAGGTGGCCCGGCCCATCAGGGTCACGGCCGTCAGCGCGTCGAAGTCGGTGGGCACCTGCGGCACCCACACGGTGTCGAGCCCGGCCTCCTCCGCCCAGCGGGCGTCGTCGACCATGCGGTTCGCCTTGTGGGCGGCGTCGCCCCGTTCGGGGCCGCTCATCACTCCGACGCGCATGTCATTCCTCCGTGCGGGCGAGGGCCTCAGGCCCACTGGTCAGGGTGCGGATGTCGGTCACGATGGCGTCCAGTGCCGTGCCCGTGGGGAACACCGCGGCGGCCCCGGCCTCGAACAGCCGGTCCACGTCCCCGGCGGGGATGGTGCCGCCGACCACGACGGGGATGTCGCCCGCGCCGGCCGCCCGCAGCGCCTCCACCGTGCGGCGGGTCAGCGAGAGATGGGCACCGGACAGGATGGACAGACCCACCAGGGCGGCGTCCTCCTGCACGGCGGTGGCGACGATGTCGTCGACGCGGCGGCGGATGCCCGTGAACACGACCTCGAAGCCGGCGTCCCGCAGCCCCCGGGCGACGAGTTTCGCCCCGCGGTCGTGCCCGTCGAGGCCGGGCTTGGCGACGAGCACCCGTACCGGCGGCGCCATCAGAACACCACCGGCTGCCGGAACTCGCCCCACACCTCGCGCAGGGCGCCGGCCGTCTCGCCCACCGTGCAGTAGGCGTGGGCGCAGGCGATCAACGGTTCCATCAGGTTGGTGTCTCCTTCGGCGGCGCGCTTGAGTTCGGCGAGCCGGGCCCGGACGTCGCCGGCGCCGCGCTCGGCCTTGATGCGCGCGAGCCGTTTCAGCTGCCGTTCCCGTCCCTCGGCGTCGAGTTCGTAGGTGGCGAGGTCGGGCGGGGGTTCCTCGGTGGTGAAGCGGTTGACGCCGACCACCGGCCGCTCCCCCGAGCCGACCTCCTGGTGCAGCCGCCACGCCTCGTCGGCGATGAGGGACTGCAGATAGCCGTCCTCGATGCAGCGCACCATGCCACCGTGCGCCTCGAGGTCGGCCATGATCTCCTCGATGCGTGCCTCGGTGGCGTCGGTGAGCGCTTCCACGAAGTACGAGCCGCCCAGCGGGTCGGCGACCCGGGTGACGCCCGTCTCGTGGGCGAGGATCTGCTGGGTGCGCAGGGCAAGGGTGGCCGACTCCTCGCTGGGCAGGGCGAACGGCTCGTCCCAGGCGGCGGTGAACATCGACTGCGTGCCGCCGAGGACGGAGGCGAGCGCCTCGTAGGCGACACGGACGGTGTTGTTGCGGGCCTGGGGCGCGTACAGCGAGGCTCCACCGGCCACACAGCCGAAGCGGAACATGCAGGCCTTGTCGGTCCTGGCGCCGAACCGCTCCCGCACGATCGTGGCCCAGCGCCGGCGCCCGGCCCGGTACTTGGCGACCTCCTCGAAGAAGTCGCCGTGCGTGTAGAAGAAGAAGGAGATCTGCGGGGCGAACCGGTCGATGCTCATGCGTCCGCGGGCGAGGACCGTCTCGCAGTACGTCACGCCGTCGGCGAGGGTGAAGGCCATCTCCTGCGCGGCGTTGGCGCCCGCGTCCCGGAAGTGCGCCCCGGCGACCGAGATCGCGTTGAAGCGGGGCACCTCGTCGGCGCAGAACTCGATGGTGTCCGCGATGAGGCGCAGGGACGGTTCGGGCGGCCAGATCCAGGTGCCGCGGGAGGCGTACTCCTTGAGGACGTCGTTCTGGATGGTGCCGGTCAGTTTCGCGCGCGGGATGCCGCGTCTCTCGGCGGCGGCGACGTAGAAGGCGAGCAGGACGGCGGCGGTGCCGTTGATGGTGAAGCTGGTGCTGATGCGATCCAACGGGATGGAGTCGAAGAGGATCTCGGCGTCGGCGAGGGTGTCGAGGGCGACGCCGACCCGTCCGACCTCGTCGGTGTACTCCGGGTCGTCGGAGTCGTACCCGCACTGCGTGGGCAGGTCGAGCGCGACCGACAGGCCGGTGCCTCCCTGGTCCAGGAGGTAGCGGTAGCGGCGGTTGGACTCCTCGGCAGTGCCGAAGCCGGAGTACTGGCGCAGCGTCCAGGTCCGGCCCCGGTAGCCCGTGGGGTAGTTGCCGCGGGTGAAGGGGAAGACCCCGGGGGGCGGAGGGTCGGTGGGCCGGTCCTCAGGTCCGTAGAGCGGCTTCAGGGGGATGCCGGAGGCGGTGCGGGCGTCGTCGGTCATGACGGGGCGTCGTCCTTGTGTGAGGTGTGGCGGGCCCGGGGTGTCCCGGGGTCAGCGCAGTTGGTCCTTCAGCACCTTGCCGGTGGCCGTCAGCGGCAGCGAGGTACGGAACTCGACGTGACGGGGCACCTTGAAGCCGGCCATGCGTTCCTTGGCCCACGCGATCAGCTCGGCCTCCGTCACCTCCCCGCGCCGCACCACGAACGCCTTGCCGACCTGCCCCATGCGGGCGTCGGGCACGCCGACGACGGCGACCTGGGCGACGGCGGGGTGCTGGAGCAGGAAACCCTCGATCTCGGCCGGGTAGGCGTTGAAGCCGCCGACGATGAACATGTCCTTCTTGCGGCCGACGATCCTGAGCCGGCCCTCCGCGTCCAGTTGCCCCAGGTCGCCGGTGTGCAGCCAGCCGTCCGCGTCGACGGCCTCGGCGGTGGCCCCGGGGTCGTCGAGGTAGCCGCGCATCACGGAGTAGCCGCGCACCAGCACCTCCTGGTCGTCGGCGATGCGCACCTCGAAGCCCTGGCAGGGTCTGCCCACGGTCGTCGCCACGGCCTCGTAGGGGTCGCCGGGCCGGGAGGCGGTGACGGTGCCGGCCTCGGTGAGGCCGTACCCGGTCATCAGGTGGGTGAAGGGCAGTTCCGTGGTGATCCGGCGCACCAGCTCCACGGGGATGTCGGCGGCCCCGGTCACCGCCACGCGCAGCGAGGACAGGTCCCGTCCGCCGTCCGCCTCCAGCAGGGAGTGGTAGAGGGTCGGCGGGCCGGGCAGGACGGTCACCCGTTCCTTCTCCACCAGCTCCAGGACGCGGTCGATGTCGAAGACGGCGAGCGGGAGCGCGGTGGCGCCCCGGATCAGGGAGGCGATCAGGCCGGCCTTGTAGCCGAAGATGTGGAAGAAGGGGTTGACCATCAGGTACCGGTCGCCCGGCCGGAGCTGTGCGAGGTCGCACCACTCCGCGTACAGCCTGAGGGTCTGCCCGTGGGTGGTCATCACGCCCTTGGGGCGGCCCGTCGTCCCGGAGGTGAAGACGATGTCGGCCAGGTCCTCCTCGTCGACCTCCCGTTCCAGCGGCGGCCCCGAGGCGAGGAAGCCGTCCTTCTTCAGATCGATGACCGGCACGCCGGGCGGCCCGGCGAACTCCCGGCCCAGGAAGCCGTTGTGGACCAGCAGCGCCTTGGCACGGCTGCGTACGACGATGTCGTGGGCCTCCTGATCGAGGAACCGGGTGTTCACCGGGACCAGCACCCCGCCCGCGGTGAGCAGTCCGAAGGCCGCGACGATCCACTCGGCCGAGTTGGGCGCCCACAGCGCGACCCGGTCCCCCGGTCCGACGCCCGCCGCGGCGAACGCCCCCGCGGTGCGCCGGACGCGGTCGGCCAGTTCGGTGAAGGTCCAGCGCAGCTCCCCGTCGACCACGGCCTCGGCGTCCCCGAAGCGCTCGGCCGCGCTCCGGACCAGTTCGGGGATGCTGCGCCAGCGCGCCGTCGCCGGTGTCATGCGTCGATCAGCCGGGCCAGGTTGCCGCCCATCACCTTGGCCTTGTCCTGGTCGCTGAGCTCGGTGAGGTGGTCGACGTAGGTGACCGGGTCGGCGAGGCCCTCGGGGTGGGGGTAGTCGGAGCCGAACAGGACGCGTTCGATGCCGATGAGGTCGCCCAGCCGTGCCATGTCCTCTTCCCAGAAGGGGCTGATGTGGATGTTGCGCTTGAAGACCTGGACCGGGTCCTCCTGGAACTCGTGCGGCATCTTCTTGTGCACGTCGGCCAGCCGGCCGAGCACCGGCTCCACCCATGAGGCGCCGTTCTCGATGACCGCGATCTTCAGCTCGGGGAAGCGGGAGAGCGCCCCGTGGCAGATCAGCGAGGTGACCGCGTCCTCGATGGGGCGCCACTCGTGGACCTGGCGGAAGGCGTTGGGCTTGAACGGCAGGAACTCGCGCCGGTTGCCCTCCCAGTCGTTGGCGTAGTTCGCGTAGCCCGAGTCGGAGGAGTGCAGGGCGACCAGGACGCCGGTCCCGACGACCCGCTTCCAGAACGGGTCGAACTCCGGCAGCGCGAAGGACCGGGTGCCGCCGAAGCCGGGCACGGGCGCGGGCCGCACGAGGATGGCCCGCGCACCGCGCTCCACCACCCAGTTCAGCTCGTCGATCGCCTTCTCGACGATCGGGAGGGTGATGACGGGGACGGTGAAGATGCGGTCCTTGTAAGCGAAGCCCCAGGTCTCGTGCAGCCACTGGTTGAGGGAGTGGATGACGACGTGGATCAGTTCCGGGTCGTCCTTCATGCGCTCCTCGATGAGGCTCGCCAGCGTCGGGAACATCAGGCTGCGCTGGACGCCGAGTTCGTCCATCAGCTCCAGACGCGGGGCCGGTTCGCGGAAGGCGGGGATCGAGCGCATCGGCTCGCCGAAGATCTCCCGGCGTGTCTTGCCGTCGGGGTTGCCGACCTTGAAGTACTCCTCCATGGCGCCGGGGCGGGCCACCACGTCGAAGGTGGGGTTCGGGATGTACTCGCTGATCTGCCCGCGTATCGCGATCTTGGTACGGCCGCGGACGTTCACGTACTCGATGGCCCCGTCGTACTCCTTCGGGAGGTATTTGGTCAGCGCCTCCTGGGTCTCGTAGAAGTGGTTGTCCGCGTCGAAGAGCGGGAACGGGAGCTCGCGCGACGGCATGAGATCCTCCTTCACTGATTGGGAGAATCGTATTCTCACTGCACGGGAGTGGCAATGCGGCTGCGGAGGGCGAACTTCTTCACCTTGCCGCTGGGAGTGCGCGGGAAGTCGTCCACGGCATGGATCCGCTCGGGCCACTTCTGCCGCGCCAGGCCGGCCCGTTCCAGATGCAGCCGCAACTCGGCCAGGCCGGGGGCCCGCCATCCGTCCCGCATGCGCAGGACGGCGGCGGCGCGCTCGCCGAGCCGCGGATCCGGTACGCCGACCACCGCGGCCTCCGCCACCCCGGGCAGCCCGAGCAGGATCTCCTCCACCTCCAGGGCGCTGATGTTCTCCCCGCCGCGGATGATGACGTCCGCTTTGCGGTCGGTGACGGTCAACCAGCCCTCGGCGTCGACGGTGCCGATGTCACCGGTGCGGTACCAGCCGTCCCCGTCGAAGGCGGCCCGCGTCAGTTCGGGATCGGTGTAGCCGAGGCACAGGTCCGGGCCGCGGGTGAGAATCTCACCGTCCTCGGCGAGGCGCACCTCGACGCCGGGCAGCGGAAGCCCGTCGGTGTGCATCCGTTTGGCGGCGGGGCCGTCGTACGGCGTGCAGGTGACGGAGGGATGTTCGGTGGAGCCGTAGGCACGGAAGACGCTGATGCCGAGGGACTCCAGCCGGCTCGTCACCGCCGACGGGACGGCCGCGCCGCCCAGGCCCGCGTACTTCAGGCGGGCGATGTGCTCCGGGGTGCACTCGGGGTGGTCCAGCAGGCTCGTCATGTAGTACGCCGCCCCGCCGCCGACGGTCAGCCCCCGGCCACGCATCAGCGCGAGCGCCTGGGCGGGGTTCCAGGTGTCGCCCAGGTGGACGGGGGATCCGTCGAGGACGGGGATCAGGAAGGCGTTCACCATGCCGATGAAGTGGCCGACCGGAGCGACGGTGAACTGCCTCCCGCGGTCCGGCGGGTAGGACGCGGCGAGTTGCCGCGTCTCGTAGCCGAGGGTCCGATGGCTGTGGACGACGCCCTTCGGATCGCGGGTGGTGCCGGAGGTGAAGGCGATCAGCGCGGGCGAGCCCGCACTCACCGGGATCACGCCCCGCATCGGCTCGTCGGCGAGCAGTTCGCCGAAGTCTCGGCCCACCACACCGACGACCGGCACCTGCTCGCACAGGTCGGGGCGGAACTCCTGCCGGCCGAAGCGCTCCGCCGCGAAGAACGCCTTGGGTCGGGTGGCCCCGATGATGTACGCCACCTCCTTCGGCCCGTAGAAGTGCACCACGGGGACGGCCACGGCACCCAGGAAGGCCGAGGCCCAGAACACGGCCGCGGCCTCCATCCAGTTGGGGAGCTGCATCACCACGACGTCACCCGGTCCGACCCCGCGCTCGCGCAGCCCCGCGGCCAGGCGGCGGGCGACCCGCTCCACATCGGCGAACGTCCCGGCCCACGGCCGGACGTCCGAGTGCACGCGGAACGGCACGTCCCCCGCCCCGGACAGGCCGCGCGCCAGCAGGTCTCCGAGCGTCTCGTCGGTCCACCAGCCCGACTGCTCGTAGCGGGCGGCCAGTTCGGTCGGGACGGTCCGCAGTGCGGCGGTGGGAAACGTCGACATTCCTCAAACACCTCTCTCACACGAGATGAGCGTTACGAGAATTGCACTCTCCCATGGCGAGAAGGTAAGTTCCATACATGGCACGCGACCACGGTTTCCATCCGGTGCGGATCACCCGGATCACCGACGAGGCGCCGGATGTCCGCACCTTCACCCTCGACGCGCCCTTCCCGTACCGCGCGGGGCAGTTCCTGACCTTCCAGGCCTGCGGAGTACTGCGCAGTTACTCGATGTCGAGTTCTCCCGACACCGACGACGAGGTGTGCGTGACCGTCAAGCGCGTGCCCGGCGGCCTGGTCTCCGCGTGGATGCACCAGGGCCTGAAGACCGGTGACACCCTGCTCGTGACCCGGCCCGCCGGCGCCTTCTGCCTGCGCGAGGAGTCGGCCGGCCGGCCGCTCGTCGCGTTCGCGGGCGGCAGCGGCATCACGCCGGTGTTCTCCCTGGTCAAGAGCGCGCTGGCCACCACCTCCCGGCCGGTACGGCTGTTGTCGGCCCATCAGAGCCGACAGACCGCCATCTTCACCGCCGCCTTCGACGCGCTCGCCGTCCGACACGCCGGGCGGTTCGAGGTACGGCACCATCTCGACGACCGGGACGGGCTGGTCACGCAGGACGAGATCCGTGCCGTGGTCGGGGAGCCGTTCGACGAAACCGACTTCTACGTGTGCGGGCCGGCGCCGTTCATGGAGTTGGTGGAGCGGACGCTGGCCGGGGCGGGAGTGCGGCCCGAGCGGATCATCGTCGAGCGTTTCACGCCCGCGCCCGCGCCGACGGCCGCACCGGTGCCGGCCGGCGCACCCGTGCGCGAGACGGCCGCGACCGTCACGGTCGGCCTGCGCGGGCAGCGCAACACCGTCCCGCAGCGGCCGGGCGAGACCCTCCTGCAGACCGCCCGCCGGGCGGGGTTCACCCCGCCGTTCTCCTGTGAGTCCGGGGACTGTGCCACGTGTATGGCACGGCTGGCGACGGGCGAGGCCAAGATGCGGGTGAACAACGCCCTCGACGCCGACGAGGTGGCCGAGGGGTGGGTGCTCACCTGTCAGGCCGAGCCCGCCTCCCCCGAGGTGACCGTGGTGTACGAGGACTGAACCGACCCTCCCGACGACCGGAAGGCCGCGCATGGTCGAGCTGGAGCTTCAGGACGGCCTGGCCGTCGTCACGATCGACCGACCGCGGGCCCGCAACGCCCTCGACCTGAACGCCATGGGCGAGCTGGAGAAGGTGCTGGACGCGGCGGAAGGGGCGTCGGCGCTCGCGATCACGGGGTCCGGCGACCGGGCCTTCGTATCCGGCGGCGATCTCAAGGAGCTGTCCCGGCTGCGCACGGAGGCGGAGGCGTCGCGGATGGCGCTGCGGATGCGGGCGCTGTGCGACCGGATCTCCGCCTTTCCCGGACCGGTGGTGGCCGCGCTCAACGGTCACGCGCTCGGCGGCGGGGCGGAGGTGGCGGTCGCCGCGGACATCCGGATCGCGGCGGACGACGTCCGTATCGGCTTCAACCAGACCACGCTGGCGATCGTGCCCGCCTGGGGCGGGGCCGAGCGCCTGGCCCGGCTGGTGGGGCCGGGGCGGGCCCTGTTGCTGGCGGGCACCGGACGCGTGCTGGACTGCGTCGAGGCGGAGCGTGCGGGGCTGGTCGACCTGGTGCTGCCGCGGGCGGAGTTCGACCTGGGCTGGCGGGAGGTGGCGCGTTCCCTCGCCACCCGCCAGGCACGCGAGATCAAGCATCTGACCACGGGCACCCGCTCGCCGCGGGAGGCCGCCACGGCCTTCGCCCGGCTGTGGGTGTCGGAGGAACACTGGGAAGCGGCGGAGAAGGTGATGTCCCGTGGCAAGTGAAGTCCGCGTGGTCGATGGTCCGTTCGGGCCGGAGGTCCAGCCGGAGGGCGGCACCGTCGGCCGGACGGTGCTGTACGTGCACGGTGATCCCCGGCTGGCGGGCACCCCGCAGGACGCGCTGCCGACCGCCCGGGAGCTGACCCGGCTCACCGGCCGGGCGGTCCTGTGCCCGCGGTACCGCCCGCACTTCCCCCAGGCGCTGGAGGACGTGCACGCCGCCTGGGAGTACTGCCACGACCGCGGACCGGTGGCGGTGGCCGGCAAGCGGCTCGGCGGCGCGCTGGCGGCCGGCCTGCTGCTGCGCCTGCGGGACGCGGGAGCCGTGCTGCCCACCTGCGCGGTGCTGACGTCCCCGCTGCTGGACTTCACCCTGGACGCGCCGAGCCTGCTCCTCAACGCGGCCGCCGACCGCACGGTGGACGCCGAGACGCTCCCCGCGCGGGCGGCGGCCTACGCGGGGACCACACCGCGCGACCATCCGCTGCTCAGCCCGCTCCACGGCAATCTGCACGGTCTGCCTCCGGTGCAGCTCCACGCGGCGGGCACCGAGGTTCTGCTGGACGACACCCTGGCCTTCGCGACCCGGGCCGCGCACTCCGGGGTCGCCGTGGACCTGCGTGTCTACGAGGACCTGTCGGCGCAGGGACTGCGGCAGTTGGGCGCCATGGCGGCGTTCCTGAATGCCTGGCACAGGTCGGCGTCGTTCAGTTCCTCGGACGTCTGAGACGGCGACGACGGCCGGCGGGGACCCGTACGCCCCCGCCGGTCCTCACGTGCCGCCGGTCCTCACCTGGCCGCGAGGAGGGAGTCCGCGGCCCGCCAGGCCATCGCCATCACCGGGCCGTTGAGGTTGCCCGCGACCATCACCGGCAGGACGGACGCGTCGACCACCCGCAGGTTCTCCACGCCGCGCACCCGCAGCTCGGGGTCGGTGACGTCCTCCGGCGCGGGGCCCATGGCGCAGGTGCCGATGGCGTGGAAACCACAGTAGCCTCCGTCGAGGGCCGAGCGTACGACGTCGTCCTCGGAGTCGGACGAGACGGCCGGGCCCGGGAAGGTCTCGTGCCTTATGCGGGAGGCGATGGGGTCGGTGTCGAAGTAGTCCCGCAGCCGCCGGAACAGGTCGCCGGCCACCTTCCGGTCGTGCGCCGTGGAGAAGTACCCGGGGTCGATGTCCAAAGCGGCGTCGGGCTCGCCGGAGGTGATGGCGAGCGCACCCTCCGAGGTGGGCCGCAGCACCATCGCGCACGCCGACACTCCCGGCTCCCGCTCCACGGCCGCGGGCTTGCCCGGCGTCAGCGCGCCCAGGGACCAGGGCGCCAGCAGCACCTCGGCGTCGGGGCGTTCGGCGTCCGGGTGGGACTTGAGGAAGGCCATCACGTCGTAGGCGGGCCGGGCCAGCGGACCCTTGCGGGTCAGCAGGTAGGCGGCGCCGGTGCGGGCCTGGGCGAACGGCGTGGCCAGTTTCCGGTTGGCGCCGAGCGGGGTGTCGAGGCGGAACCGCAGGGCCAGGCAGCGGTGCTCCCGCAGCCGCGCCCCGACCAGCGGGCGGTCGAGGCGTACGTCCACACGCGCGGCGCGCAACACCTCCGCGGGGCCGATCCCGGAGAGCTGCAGCAGCTTGGGCGTGGCGAGACTGCCGAGGCTGAGGATCACCTCGCGCCGCGCCCGGACCTCCTCGCTCGATCCGTCCGCCCTGCGCACGCGCAGCCCGGTCGCCTTGTCCCCGTCGAGGAGCACCTGGGTGACGGTGGTGTTCACGGCGACGACCAGATTGGGGCGGGAGCAGGCGGGGCGGAGAAAGGCGCGTGCCGCGCTGAACCGCCGGCCCGCCTTGATGGTGGCCATCGCGTATCCGATGCGCTCGCCGTCGTACTCGTTGACGTCGGGCACCGGCCGCAGTCCGCAGGCCTCGCCCGTGGCGATGAGTTCGTCGCACAGCGGGTCCGGATCGCGGACGGTGGAGACGTGCAGGGGGCCGCCGGTCCCCCGGGTGGGCGAGGCGCCCAGGGCGTTGTGCTCCATGGCGCGGAAGGCGGGCAGGATCGCGTCCCAGCCCCAGCCGGGGTTGCCGAGCGCCTCCAGCCCGTCCCAGTCGGCGCGGGTGCCCCGGTTGTAGACCATGCCGTTGACGGAGCTGGAGCCGCCGAGCACCTTGCCGCGCACCCACATGTCCGGGTTGCCGCCGGGGCGCAGGGGCCGGGTGCGGTAGTGCCAGGAGTAGGACGGGTCGCCGAACAGCTTCCCGACGCCCTTGGGGATCCGCAGGTAGGGGTGGCGGTCGGGCCCGCCGGCCTCCACGAGCAGCACCCGGACACCGGGGTCGCGGGAGAGCCGCTCGGCCAGCACGCAGCCCGCCGACCCGGCGCCCGCGATCACGTAGTCGTACATCTCGTGTGACTCCTTCTTCGCGGGTCGGGTGTGCTGCCGGGGAACCGGGGCGGACGCCGGCGTGGTCCCGCACTCCCCTCACCGCTGATGGGGCGGGGTCACGGCCGGCGCGCGGCCCCCGGCTCTCCGCGGCTCGGCCGGCCGGGTGGTCGTGGGGCTCAGGGCTGCGGCATGTCGTCGCGGTGCACCTGGCCGCCCTTCATGACGAACGACACCCGCTCGGTGACGGAGACGTCGGCGAGCGGGTCACCGGGCACGGCGATGACGTCCGCGAGCAGGCCCGGTGCCAGGCGTCCCCGGTCGTCCGCCCCGATCAGGTCGGCGGCGACCGTGGTCGCGGCGCGCAGGGCCTGCAGTGGCCGCATGCCCCGGTCCACCAGGGCGCGCATCTCCATGGCTCCCTTGCCGTGCGGGATGGCGGGAGCGTCGGTGCCGAGGGCGACCTTGACGCCGCGCCGGATCGCACGGGACGTGGATGCGCGGGCGCGCGGGAAGACGTCGGCCGCCTTGGCCCTGAGGGCGGGGTCGACGTGCTCGGTGTTCATCCCTTCGGTCAGTGAGGTGGTGGCGACCAGGAAGGTGCCGCGCTCCACCATGAGGTCCAGGGTGGCGTCGCTCGCCAGGAAGCCGTGCTCGATGCAGTCGATGCCGGCCTCGACCGCGGCCCGGATGGCGGAGTCGCCCATGCAGTGCGCGGCGACCTTCACGCCCGCCCGGTGCGCCTCGTCGACAATGGCGCGCAGTTCCTCGTCCGAGTACTGCTGTGCGCCGGCGGGGCCGGTGTGCGACATGACCCCGTTGGACGCGCACACCTTGATCACCTGTGCGCCGTACTTGATCTGGTACCGGACCGCCTTGCGCACCTCCGCCACCCCGTTGGCGATGCCCTCCTCGACGGTGAGCGGCAGCACGCCCGGTGCGAACGCCTGGAACATCGTCGGGTCGAGATGGCCGCCGGTCGGGGCGATCGCGTGCCCGGCGGGCACCACGCGCGGTCCTTCCACCCATCCGAGGTCGATGGCCTTCTTCAGCGCGACGTCGAGGAGGACGCCGCCCGTCTGCACGAACAGGCCGAGGTTGCGCACGGTGGTGTAGCCGCGTCGCAGCGTCCGCCGGGCGTTGGCCACCGCCCGCAGGGTGCGCACGGCCGGGTCCTCCTGGACCGGGATCAGCGGGCTGCGGTGATCGGGGCCGCCGAGGAAGAGGTTGACCTCCATGTCCATCAGACCCGGCATCAGGGTGACGTCGCCGAGGTCGCGCACCACGGTGCCCTCGGGGAGGCGGTCCGGCCGGCCCACCTCGGCGATGCGCTCGCCGGTGATCAGCAGCCCGCCGGGCTCGACCAGTTCGCCCTTGTCGATGTCGAGCAGGCGCGGGGCCGTCAACAGCACCGGGGGTCGCGGCTCCCTGTTCCGCGCGGCCGTCACGCGACGCCCTCCGCGGGACCGGGAGTGGTGAACGGGGCGGTGAGGACATGGTCCATCTCGGCATCTCCGTGTCTGCTCGCTGGACGGCGCCGCGCGGCCGGTCGACCCGAAGATAACAGCGATCTCATTTAAGGAGAATACTGTTTCCATCGATTGTCCATGACCGTCATCCGCCGACGCGCGGACGGTCACCGCTCCTCGGCCAGCACTTCCTGCAGGCTCCGCACGGCGTGCTCCAGCGGTCCGAGCGCCAGGCCCAGTTCCCCCGCCAGGCCGGAGACCACCGCGAGGTCCTTGCGGAGGAAGGCTCCGGCACCCACGGCCGGCCCGGCGATCCCGCCCCGGGCGGCGGACGCCGCCGAGGCGTTGCTCGCGGCACTGCCGTGGGACAGGGCCTCCCGCAGCACGCCCTCCCGGAGCTACCCCTTCACCACGGGGTCCTGAGCGCAGTCGCCCCCGTTGCCGTCGCCGTGTTCGGTGTCGCCCACCAGGACGGCCATCGCGTCCCGGACGATGCTCGGGTAGCGGTCGGTGTCCGGGCCCGGGTCCACGAGCCACAGCTGGTGGACGCCTTCGACCAGGGCGAGGAAAGCCGTGGCGGCGGCCGACGCGCTGAGGCCGCTGGGCAGCCGTTCGCCGTAGCGCTCGGCCAGGCGCGCGGCGAGGTGGGCCTGCAGGGACCGGCAGCGGTCCGCCACGTAACTGCGGGCGGGTTCCTGACCGGTGACCGCCTCGGCCATCACCACGCTGTGCACGGTGGCGAACGAGGGGTGTCCCTGTTCGAAGGCGACGGCCGCCGCGAAGTCGGCGGGCAGGTCCTCGCCGGCCGGATGGTCCGCCAAGTGCTCGCGGTTGAGCTGCTCGCGGAAGTCCAGCATCTCCAGCAGCAACCGCTTCTTGCTGGGGAAGTAGTGCAGTACCCCCTGCCGGGTCAGCCCGGCTCGCTCGGCCACGGCGTCGATCGAGGCATTCTTGAAACCGCGCTCGGCGAAGACCTCCAGGGCCGCCGCCAGAATGTCCTCCCGCCGGGCAGAACCCACGTCGTTCCCCTTCCGCCGCTGGAACCGTGCTCGCACACAGTACGCACCCGGGCGGTCCCGGGCGAAGAGCCGGGAAGGGTACGTCCCGGCGCCTCGGCGGTCACCGCCCCATGGCGTCCAAGGCCGAGCGGGCCGCCTGCCGCACCGGACCAGGCCGTCGTTCGTCCTCGGTGCCGGCGCTCTCGACGATGCTCGTGAACAGCCGTATGTCCTTCGCCAGCAGCCCGCCCGCGTGCCCGGCGATGCGCCGCAGCGTCCCGCCCGCGTCGACGACCCGTTCCAGGGCGAAGCTCGCCGCGCTGCCGCGCGGCAGGATCCGGCCCAGCCCGGCGGCGTCCAGACCCAGCCGGCCGCCCAGTTCGAGAGCGTCCGCGGCGAGCCCCAACTGGGCGGTGAAGAGGACGTTGTTGAGCAGCTTGGCGATCTGCCCGGCGCCGGTGGGACCGAGGTGGACGACGGGATCGCCGTAGGTGGCGAACAGGGGACGGCAGAAGGCGAAAACCTGGGGGTCGCCGCCCACCATGACGAGCAGGGAGCCCTGCTCCGCAGCCCGTCCGCCACCGCTGACCGGCGCGTCCAGGACCGACACCCGCTGGACGCGGGCGCGTTCCTCCAGCCGGCGGCAGGTCTCGGGGTGGACTGTGGAGTGCACCACGAGCACCCCTCCCCTGCGCATTCCGGCGAGGACGCCGTCCGTGCGGGTGGTGAGCTGCTCGACGTCGGCGTCGTCGACGACGCACAGGCACACCACGTCGCTCGCGGCGGCCAGTTCGGCCGGTGACCCCGCGGTCTTCGCGGCGGTGTCCGCGAACGGGGCGAGCGTCGCGGCCCGGCGCGCCCACAGCGTCGTCCCGTACCCCGCCTCGACGATCCGCCGTGCCATCGGCGCGCCCTGGCTGCCCAGTCCGATGAAACCGACCCGCATGTCCCGTCGTCCTCTCACGTCGTCTCCCGGGGCCGCCAGAAGACGGCCAGCAGTCCGCCCGTCGCCACGATCCCCACCGCGAGCACCAGGCCGGCGCCCGCCCATCCGGTCACGGCGAGGTCCGCCGCCGTGTCGACCGCGTACTTCCCCGGTCCCCATGCCCCGAGCGCCACCGCCAGGACACCCAGGACGAGGACGTACTCGTAGCCTTCCTCGAAGACGAAGAAGCCGTGCGGGCGGTGGGCGAGCAGCCCGGCGACGAGCATCACGGACAGGACGGCCGCGCAGGCCAGGGGCGTGAACAGACCCGCGGCCAGCAGGAGTCCGGCGCCGGTCTCGGTGACCACGCTCAGCCACGCCTGCAGCCGGGGACGGCGCAGGCCGAGTCCGGCGAACCAGCCCGCCGTCCCGACGATGCCGCCACCGCCGCGCCAGTGGTTCCAGCCGTGCGCCACCATCACCGCGCCCACGACGACCCGGACGAGGAGGAGGGCGGCGTCCGCGGGCTCACCCATCGCGCTGCCCCCGCTCCGAGGGCAGTGCCGGCACGCCGAGGGCGCACTCCTCGACGAAGGCCAGGACGTGCAGGTGGTAGGCGAGCGCGGTGCGGCTGACGCTGGTGTTGTGCCCGGCGCCCGCCTGCTCGTGCAGCACCAGGCGCGGCGCCGCGGTGAACAGGGACGCGAGGTCGGCCAGACCTTCCGGACCGTTGGCCCACACCTGCTCGTACTCGGCGAGTGTGAGGTGGACCGGCACCCGCACGCGCCCGGCGAGGCGGCCGAACTCCTGCTCCCAGCCTTCCCTGCGACCCTCGTACGAGGGCGAGGTGGCACCGATGCCGCGTCCGCCGTACACGTCGGGCGGGTAGGCGTGCGGCGGGTCCCACAGGGCGTCGCGCAGGTTGGGCCGGGTGCGGGTGGGATCGCGTCGCCACTCCTCCATGGTGGTGAGCACCCGCGGGTGGTGGGTCCGTCCCATGCCGGCGAGTTCCACTCCGAGCAGGCCGGCGCCGCGCGGGTCGCCGGCCATCCGCACGGTCAGCTCGCAGCCCGCGGAGTGCGCCCAGAGGAACACGCCGAGGCCGCCGTCCCGGCCTTGGAGGAAGGCGTCGACGGCGGCGAACGCGAAGTCGGTGCGCTGTTCGGGCGTCCGCATGCGTTCCTCGTGCCCGGCCGAACTGCCGTAGCCGGGGCGGTCGAGGGCGACGACGGTGAATCCGGCCGCGGCGGCGGTGCGCAGCAGCGAGAGCCTGGGGTGGCCCGGGTGGTCGAAGTAGGTGGAGGTGGTGGCGCCGCCGTGCACGGCCACGATCACGGCCCGTGGGCGGTCGGCCTCGGCGACCAGCGCGGAGGCGGGGAGGCCGTGGACGTCCACCACCTCCCGGTGGACGCCGGTGGTGAGTTCGGGTTCGGTCGAGGTCATCCGTCCGTCCTGAGCAGGAGTACGCCGCTGGGGGTGAGCCCGCCGCTGGAGACCACGGCCGTCCGCGCGCCCGCCACCTGGCGGGCGTCCGCCTCGCCGCGCAGCTGGAGCACGGCCTCGTGGAGCAGGCCCATGCCGTGGGTGCGGCCGTGGGAGAGCTGTCCGCCGTGTGGGTTGAGCGGGAGGAGGCCGTCGGGGGCGATGTTCTTGCCGCCGTCGAGGAAGTCGCAGGCCTCGCCGATACCGCAGAAGCCGAGCGCTTCGATCCAGGACAGGCAGTTGAAGGTGAAACCGTCGTACAGCAGCGCCACGTCGACGTCAGCGGGACGCAGCTCGGTGCGGGTCCACAGGTGGGCGGCCTGGCCGAGCACCTGTGGTTCGTGGGTGAGCGTGGCCTGGTCCCACTCGGGGCGTTCGACGATCTGCGTCCCGACGGCCTCGACCCGGACCGGGGGCTTGCGCAGGTCCGGTGTCGTCTCGGCGGCGGAGACGACGACGGCGGTCGCGGCGTCGCAGGGGACGTCGCAGTCGTAGAGGCCGAAGGGAGTGGTGATGGTGCGTGCCGAGAGGTAGTCGTCCATGGTCAGTGGGTCGCGGTAGATCGCGTCCGGATGGCGGGCGGCGGCGGCGCGCTGATTGAGGGCGATCCAGCCGAGGGTCTCGCGGGTGGTGCCGTAGCGGTGCATGTGCCGCTGGGCGTTCATCGCCAGCATGATCGCGGGTGAGACGGCGCCGAAGGGCTTGAACCAGCCGTCGGCGGCGCCCCCTCGGGGCAGCCGGATCCTTCCCTGGCGGACGAGTTCGGCGTGCGTGGCCTCCCACACCGTGCGGTAGCACAGCACGTGCCGGGCGAGGCCGCCGGCGACCGCGAGCATCGCGGCGATCACACAGCCGCCGGGGCCGAAGGTCTCGCCGGCCCCGTTGTGCCAGACGGGGCGGAGACCGAGGGCCGACTCCAAGGCGGTGACGCCACCTTCGGCGAAGCCGCCGTACGCGCCGCCGCCCGGGTAGGTGGACAGGCCGTCGATGTCGTCGAGGGTGAGGCCGGCGTCGGCGACGGCCTTCTCGCACGCCTCCACGGTGAGGTGCAGGGGCGGAACCATGAGGCGGCGCCCGATGCGGGAGGCCGCGGCGCCGCTGATGACGGCCCGCTCCTCGAACCGGCGGGCCACCGGGGCGCGGCGGACCTGGGCCCGCATCTGTCCGGGAGCCGGGTCGTCGGGTGGCAGCGGGGTGGGCTCCGGCTGGTCGGCGGCGGGACGGAAGAGCGGCAGCCAGGCGTCACCGGCCTGCTCGAAGACGACCTCCATCAACATGCCGAGGCGCAGGTCCTCGGGCGAGTGGCCGACGACGTTGGTGGTGAGGCGGACCCGGGGATCCTCTTCGAGCGCGACCTGGGCGACGACGAACGGCGTGGGCAGGCCCGGGACGGCGAAGCGGTGGTTGACGGTGAAGCCGATCAGCCGAGCGCGGCCGGAGACCTCGCGGATCCCGGTGTCACGGCCCCGGCAGCGGCGGCAGACCGGCTGCGGCGGGTGGATCAGCGCCGAGCAGGCGGTGCAGGACCGGAGGCGGAGCCGCCCGTCGCGGCCGGAGGCCCAGAAGAATTCGCTCTCCTGGTCCGGTTGCGGCAGCGGACGGGCGGTCCCCGGGTCGGACGCCGTCAACGGATCTTCGCCTCCGCCTTGCGCACCGTCACCGGCTCGGCGAGCCCCTGCTCGTCGCACGCCCGCTGGAGGGTCTCCAGCGTCTCGTCCAGACCCGGGCCGAGCCGGCGCCCGGGCGTGAAGGTGGCGGGCAGGTGGCGCATGCCCTGGATGACGCCGATGGTCTCGTAGTGGACGGTGCCCTCGGGGTCGCACTCGAAGTCCGGGATGCGGTCCAGTACCTGGATCAGCATCCGCTTGAAGACCGTACGGGCCACGTTGGAGCCGATGCAGCGGTGAATGCCGAGACCGAAGGCGGTGTGCCGGTTGCCGCCGCGCTCGAGGTCGACGCGGTCCGGGTCGGGGAAGACGGCCGGGTCACGGTTGGCCATCGCCCACGACAGCCACACCCGCTCGCCCTCCTTGAACTCCTTCCCGGCGATCTCGCAGTCCTCCGCGACCGTCCGCGCGTCGCCGGGTGCCGGAGTGAAGTAGCGCAGGAACTCCTCGGTGGCCGTGTCGAGCAGGGTGTCGCGCTCCCGGCTGAGCCGCGTCCGCTGGTCGGGGTGCTGGGAGAGCCACTCCAGGGCGTGGGCGGTGAGCGCGGTGGTGGTGTCGAAGCCGCCGCCGATGAGCAGGGCCATGGACCCGACCAGGTCGAGGTCGGACGGGGTCTTCCCGTCGATCTCCAGGTGGGCGAGGGCGTCGGCGAGGCCGGGGCGCGGGTGGGCGCGGACCTCGTGGAGGGTGGTGGCGATGTCCTTGAGCATCGCCATGTGGGCCTCGACCACCCGGGGCATGTCCGGGGAGTCCGGCGGGGTGTAGACGCCTGCGTGGGCCGGCTCGTTGTAGAGCTGCCACTTCTTCAGGGGCACGCCCATCATGGCGAGGGTGAAGACGGCCGGGACGATGTTGGCGAGGTCGTCGACGAAGTCGATCCGCCCGGACTCGATCCTCTCGTCGAGGCAGGCCCGGGCCACCTCGTCGATGAACGGGATCCAGCGGGCGACGGCCGCTGGGGAGAGGTAGGGGTTGAGGGCAGTGCGGTAGGCGCGCTGTTCGGGCGGGTCCATCTCCAGGAACCCGCCGCGGAAGCCCTTGCCGCGCTCCGGCGCCGGGATGCTGATGCCCTGGTAGCCGCGGCGTTCGCCGTGCACGTCGTGGTCGTTGGAGAGTTTCTGTCCGGCGCGGGCGAAGGCGAGCAGCTCGCGGTTGCCGGCGGCGACCCAGTGCCCGCCGTAGGTGTCGGTCCAGGCGAGCGGGCAGCCGGCGTGGAAGGCGCGGGTCTGCTCCTCGAACCGGTCGCGGTACCCGGGGGCGTGCCGGTCGAAGCGGACGCGGGGCTGCCTGCGGGTGTCGTCGTCGTGGGGGTCGGATGCGGTCATGGTGTGCGTTCTCCTCGTGTCGGCCGCGCCCGCTTCAGAAGACGCTGATGGCTCGCTCGGGGCAGGACCGGACGGCCTCCACCACCTGGTCCTGCTGGTCGTCGGGCACCTCTTCGGAGACCGGCGAGGAGTGTCCGTCGATCTCGCTCAGTTCGAACACCTTGGGGGCGCGCATGGCGCACAGGGTGTGCCCCTGGCAGCGCTCGGGGTCGACGCGTACCTTCACGTCACTCAGCTCCCGTTCACGTTCAGGTCGGTCAGGTCAGGTCGGACAGGGACTTGCCGACGGAGGCGAGGGTGGCCGGCTTTCCGTAGTCGGCCTCGTACTTGTAGACGGGGCCGTCGCAGCGGAAGGCACCCTGGTCGGGTTCGAAGTCGGCGGGCCGCCAGCCGTCCGCGGTGGCCTCCACCACCGTGAAGCAGCGGGCCGGCTGCTTCGAGGTCAGGTCGAACGGTGCCTGGAGGCCGCCGGCCGTCCAGTCGGTGTTGTTGCGGGCGTTCTCGTACACGCAGGCGCGTGTCAGCGTGGAGCAGTCCCGGGCGGCGGTGGCGAACAGCAGCCAGGCGGAGAAGGCGCGCAGAGCGGGGTAGGTGACTTCCTTGCCGGGCGCGTACTTCTCGAACAGGTCGATGGCCTGCTGGGTGGCGGGGTTGCCGGCCGCGCTCTCCAGCGGTGCGGTGGCGAACAGTTCGGCGTAGTTGTGCTGCTTGGCCAGGGCCGTGCCCGCGAGCTTGGGGAAGGCGGGGCCGTAGGCGTTGGAGTTGGCGTCGATCCAGTCGGGCGCGTAGTCGATGCTGGTGAGGGCCTGTTCCAGTTTGGCGAGGCTGGCGAAGTCGCCGAGGAATATCAGTCCCTTGACGCCCTCCTTCTTGATCGCCTGGGCGTACGGTGTCCAGTCGGAGACGCCGGACGCCGGGTAGAGGTCGGTGTAGGAGACCTTGCCGCCGAGGCCGGCCACGGCTTCCTCGAACTGGGCGGACATGACCTTGGTCACCGGCGAGTCGCCGGCGATGACGCCGACCTTCCGCGCGGAGCCGGGGTGCTTCTCCTTCATCAGCCAGGTGTAGTAGCCCGGGTACTGGAAGTAACCCGCGCTCGGCTGTGAGGCGATGGCCTGGAGGTCGGAGCCGATGGCACCGATCTGGCTGGACTGAGCGGGGAAGTTGGGCAGCAGGCACGTCAGCCGGTCCTTGACGCCCAGGCTGTCCAGGGCGGCTCCGCCGCCGACCAGCGCGAAGTCCTCCTTGCAGGCTTCCAGTGTCCGCTGCCGGACCTCCGTGAACCGCGCGTCCCGGGTGACGGGGTCGATATGGCGGCCGTTGATGCCACCGGCGTCGTTGCACCAGGAGGTGAAGACCTTCGCCGTGTCGACGAACTCCGACTTCTTGGTGAACCCTACGTCGGTCAGGACCCCGACCCGGATCGCGTCGTCGGTGACGCCCTGGACGGAGGACTTCCCCGCGGTGCCGGGGCCGCACACGTCTTTCAGGGTGCCGAAGTCGGACGGTGCGGCCTGGGTCCGCTGCGGCGTCGGGCTGTTCTGCCGCGCGGAGTCGGTCTCGTCGTCGGACCGGGTGGAGCAGCCCGCGGCCAGCAGCACCGCGAGAGCGGTGACACCGCCGGTGATCAGCCTGCGCATGGTGCCTCCTCGGGGAGCCCGGACGTCGTCGTCCGGGGGAGGTGACGGAAGATGCGGGTCAGGTGACCGCGCCGCTCGCCTTGAGGGCGAGGATGCGGTCCCAGTCGTAGCCGAGCTCGGTGAGGATCTCCTCCGTCTGGGCGGCGAACTCCGGAGCGGGTCCGAGGACGGTGTCCTCGACGTCGAACTGGACGGGGCTGGCGACCAGTTCGAGGTCACCGGCCTGTGCGATGTACCCGTTGGCGCGGACCTGGGCGTCCGCGGCGGCCTGGACCGTGTCCTGCACGGGCGCCCAGGGTCCCTCCAGCGCGGTGAACCGCTCGGACCACTCGGCGAGCGGGCGGCCGGCGATCACCTCGCGCAGGATCTTCACCGCGTCGCCGGTGTGCGCCGCGAGGGACTCGGCGGTGGCGAACCGGGGGTCGTCGGCGAGGTCGGGGCGGCCGACGCAGTGGCACACGTTGGCCCAGAACCTCGCGGGCTGGAGCATGACGAACGAGATGTACCGGCCGTCGGCGGTGCGGTAGAGGCCGGTCAGCGGGTTGGCGGGCGAGGCGTGGGTGCTGGGGGTGACGCCCTCCCAGGCACGGTCCAGGTGCAGGGACAGGGCGATGGAGTGGCCGAGGGCCCACAGACCGCTGCCGAGCAGGGAGACGTCGACGACGGACGTCTCGTCAGTGCGTTCGCGGCGGAGCAGGGCCGCCGCGATGCCGCCGGCCAGGTTGGTGCCGGAGATGGTGTCGCCGTAGGCCGGTCCGGGCGCGGTGATCACGCCGTCCGTGCCGGGCGGGGTGATGCTGGCGGCGGTGCCGGCCCGCGCCCAGAAGGCGGTCATGTCGTAGCCGCCCCGGTCGGACTCGGCGCCGCGGGGTCCGAGGGCGCTGCCGCGGGCGTAGACGATGCGCGGGTTGACGGCCCGGATGTCGTCGACGTCTATTCCGAGCCGGGCGCGGGAGGCGGGCAGGAAGCTGGTGAGGAAGACGTCGGCGTCCCGGACCAGTTCGTGGAGGATCTCACGGCCCTCGGAGTGGGCCATGTCCAGGCCGAGGGAGCGTTTGCCCCGGTTGGCGTGGGCGACGTTGGGGTTGGGGTCGCCCTCGACCTTGAAGCTGCCGGTCTGGCGCAGTCCGCGCTGCGGGTCTCCGGTGACGGCGTGCTCGACCTTGACCACGTCGGCGCCCCAGTCGGCGAGGACGGCACCGGCCGAGGGCACGAAGCCGTACATCGCCACCTCCAGGACGCGGATCCCCTCCAGCGGCCTCATCCCCGCTCCCGCGGTGCGACGATGCGGGCGAACGCCTTCTCCTCCAGGAACTCCTCGAATCCGGACCGGCCGTTCTCCCGGCCGATGCCGGACTGCTTGTAGCCACCGAAGGGCACGTCGGGGGCGAAGTAGTTGCCGCCGTTGATGGAGAAGGTGCCGGTGCGGATGCGCCGGGCGATCCGGACCGCGCGGTCCTCGTCGGCGCTGTGCACGGCCCCGGACAGCCCGTACCTGGAGTCGTTGGCGATACGGACGGCGTCGTCCTCGTCGTCGTAGGGGATCACGGCGAGGACCGGGCCGAAGACCTCTTCCTGAGCGATCTCGCTCGCCGGGTCGACGCCGGCCAGCAGGGTCGGCGCGTAGAAGAAGCCGGGGTCGATGCGCTTGCCGCCGCGGACCAGGACGGCTCCGTCGTCGGCGGCACGGCGGACCATCCCGTCGACCTTGTCGCGTTGTTGTTCGCTGATGAGCGGGCCCATGTTCACCTTTGGGTCGGTGGGGTCGCCGACCCGGACGCGGTCCAGTCCGGCCGCGACCATTTGCACGATCTCGTCGTGCCGGGCGCGCGGCACGAGGAGGCGGGAGGTGAGGGCGCAGCCCTGGCCCGAGTGGGAGCAGATGGTGAAGGCGGCGAACATGGCGGCCTTGGTGAAGTCGGCGTCGTCCAGGACGATCATGGCGGACTTGCCGCCGAGTTCGAGGAAGATCCGCTTCACCGATCCGGCCGCGGCGGCCATGATGCGCCGGCCCGTGGCGGTGGCGCCGGTGAAGGTGACCGCGTCGACGTCGCGGTGGGTGGTGAGCACCTCACCGGCCTCCGGGGAGGAGGAGCTGAGGACGTTGACGACGCCGGGCGGGATGTCGGTGTGCTCGGCGATCAGTTCGCCGAGGGCGAGGGTCGTGAGCGGGGTCTGCGGGGCGCCCTTGAGGACGACGGTGCAGCCGGCGGCGAGTGCGGGGGCGAGCTTGGCCAGGGCGAGCTGGTTGGGGAAGTTGTACGGCAGGATCGCGGCGACGACGCCGGCCGCTTCCTTCTCGACCCAGCGGTGGTGACGCTGTCCGCGTGACTCGACCTCGCCCAGGTCCTCGGTGAACTCGTAGGTCTCCAGCAGGTCGGCGTAGTACTTCACGATGCCGATCGGCTCGTCGAGCTGGGGGCCGTGGGTGAGCTGGCGAGGTGCGCCGACCTCGGCGATGGTCAGTTCGCGCAGTTCCTCACGGTGCTCGTCTAGGGCCTGGTGCAGTTGGCGCAGGCAGCGCAGCCGCAGGTCCCGGTCGGTGGGCCAGTCGGTGGTGTCGAAGGCGCGGCGGGCGGCGGCGACGGCGGCCTCGGCGTCATCGCGGGTGGCCTCGGGCGCGTGGCCGACCAGTTCGCCGTTGGCGGGGTTGTGGGAGGCGAAGGTCGTATCGGTGGTGCGGAGCTTTCCGTCGATGAGCAGGGAGCGGGTGGCGGTGGTGGTCACAGCCGCACCACCGATCCGCCGTCGACCGCGATGACCTGGCCGGTCACCCAGCTCGCCGCGTCCGACAGCAGGAAGAGGAGCAGCCCGGCCGGGTCCGCCGGCCGTCCCATGCGCTTGAGTGCCAGCGACCGCACCAGTGCCTCGCGGGCCTGCTCGGGGATGATGTCGCGGGAGCCCTCGGTGTCCGTGGGGCCGGGTGCGATGGCGTTGACGCGGATGCCCCGGTCGCCGAGTTCCGCGGCGAGGGAGGCGGTGAGGTGATTGATCCCCGCCTTGGCGAGGCCGTAGAAGCCGGTGGCCTGCCAGGCCGCGGTGGACGACTGGTTGACGATGGCCGAGCCCTCCTTCAGGTGCGGCAGGACAGCTCGTGTCATGTACAGGGCACCGAGCAGGTTCACCTTCAGGAACCGGTCGAGGTAGGCGTGGTCGACGGTGGTGAGGCCCTCTCGGCGCATGCCCTGGAAGATCGCCGCGTTGTTGACCAGGTGGTCGACGCGGCCGAACTCGCCGATCACCGTGGCGGCGAGCGCCTCGGCGGACGCCGGGTCGCCGACGTCGGTCCGCACGAAGAGCGCGTCGCCGATCTCCTTGGCGACGCGTTGCCCCTGGTCCTCGTTGAGCTCGGCGACCACGACCCGCGCGCCCTCGGCGGCCAGTGCCTTCGCGTAGCCCTCGCCGATGCCCTGGCCGGCCCCGGTGACGATCGCCACCTTGTCCCTGAACCGCATCCCAGCCTCCCTGCTCGGTTGGTCGGAAACTACATTCTCAATTTCAGCTAATCAAGGTTCCGAACAAGAGAACCTGATGCCTACCCCCTCTCCTCACTCCCTCCACGCGACGACCTGCGCAACTCCCGCGCACGACCTGGACCTTCCCGTCGAGGCCGTGATGAGAATATGATTCTCTCATACGGAAGGGGTGTTTTCATGATCCGATCGAAGGCCTTGAGCGCGTCGCTCGGGGTGGAGTTCACCGGCGTGACGGACCCGCTCGACGACGCCTTCGTCCACCGGGCGGCCGAGGCCCTGACGTGGCGCGGAGTCCTCCTCGTGCGAGGGCTGCACCTCGACGACGAGCAACGGTCCGCCTTCAGCCGCACGCTCGGCGACGACCCCGACGAGAGCCGCGCCCTGCTCGACCGGACCACCCGGGAGCGGTTCCGCCACGCCCACGACCGGGAGGTCGGCGACCTCGCGGTCCGGGACAACACCGGCATCCCGCACCGGGCACTGCCCTACGAGGAGAATGCGGAGCGGCTGCTGCACCGCACGACCGTCGTCGGCGACGAGGCGTTCACATGAGCGCCCCGTCGAAACGGACGGCCGTCGTCACCGGGGGCGCCTCCGGCATCGGCCGGGCGATCGCCCGGCGGCTCACCGCCGACGGCCTCGATGTGGCCGTGTTCGACATCGCGCCGGCCGAGGAGGGCCACGCGCTGACCGTGGACATCACCGACCGCGCGCAGGTGGACAAGGCGATGGACGCGGTGCGTGACCGCTACGGACCGGTCTCCGTACTGGTCAACGCCGCGGGCAAGGACGGCTTCACCCGGTTCGCGAAACTGTCCTTCCAGGAGTGGCAGCGCGTCGTGGACATCAACCTCAACGGGGTGTACCACTGCGTGCAGTCCGCGCTGCCGGACATGTGGGAGGGGCGCTGGGGGCGGATCGTCAACATCTCCTCGTCCAGCACCCATTCCGGCCAGCCGTTCATGGCCCACTACGTCGCCGCCAAGTCGGCGGTCAACGGACTGACCAAGTCCCTCGCCCTGGAGCTGGGCCCCCGGGGCATCACCGTCAACGCCGTCCCGCCCGGTTTCATCGACACCCCGATGCTGCGCACCGCCGAGCAGGAGCAGCGGCTCGGCGGCACCATCGAGGACCACATCGCGCGCACCCCGGTACGCCGTGTGGGCCGGCCGGAGGACATCGCGGCGACGTGCTCCTTCCTGGTGAGCGAGGAAGCGGGCTACATCACGGGCCAGATCATCGGCGTGAACGGAGGACGCAACACATGACGAGGCTACGTCCCGTGCCGTACGAGGAGTGGGACGCCGAGGCGCTGCGTCCGCTGACGGGCGGGCGGGCCGTGCCCCCCTCGAGCGTCCTCGGCCTGCTGCTCCGCCATCCGGCGCTGGCCAAGTCGTTCCTCACCTTCTCCGCCCACCTGCTGGCCCGCAACTCGCTGCCGGAGAAGACCCGCGAGCTGGCGATCCTGAGAGTGGCGTGGCGCCGCCGGTGCCCCTACGAATGGGAGCAGCACGTGCTCATCGGCCGCCGGGCCGGCGTGACCGAAGAGGAGTTCGAGGACGTGCGCGCGGGCGCCGGCACGCTGGTGAACCGGGCCGTCGACGAACTGGAGACCTCGTCCACCCTCTCCGACGGCACGTACGCGGAGCTGGCGCAAGAGCTGGACGAACGGCAGTTGCTGGACTTCGTGTTCACCGTGGGCGCGTACGGCATGCTCGCCGCGGCGCTGAACACGTTCGAGGTGCAGCCGGATCCCGTGCCCGGCAGTGGCTGACGCCGCTGTCGGACGACCACACGCCCGGCACGGACACCCGCGAGCGACCAGCGGACCGGGCCCGTACCGGAACCGTCTCGGCTCCGGTACGGGCCCGCTTCCCCCGGCCGTGCGGTCCTCAGTTCTGCTTGATCCGCTGCTTCATCTCGTCCAGGCGGGTCAGGATCGGGAAGCCGCCCACGCTCAGCGCGTTGCCGTGGCCGGTCTGGTGGACGTCGAAGACGGACTGGAGTGCCGCGTAGAAGCCCTGGACGTCCAGCGTCTGGTTGACGGCCCGTTTGGCCTGCCGCAGTCCGAAGGGCGGCATCTTCGCGATCCGCGCCGCCAGCTCGCGGACCGTGTCGTCCAGGGCGTCGAGCGGGACGACCTTGTTCACCATGCCCACCTGCTCCGCCTCACGGGCGGTCAGCGGCCGACCGGTGAACAGGATTTCCTTGGCCTTGCGCGGACCCAGCTCCCAGGTGTGCCCGTGGTACTCCACCCCGCCGATTCCCATGTGCACCACCGGGTCGGAGAACTCGGCGTTCTCGGCCGCCACGATCAGGTCGCACGGCCAGCACAGCATCAGGCCGGCGGCGATGCACTTGCCCTGCACGGCCGCGATGGTGGGTTTCGGGAGGTTCCGCCACTTCAGCGTGTACTCCAGGTAGCGGCGCGTCTCCGCGTCGTAGACCCACTCCAGGGTGATCTCGCCGGGGGCGGGCCAGCGGTCCTTCAGGTCGTGCCCGGCCGAGAAGTGCCGCCCGTTGGCCTGCAGGACGACCACGCGTACCTCCTCGTCGGAGGCCGCGCGGGTGAAGGCGGCGTCCAGGTCGTCGAGGAGGGCCATGGTCTGCGCGTTGGCGGCCTCGGGACGGTTCAGGGTGATGACGGCGACGCCACCTTCGGTTTCGTACAGGATCTGGTCCATGACCGGCGTCCTAACGCGGTAGGCCGAGGATGCGCTCGGCGATGATATTGCGCTGGATCTCGCTGGTACCGCCCGCGATGGTGCCGGCGAAGCTGCGCGCGTACCGCTCGAACCAGCTGGAGACGAAGACCTCGTGGTGCATGTGGTGGTACGGGCCGGTGCGGGCGGGGTGCGGCAGTGCGTCGGCTCCGCGCGCCTCCAGGGCGTGCAGGGAGGCCGTCTGGACGGCCTCGGAACCGAGCAGCTTGAGGACGGAGATCTCGGCGGGGTCGCGGTCCGGGCCGAGCTGGCGGTACCCGAGCAGCCTCAGCGCCGTCAGGTCCATGAGGACAGTGGCGTACCACTCCTGGCCGGCGCCGACGTCGGCCGCGTCCCGCACCAGGTCCTCAAGGCGCTCGGCGTACGACAGCCACAGCAGCGTGCGTTCGTGCCCGAGCGAGCCGTTCGCCACCCGCCAGCCCTCGTTGAGCGGCCCGACCAGGTTCTCGCGCGGGACACGGACATCGGTGAGGAAGACCTCGTTGAAGTCGAGGTCGTCCTCGGCGCTGATCGAGCCGAAGGGCCGGCGGACGATGCCGTCGGCAGCGGTCGGGACGAGCAGTGCGCTGAGCCCTTGGTGCTTGGGGGCGTCGGCATCGGTGCGTACGAAGGTGAGCAGTACGTCGGCGTCGTGGGCGCCGGACGTCCAGATCTTCTGCCCGTTCACCGTGAAGGTGTCCCCGTCGAGGACGGCGCGGGTGCGCAGGGAGGCGAGGTCGGAACCCGCCTCGGGTTCGCTCATGCCGAGTGCGGCGGTGATCTCGGCGCGCAGGATCGGCACGGCCCAGCGCCGCTTCTGCTCCTCGGTGCCGAAGGTGAGAAGGGAGGCTGCGATGATGCCGAGCCCCTGCGGATTGAAGCTGTGGTAGATCCGGCGGCGGGCCAGTTCCTCCAGATGGGCGAGTTGCTGGGGCAGGGTGGCGTTCCGGCCGCCGTACTCAGGTGGCTGGCCGGGCAGCAGCCAGCCGTGCTCGAAGAGGGTGCGCTGCCAGCGGCGGGCCCAGTCGGGAACGTGGGCACTGGAGCGGGAGCGTTCCCGGGCCTCCGCCTCGGTGGGCAGGTGCGCGTCGAGGAACGCGGCGAACCGGGCGCGGAACTCCTCCACCTCGGGGTCGTCAGCGAGCTTCATGCGGTCAGCAGGGCCTTCCTGTGGACGGACGCGGTACCGAGCAGCAAGTCGCAGGCTTGGGCCCGCTTCAGGTGGAACTGCAGTTCGTTCTCCCAGGTGAAGCCCATGGCACCGAACAGTTGCAGGCCGTGGCGGAACACCAGGCGCTGGCACTCCCCCGCCGCCGCCTTGGCCATGTGCGCGGCCCGGGCGCGGCGCGGGTCGTCCTCGGTGATCGTGAGCGCCGAGAAGTGGGCGAGGGCGCGGGCGCGCTCCACGGCCACGTGCATGTCGGCCGCCTTGTGCTTCACGGCCTGGAACGAGCCGAGGGGCCGGCCGAACTGGGTGCGCTGCTTCACGTGCGCGAGGACCAGGTCGAGGACGCGGCGGCAGGCGCCGACCGCAGTGGCGGCGAGGCCGGTCAGGGCGAGGTGGGGAACGCCGGCGGTGAGCGGACCGGCGTCGACGTGCGCCACGTGCAGGTGCGGGTCGAGGACCCGGATCCGCTCGGCGGCGAGGCCCGCCCCGGGGACGACGGCGACACCGTCGGGCGTGAGCAGGGCGATCTCGTCGGCGCGGTCGGCGTCGAGGACGTACCGTCCGGTGCCGTCGAAGACGGCCGTTCCGCTGCCCTCGGGCAGCCGGCCGGTCAACGGCAGGAACCAGGTGGCGGTGGCCAGGAACGGCGTCGGATCGGCCGCGTACCCGAGTTCCTCCAGGATGAGGACCAGTTCCAGCGGAGGCGCTTCGAGCCAGCCCAGGCTCCGATAGGTGTCCCACTGCCGCTCCTCGGGCTGCGACCGCACCTTCGCGACCGTCTCCCGCACCGCACGGCGCAGCATCCGCTGCTCCTCGTCCAGTTCGAACTCCACGCCCGGCCTCCGCTCTCCTGCGGTCTTGGTCTGTGGCAGGAACCACGGCGAGAATATCATTCTCGCTAAATGGAAGTAAGGGTCTCGTTCCGCGCGGAGGGAGATTCGGTAGGGTGAGCGCCACCTCTTTTCACATATGTGGAGTACCGTTCTAGCCATGAGTGTCGTCACCGCCGAACCGGTCGAGTCTCCTGAGCCCGCGTGGCGGCAGCGTGCCGTCGAGCGATCCACCCGGGCAGCGAAGCTGCGCGCCGAACAGCGCGTGCAGCGCTTCCTGGACGCGGCGCAGGAGCTGATCGCCGACAAGGGCACCACCGACTTCACCGTCCAGGAGGTCGTGGAGCGGTCCCGCCAGTCGCTGCGCAGCTTCTACCAGCACTTCGACGGCAAGCACGAGCTGCTGCTCGCCCTCTTCGAGGACGCCCTGTCGAGGTCGGCCACCGAGATGCGGGAGAAGCTCTCGAGCGTGACGGATCCGCTGGAGCGGCTCGAAGTGGCGGTCGGCCTGCTGTACGAGTCCTCCACACCGCGCGAGGGACAACAGTCCCCGCTGTTCACCGACTTCGCCATCCAGCTGCTGGTCAGCCATCCGGACCAGGTGGCCACCGCCCACCTGCCGCTGCTGGCCCTCTTCACGGAGCTGGTGGTGGACGCGGTCGAGGCCGGCCAGGCCGTCGCTCCCCGCCCCCGCCGCACCGCGTCCCTGATCATGCAGACGGCGATGTTCACGGCCCAGGCACCCGCCGCCCCGGTCGGTGCGCAGCCCTCCCGGATCGGCGCCGAGGACGTGTGGGCGTTCTGCCTGGGCGGCATCCGCGGGACAGCCCCGGCCGCCCCCGAGGGCTCAGCCACGTCCGCCTCACCCAAGAAGGCGACCGCGGCCAAGAAGTCCACGACCGCCAGGAGGACGGCGACGAAGAAGGCGGCCGCCGAGAAGACCGCCGCCGAGAAGGGTTCGCCCCGCTCCACGACCTGACCCCACCGCCGTACACCTCGAAGGGCCCGCGTACCGCGCGGGCCCTTCTCGCACGTCGCCCCCTCCGCCCAACCACTCGGCAACTACGGACGGTTGACGCCCATATCGGTCTGACCTTTGATATGTTTCATACATCAGCAACCGGCAGAGGGGTCCCCCGCCGTGGATTTCGAGCTGACCGAGGACCAGGAGACGATCCGCAAGGCCGTCGCCGGTCTGCTGCGTGACTTCGACGACCGGTACTGGATGGAGAAGGACCGCGATCATGCCTTCCCCGAGGAGTTCTACGCCGCCGTGGCCGGAGGGGGCTGGCTGGGCATCACCATCCCGGAGGAGTACGGCGGCCACGGCCTCGGCATCACCGAGGCCACCCTTCTACTGGAGGAGGTGGCCCGCTCCGGGGGCGGGATGAACGCGGCCAGCGCCATCCATCTGTCCGTCTTCGGCATGCACCCGGTGGTGGTGCACGGCTCCGACGAGCTGAAACGCCGGACACTCCCCCGCATCGCCGACGGCGACCTGCACGTGTGCTTCGGGGTGACCGAGCCCGGTGCGGGCCTGGACACGACACGCATCACCACGTACGCCCGGCGGGACAAAGACCACTACGTGGTCAGCGGGCGCAAGGTGTGGATCTCCAAGGCGGTGGAGTCGGAGAAGATCCTGCTGCTGACCCGCACCTCTCGGCGCGAGGAGGTCACGAAGCCGACGGACGGGATGACCCTGTTCCTCACCGACCTCGACCGCGACCACGTCGACATCCGCCCCATTGCGAAGATGGGGCGCAACGCTGTCACCTCGAACGAGCTGTTCATCGACGAGCTGCGCGTCCCCGTACGGGACCGGGTCGGCGAGGAGGGCCAGGGGTTCCGCTATCTGCTCGACGGCCTCAACCCCGAGCGGATGCTGATCGCCGCCGAGGCCCTGGGCATCGGCCGGGTGGCCCTGGACCGGGCGGTGGCCTACGGCCGGGAACGCGAGGTGTTCGGCCGCCCCATCGGCATGAACCAGGGCATCCAGTTCCCGCTCGCCGACTCGCTCGCCCGGCTCGACGCCGCGGAGCTGGTGCTGCGCAAGGCCACCTGGCTGTACGACCAGGGCCGGCCCTGCGGGCGGGAGGCCAACACCGCCAAGTACCTCTGCGCCGACGCGGGGTTCACGGCCGCGGACCGCGCCCTGCAGACCCACGGCGGGATGGGCTACTCCGAGGAGTACCCGGTGGCCCGCTTCTTCCGCGAGGCCCGGCTGATGCGGATCGCGCCGGTCAGCCAGGAGATGGTCCTCAACTACCTGGGGTCCCACACCCTGGGCCTGCCACGCAGCTACTGACCCTCCCATGGACGACACAGACGACCAGGAGCCAGGCATGACCGACCGTACGGGACTGTTCGACCTCGCCGGGCGCTCGGCGCTCGTCACGGGAGCCGCCGGCGGGATCGGCTCGGCGGTGGCGGGGGCTCTGGCCCGCGCCGGTGCCGCGGTGCTCGTCACCGACGTGGACGGCAAGGCCGCGGCGGCCGTGGCCCGAAAGCTCACCGCGGCGGGCCTGACCGCCGACAGCGCGGCTCTCGACGTGACGGACCGGAACGCCGCCGACAACGCGGTGTCCCGGGCCGCCGCGTCGGCCGGCGGGACGCTGCACATCCTCGTCAACAACGCCGGGATCACCGCTCCCGCCATGTTCGACAAGCTGGAGGAGGAATCCGTCCGGCGACTGATCGACATCCATGTGATGGGCGCCTTCCACTGCACGCAGGCGGCCCTGCCGTTCCTCGCCGTGGACGGGACCGGACGGGTCATCAACGTCACGTCCTCGGCCGGCCTGACCGGCACCCTCGGCCAGGTTAACTACTCGGCGGCCAAGGCGGGCATCATCGGCCTCACCAAGTCCCTGGCCCGGGAGCTGGCCCGCAAGCGCATCCTGGTCAACGCCCTGGCACCACTGGCCGCGACGCCGATGACGCGGACCATCCGGACCGACCCCAGGTTCGCCGAGCCCATGCTCGCCCGCATTCCGCTCGGCAGGTGGGCCGAACCGGAGGAGGTGGCGGGGGCGTTCGTGTTCCTCGCCTCGGACGCCGCCTCGTTCGTCACCGGGCAGGTGCTGCCGGTGGACGGGGGCATGGTCATGTGACAGGCGCCTTCCCGGCTGTGTTGAATGGTTCAGCCGAACAAGAAGGACGCCCGACGAGAGGCCCCACCGTGTCCAGCACCGAATCCACCTCGCCCGTCCCTCGTTTCGAGACGCTCACCGTGCCGAAGGCGTCGGACGTGCTGGCGGCCGAGGTGCGGGAGCGAATCCTGTCCGGGGAGTTCGGCGAGGGCACGGCACTGCCTCCGGAACGCCAGCTGGTGGAGCAGACGGGGCTGAGCCGGGCGACGGTGCGGGAGGCGCTGCGCATCCTGGAGGTCGAGCGGCTGGTGGAGATCCGGCCGGGGCGCGGCGGCGGGGCCTTCGTGCACCGGCCGGGGCGCGAGTCCCTGGCGAACACCGTGCGGCTGGTGATCCGGGGGCAGCAGATCCGGCTGGAGGCGCTGCACGAGACCCGCGGGGCGATCGAGCCGGCCTGCGCGGCACTCGCGGCCCGCCGGCGCACCGAGCGGGATCTGGCGGACCTGGACGCCGCCCACGCGGATCTGATCGGGGCCGGCGAGGACGTCCCGCGGTTCCTGCGCGCCAACATCCAGTGGCACAACGCCGTGGCCAGGGCGGGCGGCAACGAACTGCTCATCGGCTTCCTGGACGCCCTCTCGGCGTCGATCCACGCCTCCACCGACCTGGAGCGGTTCATGGACGCCCGGGTGCGCCGGCTCACCGCGCGCACCCACGCCCGGATCACGGAGGCGATCCGGGCGGGCGACGCGGAGGCGGCGCGCCGGCGGATGAGCCGGCATGTGTGCGGCTTCGCACGCGCCGCCGCCGAGGTGGACGACCGGGAACGGCTGGACCTGCCGGAAGCCGGCGCCTGACGGCCGGCCGGGCGCCGGAACGGTTTTCGGTGGCCACTCCTTGGCGAGAATGAAGTTCTCGCATCACGGCAACACCATTGACAGAATCGGTCTGACCTTTAATACCATCGCGGCATGAGCGACGTGAGCCCCGTCCTGACCGTGGCCGCCGATGGTGACGTCCGCGTCGTCACGCTGAACCGGCCGGAACGCCTCAACGGAGTGTCGGAGGAGCTGCACCGCCGGTTGTCCGAGGTGTGGCGCGAACTGGCGGAGGACGCAAAGGCCCGGGCGGTCATCCTGACCGGAGCGGGGCGGGCGTTCAGCGCGGGTGGCGACTTCGGCCACCTGCTCCGCCACCACGACGACCCGGAGCTGCGGGAGCGCTCGATCCGGTTCGACCGCATCATCCAGACGGAGATGATCCGCTTCCCGCTGCCGGTGGTCGCGGCGGTCAACGGCCCCGCAGTCGGGCTGGGCTGCAGCCTGGCCCTGGGATGCGACCTGGTCCTCATGGCCGAGGACGCCTACCTCGCCGACCCCCATGTGTCGGTCGGTCTGGTGGCGGGCGACGGCGGGGTCACCCTGTGGCCGCTGCTGACGAGTCTGCTGCGGGTCAAGGAGTACCTGTTCACCGGCGACCGCATTCCGGCCGCCACCGCCGTTCGGCTGGGCCTGGCCAACCGCAGCGTTCCAGCCGGTGACCTGATGACCGAGGCCCTCGCGCTGGCCCACCGCCTCGCCGCGCAGCCCGCGGAGGCACTGCGCGCCACCAAGGCGGCGCTGGCCGCGCTGGTCGAGCAGGTGTCCCGGGGCGGTATGGAGGCGGCGCTGCTGGCCGAGCGATCGACGATGACCAGCCCGGACCACATCCGGATCATCAAAGAGCTGGCCTCCCGCACGCACCGCCGCCCGGCCGTCGCCGAGGAGGAGTGAGCATGCAGACCGAGGAGTTCACCCTGGTCCGCGACATGCTGCGGTCGTTCGCGGCCCGGCACCGCGTCGGCTGCGCCGACGAGGCCGAGCCGCGAAGCCGCAGAGCCGCGCAGCGGGCACTGGACGAGCTGGGCCTCGCGGAGTTGCGCCGCGGCTCGCCGCCCGCCGCAACGGTGCAGGAGTGCGCGCTGCTCGCCGAGGAACACGGCCGGCAACCGCTGACGACCTCTCTGCTCGGGACGGCGCTTCTCGCCCCGGAGCTGCTGCGCCTGCTCGGGACCACGGCGGCGTCCCGTCCGACGATCGCCCTCGGCCGCGACCTGCGCTTCCCCGGGCCGCCCCCGTCACCCCTGACCGCCTGGGACTGCGAGGCGGCCGACTGCGCGCTGCACGTCGCCCCCGACGGGACCGTACGGCAGGTCGCCCTGGGCCCGCCCGCACACACCGCCGACCTCCTGCGTGCCGTGTACGCGGTCCCCGACGCCGACGGGAAGGTCCTCGGGCGCCTCACCCCCGACGCGGGCCGGCGCTGGCAGGCGTACGCCCTGGTCGTCGTGACCGCCGAACTGGCCGGTGCGGTGGACGCCTTCGTGGGACTGAGCACGGACTACGCCCGGGACCGACACCAGTACGGGCGGCCGATCGGCTCCTTCCAGGCGGTGCGGCACCTGCTCGCCGACGCGAGGGTGCTGGCCGAGGCGTGCACCAGCGCCACCCGCTACGCCGCCTGGTGTCTGGACCACGAGCCCGCCGACCGGGCGCTGACGGCGGCTCGCGTGGCCAAGGCCGAGGTGAACGTCTCCGCCGTCGAGGCGGTGTACGCGGGCATGCAGATCTTCGGCGGCATCGCCCAGACCTGGGAGCACGTGGCCCACCTCTACCTGCGCCGCGTCCTCGTGGGAGCCGGTCTGCTGGCGACCACGGCCGACCTGCTGCCGGCCCTGGCCGACCCCCGCCCCGCCACGCCGGCCGACGGCCTGTCCGCCCGCACAGCCGAAGACATCCCCGCTGTCGCTGCCGAACCGGAGACGACACGATGACCGACCTCCCGCTGGACTTCGGCGACCCCGCCCACCTCGAGCAGCTGCGCCGCGACCTCCGGGACTGGCTGGCCGAGCACCCGCTCCCGCCCCGGGACGCCGACGAGCCCCTCCCCGTCCACCTGCACCGCTGGCACCGCATGCTGCACTCCGGCGGCTGGGTCGGCCTCGACGTGCCGCGGGAGTACGGCGGACGCGGACTCACCCCCCTGCACCAGGTGGCGGTCAGCGACGAGCTCGGGGCACGGGGCGCGCCCGGAGTGCCGCGCATCGGGTACCTCGCACACGCCCTGCTGGAGTTCGGTTCCGAGGAGCAGCGCCGCCGCCTGCTGCCGCGCATGCTCGCGGGCGACGACGTCTGGTGCCAGGGCTTCAGCGAGCCGGGCGCCGGCTCGGACCTGGCCGGTATGAGCACCCGCGCCGACCGCGGTCCGGAAGGTCACTACACAGTCAACGGTCAGAAACTGTGGACCAGCTACGCCCAGTACTCCGACCTCTGCCTGCTGCTGGCCCGTACCGGCGCCGACGCGTCCGCGCACGCCTCGATCTCCGCGTTCGTACTGCCGCTGGACCGCCCCGGCGTGACGGTGCGCCCGCTACGCGCGGCCAACGGCGACGACGAGTTCTGCGAGCTGTTCCTGGACGGCGTCCGCCTGGCCGAGTCGGAGCGGGTCGGCGCCGAGGGCGACGGCTGGGCACTGGCGATGACCACCGTGGCGTACGAGCGCAACGCTCTCGACACCGGCCACCTGCCCAGATACGGGCAGCTGGTGGAGCGGCTGCGCCGCCACGCCCGCGCACACCGCGACGGCCTCCCCGACGGGCTGCTGACGGACATCGGACGGTGCGTCGTCGACTACGAGGTCCTGGTCGCCCACTCCCGTCGCCGAACCGCCGAACGCCTGGCCGGCCGGGCGGCGGGCCCGGAGTCCTCCGTCGACAAACTGCTCATGACCCGCGCCGAACAGCGCCTGTACGAGACGGCGCTGAAGGTGTTCCCCGAGGAAGTGCACGGGGAGGGCGGGGAGATCTTCGGCGACTACCTCTATTCCCGGGCGGCGTCCGTCTACGGCGGAACCTCTCAGATCCAGCGGAACATCATCGCCAAGCGCCTGCTGCGCCTGCCGGCCGACGGCCGTGGCTGAACGGAGTCCCGCCATGCGACACGACCAGGAGTTCCAGAGCATCCCGAACGTGGTCAGAGCGGCCGCCCGGCGGTTCGGCGACGCCCCCGCCCTAGTCGACGGGGACCGGCGCCTGAGCTTCCGGGAACTGGAGGACCTCATGCTCCGGGCCGTCGCCTCAGCGCGGACCCTCGGCATCGGACCGGGCGACCGGGTGGGCCTGTGCGCCCCGAACTCGGTGGAGTGGATCGTGGCCGCCCTCGCCATCCAGGGGTCCGGCGGGATCGTCGTCCCGCTCAACACCCGTTTCAAGGCCCCGGAGCTGTCCTACATCCTGCGCACGTCCGGAGCCCGCGCCCTCTTCGCCGCCTCGTCCTTCCTGGGCACGGACTACACGGCCGACCTCGAGCGGGCCGATCCCGGGTTGCCCGCGCTGCGCACCACCGTCTCGCTCTCCGGGGAACAGGGCCGGGCCGATGTGACCTGGGACCGGTTCCTCGACCTGGGCACCGACCCGGCGACGGCCCACGAGGCCATCGACCGGCTCACCCCGGACCACATGAGCGACGTGATGTTCACCTCCGGCACCACCGGCCACCCCAAGGGCGTGGTCCTCACCCACGGCCAGTCCCTGCGCGCCTACGGCTGGATGTCCGGCGCGTACGGCTTCCGCGCCTCGGACAGCTTCCTGGTCATTCCTCCGTTCTTCCACTGCTTCGGCTACAAGGCGGGCTGGCTCGCCTCCTTCCTGCACGGCGTGACGGTGCTCCCGATGGCCGTCTTCGACGCGGGGCGGGCGCTGGAGCTGATCGAGCGGGAACGGGTCAGCATCCTGCTCGGCCCACCGACCATCTTCCACGACCTGCTCCACCACCCGGACCGCCCGGACCGCGACCTGTCGTCGCTGCGGGTGTCCATGACGGGCGGCTCCACTATTGCGGAATCCCTGATCCGCGCCATGAAGAGGGATCTGTCCTTCGACATCGTGCTGAGTGCCTACGGGCTCACCGAGTCCACCGCGCTGGTGACCACCACCCGCGTCGGCGACACCGAGGAGACCGTGGCCCGCACCACCGGCCGCCCCATCCCCGGCGTCGAGGTCCGCCTCACCGACGCGGCGGGGAAGGAGGTGCCGCCGGGTGAGGACGGGGAGATCCTGGTACGCGGCTACAACGTCACCCAGGGCTACTGGGACGACCCGGACGCCACCGCGGCGGCGATCGACGGCGACGGCTGGCTGCACACCGGTGACGTCGGCCACCTCGACCCGGCGGGCAACCTGGTGATCGTCGACCGCAAGAAGGAGATGTACATCGTCGGCGGCTTCAACGCCTACCCGGCCGAGATCGAGAAGCTCCTGCTCGGCTGCGAGCACATCGCGGAGGTCGCGGTCGTCGGCGTACCCGACGCGCGCATGGGCGAGGTGGGCTGCGCCTTCGTCGTCCCCGCGCCGGGCGCCCGCCCCACCGAGCCGGACGTCGTGGCGTGGGCGCGTGCGCACATGGCCAACTTCAAGGTGCCCCGGCACGTGCGGTTCGTGGACGCGCTGCCCCGCAACGCAAGTCTGAAGGTCCTCAAGGACGACCTGCGCGCCCGGTACCGGGAGGGAGAAGGCCGATGAGCGACGGACCGCTGGCCGGCGTCACCGTGGTGGCGCTGGAGCAGGCCGTGTCGGCACCGATGTGCACCCGCACCCTCGGTGACTTCGGCGCCCGCGTGATCAAGGTGGAGAATCCCCGGGGCGGGGACTTCGCCCGGCACTACGACGACGTGGTGGGCGGCCTGGCGGCCCATTTCGTGTGGGCCAACCGGGGCAAGGAGTCGGTGGCGCTGGATCTGAAGACCGGCCCGGGCCTCGCCGTGCTGCACCGGCTGCTGGAACGCGCCGACGTGCTGGTCTCCAACCTCAGTCCCGGCACGACCGCCAAGCTGGGCCTCTCCCCCGCGGACCTGGAGGTGCGCCACCCGGAGCTGATCGCCGTGGAGATCGACGGGTACGGCGCTGGCGGGCCGCTCTCCCACAAGCGCGCCTACGACCTGCTGGTCCAGGCCGAGTCGGGGGCGTGCGCCGTGACCGGGCACCCGGGGGCACCGGCCAAGCCGGGGCCGCCGGTGGCCGACGTGTGCAGCGGCCTGTACGCGGCGCTGGCCGTCCTGGCCCTCCTGCACGGCAAGGGGCGGGGGCGGCCCGTCGCCCCGGTGGCGGTGAGCCTGTTCGACACGATGACGGAGCTGATGGGCTACCCGCTCACGTACACCCGGCACTCGGGCGTGGAGCAGCAGCCCCTCGGCATGGGCTCACCCGCCGTGTCCCCCTACGGCGCCTACCGCACCGCGGACGGGCAGACGGTCGTTCTGGGCACCACCAACGACCACGAGTGGCAGCGGCTGGCCCGGGAGTTGCTCGGCCGGCCGGACCTGGCGAACGACGGGCGGTTCCGCACGAACGCCGGACGCGTGGAGCACCGGGCCGTCCTGGACACCGAGATCGCCGGCTGGTGCGCCCGGCACGATCTGGCCGACGTCCAGAGCCGCGCGGACACCGCCGGGATCGGCAACGCGCGCTTCAACACCCAGCGGGACGTGCTGGCGCATCCGCAGTTGTCCGCCCGTGACCGCTGGCGGGAGATCGGCACCCCGGGCGGACCGGTCCCGGCACTGCTGCCGCCTCCGGTCATCGCCGGGTACGAGCCGCCGATGGGTGCGGTGCCCGCGCTGGGCGAGCACACGGACACCGTGCTCGGCGAACTCGGCTTCTCGGGCGAGGAGATCGCGGCGCTGCGCGCCCAGGGGGCCCTGCGGTGACCGTCCTCCTCACCGACGACGCCGACGGCGTACGGACCCTGACGCTGAACCGCCCGCACCGCAGGAACGCCATCGACGCCGAACTGTGGGAGGCGCTGCGCACGGCGCTGGAGGAGGCCGGACGGGACCGGAGCGTGCGCGCACTCGTCCTCACCGGCGCGGGCGGTGCCTTCTGCTCGGGCGCCGACATCTCCAAGGGCCTCAGCAGCGCCCACCCGGTGTACCGGATGCGCACACTGACCGAGGTGACGCTGCTGCTGCACGAGCTGCCGGTGCCGACGGTCGCCAAGGTGACCGGGGTGGCGGTGGGCGCGGGCTGGAACCTCGCCCTGGGGTGCGATCTGGTCGTGGCGACCCCGGAGGCGAGGTTCTCGCAGATCTTCGCGCGCAGGGGGCTGTCCCCCGACTGCGGCGGCTCCTGGCTGCTGCCCCGGCTGGCTGGCCTCCAGCAGGCCAAGCGCCTCGCGCTCCTGGCGGAGACGATCGACGCCGAGGAGGCCCGGGCCCTGAACCTCGTGACCTGGGTGGTGGACGCCGAGGAGGTGGACGCCTTCGTCGGCGGCATCACCGCACGTCTGGCGGCCGGCGCTCCCGTGGCACTCGCCCAGACCAGGCACCTGCTGAACGAGAACGCCGACCGCACCCTGCGCGAGGCGCTCGCCGGGGAGGCCCGGGCGCAGGCGGTGAACTTCGCGACCGCCGACGTGCGGGAGGCGTACGCGGCCTTCGCCGGCCGACGCGATGCCCACTTCACCGGCGGCTGGGCGGTGCCCGCTGCGACGGCCCAACGATCGGAGGACGAGACGTGACTCGGGAAGCGGTGATCATCGGTGCGGTCCGTACCGCGGTCGGCAAGCGGGGCGGCGGGCTGTCCGGCGTCCACCCCGCAGACCTGTCCGCGACCGTGCTCGAGGCGCTGGCCGAACGGACCGGGATCGACCCGGACGTGGTCGACGACGTGGTGTGGGGCTGTGTGTCCCAGGTCGGCGACCAGTCGAGCAACATCGGCCGCTACTCGGTGCTGGCGGCGGGCTGGCCGGAGAGCGTCCCGGGGACGACGGTGAACCGGGCGTGCGGGTCCGGCCAGCAGGCGCTGGACTTCGCCGTGCAGGCGGTCCTGTCGGGCCAGCAGGACGTGGTCGTGGCGGGCGGCGTGGAGGTGATGAGCCGGGTGCCGCTGGGAGCCGCGAAGGCGGGCGGGATGCCGTACGGACCGCGCGTCCTCGACCGCTACGAGGGGTTCTCCTTCAGCCAGGGGATCTCGGCGGAGCGGATCGCGCGGAAGTGGGGCTTCACGCGGGAGCGGCTCGACGCGTACGCCGCGCTCTCGCACGAGCGGGCGGCGGCCGGGCAGGACGCCGGGGCGTTCGACGCGGAGATCGTGCCCGTGGCCGGGGTCGACACCGACGAGGGGGTCCGGCGGGGCACGAGCGTGCACACGCTCGCGAGGCTCGAGCCCGCCTTCCAGGAGGACGGCGTGATCCACGCGGGGAACGCCTCGCAGATCTCCGACGGGGCAGCGGCCCTGCTGGTCACGACGGCGCAGAGGGCGCGGGAGCTGGGGCTCGCTCCGCTGGTCCGCTACCGGGCCGGTGCGGTCGTCGGATCCGACCCGGTGCTGATGCTCACCGGGCCGATCCCGGCCACCGAGAAGGTGCTGCGCAAGGCGTGCCTCGCCCTCGACGAGATCGGTGTGTTCGAGGTGAATGAGGCGTTCGCGCCGATTCCGCTGGCCTGGCTGGCGGAGACCGGCGCGGACGCGGAGCGGCTCAATCCCCTCGGTGGTGCCATCGCGCTCGGGCATCCGCTGGGGGCGTCGGGCGCGGTGCTGATGACCCGCATGATCCACCACATGCGCGCGCACGGGATCCGTTTCGGCCTGCAGACCATGTGCGAGGGCGGCGGCACCGCGAACGCCACCGTGGTGGAACTCGCCGACTGACGACGGGAGTCACCGTGCGCAGAGACGTCTTCACCACCGACCACGAGGACTTCCGGGAGCTGGTCCGGGACGTCGTGGCCAAGGAGGTGGTGCCGCACTACGCCGACTGGGAGAAGGCCGGGCGGCTGCCCCGCTCGTTCTTCGGACGCCTCGGCTCGCTCGGCCTGCTGGGCATGGCGATACCCGAGGAGTACGGCGGTGGCGGACAGCCCGACTACCGCTACAACGTGATCCTCCAGGAGGAGGCGGCCCGCGCCCTGGTCACCCTGGGCACGGTCCGCACCCAGCTCGACGTCGTCCTGCCGTACTTCCTGGCCTATGCCGACCGCGAGCAGCGCGCCCGCTGGTTCCCCGGCCTTGCCTCCGGCGCGCTGCTGACCGCGATCGCGATGACCGAGCCCGGCACCGGCTCCGACCTGGCGGGCATCCGCACGACCGCCGTCCGCGACGGGGACGCCTACGTCCTGAACGGCGCGAAGACCTTCATCACCGGCGGGCTGCTGGCCGATCTCGTGATCGTGGTGGCGCGCACGTCCCACGACCCCGGCGACCGGCGGGCGGGGCTGACGCTGCTGGTGGTGGAGGATGGGATGCCCGGCTTCACGCGCGGGCGCGTGCTGGACAAGATGGGCATCAAGGCCCAGGACACCGTGGAGCTGGCCTTCGACGACGTCCGGGTGCCGGTCGCCAACAGGCTCGGTGAGGAGGGCCGGGCCTTCGCGTACCTCGGGCACAACCTGCCGCAGGAGCGGATGACCGTCGCGGTGGGCTCCGTGGCACAGGCGCGGGCGGCGCTCGACACGACCGTCGCGTACGTGCGGGAACGCACGGTCTTCGGCACCACCGTCGCCTCGTTCCAGAACACGAAGTTCGAACTCGCCGCCGTCGCCGCCGAGGTGGAGGCCGCGCAGGCCGTCCTCGACCGGGCGGTGCTCGAACTGGTCGACGGCCGGCTCTCCGGCGCCGACGCCGCCAAGGTCAAGCTGTTCTGCACCGAGATGCAGGCGCGTGCCGTCGACCGGTGTCTCCAGCTCTTCGGCGGATACGGCTACATGCTGGAGTATCCGATCGCCCGGCTGTACGCGGACGCGCGCATCACCCGGATCTACGCCGGGACCAGTGAGGTCATGAAGGTCATCATCGCCAAGTCCCTGGGGTTGTGAGGCATGGAGGACTTCTCGTCCCGTCCGGGTGCCGCGTTCGTCGCGGGCGGCACCGGCGGCATCGGCGCGGCGGTCGTACGGACGCTCGCGGCCCGCGGCAGTGACGTCGTCCTCACCTACCGGGCCGACGAGGAGACCGCACACGTGCTCACCGGCGAGGTGGAGGCCGCCGGGCGCCGGGCGGCCGCGATCGGGCTGGACCTCACCGACGAGGACGGCACCGCGCGGGCCGTGCGGGAGGCCGCGGCCGGCTTCGGCGGCCTGCACACCCTCGTCTACGCGGCGGGACCGCACGTCCCGATGACGCATCTCAGCAAGGTCACGCCCGCCCGGTACCGGGCGCAACTGGAGGCCGACGCGGTGGCGTTCTTCAACCTCGTCCACCCCTCCCTGCCGCTGCTGCGGGAGAGCCGGGGCAGCGTCGTCGCCGTGACGACGGTCGCCACCCGCCGTTACCCGGTCCGCGACGGACTGTCCTCGGGTGCCAAGGGCGCGGTCGAGGCGGTGGCCCGGGCACTGGCCGCCGAGGAGGGCCGGTACGGCGTGCGCGTCAACTGCGTCGCCCCCGGCATGCTCACCGACGGCATCGCGGGGCGGCTGATCAGCACCGGTGAGCTGGACGAGGACGCCCTCGCCGTGACCCGGCGCAACATCCCGCTGCGCCGCTTCGGGCAGGCGCGGGACATCGCGGAGGCGGTCGCGTTCCTCGCCTCCGACCGGGCGGGGTTCATCACCGGGCAGGCGCTGGGGGTGGACGGCGGGTACAGCGTCTGAGCACCGGTTCAGGAGGTGATCGGCCGGCCCGCCACGTACGCGGCCCGTACGGTCTCGGCGGACAGGGCGTCGAGCGCCTCGCGCAGCGGTACGTGGAGCAGGCACAGGTCGGCCGGCGCACCCACCGTCAACCGGCGTGGGACGGAGGGTCGTTCGGGACGGCCGAGGAAGAACCGCAGGGCCGCCTCGGGGGTCACACTCTCACCGTCCTCCCTGCTCGCGGCGGCCCGCATGACGGCCCACGGGTCGTCGGTGCCGAAGGGCGCGTCGGTCCCCGCGGCCAGCGCGACGCCCGCCTCGGCCAGGCTCCGGCACCGGTAGAGGTGGGCCCGGTCGTCGGGGTGGACCTCGGCGGCGTACTCACGGCCCCGCTCCACCGGGAAGTGCGGCTGGGTGACGACCGTCAGACCCAGCCGCCGGATCCAGGAGACGGTCTCCACCGGGATCACCGCCCCGTGCTCGACACGGTCTCCCTCGACCGGACCGGCCTCTTCCAGAGCGAGCAGGGTGACGAGCAGCTGCACGCGGGTGACGCAGTGCACGGCGACCCGCCGGGGCCGTGCCGTCCCGATCCGGGCGGCCAGGTCGTGCGGGGCGGGCAGGGTGGCGTCGTCGAGCAGGATCTTGACCGGGGAGTCGAGGCCCATGACGGTGAGCCGCTGCGGCAGTACCGACAGGGTGCGCCGCAGTCCGGGAGCCGGACGGGGGTCGGCGTTGGTGAAGCCGGTGACGCCGCGCCGCGCGGCCCGCCGGCCGAGGCGTTCCAGCTCCAGCCGGACCGGCGGCACCAGGCGCCGCAGCCGTTCGTCCTGCCGCCACAGCCGGCCGTCACCGCCCAGCCCCGCCGCCCGCAGCGCGGCGGTGTTCAGGAACCACATCGCCCCGCTGCGGTGCTGCACACGCACGGGCCGGTCGGTGACGAGCGTGTCCAGCACCCAGCGGTCCAGGTCGCCGGCGACGCTCTCGTGGTAGCCGGTGGCCCGCACCCACTCCCCGGGCGGACCGCTCCGCAGCGCCGCCCCGAGACCCTCACGCCCCCGTACGTCTGCGGGACCCACCCGCACCGAGGCGGCGTCCGCGGCCAGCGCCGTCAGGTGGACGTGGTGGTCGTGCAGCCCGGGCAGCAACGCCCCTCCGCGCCCGTCGACGTGCGCCTCCCCGGGAAGGCGGGGCCCGATCTCGCGGATCCGCCCGTCGGGGCCGATCCGCAGGTCCGTACCGGCGCGCCCCTCGACCTCCACGTTCCTGATCAGCACGGCGGCGTCCGGGAGGCGGCGAGGGCTGCGGCGCACGCCGCCATGGACACGCACAGCAGTTCACCGCCACCGGCGGCCAGGGAACGGACGACCGCGTGGGCGGCGTACAGGCCGGTGACGGGATCGGCGAGGGCGTCGCCGAGGAACACCGGGTCGCCGTGCGGGTCGCGGCCGACCAGACCGCCGGCCACCGCCGCGTCGTCACCGAAAGCGATCCGGTCGTCGTCGCGGCCGTACCCCGTGATACCGACCCAGACCCGTCCGGGGCGCGCGGCGAGGAACTCCTCGGCGTGCACCCCCAGTCGCCGCAGCGCCCGGGGCCGCGAGGCCTCGATGACGATGTCCGCGCGGTCCACGGCGTCGGCCAGGGCGCCCGGGGAGAAGTCCAGCACCAGGCTCTCGTGTCCGTCGTGCAGCCAGCGGTAGAACTCCGGATTCCCTCGCCGTGCGCCGTCCGGTCTGGTGGTGCTCTCCACCTTGGTCACGTGCGCTCCGGCCAAACCCAGCAGCCGCGCGCACAGGGGTCCGGCCCACAGGGCGGACAGGTCCAGGACGCGCGGGACGGCCGGCGGACAGGTCCTTCGCCCGCCGTGGCGGCGAGCGCGCACCGGTTCCCGGCCGGACCGCTCCGAGCCGAGCGCGGCGGCGGGGATGCCGACGCGCTGGGCGGCGTCGGCGAGGCGGCGCGCGGTGGTCCGGCGCGCGGCACCGGCCAGGGGCGTGTCCCGCGCGTCGAGGAGAGCGAGAAGGGCGGGCAGCGACGCCCGGTCGTCGGGACGGGCCAGGTTGACGGCGGCCCAGCCGTCGGTGGTCTCCAGGAGCCGGCAGGAGCCGCCGGCGGAGGTCCGGTCCGGCGGCGGCAGCCCGGCGAGGCGGGCCCGCAGGAAGAGGACCGTGGGCAGGTCGACGGGGACACCGGTGCGGTCCGTGAAGTCCGCGACGACCGCCCGGAGCGGGGCGAGGCACGGACCGACGGCGGCCATCCCGCCGCTGACGGTGAGAGCGGCATTCTTCACTGCGAAAACACCCTTCTCTCCAGGCTGCCAGCAGATTACACTCACCGCGTCATGGAGTCGCCCTTCCGTCTGGTCGATCTCGACCGTTCGGCACCGCCGCCGCCCTCGACCGACCAGGTCCTCGTGGGCGTGGCCACCCGTCCGACGACGGTCCCGGCCGGCTTCGACGTCCTGCTGACCGCAGACCCCGGCGCGCCGCGCCCCTGGGTGACCTGCGCCGAACCGCTGGTCGCCGCCGAGCGCGTCGGTGACGTGGTCGGTCGGCGCCCCGCGGCCTCCCTGACCCTGGTCCAGGTGCTCCGGATGGGAGCGGGACTCTCACCGGGCGAGAAGCTCCTGGTCGAGTCCCTCGCCTACTCCGCCCTCCAGGGCGGCGCGGAGTTCCGCTCCTGGCGGGACGCGATCCCGCCCCGCAGACCGCGTCCCGCCGCCACCCCGGTACGGCTGCGCCGCGTCGGCGACCGTCTGACCGTCGTCCTGAACCGCCCCTGGGTGCGCAACGCCTTCGACGCGGCGACGCGGGACGCCCTGTGCGAGGCCCTGGAGGTCGCCGTGGCCGACCCGACGATCCTCCGGGTCGACCTGTGCGGTGCGGGCGCCGCGTTCTGCAGCGGGGGCGACCTCGGCGAGTTCGGCACCTCACGGGACCCGGCCGAGGCCCACCGGGTGCGGGTGGTGCGCAGCCCCGCCGCGCTGCTGCTGAGGTGCGCTTCCAAGGTGACCGCCCGGCTGCACGGCGCCTGTGTGGGAGCGGGCATCGAACTCGCGGCGTTCGCGGGACGAGTGACGGCCGCTCCGGACACGTTCGTCCGGCTACCGGAGATCGAGATGGGCCTGATCCCCGGCGCGGGCGGTACGGCGAGCCTGCCGGTACGCATCGGGCGGCACCGGACCGCCTACCTGGCGCTGTCCGGAATCCGGCTCACCGCACCCGAGGCACTGCGCTGGGGCCTGGTCGACGAGATCACCGGCAACGGGCCGCACGGCGGCCACTGACATCGCGCCCCACGACGACACAGAAAGCGAGACCATGACGGCACACCCCTTCGATCGCCCGTACGTGGACATCGACGAATCCCGTGACACCCCGCTGCCGCACCGCTACGTCCACGGGGGATTCAAGGGCACCGCCACCCGCTTCTCCCTGTACTTCCCACCGCCCGAGACCTATGAAGGGCGCTTCTACCAGCACATCACTCCCGTCCCCGACAGCGAGCACCTGGCGCCGTCCGCCGACGGGCAGGAGAACAAGATCGGTTTCGCGTTCGGCGCTGGTGGCTACTTCCTGGAGACGAACGGCGGCGGCCCCTCCGGAACACCGGGCTCCCACACCGACCCCACGATCGCCGGCTACCGGGCGCACGCGGCGGCCGCGGCACACTCCCGGGTGCTGGCGCGTCAGGTGTACGGCGACCACCGGCCCTACGGTTACCTCTACGGCGGCAGCGGCGGCGCCTTCCGGACGATGGGCTGTGCGGAGCACACCGAGGGCGTGTGGGACGGCTTCGTTCCCTACGTCCCCGGCAGCCCCATGGCCATTCCCAACGTCTTCACCGTGCGGATGCACGCCCAGCGGGTCCTGCGGGACGCGTTCGACCGGATCGTGGACGCGGTGGAGCCGGGCGGCAGCGGCGACCCCCACCAGGGGCTGGCGCCCGAGGAGAGCGCCGCGCTGACCGAGGTGACGCGGATGGGCTTCCCGATCCGCTCGTGGTTCGGGCACCGCACCATGGGGACGCACGCCTTCGGGACGCTGTACCCGCACCTCGTCCAGGCGGACCCCGGATACTTCGAGGAGTTCTGGTCCACGCCCGGGTACCTCGGCGCCGATCCGCGCGCCTCGGTCCAGCGCGCCCGGGTCCGTTTCGACAGCACGGTGAGCGCCGTCCTCCGCCGGCGCGACGCTGCCGACCTCGGCCCCTTCGCCGACCCCGCCGAGAGTGTGAGGGGTGGCGTGGACGAGGCGTTCAAGGGGCCCGGGGGTGGTGGGGACGCCGTGGTCGCTCTCCGCCTGACGCGCGTGCCGCCCACCGGGACACTGGGCGCGGAACTGACCGTCACCACCGGTGAAGCCGCAGGTTCGGGGCTCCGGCTGAAGGGCATCTGGCGCGATCTGGCCGTCGTCGACATGCCCGGCGCCGAGCCGCACGTCCCGCCGGGTCTGCGACCGGGTGACACCGTCCGCGTGGACAACAGCAACTTCCTCGCGGCCCAGACCTACCACCGCCACCAGGTGCCGGGGCCGGAGTACGCGGCGTGGGACCAGTACCGCGACGCCACCGGCGCACCGCTGCCGCCCCAACGCCCGTTCCTGCTCGCCCCGCTGTTCGCCGCCGCGGCGGCGGGCCACGTACCCACCGGCGAGTTCGCCGGAAAGATGATCGTCGTGTCCTGCCTGCTCGACCGGGAGGCCTTTCCCTGGCAGGCCGACTGGTACCGCGGCAAGGCCGCCGAGCATCTCGGTGACGCTCTCGACGACCGCTTCCGGCTCTGGTACGTCGACAACGCGCTGCACACCGACACCGAACGGCAGGAACACCCGACCCGTTCCGTGAGCTACCTCGGCGTCCTGCACGAGGCACTGCGCAGCCTCGCGGACTGGGTGGAGAAGGACATCCCGCCCGCCTCCGTCACCCGCTACGAGATCCGGGACGGACAGATCCTCGTCCCCGACTCCGCAGCCGACCGCGGCGGCGTCCAGCCGGTGGTGCGGATCACCGCCGACGGTGCCACGTGTGCGGACGTTCCCACCGGCACGAGCGTGACCTTGGCGGTGACCGTCGACGCCCCGCCCGGCGCCGGCCCGATCGTACGGGTGCAATGGGACGCGGACGGAGACGGTACGTACGAGATCGACGACGTCGTCGAGCCCACCTCCCGGCTCACGCTCGAACGCCGGCACACCTACCTCACCCCTGGCATCCGCTTCGCCGCGGTCCGGGTCTCGGCCCAGCGCGACGGTGATCCGGCGACACCGTTCGCCCGCGTCGACAACGTGGCCCGGGCCCGGATCGTCGTGCGTGACTGACCGGGGCGCGCCCTCGCCTCCCGCGACCGGGGGTTCCCCGAAGCGTGGATCAGCTCGAGAAAGGCGTTCAGCGCATCGGCGAGGTCGATCTGCGGATCGAGCGGCCATCGCATCCGCGAGCCGTTGAGCACGGCCTGGAAGAGGGCGGCGGCACCGATCCGCGTCCTGGTCACAGACGATCGCGTCTGGGACAGGGTGAGGCACGTCTTCGCCGAGCACCTCCCGCAGATCCCTGTCTCCCACGCCGCCAGAAGTACGGCCGGCACCACTCTGCGGACCGTGATCGACCGGTTCTCCGGCACGACCGACGCCTTGGAGTCCGCCTTCCCCGAAGCGCTCGGCCACTGCCACTGAGCCCCCGGCGGCTCCCCCACCGCCCGACTGCCGCGCTCCGCGCCTCGGCTGCGCCGGCAGGCCACCAGACCGTTCTCAGGAGGAGATCGTCCATGGTGAAACCTCGTTGCACCGCCACCCGCGAACTAGTGCGCCTCGACGGCCTGTGGCGGTTCGCGACCTCGTCGAATGCCGGGCCACAGCCCTGGTCGGGTCCGCTCGACACGCCACTCGAAGCAGCCGTTCCGGCCAGCTACAACGACCTGTTCACCGACAGCGCGATCCGCGACCACGTCGGCTGGGTGTGGTACCAGCGCACGGCACGTGTGCCACGCGGCTGGGCGGGCGAGCGGGTGATCCTGCACTTCGACGCCGTGACCCATGAAGGCAAGGTGTACGTCGACGAGCACCTCGTCGCGGAACACATCGGCGGATACACGCCGTTCGAGGCGGACATCACCGACCACGTGAAGGCGGGCGAGGAGTTCCGGCTCACCGTCGGCGTCAACAACGAGCTGACGAACGTCACGATCCCGCCGGGCACCATCACCGTCGCCCAGGACGGCCGGCGCACCCAGAAATACCTGCACGACTTCTACAACTACGCCGGTATCGCCCGATCGGTGCGGCTCTGCAGCGTCCCGTCCGTCCACATCGACGACGTCACGGTGGTCACCGGCCTCGACGGGGCCACCGGAACCGTCGACTACTCGGTGCGGACCAGCGCGTCCGCCACGGTGCGCGTGCGGGTCCTGGACGCCGACGGCTCCCGGGTCGCAGCAGCCGAGGGGGCCAACGGCACCCTGCGCATCGACGACGTCACCCCGTGGCGCCCGGGGGCCGCTCACCTCTACGACCTCGTCGTCGACATCGTCGACGGCGGCCGGGTGACCGACACCTACACGCAGCCCTTCGGTGTACGCACCGTCGAGATCCGCGGCCGGCAGTTCCTCATCAACGGGGAACCCTTCTACTTCACCGGCTTCGGCAAGCACGAGGACACCCCCGTGCGCGGCAAGGGCCACGACGACGCCTACCTCGTGCACGACTTCCAGCTCATGGAGTGGATCGGCGCCAACTCCTTCCGCACCTCCCACTACCCCTACGCCGAGGAGGTCCTCGACTTCGCAGACCGGCACGGCATCGTCGTCATCGACGAGACGGCGGCCGTCGGTCTCAACCTGGCCGTCGAAGGAGGGCTGGCCGGACGGCCGCACAAGCCCACGTTCTCGCCCGAGAGTTTCAACGACGACACCCGCGCCGCACACGCGCAGGCCATCCGCGAACTGATCGCCCGGGACAAGAACCACCCCAGCGTCGTGATGTGGTGCATCGCCAACGAGCCCTCCTCCCACGAGGACGGCGCACGCGAGTACTTCGAGCCGCTCGTCGAACTCACCCGTGAGCTCGACCCGACCCGGCCGGTCAGTTACGCGGCCGTGATGTTCGCGACCCACGAGAACGACCGCATCGCCGATCTCTTCGACATCCTCTGCCTCAATCGCTACTACGGCTGGTACGTCGCCACGGGAGACCTCGCCACCGCGGAGACGTACATGGGCGTGGAGCTGCGCGGCTGGGCGGAGAAGTACGACAAGCCGATCCTCATGAGCGAGTACGGTGCCGACGCGCTTCCGGGCCTCCACTCGGTATGGGACACACCGTGGACGGAGGAGTACCAGGTCGCGTACCTGGAGGCCAACCACCGGGCCTTCGACAGTGTCGACGCCGTGGTGGGCGAGCACGTGTGGAACTTCGCCGACTTCCAGACCTCCAACGGCATCCACCGCGTCGACGGCAACAGGAAGGGTGTCTTCACCCGGGACCGCCGTCCCAAGACCGCCGCACACGCACTGCGCTCCCGTTGGAAGCTGCTGCAGGGCCGTAAGCCCCGGACTTCGTGACGTCGTCCGGGGCGGGCAGGGCTCGAAGAGGAGCCGGTCCGTGCCCGCGGACGTGTCGCGCGGCCGGTCCGGCGCGGGCGAAGGCGCCGTGGAACACGCCGGCGCCGACCTGAGGTGAGTGGTGTCGGGGACGGCCCGCCGGGAGACGATCAGGGGCAGGATGCCCCCGGCCGACCCGCGCTGGTGATCGTAACTGAGATGGATCACGCTCGCGCGTCCCGAGCGGTCCGACGAGCCCTCATGCCGCACCTGTGGCTCGGAACGTGCGGACCGGATCACCTTCCGCGACTCTCCTGCGGCGCGTGCCGGGCCAGCGGCAGCCATACGGTGAACTCGGTGTCGCCCGGTTCACTGCGCGCCTCGACCCGGCCGCCGTGCGCCCTGACGATCGCGGCGGCGATGGCGAGCCCCAGACCGGTGCCGCCCTCCCGGCCGGCGGTGCGGGCCCGGGAGGCGTCGGCCCGGGTGAAGCGTTCGAACACCGACGGCAGGACCGCCGCGGGGATGCCGGGCCCGTCGTCGTGGACGCGGACGACGCACTCGGCGTCGGTCGCCTCCGCGGTCACCGTGACCCTCGTCCCGGCCGGCGTGTGCACCCGCGCGTTGGCCAGCAGATTGGCCAGTACCTGCTGCAGGCGGGCGTGGTCGCCGGTGACACTCACGGACGCGTCCAGGCGCAGGACCACTTGCCACAGGTGATCACCTCCCGCGACACGGGCGTCCCAGACGGCCTCGGCGATCAGGGTCGCGACGTTCACCTCGGCCATGCTCAAGGGACGGCCTTCATCTAGGTGAGCGAGGAGGAGCAGGTCCTCCACCAGTCCCGTCATGCGCGCCGACTGCGCGGAGACCCGCCGCCAGGCCAGCTCCGGATCGAGTTCCCCGGTGCCGCCCGTCATGAGCTGCGCGTACCCCGCGATCGACGCCAACGGGGTACGGAGCTCATGGCTCGCGTCGGCCAGGAAGCGGCGCATGCGCTCCTCGGTGCGCTGCCGTTCGGCGAGCGACCTCTCCACATGTTCGATCAGGAGATTGAGCGCGACGCCGACCTGACCGGCCTCCGTCGCCGGATCGGTGTCGCGCTCGGGAACGCGGCTGAGTCCCGAAACCTCCCCCCGGTCCAGAGGCACCCGCGCGACCTCGACGGCGGTCGCGGCGACCCGACCGAGGGGACGCAGCTGACGCCTCACCACGACCGCGCCAACGCACCCCGCCACCGTGAGCCCGACCCCGGCGATCACCACCTCAGCCACTATCAGACGGCTGGTCAGACACTGCACATCGGCCATGGGGAGTCCGGCGATCACCAGAACCCCGTCGCCGTCCAGCGCGGTCAGCCGGTACTCACCGAGGCCGGGAATCACACGGGTTTGCAGAGAGCCGTCCGCGGTGATCCCGCCCAGCGCCGCCCGCTGTGCGGCGGAGAGCACCCGCAGACGGCCCTCGTCGGTCACGACACCGGCCGCGGGGACACGGCCGGAGGAGTCGACCCTGGCCCCGAGCGTCCCGATCGGCTGCCCGGGCAGTCTGAGAAATCCCAGGTGCGTGAGCCCGCCGGTCGGCAGATGCAGTGCGGCCTGGTGCCGTTCGGCGGCTTCGGTGACACGCTGATCGAGGTCTTCGCGCAGATAGTCGCTCTGGATCAGCACCGTCGCGAACGACATGGCCGCGCCGGCCGCGGCCAGCAGCGCGGCCATGCAGACGACCAGACGTGTCCGCAGAGATCTGCCGCGTCCACGGCGCACCTTCACCCACCGGCCTCGCCGCGTCAGCATGGCCGGTCGTCCGTCTCCCGGATCACATAGCCGACTCCACGCACCGTGTGGATCATCGGAGCCCGACCTTTGTCGATCTTCGAGCGCAGGCTGTAGATGTACACCTCGACCAGATTGCCCTCGCCGTCGAACGAGCTGTTCCAGACGTGCACGAGGAGCTGCGCCTTGCTGAACACCTGCCGGGGAGAGCCCATCAGGAACCACAGCAGGTCAAACTCCTTGGCCGTGAGGGTGATCGGAGCCCCGCCCCGCCACACCTCACGGGTCCGCTCGGACAGCACCAGATCCCCCAGCCTCCGCACGGACCGGTCCGCGGCGGACTCCTCGGCGCCCGCCCCCGCGCGACGCAGCAGTCCGCGAAGCCGCAGCATCACCTCCTCCAAGGAGAAGGGCTTGGTCACATAGTCGTCCGCTCCCGCCGACAGGCCCTCCAAGCGGTACTCGAGCGCGTCCCGGGCGGTGAGCATGAGAACGGGCAGCTCCGCGTTCTCGTACCGCAAGCGCCGCAGGACACTCACCCCGTCGAGGTCGGGCAGCATCCAGTCGAGGACAACGGCATGCGGGTCGCACTCCCGTGCGAGCCGGACGGCACCGTGCCCGTCCGCCGCGGTGAAGGGCTGCCATCCCGCCCGGGTGACAGCGACAGCCAGCACCTCCGACAATTCCGGCTCGTCATCGACTATCAGCACACGGACGGCACTGCCCCGCGCAGCATCTCGCTGAGACATGACCCCATCCTCTCCTGCGACCGTCGACAGCCTCTGCGCGACCTGGCCCGCAAGCGACATACTGTACGAAGCCCGGATCAGCGTCCGTACAACAGCGTGTGCACGGCGACACCTCCACCACAGGGCCTTCACCGCCTGCCCCCGCTCACCGGCCGCCACCGTCGTGGAGACCTGGACGACGTCTACGTTCGATCTCAGGTCCAGTCGCGAAGTGACGACACGCCGGCGGGGAGCGGACGGGGCGGCCGTCCCGTCACATGTGGACGACGGGGGCGGCGTCCGGGTCCACCTTCGGGGCGCCGCGACGAAAGAGCAGCCCGCAGACGACCGCTCCGACGACGAAGAAGACGGCGGACCACGAGTAGGCGGTCGAGTAGCTCTCCAGAGCGGACTGGCCGATCACCTCGGCGGTGGGCTTCTTCCCGGCGACGTAGTCACTGGCGGCACTGGCCGCGAGGGAGCTGAGCAGGGCGGTGCCGATGGACCCGCCGACCTGCTGCATGGTGTTGACGCTCGCCGAGCCGACTCCGGCGTCCGCCGGGTCGATGCCCGAGGTGGCGGAACTCATGCACAGAGGCAGGACCAGACCGAGGCCGACAGCGAAGAGCAGCAGCGGGGGCAGGACGTGCGCGGCGTAGGAGGAGCCGGCGTCCAGCCTGGTGAGCCAAAGAAGACCGGCCGCCGCCAGAACCATGCCGACGGGCACGATCGGCTTGGGGCCGAAGCGCGCGTTCAGGACGCTGGTCGCCACGGTGGAAACCACCATGAGCACGCCGACCATCGGCAGGAACGCCAGACCGGTCTCCAGCGGCGAGTAGTGCAGCGTCTGCTGGAGGTAGTACGTGAGGAACAGGTTCACACCGAACATGCCGGCCGCGGAGATGAAGATGCCGAGGGAGGCGGCACCCCGATCACGGTCCAGGAGGACGCGCAGTGGCAGCAGCGGGTGCGCGACCCGCGTCTGCAGCCAGGCGAACACCGCGATCAGCACAGCACCCGCCACCAGGAAGCCCCATGTGCCCGTGGCGCCCCAGCCGTCCGTCTCCGCGTTGGCACAGCCGTAGACCAGGGCGAACAGGCCCGCGGTCACCGTGACGGTGCCGGGCACGTCGATCTTCACGCCCTGCTCCCGGCGGTGGCGCGGCAGCAGCACCGCCGCGCCGACGAAGGCGACGGCGGCGAAGACGAGGTTCACGTACAGGCACCAGCGCCAGCTGAGGCCGTCGGTCAGCACTCCGCCCAGCAGCAGCCCGACACCGCCGCCCGCACCGGCGACCGCACCGAAGATACCGAACGCCTTGGCCCGCTCCTTGGCAGTGGTGAAGGTCGTCGTCAACAGCGCCAGCGCGGTCGGCGCCAGTAGGGCGCCGAAGACGCCCTGCAGGGCGCGCCCGGTCACCAGGACACCGAGGCCCGTCGCCGCGCCGGCCAGCGCGGAGGCGCCGGCGAAACCGGCCAGACCGATCAGCAGGGTCATCTTGCGGCCGATGAGGTCGGCTATCCGCCCGCCGAGCAGCAGCAGGCTGCCGAAGGCGAGGGAGTAGGCGGTGACGATCCACTGCCGGTTCTCGTTCGAGAAGCCCAGGTCCTGCTGGGCCGACGGCAGCGCGATGTTCACGATCGTGGCGTCCAGCACCACCATCAGTTGGGCGACCGCGATGACGGCGAGGATCAGCCAGCGCCGGCCGTGATGCGGGTCCACGGCCTGCTGCCCGGCCCGCGGCGGACTCACATCCGTCGAAAGGGTGCTCACGGGGTCTCCGAACACGAAGAAGAGAGACAAGTGGAGAAGGTATCTCCGGTTACCGTGTCCCACCGTAGCACTAACCGGAGATCACATCTCCGGTTAGTCAGTAGAATGGACCCATGAGCCGCAGGACCGCCCCCGTTCAGCCCGCCGGAACCCCTTCCCGGACCCGCCCCCTGCGGGCCGACGCGGAACGCAACCGGCAGCGCATCATCGCCGCCGCCCAGGAAGTCTTCGCCCGCAGAGGGCTGGAGGTGACTCTCGACGACATCGCTCACCACGCGGGCGTCGGCGTCGGCACCGTCTACCGCCGCTTCGCCGACCGCGAGGCCCTCATCGAAGCCGTCTTCGACAGCGAGATCCAGCGCGTCGTCGCCCTCGCCGAGCAGTCCCTCACCCACGAAGACGCCTGGGAGGGGCTGGTCCAGTTCCTCACCCTCACCGGTCAGGACTTCGCCGAGGACCGCGGGCTGAAAGAAATCCTGCTCGAAGGCGCACACGGCCAGAACCGGGTCGCGAGGACACGGGAGCATCTCACCCCCGCCCTCAGCGCCCTCATCGCCCGCGCGCAGCGGGAGGGCACGCTCCGGGACGACATCGAGGCGACCGACATCCCCCTTCTCCAGCTCATGATCGGAGCCGCGGCCCACCACACCCGGGCAATCACACCCGACGTCTGGCAGCGGTATCTCACCCTCCTCCTCGACGGCCTGCGCGCCCGAAGGGACGCCCCCAGCCCCCTGCCGCACCGCGCGCTCACCCAGCGGGAGTTCGACCGGGCCGTGCCCCGGACCTTGCCAGGGCATCGGGAATCGTGAGCCCTTGGCTCAGGGAAGCCGTGCGGTGCCCAGCGCGCCCTCGTAGTGCGTCACCGTGGGAAGCGCGGCGAAGAATTCGGCCACAGCTGGGCGCCATTGGGTGAAGAGGTCGGAGCCGCGGAAGCCGACGGTGTGCGCCTCGACGGTCTCCCAGCCGACGAGCAGCAGGTAGGTGCCGGGGTTCTCCACCTGCCTGACCAGCCATGCCTGTGGTCCTGGGTCGTCCTGTCGGCCGGGGTACTCGTAGGTGGGTCGTGACCTGAGGGAATGCGGGTGCGTCACCGGCCTGGCCGGGAGTGAGCACGAAGTCCAGCGGTCGGCAGCGGCCGTCGGCTGCCAAGTGGATCTTCGTGGAGAGGTCACCGCGGGAACGCCCGAGGGCGTGATCTGACGGTTCGCGTGTCGGAGGTGCCTTCGAGCAGGCGCCGGCGGCGTACTGGTGGGCACGCACGATCGTGGAGTCGACCGCAACGGCCCGCTCCAGGTCGCCTTCGGCGTCGGACTGGGCGAGCAGGGCTGTGAAGACCCTCTTCCAGGTGCCGTCGATGGCCCAGTTCCGCAGCCGGTTGCGCACGCCCTTCCACGACCCGTACTTCTCGGGCAGGTCCGTCCACGGCGTTCCGGTGCGGTACTTGAACGCGATCGCGTCGATCAGAAGGCGGTGATCACGCCACCGCCCACCTCGCCGAGGTGCCCGGTCCGGCAGCAGCGGCTCGACCCTCGCCCACTGGGCGTCCGTCAACGGCACACCCGGCCAACGATCAGATGCCCCGAGGAGGCCCGAAGGGTGCCGGTCGAGACGTGGTGCGCGGACCACGCCGCGGGTGTGGCCGTTTCGGGTGAAGCGATCCGGTGGCTCCGCAGCTCGCATCGGATCCGCGACTGCCGGCCTCGAGCCCATCACGAGACAAGATCGCTTGAAGCTTCAATGAACCCATCCCGATTTTACTTGACGCTTCAAGCGAATCGGGCTACTTTACTTGAAGCGTCAAGTCATTGGGAAAGGTCCGACACCATGAACGTCACCCTCTGGATCATCGTGGGCCTCCTGGTCGTCGCGTTCACCCTCGCCGGTCTGATGAAGATCGCCCAGCCGAAGGAGAAGCTGGCCGCGTCCGGGATGGGTTGGGCCGGCGACTTCTCCGCCGGCGCGGTGAAGGCCATCGGCGCGCTGGAGGTGCTCGGCGCGCTCGGCCTGGCGCTGCCCGCGGCCCTGGACGTCGCGCCGGTCCTGGTGCCGCTGGCGGCCACGGGGCTGGCGATCCTCATGCTCGGCGCCTCGGTCGTCCACGCCCGCCGCAAGGAGCAGCAGATGATCGGCGTGAACGCCGTTCTGCTGATCCTGGCCGCTGTCGTGGCGTGGGGCCGCTTCGGACCTTACGCCTTCTAATCTCGCCACGAACCAGCCGAAATCGAAACCAGGATTCTTGGGGATCGCCATGCGTGCACTGAACGTTTCCGAGCCCGGTGCCCAGCCCGCCGTGTCCGACCTGCCCGTCCCGGAGGTCACCGACGGCCACGTCCTGATCCGGGTGAGGAACGCGGCCCTGAACGCCGTCGACAACGCCCTGGCCTCGGGAATGATGGCCGAGATGATGCCCCACGCCTACCCGCTGGTGCTGGGGCGGGACGCCTCCGGTGTGGTCGAGGCGGTCGGCGCGGGCGTCGACCACCTGGCAGCCGGTGACGAGGTCTTCGGACACATCCTGCTCGCTCCCCCGATCCAGGTCGGCACCCTCGCCGAGTACGCGCTGCTCCCGGCCGCCTCGGTGGCGGCCAAGCCGGCCGGGCTGGACTTCGCTACGGCCGCGGCCCTGCCGCTGGCCGGCACCGCCGCCTACGCCTCCGTCGAAGCCCTCGACGTCCAGCCGGGACAGGTCGTCCTGGTGGTCGGTGCCACCGGCGGCGTCGGCTCCTACGCCGTGCAGTTGCTCGCCGCCCGTGGCGCCACCGTCGTGGCGACCGGGACGCCCGCCGACGCCGACCGGCTCACCGGCCTGGGCGCCGCGACGGTCGTCGACCACACCGCCGCCGCGCCGGTCGCCGACCAGGTCACCGCCGCCTACCCGGACGGCGTCGACGGCCTGATCGACCTGGTCTCCCGCAGTGCCGAAGGACTGCCCCTGAGTGCCCTGCGCAAGGGCGGCAAGGTCGCCAGCACCCTGAACGCCGCCGACGAGCAGGCCCTCGCCGCGGCCGGGCTGACCGGCAACAACATCATGGCCACCCCGGTCCGCGAGGTCATCGAGCCGCTGGCCGCCCTGGCCGCCGAGGGCACCGTCAAGGCCGACATCGCCACCGTCCTCCCCCTGGAGCGGGCCGCCGAGGGCCTGTCGACCCTCGCCGCCGGCCACGCTCGCGGCAAGATCCTCATCCGCGTCACCGACTGACCCCGCCCGCCCCTGCCGCACCTCGCTCTTCGCGTCGCCTGCTCCTCCGCCCGGGCGGAGGACGGGCACACCCCCTCACCACACCCCCTCACCACACCTCCGGAAGGAACTCC